>CAZWPO010000027.1:0-31990 GCA_964635975.1 uncultured Syntrophomonas sp.
TGGTACTTTCCATACACATTAACGCCTTTGACAACCCGGACCCTGACTACATATCCGCCTGGATCTGCGGTACCGGCGGGCAAGCGGAAAAGATAGCTAATGTTTTGATTCCAGCGCTGGCCGCAGCCACAGGCTGGCCAGATGGTGGAGTCCGGGTAAAGGGCTTTTATGTGCTTAGAAAAACTGACGCTCCGGCCGTTTTGCTAGAGCTGGGCTTTATCAGTAATCCTGATCAGGAGAGGCAACTATGTAAGCCCGAAGAACAAAATAAGTTGGCCATGTCGATTGCTCAGCGATTATGAATTTTAACTACTGGCAGATTGCTTTAAAACCGTTGGAGTATTATTTATTAAGAACATTGGACGAATAGAGAGATAACCTTTTTCGTTCCTGCATATTCCTGCCCACTCCAAAATGGCGCAAATGACGAAACCGGGCCCAAAAGCTGACTGCCCCACTTTGACGCCATGAATCTTATTAGCTATGTAGCCTTCCACAGAATCCAATGGAAGCTTGTCACTACCAAGTTTAGCTCCAGATTGCGCATTTCCTTTTTTAGTTCTTCCATTGTTTTTCATAACTATTTCTATTGCAGCATCAAAAGCGGGCCATATTAATTGATTAGCAGGTGGTATTTTTGGCGATACCAGGCCTTGCCCATCGTTTCTAAACCATATCTCGCAGTCATCTCCTCTTAGCAATCTGATCGTTGTTTTTCCATCGCAGTTATTTAATTTTTCTTTAATGCACTTAATCACAGCGCTGTCACTGTCCATTACAGGAACCACTTTTCTCGGTTGCATATTAAGACCCTCCCCATTTGTGCTCAAATACGCTTATTTCAGTACATTCCAGTTATTTAGATGATCGCTTACATCAATCGTCTTTTCGCGTACTTCGAAGGCTTTTTCATCTTTAATCACGAAATATAGGTGTAAAACATCGCTCTTTGTTAGGCGGTTTTCTTCATTGTAGATAGCTAATTCATCTGGCTCATACAATAAGAATGACCATTCGCCTTTCGAATTCACAACTGAAAACATACAATAATCAAAAATGGTTCCTAAAATATCAGCAATATTGACAGTGTGCCATGCATGTTCAAATTCTCCAGAACGATCTTCGTAAGTTTTACTATGAAAGAATTTAATGATTAAAGGCCTTTTTGAGTCTACATCGGGTCTTAATATCTTTATGCCACTACCTTCTCGCCTGGAGGCTTTTTCAGCAAGATAATCAGGGAAAATGCTCTCTATTATTTTCATTGCTTTATTTCTTGCCTCTAGCCTTGTATACTCCCCTTGAACTTTGTCAAGCTCATCTTCTTCTGTTTCAAGGTCATCTGACCTCGAAACAAGCTGTGTCTTAATCTTCACCACCTCTTCTTCTAAAGACTGTATTCTACTCATTAGTTCTAAAATAATTTTATCGTAATTCACCTTAAATCCCCCTTACTGTTTTATAAATATATCATAATTTATCTGAGGATTTATGTCAAAGATAAAATTAGATAAAATAATTTTATCTAAAAATGATAGCAGACTAATATAATGGGTGTCTCTTTTAAACTAAACAGCTAATACTTGTTTAAAATTCATACCTTTTCCAAACAACTTTCAAACACGCCCGTGCTATCCTCTTCCTGAAGGTATTTATTGTTCCGAAAGGAGGTGAATAGAGCATGGCTGTAACTTCTACCCCGATAAGTGATACCCTGAATGTTGTAGTTGACAACGGTTTATCCGGCAGCGGAGCGCAACTGACCAAAACCTTAAAGTACGCCAACGTAAGACCTGATGCCACCGACGCAGCTGTAAAGACTGTGGCTGATGCCATCGTCGCCGCTCAGACCAAGACCTTGATAGCTGTTAACCGTACTAAAAGTGCCGAACTTACAGGAACTCCTTAATAGGAGGAGATAATTAATAAAATCGGAAAGGAGGATATTCTATGGCAACCAGAGTTCTTGAAATGACCTTCCTTACGGCATTAAGCCAGAAGAGCACTATGAACGTAAGTAATGTAAAAGACCCCTTCACCGGGGTTGAAGCCGCTGCTCTCATGGATTCGATAATTGCCGCTAACATCTTTAATACCGATACCGGCGCACTAGCCAGCAAAAGTTCAGCCCGCATCGTAACCACAGATACTGCCGATTTATCTCTGCTTTAATTTTATCACCGGCAGACTGCGAGGTGATGTATCATTGAAACTGAATTGTTAAATGCCCTGGCTAACGCCGGGCCATGGGCGTTATTGCTAGGCTGGATGCTGTACCGCTTCGATGCCTATAACAATCGCCTGCTGACAGAAGCAGCAGCTCGAGAGGAACGCATCATGGCTGATGCCCGGGAGAGAGAAGATAAGCTAGCCGCTTGTATTGACAAATTTGCCGAGAACCAGCGTGCCATGGCTTCGGAAATCAGCCAGATCCGCGGGGATATTGACGAGATCAAGGAAGAAATAAAAAAGAATAGTGAAAAATAAGTGGCCTGGTGTAATGACCAGGTCTCTTTGTGAGTATATAATATTAACAGAGATAGTAATAATATGAAAATATTAGAAAATAATGTTGAAATTAAAGGGTGGGATAACTTTAAGTGTTGATTATTTTCGATGTACACCAGGGCAAAAAAGGCGGGTAGTTGGCACTTATGATATTCTCGACCTCCTAAGCCCCGGGTAGTTCTTAACACATATGCAGGAGGTCAGAATAATGGAGTCATCGGTATTTCAGGCAGGCCAACTTTTTAAACCCTATGAAGACAAGCCCTTGCCCCTCCAGGAGCACAGCAAACTGGCTATGAATGCCAGTGGTCATCTCTTATTAATCATTTGCCTTAATAACATATCTGAGAAAGAATTACAGCAGCTGTCAACACTACCCATTGTAGTGCGTATTTTAGACGATTCTGCAGGTCATCTCCTTCCATTCTTCCGCTTGGGCAAAACCGACTTTATATTTGAAACCCCCTTTGATCCGTGCGTCTATAATGAGGACCGGATTTGTTTGCTGCCTTTTGATGAAAAGCTAACCATGGTGGTGATAGAAACAAGCAGTAATGCTATTATTGTCAGTCGGTTTATTAGTTTGCCCAGGGCTCTTTGTCGGAAGCTTCTAATCAATTGGACAGCTGCCTTTGAAAAACCAGAGCACTTCTCAGCAGCTTACAGCAGATGGGTAGAATCACTCCAGTCTATAATGCGGATTAAGATTCTCTGGAGGTTTGCAGGGGAGCAGGCGGAGCTGGTTAGTTACGACAGGAATTACAGCGCGATCGAGCTATGGCCATTATAGACCAACCTAACGAAAAGTATTATGTTAAGAATAATGAATTGGCCATTTTGGGAGGTGCGTTATTTTGATTACTGTTTCAGACAGCTGGGCATTTACGGCTAGAACTTATTTTTCCATACAGCATATTCAATCCGCAGCTCTATTTTCTCGTTTGAGTGCTGCAGCAGAAAAGAGATATACTGGTAGTTTTTCAGATGACTTAATTGCTGAAAACAACGCCTATGTCACTGGGTGTATATTTGCCTCAATTTCTTTTCTGGAAGCATTAATTAATGAACTATATTCTGATGCTGCAGAAACTCCACCTGAATTTAAGGAAGCCACGATAAACAAGTTGAATGAAGAATATAGGCAGGCTTTGGCTAATGAATGGCAAGAGGGCAAAATTAGGCGAGTAAGAATGCTCCGAAAATATCAGAAAGCTTTAACAGTTGGAATGAAAAACACCTTTTCTGAAAATGACCCACCATTTGCTGAGATTGCCATACTTGTAGCACTTAGAAATGCATTAGTACATTTCAATCCAGAGTCAGTTGTCACTTTTTCAGATATAGAAGACCTGCCAATGACTGAACAAGATATCGAAAAAAAGTTGAAGGGCAGGTTTGACCTAAATCCTTTATTTGCGGGAGCAACTAGTTTCTTCCCCAATAAATGCCTTAGTCATGGGTGTGCAAAATGGGCTATGCAATCATCACTGAAATTTGCAGATAGTTTTTTTGAAAGGCTGCAGATCGAAGCCCCTTATGAACATGTGAGAGCCAAATTAATGCCAGAATAATACTTCGTTTTTAGAATTATTACTCAGCCCTAACTAACGCTATATCTAACACTTGTTTAACATTATTCACCGGAGTAAGTTTCACCGCATCTAAAACATATTCGGGCAAATTTTGCGCTTCTTTGAGGTTGTCTTCGGGCAGTATTACTTCCTTGACTCCAGCATCATAAGCAGCCCGGACCTTTTGTTGAACACCACCTACGGGCAGAACTTTGCCCATAATGGTTATTTCCCCAGTCATGGCAACATCATTGCGAACTGCGATCCCCTTTAACGCAGATGCAATACCTACCACCATGGCAATACCAGCTGAAGGCCCTTCCTTGGGAACACCCATAAAAGTAGCCAGGACGGCAATGTCAAAATTATCCCGCCATTCCCCACTAATACCCAGATCGTCATGATGGGTTTTGATATATTGTGCAGCTGCTTCAATACTCTCTTTCATTACCTTTTGGATTGATCCCAAAGGCACTACCCGCCCATGGCCCTTACTGGCCTGCATCTCAAAATGAAGAATGCACCCGTGATCTCCAACCACTGCCAGGCCGATAACCTCTCCTACCCGGGGATCAGGTGGTACGGAAATATTCTGCACCCTCTCTGCATCCGGTAATTCAGGAGTTACTATCTTTCCAGAAGGCAGTATTTTAGCGCTCAGCTTAATGCGATCATATTCGCCCTGGGCGATTAAATGCAATTGCTCTCTTACCCGTTGTCGCAGTTCACATGATAAAAGCAATAGTTCCTCTAATTCCTCGTCGTGAACAATGCCATGGGGATATAGAAGTTTTAACAATCCTGAAAGGGTTTTTAAAATAGCTCGCTGATCTCGCCCGGAAATGCCCTGACTGGTGGCTGCTGCGTCGATAATCTCAAACCTTGATCGAACAGAAGCCACTATATCAACTCTACGCAGCTCATGCAGTATTTCGCAAAAATAGTCTGTTATAAAGCCGTAGTCTTTTGAGTAACTGTCCGGACCTAATTTGGGAATCTCCCAACCGGGAAGATAGGCATGCAAACGGTCCAAGAATGCCGTTACTTGGAGGAAATCAGGGAGTGGTTCAAATAAATGATAATACTTCTCATGGGGGAGGTTTCCCTGGACGTCCAGGTTACCAACAAAAACCAGGCTGGCAAAAGCCAGGATCTCCTTTTTACCACGGCTAAACTTAGCATCCTGCATATATCCCTGCATAATGCTTACAAAGCTGCGGGGATCAGTGAAATCTGTATTGGCAATCTCATCGAAGACTACAGCGTCCCTGGTCCCAACTTCGCCGATTTTCCCATTGTTGAGATTGATGAATAATTGCGCTGGAGTGGCCTTTCCTCCAGATAGAACATGGGCGTAGTAGGAGATATTGCGGTATAAATAGGTCTTCCCAGTTTCCCTAGGGGCCAGTTCCAGCATGTTTGTGTTGCTTTCCGCTAGGGGAATGCAACGGCAAATATATAAAAGTTTTTGCCGCCTATTCATCTTTTCCGGGTTTAAACCACAGGAGTTTACCAGGATATCAATCCACTCATCGGTGTTAAATTCGCTTCGCTTCCCAATATAATCATCCAGGTCTATGAAACTAACCTGAAAGGGTGTAAACTCAGTTATCTTAAAGGGTCGTATTTTTTTATTGTGGATCTCATTTTCATCATAGGTCAGATCTATGGTACCCCACATACCTCCGGAGAGGAGCATTGGATATTGGCTAACTAGCTTTTCTGGAATATTAACGAAATTTTCATTGATTGAAGCTATGCTAGCCCAGTACTTATCCTCGGTTTCCACCAGCCTGGCTTCTAAATTGGCAATTACTGAATGATGCCGGTTTTCCCGAATAAAGTGCCGGATCTTTTCCGCTTCGGCACCATGGACGAAGTTTTCCTTTAGCCTGCGGACCACCATTTCCATATCAGAAAAAAAGCTCTCTTCAGAACAATAATTGTCTATCAGATACTCCACTACGTAACGAGGAAATTCATCTACTCCAGTATTTATGGTGTGGGCTTTATTGACTACCTTACCACTGAAAATTTGTTTTAACTTCTCATTCATTATTGACGCCCAACCCCTCTAATAGATAGTGCACGCGCTCAAAAGCGTCCCGGATTAAATAATCACGAGATTCCTTATCGGTGACTTCCTCAAAATCTGCCACCGACTTTGGACCTATATGTTCAGTGCTTGCAAACTGGTCTGCTAGTTTGGCTAAACCTTCCTTTACAAGAACATTATCTACCTGTTTGCGGATTTCCTCTTTTATCCCATCCAATCCATCGGGATAATTTCTGAGACAGTAATAAACGTCCCAGGCATCCTTTTCTTTCAACCGGTCATTGAGGGCCATGCCTTTCATTACCAGAAAGGGCACAATAGATGCCACCTTAATCTCCACGGTATCCAGAGCTCCATCTGGCAGTCGGCCTTCAACTCGAACATTTTCATACATACGGAAGGCCAAGTCGCAGCCACGTAATTTACGAGCTTTGATGTCCTGTATCTTCTGCGTGCGATGTCCTTTCCCAGTGCCTTCGTATTCGCCGGCCAGCAAGTCCACCTGAATACGGTATTGTCTTCCTTCAATTGTGAATTCACGGTAGAACTTATAAGGATGTTCTCCCTCAATATAGCCCCTATCTATCAATAATTTGCCAATGCTAGCATAGCCTGCTTCACCCAAGTTCAAATGATTTAAAGCTAAATCTATGTCCATACTACCTACATGCTGTTCTTTTGCCCCTCGGATCAAAAATTCCGGGACCCAGCCACCGATGAGCACGATATCATCCCGATACTCTCCTAATAAGTGGGCCAATTCAACCAGCACTGACTTAGCCGCGTTTACTGCTGCTGCCGTATAATCGGTACGTTTCACCATAGCTTTTCAATCACCCCTTCTAACAGAGCAGCTGCAGCTTCTTCCCCTCTACCCCGATCTCCCTTCAGGTCAAGGTAGTTTTGCACAGCTGAAACCAGCCTGATACCGTCAATTTCTTCAGCTCCAAATAGTACGCCATTATCATAAGGGGTCCAGATGCTTAAATTGGCTCCTGAAGTGACTGCCTTTAGCCCCAAACCTTCCACCAGGCGTTCCACATTATCAGCAATATATACTGTAGCCCTTTGATAACGGACCATTGGAGTACGACGGGCTGCTGCAGAGAAACTGGTTAGCGCGTAGGGTATGCCCCAATTTTCACACATATCTGCTATAGAGGATTCCAGCTCATCAACTTTCTTTAATGAATAATAGTCTATCCTCTTATTGCGCTGCGAACGGTAGGCAGCGCTCCACTCCTCCAGCAACCGGTGCGGTTCTTTTAATCGAAAGTCCGACGGGTCTATCCATTCTCGATCAGCCAGCAGTTTCTTTACATTTGACACCTGCCCCAGGCTAACCTCAGCTGTTTTAGCCAACTCCTCGGTTTTCCATTTTGTATTGGGGCTGCTTAGAAGTACTCGTAAAATCCTTTCAGCCTTGGGCGAAAAAAGAGAGCGCAGATCCCTCTTAACACTGTAGGGATTCTCTTTGCCCTCTTTTAGAATATATACATTATCGAAAGTCAGCCGGCAATTCCCAGCCAAATCTATATAGCCCACCCCTTGTTCGCGGCAGATCTCAGCTGAGCGGGGTGAAATATAGGGCGCGGCAAATACCGGATAGGCTTGGGGTAGGTTCTGTACATATCTTAATAGCTGGTCTACGGCCGATCTGGCTAATCGCGGTTGTCCATTATTCTTATATTCACAAACGATTAACCTTGCCGAATCGCTAGAATTATCCATCTTTAGCACTAGATCAGGCTGGTAAAATGGCGATGAATCGAAATCACGAAGGATATTCACCTTAATAAAGGGAATATCCTTAAAGCAATCCAAAATCACATCTTCTATTTGCTTTTCATTTTCCATCATTTTTTCACCCATTTAATAGTTTTCAGCATTTGTTGAAAATAATTATAACACTGAAAATTATAATTGTAAATACCTTCCAACTTAATTTAAAGGGTGAACAAAATGATCTAATTAAGCCATTTCCCGGGACCTATTTTTATTTCTCATAATTGATGGCTCCAGAGAATGGATCGCAGGTTCCAACATGTACACTAAGTAGTCCCCATTTTCGCAAACATTCGTGTATGTCCGGGGCAGGATCATAATTCTTGCCATTACTGGCACAGACATTTGGAATGTTTACATATGTGGTATAACCCGCCACCTTGCTAAAGGCGGTGAGCTGTTCCCGGGTATGCTCATCTGCATATGACGGACAAGTTTCAACTTCCATAATAAAATTTCCGTTGCCGCTACTTGTGGCAATTATATCGGGAATATAGCCATTAATTTCACCAGGCGCACCATTAGGCCATCCGATATGATCGGCAAGCACCTTATAGCCCCTTTTTTTCAGATCGTTGGCCACATATCTGACCATGTTATCATGATTCTTCTGTGAATCTGTTGGACGATTGGGATTGTTGCCTTTACCCATTTTAATAACCCTCCATTTCTCCAAACCCTGGTGAACTCGATAGTCCACCAGGGTTCGAACCCAAAACAACTTGATATCATCATCTTTAATTTGGTGTAGAACGGCGATGAGTTTTAACCGGTACTGTTTTGTTTTTACCACCCGGTTTTGCTCTCTTATAAGGATTAACATGAACGATTTTATTGCCTTTGGCGGTTTTAGCCATTTTTTCACCTCCTATCATTTAAAGAGGACTCTATGTTAATAAGTGGAATCTAATATATAGACGGTACAGGAAGGAGAAAGGTGACATGCCGCGAGAAGGATTTTCTATAGATGATCTTCTTCATCCCAAAAAGCGCGAATACGTTCCGGAGAATTCACCCACGCATTACGCTTACAGGAACCCTAACAATGCCAGAAAAATTGCCAAAGAAATTCTTAAAAAACTGAAAGTTACTGCGCCACCCATTGACCTTCAGCCTATTTGCACCTTTCTGATGGCCAATGTAGTATTTATAAAAGCTACTGACTCTCAATATCTGGGTCGACTCATAAATGGACGCATAGAAATTATTGAGGGTCTACCTGAAGTAATATTCAGATCGACCCTCGCTCACGAACTGGGACATTTAGCTTTATCGCATGATCTTAGGGGAAGATGGGATACCTTGGACTCTTTGAATGATCCAGATCCGCACGAAAAGGAGGCTTGGGTATTCGCCGGGGAATTACTATTACCCGACTCCCTGCTGCGCAAAGAGTTTAAAGCAAATCCCAACTTTGATCATCTTGCCAATATCTTTAAAGTCACTCGTGATTTGCTAGGAGTAGAGATTACTAGGCGTAAAGGGTATCTCTAATTGGCTTTATTTAATGCGTTTTCCAATTCCTTAAGATATTGAAGAACTGAGTCTTGTTGTTCTTGCTTTTGATCGGGGCTCTCAGCTTTTCGATCGAATGCGGCCCTGAAATGCGCAGCTTTTTCATAACCTGAGGAAGCTGATTCTGCCTTCAGAATGGCATAGCTCAATCTAAGCACCTGATTGGGATCAGCCTCTATCCAACTTGATATATTGGCCAGGTCATGAGGTGGTATCCTTTGCAGACTCCATTTTCTATCCTTAATCTGCCCGACAAACCGTGGATTGGCACCTATTTTGCTTAAAACGTCTTTCCAGGTCCAGCCCTTCTGTTCCATAGTCGATTCCAAATAGCTCCATATATCTAGGTTTTCAGAATGGGCCAATTTGTTTCGCAGTTCTTGAAAACGTTGACGCATTATGGGAAGACGTTCTTCGGCCAAGCGATTATAATAGAAAAATTGAGCTAGTGCTGCATCCTTATATATATTTTCATGGGCTTTTGATACATCTTTCTCTAGTTTTAACGCTTCAAGTAAATCGGTTCGTTCTTGACCTTTTTCCAGGCATTCAATGTATTCTGATAATAAGTTTTTCATATCTTTTATCTCTTTTTTACCGCTCATAAAAAGAGCGTCCCTCCTTAAAACTCTTATTGAGTTTAAGATTTTATTCTAAAAACATTTCTTCAATGTAAACTATTATAAGTGATACCCTGGCTATTCAGGATTTCCTTTATCGTATGTAAAGCTCTCTTTTTTCGCTGTTTTACAGCATCAACTTTCATTTCTAAATCCTTGGCGATGGCTTCAAGAGACCTTTCAGCCAGGTGATGTTCATAGACAATGTATTTGTCAGTTGGGGATAGTGCATCTAAAGCCCCTTGCAGTGTAGAAGAGACTGCAATTTTCTCTTCTATTTGGGCCAATTTTTCTTGATAATCCCTGTCCACATGCGGCAACTCTATTTCATCCCCCTCCCGGTTAACAGGGGATAATGATTGGTTTTTCGATTCTGACAACCTAGTCAGATCGATTAAATAATTACTTCCAACCTTCTTTGCCCACGCAAAGAGACTGGTAATATTTTTTGCCCTGATTGACATCGGGTTTTTCAAGAATTTTTCCAAAACTACCATGGTTGCGTCTTCTGCGTCATCATAAGGAAGATCAGGAAAGTTAGACTTTAAGAAAGGCGGCAACTTTTTCATTAAGTACTCTGCCACTTCCTCAAGAGCCTCAAGATCCAGAGCCTTCGCCCGCAGTATCTGTTCTTCGTCAATTGCCAACGGTTAACCACCTCTTTCCAGGTTACATAGACTATAGTCCATGTAATAGACGGTTCAGCAAATAAAAAGGTGACATGTTTTCTGCCACCTAAATACAATCTTTTAAATTATATCAAATTCTATTTCTTGGCTTTACCATCGGAGCGTGCAAGTAAACGCAGGCAGACCTGGTAATCCTCCTCAACATTGACCTGTGCTTCTTCATTGAGACGGGTCATGTCTAAGCCGCCCTTCTCGAAAATGGTTTTTCCTTCTAAATATAGACCAGTGAGCTTGCACTGACGGATCCATTCCGCCAAGGTAGCGTCTCCTGGGCGCTCTTTTTCGGGAACTGGCACGCCCTGGGTGAGATAAGCTACATAGCGTTTGATACGACGGTTTATTCCGGCCAGGCGGCCTTTGGCCTTGGCGTCTTCTTCTTCTTGATTGGCCGGTAAGCGGTAAGTGCCTTCAGTAGTCTTATAGAAATAATCAGGGAGCCAGTCTTGGAGTTGCCGGCGGGGCTTTTCCTGGACAGCATAGATGTAGTGCTCAAAGATATCCGAGTAATGGACGCCGTCTTTGTGGGGGTGCATTTTTAGCCATTTTTCAATGAATCCAGCCACACTTTTAGCGGCTGAGTCTTCCTTCACCGTTTCCGCTTCGTCCGCGATATCAAATTCGCTTTCCTTCAAGTACCAGCGCCCGATTTCATGGGTTCCGAAAAGATCAGGGCTCTGGTTTTCAAAAAGATTTTTCTTAAGTGGTTCTCTGACTTCATCTGCCACTTGCTGAAGCAATTCATCAAAGTTGTGTGCTTCCATTTGCCCCCGTCGCACCATGCGGCTGACTAGTTCATCGTAAATGCGGTCCTTGGTGGAGCCAGGGTAAGTGGATAAGTAATCACGGATAATTGTGTGTGCTTTTTCGCGGAAAGTTTGTTCGTCATCGTAATCATTTATGCACAAATCGGACGCTAGTTCACCTGGTTTGGGTTTTCTAAAATTGATAACCAAATCACGTTTAGTAACCTTGTCCGCAGTCAGCTGATTATATGATTTTTGACCTGTATCTATAAAAAGTACACTTTCAGATTTATCTACAATAAAGCCAACCTCGGACATGATATCTTGAATTAAACTCCAAGTGCCTTCAGATGTATCATGGTAGCAAAGAGAAAGCCAACGTCCAGGTTTTAACACTCGATAGCATTCCTGCATAGCCTGGCGCATCATTTCTGTCCAGTCCTCAAGGCTTTTCCCGCGGACATCATTTACAATAATCTCATCATTATGCCAATGAGTATCTAATCCCAGCCATGATTCCCAGATAAAATTGAGTTCCCCATATTGATACTTGCCAGCATAAGGGGGGTCAGTAAAAATATAATCTATACTTGAAGTCAATATGTGTGAAATATTTACTGCACTATTAGTGGAAATCATTAATCCTGGCATCTTTTTTAATCCAATCTTATTCAAAGCCACTATAATTTCTTTAAGTTTGTCAGTGTAATTTACGTAAGCACACCTTTCTTTGAACATCTGCGGAATATAATAAGTTCCAACCATAATGCCTCCGCCGCCTTCTTTGTGATGGCTCATTCTACTTAAATGAAGCATACTACCAGTAAGAGCAAGTAATAATGAATCGCTAATGTTATCTTTGTTAAGAATAGTGATGTTATGATTGATTCCTGCTAATGCCCACAAATTCCTCTTTGTAAACAACTCATCTACAGTACGGAAATTGCGGCCTGGGCGCCATTCAACACCCCAACATTCCTGTTCCTCTGGCGCATGCATCATTCTATGAGAAGGATACCAATAAGGAATATCTTTGCTCTCAATCTCCCGGATTTTAGCGATATCATGCTTATCAAAGAACTCTCGTTTTACTGGATTTAAATCGATATGCGAACGCTGATCTCTTTTGGGCTTACAGTTTCCTTCACACAAATAGCTAACCAATACGGGAACCGCTCCAAACCGCTCTCCTCTAGTACTGATTTCCTCCACTTGCCCTTTACGGTAGCAATGCGGACAAACTTTTAGCTTAATTTGTTTCCCTGCTTTTGTATAAGATTGCACTTCAACACAGTCAAAAAGGGGCACTTTCTCCAGGCAGCGGGAACATTGATAAACTTGGGAATATACAGTATAGGCTGTAGTTGCTGGCCCACCACAACGATCGCAACGAGTCTCATACAGCCAGTCGAGTTCTGGTTTTACCCTAGCTTCAAGTTCTTCAAATCCTTTTTGTAATTCTTCAGAATCTACTGGAGTGCAGTAGTTTTTTGTAATAAAAGTAGCAGCTGGACTTCGATCTATAGCAATGGCTTTGCGTCCTTCCATCAGAGCGGCTAATGCAGTTCCCCCAGAACCGCAAAAAGGGTCTAGCACCAAATCACCGGGACTTGTATAGTGACGAATATACTGTTGAATTGCGCCGTGGGGTTTTTTTGACCAATATGTATGCATATTGTAAATTGCAGTGGCTTTCGTACTTTCTATAGGTTTGTCAAAAGCCGATATGTTATAATCATCAGTTTCAGGATCATACGGTTTTTCTTTCAAATGTGCCTCTACGAAATCACGAAGGTGCGGGTTTGGCTTATCACCCGAATAATAACCCTCCGGCATGGTTGGGACTTTTGAATTGAACATAGTGCCCTGGTCCCGCTTAGCATGTTGCTTGCTCATTCTATCACCTCATTGATCTGGGGGTCATACCCAGGATATTACCCAAATGTGTGGGAACCCGGCGGACAATTTTCTCCGCATTCAGTTTCACATTAAACCTGTGGGTACTGGATTTGCGTATAATACGATAGCCATCCCTGTAGCTTATTTCCAGAGTAAATAGCCTTGTCATTACACCCTGATGTCGTTCCTCCACCGATGCGTCTTCTGTATTAGGCTTGAAAGCAAAGCTGATCATTGCTCCTTCTGATCCCACAAAAATCACCTGAGGAGAGACAGAGAATTGATCAGATTCAATAGCATAACTTGCCCTTGCATCTACACGGATGTCATCAGCGAATAACTGGGATGCCTGGTATTCGACGCGGGCTGAAAACTCGACCGGATCTCCTTCCAGTATATCCTGGGGTCCCTGCACCGGTCCCAGGCTGAGGAGACCTTGATCAGGTTGTTTAACCTTTAGAACCACCATGGGAATGAGCATTTCCTGGATGGATATGCCCCCATGGGAATAGGCATCGGGTCTAAATGGAGAACCGGGGCGTTTGAAAGAATAGCCCACCCTGGGAAAAGCCAGAGTTTTAAATTCCTGTTCAACTGATTTGCCTTTTTTGGGGTCGAGGCGAGTAATTTTTTCGGGCAATCGCAATTGACTCGGAGTAAAGGCAATAATCTGGTTTTTTAGCTCATTTCCTGCCTTTATTTCAGAAAAAGGCAGATTGAGCAGGCTATTCTGATATGTACAATCCGGGGGCATATACAGCCAAGCATCGCTGAGCCCCAGGGATTTGCGCCCTACCCTGGCAAATCCATGATCGGCGGTAATAAAAACTTTGGTATCAGGAGGCAGGCCGCGAATAATGGCCATAACCTCATTTTCGATAATGTTCTTGACCTGTTGCTGATAGATATAGGCCAGGGGGCGGGCCGGTACCTCTCGCCCGTCGGGAAATGTTTTCATCTTGATTTTATGCAGCTCGGTATCGCACAGTTCAAATATGTATACGTCCAGGTTATCAGTCCGGTAATGAACTGTCTCTCCGGTTCCTCCTCCGTCCGGTACCGCGACCTCTAGGGTAAATTCCTGATGATACAGTCGGCTTAAGGCTTCCTGCATTAATTTGCTCTCTGCCCGACTGCTGTCAAATTCATCTGGGAAAGCTCCAGCACTGATGGCCTTGCGGCTAACATGGGTTTCGGTAGGCAGTAACGATAATCCGGATAATTCATGCACAATATCCATGTATTCTTGCAGGGAGTCTTTGAGCAGCAAATCCCAGATATCATAGCGCATACCATCGAATATAAATATAACCGCCTTTTCTTCCTGGGGGTCCCAATAAGGTTTGAGGCACTTTTCCAGGAAACGGCTGGTGAGCACCGGCTCCTCGGTCCCGCCGTCCGATTCCCGAACCCACGCGGGATAGCGAAGGGCAATCATTTCCTGGAACTTGGCATTGGCAGTGTTAATTTTATGATTGATTTCATCACACAAAGTCCGCACCCGTTGGCGGATGCTGGCCAGTATTTGCCCAAATACCTCGGGAAGTTCGCTAGCTTTTCTGGGCAAGAGTTCAGCATTATCTATCTGCCGTTCCAGGGATGAGGATATATACTCCAACTGGCCCAAATGCTTGTTTATCCATAGGTTGCGAAAATAGGATAAATCCAACTGGTCAGCCTTTTTTACGCTTAATTCTTTTTGAACGGCCAGCAATTGTTTGTTCAACGGTTCCAGTTCCATTACCAGTTTATAGATATCGATCAGATGCTGCCAGGAAGGATACTTTCTTTGGTTGGACAGGCACATGTCTTTGTGTTTAAAAAGCGCGGCCTGAACCCGTTTCTGGGCTTCTCGGGCCGGTTTGGCGGAAAGCATATTATCCAAAGCTACCAACAAAGTCAGAGAACGGAATAGAGATGAATAGCATTCCTTTTCAATCAGTGAAGCAAAATTATCCGGTTCTTCAATCTTTAATTGTTCTATTAGAATTAATTCCACCTGTTCGCTATCCAGGTTTTGTTCCAGATTGGCCAAATCGCGCTCAGCCTGGTTGGGATCTATAGCTACTAGACGGGGCGCAGTATCCTTTAAAAGGTTTTCATCAATATTTTTAAATGCACTAAAGGACGGATCGATGTTGCCCAGGAGCAAAGGCCAGTGGCTGCTGTGCTGGCAGAGGATGGCAGAGAGATAAAATCCGTTAACAACTGTTTCAGTATCGCGGTCGGCAAACCAGCAGAAAGGAATAGGAGCCTTTTTTAGTTCGGTGTTGAGTAATTCCACAACATGAGGAGCTAGGGTTTTTAGTTCGTGAAGGGTCTCATGTCCCATCAGGCCAATACGCCAGTATTCTTCCGCACCCAGTTTTTTAAAAGCCAGTTCGGGAATACCCAGGGCGGCAAAAGCAACAATGGTGTTAAAATCTGAATCGGTAAAGACTTTGTCGTCAAATGAACGCAGGTTATGATAAGCAGTTAAAACTGCTGGCAATCGTGGAATCATCAAACGCGCATAGCGCGGTTCGTTGCAAGCCTGCGGCCAGCTGCCGTCTCCGGTAACATCGCGCAAATACTGACGCAGGTCCAAGTGCAGGCGCGCCTCGACCGGGCATTTTTCCAAAAAATCAGGATAGAATAAGGGGGGAGCATCGCTAATCCCCCGATTTTGCAGGCGAATACAAGGGGTTTGGTCCAGGATCATAATCTTTTTAATCTCCTGGTCCTGAAGAACTTTTTCGTAGGTATCCCGGAACGCTAGGTTGGTAGATGCTCTGATTACAGTAAACCCGTTTTGTTGAGCTAGGTGGTCGATAGCCCCATAGGCTTCCGGCAAAATGCCCAAAGGGTCGCAGACCAGCACGCGATTGTTATCAATAACCTGCTCCAGCTTATGTATAACCCATTCCTTTAATGTCATTTAATCACCTACTCTATAACCAGCATGGGCAAGGTATCTTCATCTTCTCCAGCTTCTTTTAGCTCTCTAACCAGATCTTCCAGTTGACAGGATAAAAAGTTCTGAAATTGGACCCCAAGTTTATCGATTTGCTCCTTTTCCACGGTCCTATTTTCAGGATTAAAATCGCTTAACTTAACTTTTTTGACCACGATTTTCTTTAGATAACGGTTTATAATGTCAACAATTTTTGGGTCTTTTTGTAATTCACTTATCAATACGTCATGGATATCGCTGATGTTGGAGCATCCTAATATCTGAGCAATAATTTTTTCCTTCTTGCCCTGCTCCAACCGCTCCCTGATAGCTTGATTGAGGAAAATCTGCAATTTATCGTTAATAATCTTGTCATAATATTCGCTGGCTTCGGTCTCAGTTTGTCGGGCATGATCCAGATAAATAGGGGCGTTTATAAAGGACAGACCACATTCGTGCAATGGCTGCGATGTCAAATCTTCTATAATAGAATTTTTTGAGGGGCTGGAACAGGTAAAAATACCATCGGCTATTTTCAATAGGTGTTCTTGCAGACCAATAACAAAGGCCGGCTGCAAGGCTGTGATTTTCTCCAAAAGATGCAGGACGCTCCACTCGCTTCCCGATAGGAGGCTTTTTATCTGGCTCCGGCTCTGGTTGCATTGCTCAGTGACATGATCATGCAGTGAAACATAGACAAGTGCATAATCCTTCAACAATGCACTGATGGTATCTTTTTCGATTGATGCAGGATCTCCGGAACCAATTAGTTCGGTCTTCAATTTAATATCGGAATCAATATACGGCTTGAGGTTCTGCAGTTTCTTAGCAATGCGTTCCTGGGTTTTGCGAATTCCTGTCAATTCAGCAATATCGGGGAGCACTTCGTGACAATAAACAAAGGCGGTTCGAAGTTCCTGAATGTATTGTAGTAAATTGGCGATATTATTGTAATTCGTTAAGCGTACAGCCATATCTTTAACTTCGTTCTCATCAGCCCGGTTGCTATCAAAAGCTAAGTAACCAAAGGCTAGCTTCAAACTATACAGGATAGTATTTATATCATTTCCGGTATTGAGATCAATTGCATATAGCTTACTAACCTGTTCCAGTTCCGTTTCATAGGGGTTGGGGACTTTTAAATATGCAAAGAGATTTTGGGACTGGCTGCAAATCCGGCTGGAGCTATCTTTCTGGGTTGAAAAATGCTCTTTTAACAAAGCCCGGTATTCGCTGATCTCAGCGTCATCGTGGGTTATAGCTATAGTTCTATTGAGGAGCTTTTCTGCATAAGGGCGTAAAACTTCCCAGTTCTCAGGTTTGGCTACCTTCTGAACTTTGTCCATAGAATCCAGTATTTTGGCTGAGAATTCTACCGATTCCAGGTTGGAATAATCCAGTATGGAGAACGACAAACCGGATTTTCCGGGCAAATGGATTTGCACTTTACCATTCCGAACCAGGCACAGCAGGTAGAGCTGCACCAAACGGCGGCTAAGACCGTAATCCTTTGGCCCGCCTAGACCCATAAAGTTTTTGTAGAGGGTGTCCAGGTTCATAGTCTGGTTTTGATCCATGAGATGCTTATCAATGAAATCCCACATATCATTGACATATTGGTTGTTGCTGACATCCAGGGTTCTCTCAGAACTAGTTTTTACGATTTTTAAACCGGCTCCAAAATTCTGTACTGCACTGAGGTTCTGGCCCGGTTTGGCATTCCGGGGAATTTGGCCAGATTTGACAATGCCGTTTATAACCTTGACGGCGTCTTCTTTTTTAAATACAAAGGCATGATCAAACTTGATATCTTTTGATTCATAGACGCTGCTTAAAACCCGATCAGTCAACGGGGTTATAATCGCTCCCCGTTCACCAGCTGCATGGAACGGCATCTGGGTATTGTTAATGGCATCGAATCTTCCTCTTCCATAGGAAACCTGAATGATCTGCACGATTTTGCCCATTTCCGTCTTCAAACGGTTGGCTACCCAGTTTACCACAGTAACTGCATCTTCCGTATCTTTGCCTCCCCAGTCCACGATAAGTTTTAAATAGGCTGCAAAGTCAAGCAGACGCTGTTTCTCGTCATGGTTTAATTCGTCCGGGGTCCAGAGCAGGATTCTTTTATCCTTTATTCCCATGAGTAAATCTGCAAGAATTTTGGACGATACCGGTTTACTGGCCACATAGACCGCAAAATCATTATCTTCCTGGTCAGTCAAGACAGGAGGTAATTGATGTCCTGAGGCGATTATCTGAGAAAAATCCCGCATGGCAATGATTCCGAAAACCTGACGGCCTAGCCAGTTAATCTCCACCGTTTTGTTGCTAAAGGGTGCAGGGGGAATTCCATCAGGTCCTGCGAAAGGCGCAATATCGTAAAACAGAGATTTATGATCCCCGGCCAGGTTAATATTCATATGCCTGGTATTAACGGGCCATTCATGCAAAGCCAACAAACGCTCTCGCGCCCAACTCTGCAGAGCTTCATTACCCTCCGCTTCATCACGAGCTTTCTGGAATTCCCGGTTGGGATCAATACCAACCACTACCGGCTCAAAACGATAATGCGGCATCTTCGCCTCATCGAAGCTTTCCACAATCTGAGGAAGTTCCGAATTCAGCGCAACGGCCAGACTTTCATAATGCTGGATATTCTCTTCCGGCGTGGCATTTTCTTGTCTTTCAATCATGACCGCATTGGCTAGTTCTTCGGAATTCAAGCCCTGCAGCTTATTGTGAGCAATATGATAGAGGAAAAGAGTCTGGATAGTACGAACTGACCGCTCTCGGTAAACCTTTAAGATCCCTTTGGTCAGACCGTCTATCTGGTTGCGGCAGGTCAGGTAGGCCTTATATTCACTTTCTCTTTTTGTCTTAATGGCTACCAGGCCGGCATAGGTTCCGCTGGGATCTTCCTCATATTCCATGGTTTCATCAAACAGTTCCCAGAGGCGAATTAATTCTTTCCCTTTGATCTTAACCTGGTGCTTAAGGGTTTGATGCATAAAATGGATGGCTGAGCGTGCGGTTGTCAATTCATGAGTGATATCCCGCAGAACTTCCAGGGCGGGTTTATGAAATGGGAAAAAGTGAGCAAACTCATCCTCTCCAATGCTTTTGGGCCAGGTAAACTGACTGCTGTAATGCAGGTAATAGTTTGCGATATATTCAGGATGCTCAATTTTTCTTACTCGCGATAATACGATATCATAATAATCCTTGGAATTCTGTAAGAGAGGAACAAGTTTTAAGCGATCATCAGCAATAATATTTTTAACTCCCAGACCGGGTTTAGCTTCAATTGCCTGCTGGGCGGCGCATACCGTCCAGATCGGCAGGTTATGTACTTTTGCCAGGCGGTTGGCCAGGACTACTAAAGTCTTTTCATCGTCCACCCGCTGGTCTTCTCCACGGTCTTTCATAAACAGGGAAATCTCATCAAGGATCAGCAATACTCCAGAGTATCCTTCGGCGAGTATGGTTTCCACTACATGTTTAAGAATATCCTCTGTCTCTGCGGGCACCTGAGGTTGAACCTTTAAGTACTCGTCGTAAAAACGCCATAGTTTATTGCCCGCGCTGCGTTTATATTCTGGCGACTTGTTTTGCTGGATAGATTTAATGAAATCCTCCGCATCTTCGAATGCATCTTCGGCAAAATAATTCGGGTCTTTTAAGAACTTTTTAAGATCTTTGCGGTAGCGATCCAAATCCTCCCCAAGGAAACGATCAGCTAAAATTTCTGCCGGATACAGGGAAAGATTTTTCCCTGTTTCTATAAGAAGTTGCTCCTTAACGCTTTCCAATATGTATTCACCAAGACGTTTGCCCTTGTCACTGAGTCCCACGGCTCCGCCGCCGGAACCAACCAGAGTACGGGCTACTACAAAGACACCTTTCTTAGCTCCACCGCTTTTGGCTTTTAATCCCTCTTCCCAAAAACGGTAAATAGATTCACGTTTACCCTGGCCGCTGGCAGCTTCTTTCTCTTTGACTAGCTGCCATACTTTTTCGCTTCCTAAAGACAAGGTAGCCAAGAAACTGAGCAGATGTGATTTACCTGATCCAAATTCAGCCTGGATCCAGTAGCCCTGACCAATAGGGTTGTCCTTTTTCTCTGGTTTATATGGCGCAGCCATATTTCGTAGAATATCGTTTAAGAATGAACGGACCGGACCAATCTGAAATTCTTTCACGGTCTGTTCTTCGGGGAGGCGCGCTTTTCGAGCTTCTATAGAATTGGCATCCGCCCATATATGTTTTTCCAGGGCATATACTGAAATGATCTTATCAGGAACGGTGCATATTTCATCCAAGTTTTTGCGTGCTGCAAACATATTTTCTGGTGCGCCCATGCTAATCCATCAGCTCCCACATGTGATTTTCAGCAATAAAATTGGTCGGCAGTACATAAGTCTGATCCGTCAGACCCGGGAACATCACCACTTCACCTTGGCGCGATCTTTTTCCGGGCAATAAGAGGATTATGCGGTAGTCATCTGCCGATAGAGTACGAAAAAGGGTCAATTCTATGTGGTAGGCAAAGAGCATCTCCAAACCGGAAAGCACTAGCAAATCATGGTCGCGCAGCCTGGAGCGTAAGAACGACTCAAATGACTGTTTGACATGCTGCATAGTCGGTTCCGGCCTTTTGGGTTCATTGTCTGCCAGTTCCTTAAATTCCTCGTCGGGAATGGCCTCCAGTATCTCCCTATTTACTGATAAAGGCGTGGGGAAAGGCTCTCCTGCTAAGGTTCGAGCCTGTTGGAGACTTTTTGAAAACCGCTCCAAGGCGCTATAATTTCCGAGTATGCCGTAGAGATGTCGCCCTGAATGCACATTGAGTCTGGTTCGTAAAGCTTCTATTATTTCGGTATCGGTCATATTTCCACCTCTCCCGCGGTGAGGACTGCTATTGCTTTCGCCAATGTATACTGGGTAGTGAATTGTCTCACATTATCTATCTCTGAAACCTTGGAAAGGATGCCCTGGTTACGCAACTCAAAAAGCGCCGACAACAGTTGGTCAGGCCGCCATAGCATCAGTCTAACCGCGTTGCCTTGCTCGAGAAGCTTGATATCATAAATGCCGGGTTCCGGAAATTCGCTATGCAGTATAAAAGTAAACGATGCCAGGTTAATATCACGGTATGTATAGGAAACAGTATCCCTGGTACATTTTGCTATACCACCGGCGTTTAATGCTTCTGCAATGGCCTGAACACAGTCTTTGATGTTTTTGGCTTGAGGCCATTTATCGTGGAGGTAAGCTTTGATTGTATTTCGTTGTAAAGTTCCTCCTGTGATACCCGGTATAAAAAGATCGTCTGTGATTTTGAGCATAAGTGTTTCTTTCATGCAAAAACGATAATAGCAGACATCCTTTAATTCCTGTTTTCCAGCATAGTACCGTGCATATTTCCGCAGAACCTTATCGGCTTTTCCATTAGGGAACATTCGCTGAATTATATAGCTAGCATTTCTAGCCCGGGTCTGCTCGGAATTAAAGGCCAGATTATTTTTTAAGAATTCGCGAATTTCTTGGATTGAATCTGTATCAGGTAAAGTGGGTAAGACTTTTATGGATTCCCCCAGCATCGCTTTACTAAAAAGACCAGTTTTAGCCCTCCGCTTGTCTGGAATGACAGGCTTCCTTTCTACAGCAATATCTAATGTACCAGCACCTTCAGGGTCAAGAGTATAAGTGCCGGCTGGTCCTTCACTATTTCTCAAATCGTTGGCCGGGTAAGTTTTCCGAATCCAATCGACCAGTTTTATTAGAATTGCGGAATAATCTTTTAGTCCTTGGTGTTGGACCAGGGCAGCTCGGTCGGCAGACAGAACGCCGACAAGGCTACCAAAAGCTGCAATAAGTTCATTAGCCAATGGGAACACATCTTTTTGGGGTATCCCATAAGTCAGTAGCAGTTCTAAAATCCGTTCATCACTTAATGCTTCTGGCTTCTGCTCGGTAAAACAATTCCTCAATCTTTGCCGGTGGTTAACACCATCTTGCGTCATTTTTTTCTCCATAATTCCTGGATTTATAGGGATAAATAATCTGTTTACTTAATTCGATTAACGATATCGTAATCCTGCAACAAATATAATGGGTTTCCGATTAAAAGAAAGAACTCGCTGCAATTAATAATTAACTGGAAACGAATAAAAACGAGTTTAAAAAGAGCAAATGCCGACCTGCTTTCCTATTAACATATTTATCCTTATTGCCCTCTATTAGACCCCTCTGTTATAATATTAAGATGTCAAACAGAGAGGGGTAAAAAGATGGCGAAATGTGAAGTTTGTGAGAAAAGCGTCACATTTGGCAAGAAGTATAGTCATTCCCACATAAGAACAAACCGGGAATGGAAGCCAAATGTTCAGCGGGTAAAGGTTTTGATCAACGGAAGTCCTCAGAAGATTTCTGTATGCACGCGCTGTTTGCGTTCGGGAAAAGTCCAGCGGGCCCTATAAAATTCTAGGCCTTGGAGGAGTCTCCAAGGCTTTTCGCATTTCTGAGACATCAACTCCTGCTGGTATAATAGCCCTTTACAAACAAAATGCAGCCACTAGTCAATAAAACCACAGACGCCAACAGTGCCTATCAAATCTAATAAAAAGGTAATTCTGTTTGTGTAATTGTTGATTCCCGATTCATGTAGTTTCCGTCGAGGGTATCCATGATTGAACCGCATATTCTTCTAGAAAGTTCAACTGGTACGGCATTCCCAATTTGTCTATACTTATCAAGAATATCACCACAGAACCCAAAGTCATCCGGGAATGTTTGCAAGCGTGCACATTCCCGAACAGTAAAACGACGAGGGGGAACGGGTGATGTATACAAACCGAATTGCACATATCCAAGTAATAAAGCTGATCTTTTATATACCATGTACAGTTACACAAAAACAGTATCCTTGTTCAAAATAGTAATCATAATTAATCATCTTTATAAATTGATGACTTCGGTAATAATTTCTTTTCTTATTTCTTTTCTCCCATTTATCATCGCTTCAATAATAGCCACTGATTTTAATACGGTATCAACACTGATATTGGGTATTTGCTCTTTTTCATCAAGATATCCGCTTAAATATTCGGCGGATGGGTTCTTTACTCCTAATCTTTCACAAACTAACCAGCATACACTCTCAGCCTCAAATTCTTTTGCGTTTTTATCTATATAGTGTCTATCATCCCACCATTTTTGATTCGGTGTTCCGAGATGACCGCAATATATATGGCCTAATTCATGTAAGATGGTTGCGAATCGTGTCTCCTTGGGATGAGTTCTGTTTACAACCATGTTGTATAGAATCTTCACCCAAATTTCCTTATTCGTACGAGTAATTTTTTCTTCATGTTTGCTTTGATTAATTTGAATAAAGCCTGCACTGGAGGTACCATGGTCGGCTTCAGTATATGAGATACCGTCAGTTTTTAGATTTTTAATCAAGTTGTTAAAAATACCGTCATGAATCTCTCCTTCTACCCTGAAAGGGTTAAGGAGTTCGGAGGGAAAAGGACTGTTGCCATGGGTATCACCAAGTTCAAAAACAAAGGCAACTGGTCCAAATGGGCGTAATATTACAAGGGGCCTGGCACCAGGGTTTATAAAACGTTTAAACCTTCTTGACCACTCATTAGCAGATGCAACATATTGGCTTCCGGGTTTTTGAATATGTATCAACATGGCATTGTATGGCGCAATATGGGGGAACTTCTTAATAAAATCTAAAAGCTCTTTAAATTCACTACTTTTTCTATAAGTACCGATTTCTATAAAGAGCTTGTCAAGCTCGGGAATACTCTTTGTTTTCATAAAAACACCTTCCCAGCTTTCTATATTTCTGCTTTAGATCAATGAAGTATATATTAATCATTGAAAATTAAAAAGGGCTAATCTTAATAATTCTAGTATTTGTGACAATTTTCCTCTTTATATATTCCCTTCCTAATCTACCATATCAAACATAGCTATCATTTCGCGTGGTACACCCTGCTAAATTAATTTATCAAAGGTCGATGACAATAAGATGTCCCTCCATAATTGCATGAAGCATTACACCATAATAATTCTGGTGTTATGAAGCACCGGCGGGCGCGCTACGCCCACCCGTTCCGGCTTCGCCTTCACGGGTGCTGCTCCGCGCACTCCGCCTCTCCCGCTGCAGGCCATGCCCTCCAACCGGTACCCATTCGGCTGGCACCGGGGAACATGTGCCAGCCGGTTTCCGGGCATCGCCTTCCGCTCGGTACCCGCCCGCTCCTCCAGCCTCCGCTTCGCTATGGCCGGACCAGCTCCCCGGTGGTAGCAGGGTAGGTTGGAGCGTCTTATGGAGCACCGGTGCGCCTCGTCGCACAATGCGCGCCGAGACTGCCCCTATACCACTCCAGGCCCAGGCTCCGGGCCTAATTCTTCTTATAATATACTCGCTATATCCGTAAAACAGAGTGCCCTTCAGTATCCGGTGCGGATCTGCTTCGCTATATCCGCGCTTGACCTTCGGGCACTCTTCCCATCCTAGATATTCTATCCTTATGCGATTTCCCGGCCCTACGCCAGCGCCTTCCGCTCGGTGCCCGGGGCATCATGACATTTGCACTTTGCTCCGCTCCGTTCCATTGTCATCATGCCCTCGATGGTATCCTTATCAATGTCAGAAGTAACTATGGCGAGGATCAGGTCTGGCGGCCGTATTATCCCCTTTAATCCTGGAGGGATAACACGGCCTGGAGGGTTGGTTTGGCTGCGGCAGGGGATTGGGAACCTGTTTCGCTGTGCTGCACACGTTCCTACTGGAGGCGGGAGATGAGATGATACAGGTCTACATAATTACCATTGCGACGAAGGGCGCATCTTACGCTGCGACCATCCTCGAATGGGAATTATGCAAACCGAGGAGTCTTGCGAAAGACCGGATCTGGATGGGTTCGGCGAAGGTTACATCTGCAGGGCAGATGTTATGTTGGAGTTATTGAGGCTATTCCGATTGAGCTGTTGTCTTACCCCACAGTTGAAGAATTAATATAAGGCAATATTCAAGTGGCTTATTAATAAAAGAGGCAGAATGATGCTGCTGAGGAAGCAGTAGCTAAAGGCCACAATGGAAGAGCCCAAGGTCCATTTGTCTATTTGATTGGGGCCGGAATCCGAGAAAACGGCTTTATAAGACACAAAGTTTACGGCAATTAAGCCTAAAAGGACAAGAAATAGATTTCTTATGATAACGGTCCAGTTAGTGTTCAAGGATATTAGCTGGATTTCATCATTTACTGGCCAGAAATAATAAATGCCCTGGATTAATAGGGCCATTGATGCGAAGCTCAAGAGGACGAAAAATACCGTCCTTTTCAAATTGATAGGACATGATACCGGCATGAGCAAAAAGTCACTTATCTTTGATATTAGGGATGTTTCCTTTTTATAAAATGGCATGGACTCAATGATTATGGGTTTTGACGCCGGATAATTAATATTCGGTTGAAAAGCACTATATTCTTCTTTGTCCATCTCAAGCGGTGCTTCAACCTTATTTCCTTTACCATGTAAAGATAATTCCAATCCCTGGCCGTTTACCCATAAGTCGACCATGGTTATGCAATTTGGGCAAAATCCTTCGGCCAATATCTCGGGATGAGTTACGCCCAAAAAAGCAATTTTGTTTACCATTTTGGCAGTTGCGGATTTTGATTCAGTATCTACCAATGAAATAGATTTTCCCATATCTCTACTCTCCTCGATTTAATTTTCCGTATTCAATGTCATCAGTAGTGACTCCGAAAAATTGAGCGATAGCGCGCGCTTTAGCCAGTGGAGGCTGGCGCTTGCCCAATTCATACATGGCAACGCTGGCCGGGCTGATTTTCGTACCAGACTTGGTTATTTCCAGTGATAACTGGCATTGAGATAAGGATCTTTCTTGTCGGTATAAGGCCAGTGGCTTCATAATATCACTCCCAGTGATTGGAAATCTTACTTATAGTATAATCCCGTAACGGGATATGTCAACAAATACCAGCCCAAAATGGGAGCTTTTCTTCCGCACTTACAGATTGTAAGTATAATAAGAACAGTGAGGAGGAAAAGTTGTGCTGGCTAAACAGTTGAAGAAACTCAGAGACAATCGAAAAATTACACAGAAGAGTCTTGCAGAAATGCTTGGCATTTCTGCTAGCACCATAGCTGGTTGGGAAACGGGAGACCGTCATCCCGATCATCTAATGTTACTAAAAATTGCTGATACATTTGAGGTTTCTGTTGACTCCTTACTGGGTCGCTCTGATTTAGATATGAAAGTGGATTTTGATTCGGATCGCACAAAATATAAATCCGAGGTTGAAAACCTAGAAGATGAGGTAATTCATTCTATTAATCAGGCCCTAACCGATGGTGTTCTTACCGAAGACCAGGCTAAAATCAGCCTTCAAGTATGCAAACAGACCATGAGTTTGCTGATTGAATCCAATAAAAGCAAGTAACAAAGCCAGTGTTCCTAATCATTTTGTTAAATAGTAGGCCATTCATAGCGCCATTTGTGGCGCAAGGAATGGCCTATTTTCTTTTTGTAATGAGCATCTGCCCCGCAGATGCTACATTCATCGAGCCCACCCAGACTTGCTGTTCTCAAGACTTCTCGGTTTACATAACTCCTTGTACATTGTAGTTAGACGCATGTAAATCAAAAAGCTTAGTTCTTTTGACAATCACATAGGAATTCCGGGGAAACTCGGCTAAGTATTCTCGTAAAGGCAGGGGGCTTCGGATGAACTCCTTGGGAAGTTATTCTGTCCCGACGAATAGAGTGAAGCCCCACCCGTACGGGAGGACTCGAATGAGCACGTTGTTGATGCGGCTTGCTGCATGCTTCGAGTTACGCGCAAGGTTGAGACTCGTAAGGGCTGTGGGACCTGCCACATTTTGCGAAAGTAGGAGTTAAGTATGATCTACGCCGGCATTGATATCGCTAAGCACCGCCACGAGCTCTGCATGATCGATGAGACAGGTAAACCAGTTATGCAGATCTTTATCGAGAATACTAAGAGGGGTTTTGAAAAGCTCCTACAAGCGCTCAAGCGTCTGGAAGCTACCCCTGATGGAATTCGGTTCTGCATGGAAGCAACCGGTCATTACTGGCTGGCTCTCTACTGCAAGCTAAAGGAACTGGACTACAAAGTAAGCGTTATTAATCCCATTCAGTCTGATGCTTTGCGCAATCTTTACATTCGCAAAACCAAAACCGATGAAAAAGATGCCTTGCTACTGGCTGAGATGCTGCGTCTTGGTCTTGCTCCCGAATCCAATCTTGCTTCGGAAACAGTAATGAAGCTGCAAACCCTTTCTCGCGTTCGGATCGACTTTGTGCACCAGATTGGCGGATTGAAGAACAGGGTGATTGGCATCCTCGATCGAATCTTTCCCGAGTACTCCAAGTGTTTTTCCAATGTGTTTATTCACACTTCAAAGGAATTGCTCAAGAGATATGCCGAACCCGAAGAAATTGCCGAGCTAGATATCTCTGAATTAACCAATTTTCTTAAGCAGCATTCCCGAGGCCGTCTCGGTGTAGAACGGGCTGAACAAATTCAGGCTCTGGCCAAAGGGACATTTGGAATTAACCTGGCTCTGGATGCTTTTACCCTGGAGATGCGCCTGATGGTTGAACAAATCGAATTTATCGAAGATCAGATTGCTGTCATCGAAGAAGCCATCAACCAAGTGATGGAAGAAATGCGCTCCAGCGCTGATACACCCTATCGTCACGTCATTGAGACTATTCCCGGGATCGGTTCCGTGCTGGCTGCCGCTATTATTGGCGAAGTTGGTGATATTAATCGTTTCCCCAATGCTAAAGCTTTGGTAGCCTATGCCGGTATTGATGCTACAGTTCGTTCTTCGGGCCAGTTTGAAAGTACTCGGAATCGTATGTCTAAGCGGGGCTCCCCGGTTTTGCGCAACTGCTTGTGGTTGGCTGCCGTCTCAGCCCGCAGATTCAATCCTGAACTAAAAGCTTTTTACGAAATGAAGTGCAGTCAGGGTAAGCATTCAAACGTGGCAACCGGGGCCGTCGCTCGCCGGTTAGTACATCTAATCTACTCTCTTTGGAAAGAAAATCGTCCGTTTAACCCAGACTATACCTGGTCTCCAATACCTCATAATGAGTAACCGGAATCTCTATGTGATTGTCAAAGAACTTTATTACCTATTGACTTTTCATAGCACGTCTATTCTAGGATGGACTCAGGAGCTTTTGGGTCCTTCGTAGAATAGTAGTTATGTTGACCGGTATCATCTCAGCCCTCGCCTTCAATTGGGAACGTGTGGAGCGAAGCGGAACATGTTCCCCCAGCCTTCTTGATAATCCAATCACTCGCTCAGGTCGTGTTATCCCTCCAGGATCAAGGGGATAATACGGCCGCCCTTCATTGATATCTCATTAACGTCTCTCTGACATGGAATGACATAGCATCGGGGAGCTTGTCCGATCGAAGAGAAGCGGAGATCGGAGGAGCAGGCGAAATCTGAGCGGAAGGATCAGGCGCAGGGCCGGGAAATCAAGAGATATGAGAGTAACGGATAAAGCAAAGGAGTGCCCGGAGGGTAAGCGCAGATATGCGAAGCAGATCGGCGCCAGGCCCTGGAGGGCAATCCATGTATTCTAGATAAACGAGGATGATCGGGGTGGAAGAGGCCCGGAGCCTGTTCCTGCAGCGGGATAGGGGCAGTCTCGGCGCAAACAGGGAGCACTAAGTGCTGGGACGCCCCGGTGCTTTCATAGTATTCCGTTGATACAACCGATACTATCTTAACGTTTCGAAATGGGGGATGGAGAGTCAAAATAGGTGTTACCAGGGATTATATATCTTCAATTATGTTTTATTATGGAGAATAGTGGAAAATAAAGGAGAAATATAGTTTAATAACGAAGGAAGCTACAAGGGAGTGAGAAAGAATGATAAATAAAATCTTGGACGAACGATACGAGATTTATACTGAGCTTGAAACTGATAGCAGTGTTTATAGACTATATAAAGCTGTAGATTTAGATGGATATAATTATTTAGCCAAAATATGGCCCGCCAAGGATTCCAATATGGATTATTTTCGGGCCCTTTGGAATTCTGAACTACGTAAATTGTATCGTATAACTAGTTCTCCCGGAGTTGATGCTGGTCTTCTAACAATTCGTGATGCTGGGTATGACCGATTGAATAAATCCTTTATTTTAGTTATGAAAAGTACTAGTGAAGGGTACGATAGGCTATCGGAATATATGAATAAACGAAGCGATGTAGAGTGGCTTAAGAGGGAGAACTTAACTAAGAAAGAAGTGCGAATCTCGATTTGGAGGGCATTCGGAAATATTGCCGAAGGAATCAGAAAATTACATCTTCAGGGCATCTTTCATCGGAATATTTCTTCAGATAGTATATTTTTTAACCCTAAAATAGAACCTGATTCAATGCGACTAGGAGGTTTTGAGTGGAGCATTAGGCTTGGAGAACAAGTAACAAATTTACCAATAACAACTTCACCTAGTTCAGTTCAGTATAGTTTTCGTGAAGATTGGAGAGCTTTTGGATTCTTATTATTAAAAATCTTTAGTTTATCTAATACAAAATATGATATAGACTACTTACTTCCTGCTGAGCATGAAGTTTTAAATATACTTACACGTGATCAAGAAATAAATACATTTTCACTGCTTAGAAAAATCGATAGAGCAGTCAATGCTCTTAGGACATTTGATAATGGTTCGCCATCGTATTTAGATCTTATTATTAACCCCAAAAACGATAATTTTATTAATAAAATAAAAGATGCGGGTTTTCAACTAGATGATCCAAGCGAAGAATTTAGTCCAGTAAATAGAAATCATGTTGCATCCTTAAAACGCTTTATTCAAAAGGATTTAGATGATGGAAAATTACTTATAGCAAGTGCCACTTCTGAAGGTCTATACATTCTTATCGGGAAAATATTGAACTATTTTATTACCTCATATGAATCTCATCAGACTTTACCCTGGGATGCAGCTTATCTCTTAAGCCCTACTGAGTTTAGAAAAGGCGATGGTAACGATACCCTTACTTTGGAAAATGCAAGAGTAAGAGTGACATTAGTAAATGACAGAAGACAATTAGGTAGAGAACCTTCGGTAAATTGGAAGGATTATCTGCCTATTTTTTCACCTACTTATCAGGGGCGGCGAGACATTAAAAAGTTGCAGAATTTCCTTAGAGCGATGAATCAATTGGAATTATATTTTCGTATGAATGAAATTTTTACAGTCTCGGTTATAGAGTATAAATTTGAAAATGGAATCGACAGACTTACTCTTGAAGAAGTCCCTCCACCAAAACGAAGAGCAGTTGGTCGTATCAAAATTCCTGAAATGTGTCAGCATTTTCAACTTGAATGGTCTTCGGGAAGGCCTGATTGTAACATAGTTATTCTTTCAGAAATGAAGGGTCTTAAAGTACAGTCTTTTGATCAAAAGAAATGGGAAATTGAAAGAATTGAACCTGAATGTAAACAGATTGTAATAAAACGGCAATCAAATGGAAGCGAGAATTATGATAAAGGAGCGGAATGCTATCTTCGAACTTTAGGTCACTGGGGGCAGACACTGCTAATCCAAAGAAGAAAACATGCAATTCAAAATTTAGATGATCATGCTTATCTTCTAAAAGCATTGTCTCAAGCGGGCCAGGTGTATATTGATACTAATATTGAATCTCAACTTAATAGTTCAACAGTACAAACGGTAGATAAAAGTAAAGTGGCAGTCATTCAGGACGTAATGCGAACACGTCCAATTTATGCTCTTCAAGGTCCGCCCGGGACTGGCAAAACAACTTTGGTCGCCCATCTTGTCAGAGAATTGATTGAAGAAGATCCTATGGTTCAAATACTAATAACAGCGCAGGCCCATGGTGCAGTAGATGTGTTACGTAAAAAGATTAACAGAGAAGCATTTAAGGAAGAAAGTAGAAAACCAATTAGTTTAAGAATTGGTAATAGACGTCCCGATAATAAGGATTATGATCATGTTGAGATGGTATCTAAACGAATTTTAAACGAAGCTGCATTGGAAATCGCTGCTGGAACAGATAATACAGAATTAATAAAAAAATGGGAACAGCTCTTATCTCAACGAAATGATAATAATGTTAGGTTTGTGAAGGATTTTCAGGAACTAACTAAGCGTTCTGCTATTATAACGTACAGCACTGCAACATCAGCAGATTTGGCAACTTTGGCAGAAGGCAGCGACGAATTCGATTGGACTTTTGATTGGTCCATTATCGAAGAAGCAGGTAAGGCCCATGGATTTGATCTTGCGCTTCCACTACAAACTGGGCACCGTTGGCTTCTCTTAGGAGATCATAAACAATTGCCACCACATTTATTTTATGATTTTCAAAACATGATTGAGAGTCTAGATGAAGTCAATGATGAACTTATGAAACTTGGTAAGCAAAATGGAGCTACAGATTATGTAGATATTGATTGGCTCCGTGAATGGTCTAATTGGGAAGAAAAAGATCGCGGTGAATTTAAAAACTATTCAAAAGAAAGACTTAATTTGTTTAGACATATCTTTCTATCACTGAAAGACTCTGTGTTTGGAACAGAACAACTTACCCAACTCATTCC
>CAZWPO010000028.1:0-28489 GCA_964635975.1 uncultured Syntrophomonas sp.
TTGCCTCACCCCTTGCCTTAGTAAAGGGTGAGGCAAAAGAACCGTCCCCTTGCCCCGCCCTTGCCCAGAATTCTTGTCACACCACTTAGTGTTTGAATACCATGGGCAGGCCATCCTGTATAATTCCTAGAAAGAAACATTTTCTACACAGGGTGCTTCTACATTACTCTGACAAATCCCTTTTATTAGGACTTCATTTTCAAAATTTTCCGGACATTTATCATGACTTGTTCGACATTTAGACCATAATAATCCAAAAGCTCATCAGGGCTTCCAGACTGCCCAAAAACATCCTCGATTCCCAGTCTTAATACCGGTACGGGGTGATTTGCACAAACACACTCACAGACTGCACTGCCCAATCCCCCCAAAACGCTGTGTTCTTCAGCTGTCACGATTGCGCCGGTCTCACGTGCTTTGCGAACAATCAAATCTTCATCCAGGGGTTTAATGGTATGCATGTCGATTACGGAAAGCTTAATGCCTTCCTTCTCCAACTCCCGGGCTGCTTCTATGCATTTAGATACCATCAATCCACAGGCGATCAAGGTAGCATCGGGGCCATTCATAAGCTCAATTCCCCGGCCTATCTCGAAATCAGCATCCTGACTGTGTATTATCGGTAGAGCCGGGCGACCCAACCTCAAGTAGCACGGTCCTTCCCGTCTATAGACAGCTGAAACCGCCTTGCGGGTTGCCACTCCATCAGCGGGAACGATGACCGTCATGTTAGGTACACTGCGCATCAAAGCTATATCTTCTACGGATTGGTGAGATCCGCCATCTTCTCCTACCGTTATGCCGGAATGAGTGGCGCATACCTTTACATTGAGCTTTCCGTAAGCCAGCGAGTTTCTAACCTGTTCAAAGGCCCTCCCGGTAGCAAAAACCGCAAAGGTACTAGCATAGACTATCTTTCCACAGGTTGCCAGACCAGCAGACATCCCCATCAGGTTTTGTTCAGCTATGCCGGCGTTAAAAAACCGCTCGGGAAAGGCCTTGGCAAAATCCGCCGTCTTAGTTGACTTGGAAAGGTCAGCATCCAGGACTACTATATCTTGATGAATCTTGCCCATCTCAACCAGAGCCTGTCCGTAGGCATCGCGTGTCGCTTGCTTTTCCAATCCTGCTCCTCCTTTATCTTATGGCGTTAAGTGACAAGGGTTCGGGGCAAGGGGACGGTTCTTTTGCCTCACCCCTTGCCTTAGAAAGGGTGAGGCAAAAGAACCGTCCCCTTGCCCCGAACCCTTGTCACGCTCAAATCAATTTTCTATAAAGACCGCAGCTCAGACAGAGCCCGCTCGGCCTCTTCCGGCTTAGGGGCCACTCCATGCCATTCGGCGCGGTCTTCCATAAACGAGCAACCTTTGCCTTTGGTAGTATGCGCAATGACCGCAAACGGCCGGCCGGCCGCTCCCTGGGAAGCCTCTATGGCCTCCATTATCTCCCGGTGCGAATGACCGTCGATCTCCAGGACCTGCCAACCAAATGCCCTGAATTTATCCGCAATCGGCTCCGGAGACATCACATCCGCAATGCGGCCGTCGATCTGCAGTCCGTTGTAGTCGACAAAGGCGGTTAGATTGTCCAGCCGGTAATGAGCAGCGGCCATCGCCGCCTCCCAGACCATCCCTTCTTCAAGTTCACCATCGCCCAAAAGAGCATAGACCCGGTAATCTTTACGGTCGATTTTTCCGGCCAGGGCCATCCCCACCGCCCAGGAAATACCCTGCCCCAGTGAACCGGTAGAGGCTTCTACGCCCGGCACCTTGAGGCGGTCTGGATGCCCCTGCAATGGACTGCCCAGTTTGCGAAGTCTGCTCAGCCATTCCCGGGGGAAGAAACCTCTCTCGGCCAGCGCTGCATATAGTACTGGCGCCGCATGCCCTTTGCTCAGTACGAATCGGTCCCGGTCTTGCTGGTACGGTCTTTCCGGGTCTATGTTCATCGCCCAAAAATACAGCGCGGCCACGATATCGGCCGACGAGAGTGATCCTCCGGTATGTCCGGAGCCTGCTTCGGCCAGCATTGTAATGATATCCTCGCGGATTATCTTGGCCTGCCGTGAAACTTGTTCTACGGCTTCCTGGCTAATCTCCCTCACGCGTGTTCCCTCACTTTTCTTTGATCTATTCGTTTGTACTCCTTGAAGTCAAGGACTGGTTTTCGTCCCACCCTATATCTTACTAGTTCTGTTTTGACTCGCGGTTTTTAATCAAATACGTATAAATAAAATCATCCAGATCCCCATCCAGGACTGACTGGACGTTGCCAACCTCCAGGTTGGTGCGGTGGTCCTTGATGAGCGAAAAAGGATTCAAGGTATAGGTCCTTATCTGGCTCCCCCAGGCAATCTCTTTGTATTCACCTTTTAGTTTTTGCAGATTGTCATCAGCTTCCTTTTGCTTCAACTGGTAGAGTTTGGCCTGCAGGATTTTCATCGCCGCCAGGCGATTGGAGTGCTGTGACCGCTCATTTTGACATTGTACCACGATTCCAGTCGGTATATGGGTAATTCTAACCGCCGAATCAGTTTTATTAACATGCTGTCCCCCTGCTCCTCCGGAACGGAAAGTGTCTATACGCAGTTCTTCAGGATTTATCTGCACTTCAAGGTCCTGGCTGATCTCGGGCATTACCGTTATGGCCGCGAAAGATGTGTGGCGTCTTCCGGATGAATCAAAGGGAGATATCCTGATCAGGCGGTGGACTCCTTCTTCGCATTTCAGTTTCCCATAGGCATAGTCGCCCTTGACTAAAAAAGTAGCGCTCTTTAAACCGGCTTCATCACCGTCCAGGAAGTCCAGAATCTCCACACTATAGCTAGAGTTTTCGCACCAGCGGGTATACATGCGCAGAAGCATCTGAACCCAGTCCTGAGCTTCGGTCCCCCCGGCGCCGGCATGAAGAGATACGATGGCATTATTCTGGTCATGAGGCCCAGAAAAAAGCACAAGGAGCTCATAGTCGCGGTATTCTTTGAATAGCACGCTCAATTCGCTCACACTTTCACGAAGCATCTCTTTTTCATGTTCCTGTTCGGCAATTTCTATTACATCATGGAGATAGTTGACCCGCTCCCAGAGATCCTGAAAGCGGTTGACCTCTTCCTGAAGGTAGCTGATTTTTTTTAACACGGCCTGTGCTTCCTGGGTATTGTTCCAGAAAGTCTCTTTTAACGTCTGATCCTGCAGCAGCGATATCTGGTTCTTCAAGTCCTGTATGTCAAAGAGAAGCCCTCATCTCATTCAATCCATTGATTATTTCCCGGCATAAGGCGCGGGGATCTTCTATCATAGTCTCACTCCCTTAATTGCTCTTCTGGGTGCTGGGCGAATCAACATTTTTCGGCGGTTCAAAATAATCGTACTTCTGCTTCAAAATGACGACATCCACCCTCCGGTTCATGGCCCGGGTCAAATTGTCCTCATTGGGAACCAGGGGTCGGTACTCTCCATAGCCTACGATGCTGAGCCGACTCGGTTCAATGCCGGCCGATTCCCCAAGAACGTGTACGACATTGGAAGCTCTTAGAACCGAAAGCTCCCAGTTTGATGAAAAACGGCTGTTGCTTATGGGCAGGTTGTCGGTATGCCCTTCGACCCTTATGTAATTGGGGATCTTATTCAGAGCAGCACCCACACCGCTGATAATGTTTTTTGCCCGGGGGGTCAATTCATCGGAACCGCTGGCGAAAAGCAGCGTGTCTTTGAAGCTGATCACCAGTCCCCTCTCCTGTTCATAAATGATAATGCTATCGCTCAATTTTGTCACGTTGGTGTTGCCGGCTTGCTGAGCTTTAGCGGCCTCCTGATCCTGATTTTTGATGAATTCGCCGACCAGCTTCTTAACTTCTTCTAGCTGTGCCTGGTTGGCCGACATGTCTCCAGGACTCTCTTTGACCTGCTGTCCTGAAATCCCAGGCACTATCGAAGGTCCCTGGGTGTTCAACACTGATGAGGATTGTCCTGCCAGCACCACGCTCAGCGAATTGGCCATCGCCTGATATTTAGCCGTATCGACCTTACTCATAGCGTATAGTACCACGAAAAAGACCATCAAAAGGGTTATAAAGTCAGCATAGCTTATCAGCCAGCGTTCCATACCTCCGCCGCCTTCTTCGCCGCCTTCATGCTTTTTCTTCTTTGATTTGGCCATGGGTTACATTCCCTTCTGAAGCCTTTCTTGTTCCATCATGACTTCCTTGATTTCGGGGGCCAGGAAAGTCATCAATTTTTCCCTGATAACACGTGGGTTTTCTCCTGCCTGTATGGAGAGCACTCCTTCCAGGATCATCGCCATCAGCAGAGACTCCCGGCTGGTCTTAACCTTGATTTTGGTTGCGAATGGTATCCAGAACATATTGGCGGAAAAAATACCGTATAGAGTAGCCAGGAATGCGACCGCAATCGCGGGCCCGAGTTCATCGGGCGACGACAGGTTTGATAAAACGTGCACCATGCCCATAACCGTTCCAACGATGCCGAATGTAGGGCCGAAGCCGCCCATGGTCATAAATATTTCGAACCCGACTTTCTCACCGCTTTCAAAGGCTTCTATTTCCATCTCCAACATATTGCGGGTCAGCTCGGGATCGGTCCCGTCGATAACCAGCTGCAAGCCCCGGGCAAAGAACTGGTTGTCGATTTCGGACAGCCGGCTCTCCAGGCTTAGCAGCCCTTCCCGGCGGGCCATGTCGGCCGTATCAACCAGGGAATCCAAAACACTTGCATAATCGACATGTTTCTCGGTGAATATCATCTTGAAAAAATAGGGGAGCTTTTTCAATTCTTCCATGGTATAACTGACAATGGTGGCTCCAAACGTACCACCAAAAACTATCATAGCTGCCGTCAACCCGACCAGACCGGTCAGGTGACCGCCTTCCAGCATAAAGGCCCCCAGCAGAGCTATAATCCCTCCGACTATTCCTATCAGAGTTGTTAGATCCATCAACTAACACCTCTCCCACAACACTTTTTGTATTTCTTGCCGCTCCCGCAGGGGCAGGCATCATTGCGGCCTACTTTCGGACCGGCTTTGACCGGTTTTTTCTCCGCTTCGCCGCCCTGGCTTTCAACTGTCGCTTTTTCTTCCAGCTTCTGAACCACTTTAACGCGGAGAATAAATCTGACGACATCTTCTTTGATACTATAGATCATGGCCTGAAATGCTTCATAAGCCTCAAAGCGGTATTCAATCAAAGGGTCTTTCTGAGCGTAGGCCCGCAGGCCGATCCCATTGCGCAGCTGGTCCATGGCATCGATGTGGTCCATCCATTTCTCATCGATTATGCGGAGCAGGACTACTCTTTCCAACTCCCGCATGGTCTCACTGCCCAGTTCCTTTTCACGGGCTTCGTAAACTGCATGGGTCTTTTCCTGAAGAAAATACTTCATATCGTAGTTGGTCATATCCTTTAGATCATCCAGCGTAAAATCGGGCTGGGGAAGGATATTCTGTTCTACGTACGTATATAAACCAGGCAAATCCCAGTTGTCAGAATACTTCTGCTCTCCCGAAAAACTGTCGACCACCTGGTCGATTACATCGTCGATCATGGCAGCCACAGTTTCTTTTAAGTCTTCTCCGAATAGAACCTTTTTTCGCTCGCCATAGATGACTTCTCTTTGCTGGTTAATAACATCATCGTATTCCAGGACATGTTTCCTGATATCAAAATTATGGCTTTCTACTTTTTTCTGCGCATTTTCTATACCCCGGCTGACGATGCTGGTTTCAATAGGCATGCTATCATCCATGCCAAACTTGTCCATCCAGCCTTCGATATTAGCTGAACCGAAAAGGCGCATCAAATCGTCTTCCATGGAGACATAAAACCTCGATTCGCCGGGATCGCCCTGGCGTCCGGAGCGGCCGCGCAGCTGGTTGTCGATGCGCCGCGCTTCATGCCTCTCGGTTCCCAGTACATACAATCCGCCTTGTTCAGTAACCCCCTCCCCGAGGACAATATCGGTGCCGCGCCCTGCCATGTTGGTGGCGATGGTCACAGTTGCGGCCTGCCCGGCCTGGGCTATGATCTGCGCTTCCTTTTCATGATGCTTGGCATTAAGGACCTGGTGCTTAATGCCCCGTTTGGCGAGCATATTGCTCAAGATCTCTGATTTTTCAATGGATATGGTGCCCACCAGGACCGGCTGGCCCTTTACGTGCTTATCCACAATATCATCTACAACCGCGTTAAACTTTCCATTCTCGGTGCGATATATGATATCCGGGCGATCATCCCTGACCATAGGCATATGTGTGGGTATGGCCACTACATCCATGCCATATATTTTCCGAAATTCCTGTTCCTCGGTTTTAGCCGTACCAGTCATACCAGCCAGTTTCTTGTACATGCGAAAATAGTTCTGAAACGTAATAGTGGCCAGGGTCTGGGATTCCTTTTCGATTTTAACCCCTTCCTTGGCCTCTATTGCTTGATGCAGTCCATCGCTGTAGCGGCGGCCAAACATCAACCGCCCGGTAAATTCATCGACAATAATAACCCCGCCGTCCTTGACCACATAATCCCGGTCGAGGCGCATTAAACAATGGGCTTTGAGTCCCTGGTTCATATGATGAGCCAGCTCCATATTATCTGCCAGGTTCTCGACAGCAAAATGCTTTTCAACCTTTTTTACTCCGTCTTCGGTAAGGGTAACCAGGTGGCCTTTTTCATCCACGATATAATCTTCTTCCTTGACCAGACGGGGAACAAACTTGGCGATACGATAATACAGATCAGTCGGCTTGTCGCCTTCCCCGGAAATAATCAGCGGAGTCCTGGCCTCATCAATGAGAATGGAGTCCACTTCGTCGATGATGGCGTAGTTGAGCGGTCTTTGCACCATGTTCTCGGGGGCTACTACCATGTTGTCACGCAGGTAGTCAAAACCGAGTTCATTGTTGGTAGCATAGGTAATATCGCATGCATAAGCCGCCTTGCGCTCCGCGTAAGTCAATCCATGAACGATAAGTCCTACTGATAGACCGCAGAACTCGTAAACGGGTCCCATCCATCTGGCATCGCGTGAGGCCAGGTAATCGTTCACTGTTACGATGTGAACCCCTTTATCCTCCAGAGCATTCAGGTAAGCCGGAAGAGTGGCAACCAGAGTCTTACCTTCACCGGTCTTCATCTCGGCTATTCTCCCCTGGTGCAGCACCATGCCGCCAATTAGCTGGACATCGAAGTGCCGCATCCCCAGGGTCCGGCGAGCTGCCTCACGCACTACGGCAAACCCTTCAGGTAATATATCGTCTAGTCCCTGACCTTTCTTTAACTTTTCCTTCAATTCTTGGGTTATAATTGGAAACTGCTCATCAGGCAGAGACTCGTACCGGGCCTCCAACTGGTTTACTTTATCGACCAGTCGCTGCAGTTTGCGTACTTCTTTAGCATCATCATCCAATAAATTTTTAAAAAAATTCTTAATCACTGGCTATACCTCTCTTCAAAAAAAAAGGAACCATCAGGTTCCTAATGCTAACGTAATATTATCATTTTCTGGGTCCCGCATTCAACTAATCAAGGTCAGGCTCGATCAATCCATAATTTCCGTCTTTTCGCTTGTAAACTACGTTTACCTCCTCACTCTCGGCATTAAAGAAAACGAAAAAGCTGTGTCCCAGCAGGTTCATCTGCATTATCGCTTCTTCTTCATCCATAGGGCGGAAGGCAAAACGTTTGGTTCGGGTTATTTTAAACTTCTCTTCAGCATCGTTTGCTGATAGCTGCTGTTGTACTTCCTCGGCCAGGGCCTTCTTCAGCCCGGCACCCCGGTGGTGTTTGACCAGTTTGGTCCTGTACTTTTCAATCTGCTTTTCAAGTTTCTCCTCTACCATATCTATCGAGCTGTACATATCATCACTGCTTTCTTCCCCGCGAAGTATCATCCCATTAAGCGGAATCGTTACTTCCACTTTATGGTGGTCGCCTTCGACTGAAAGGGCAACTTGGACCCCCTTTACGTCCTCCAGGTACTTCTCTAATTTGGAAAGTCTTTTTGTGGTGTAATCTCTCAGAGCATCTGTAACTTCGATGTGTCTTCCCCTGATGTCGAACTTCATAAGACCACTCCTTTCCGAACTGTAGTTATATTAACTATTAAAGACTATTTCTACCAGCCTGGAGAATCGCTATATCAATTTCCATCTGCTTGCTGGATGATGCAATCACATACCCTAATATCTACTCTACTTGTGATGTAATATATTCGCCTTCAGCCTCAAAAACCCTTTAGAAATATGTGGTTGAGAACTGATATATACTCCCGTCTATTGCCTGGTATTTATCTATAAATAGGCTCTTATATGATAAGCATCCAAACGCTCATTTTTCAAATAGTCCCGGGGTTAATTTATTATCTCCTAATATATGAATAAAGTAATCACTAAAATAAAAAAACCGGGCTGATTGTCAGCCCGGCGGGATAATTCCTATCTATCTACATTGCATTGGACTTGATTTGCTGAAAACATTCCATGCAGTAAACAGGCCGGTCCTCGACGGGCTTAAAAGGCACCTGGGTCTCTGTTCCGCATTGAGCGCATACTGCCGAATACATTTCCCGCGGTGCTTTCCCTGAGCGGTTATTGCGGCGGCTTACACGACATTCCCGGCAGCGTTTGGGCTCGTTTTCAAAACCTTTTTCCTGGTAGAATTCCTGTTCCCCTACCGTGAACGTGAACTCTCTTCCGCAATCCTCGCACAATAAAGTTTTGTCTTGGAACATCTGAAGCAATCCCTCACTTTAATAAAAGATTGGCTCTCCAACTGCTTAGACGCAGGTCGGACAACCGTAGTATTAATTATATACTTCTAGCCCTGGAGTTTCAAGGAAAACGGCGTTTACTCCGGTGCAAGACCGTTTAGTAGAAGATCCTCTATTGACTCTTTTTATTACTCTCCATAGCGCTTCGGTAGGCTTTTTGGGCCTGAATGCTGGTAGCCTTTTTCCCGCTGGGAATCCCAGTCTCCATCACTCTCTGGTTCTGCTTGTCAATGGAATTAATGCTCTCTAACAAAGCTCCCAGATCAGCTATGCGGGATTGCAGTCTGGCGAACTGCTCATGTTCTATGCAATCTTTTAGCTCGCTTAAAACAAAATGCTTTATTCCCGTTTGCTCTATTGCCTGGACCTGATACTGCTTGTTATCGTCATTTAACAACATAATCGAGGCCAGAATCTCCTGGCGCTGGCTGAGCAGTTCTTGAATTCTCTCACTTTCCGAGGGCGCAGGTTGCCCCTCAAGAATATCTAATTGCTGGCGGGCCAGCTCGCACATCTGACTGTACAGCTGGTGCTGTTCGGCAAAATTCTCAATGATTTTATCTACAATATCACTCATATCGATATTTTTCCCTCTGGCCATATTTGCATACTATATAAATCAGATAAGATAATTATACTTCAAAAATCCTACTCTTTTAAAATGATTATGATATTTAATCTAGCGAAAATTCGGAATGAAAATTGAGCTGGACTGCAAGTTTCTCACCTTTTACCGTCAAAAAACCACGGATTGGTCTGTCCGCTCGGGGAGTAGGCTTTTAAAGCCTGTTTGCTTTTACGCAGATTCTTTAACTTGTTGTCAACTCCGGATAGAAATTTTTCCATATTCAGACGGATCTGCTGGTCATTTTTCTCGATAGCGGCAGCAAGCTCGTATATTTTCTCACCTGCCAAATGGTCGTTTTTCAAACCCGGATTCTCCCTCTGCCCGGGTAGAGTAGCAACAAGCTTTTCAATCTCCTCCTGCAGCCCATCTCTTTGTTTTATGAGCACAATGAATTCAGGACTCACATCTTCCCTAGCGGCGGCTGATTGAGACAAAGCAAGCTGCTCGTTTGAAACAGCAGCCACTTCTTGCAGATCTTCTATTATTTTTTTCAGAATATCGTGCTCTTTATCCATAGCTCTTAGCCTGTAACATTGAGGTGCTTCAGTGTATTGCCATGATAAACGCTATTTTTCCCCAGGCTCTTTATCGCCTGATCCCAGGTCTGGCGCAGATCGCACAGAAATTCCTGTACTTCCATGAGCAGCGCTACGTCTTTTTTTACATTGGCCGCAACCAGCTGGTTGTACATATATTCATATAAAGCATACAGATTTTCAGCTATGCTGTATTCCATATTCAAGGTGGTCATGAGTTCCACCATTATTTTTTGCGCAATTACGATATTCAGGTGCGCTGTATTGACATCCTTATTCTCAATAGCCTCTCGGGCTATGCTGATATTTTTGATAGCACCATCATATAGCATAAGCAGAAGCCTGCCAGGTGTTAGAGTATCCATGCTGGTTTTTTGGTACTGGTCATAAGCCTGTGCAGTCATCGACATAGTATTTCCTCCCTGTTTTACCGATGATATTTAATGCATCTTAACTGTCTATAGCAATATATCGAAAAATATTGACAATAGTTTAGACAATTTCATCAAGTATGATGCCTAGATCATCTTCAATGCTGTTCTTGATATTTTCCCTAATTTTCATTATATAATCGGGCGGGATTTCTCTGATAATTTTGCCATTTTTGCTATCCACCACTTTAACCTGGTAGTCAGGATTATCATCCTCAAAAACAAATTCCAGATGATGCATAGATATTTTTATCGCCTCATTGGCAAACTTCACCGCTTCAACAATTTCTTCCCGGCTGGTTTCATTTTGTACAGCCAGAACTGATTCTGACAGGGTTTCCTGCTTTTTCTCCTTCACTTTACTGCTTATATCCCTGGTCGAAAGCGGGAAGACATCCTGCTTTACAGCCTGCCCTTCAACTTTCATGATATTGGCCTCCTTAACAACTTATATTCATATCGTATTTATCGTCCGTAATTGGAAAATACTTTAATTCCTAGTCGCTTTTTTTCAGGATATTTATTCTATTTAGGACCTTGGGGTCTGATTAAGTTAAATACTAAAGCCAAAGCCCGCAAAAACCGATATTGCTATTAGGATGTTTGTTTGTCATGGATGACATTAAGGAGTTGTTCAATTATGAAGATTCTGAGTTCGCAAGTTCAGATGACCTCTACTCATGATTTATACCAGGAAAAACAGCTTAATGAAAGCATGCAATTACAGACCAATGGTTCAAATGCTGTTTCGGGTTCACAGGACGATGCTTTAGCAAATTTATTCAATATTAATGACACTGTAAACATCTCCGAACAGGCTCAGTTAAATAAAACCTGCGCCTGCCAGGAAGAAGATGAAGAATCGCTCCTCTCCGATGCAGACCAGGCCAAGCTTAAATTGATCAAAACTCTTCTGGAGTTCCTTACCGGGAAGGAGATTCGTTTCTCTGTACTTAAGCTCAAGAAGCACCGCGGGGACCAGCTCCCCGCGGCCGCAACGAACAACTCTGCATCAGGTCAAAGCCGCCTCAACTGGGGATTCAGATACGACCGGGTGGAGAGATTTGTGGAGAGCGAATGCAGCACTTTCGCGGCTCAGGCGGTGATAAAAACCGCTGACGGCCGGGAAATAAACGCCTCCCTGCAGGTTAATATGAGCCGTCAGTTTATCAGCCAGAATGAGATCCATATCCGGGCCGGAAATGCTATAGATCCCCTTGTGATCAACTTCGACGGTCCGGCAGCCGCCTTTGGAGAGACGACATTCCAGTTCGATCTCGATGCAGACGGAGATCAGGAGCAGCTGGCTTCTCTGGAGCCGGGCAGCGGTTTTCTGGCCCTTGATAAGAACCAGGACGGAGTCATAAACGATGGCAGCGAGCTCTTCGGCCCCGGTTCCGGCGACGGCTTTGCCGAACTGGCAGCTTATGACGAAGACGGCAACGGCTGGATTGATGAGAGCGATTCTATATACCAGAATCTGCGCATCTGGAGCCAGGATAAAGACGGCAACCAGCAGCTGGTGGCTATAGGCGAAAAGGGAATCGGCGCCATCTACCTGGGCAGCCTGACTAGCCCCTTTTCCATAAAAAACAGTGAAAACGAAAGCCTGGCTGAGGTGAGAAGCAGCGGTTTCTTCCTACGTGAAAATGATGGGACCATGGGCAGTATTCAGCAGCTGGACCTGGTGGTGTGATCCAGGCCAGAATAGTATGAGAAGCGAGGAAATGACATGGATATAGCAGCTTTGTCGATGGATTTAAGCAGCGTTCAAGTACAGCAGTCAGCCGGGATAGCGATCCTAAAGAAGGCCATGGAGGCGACAGAACTGAATACTGCGTCCTTACTAAAGACGATGGAGCAGTCCGTAGCGCCACAGGTGGGCGCAAGCCTCGACATCACCGCTTGATTATCGGGGCTTATTTATTATTATTGCATTGCAACCTTTGCAATTTTTTCCCTCTTCTCTCAGCCGTCTCTTTGGGGGCGGCTATTTGTTTTTTCGCAATGTTTAAATAGAATCAGTTTAACGGTGGCAGCTGGGAATTGCTGTTCTTTAACTCTCAAATATTTCATCTGTCGGGACCTCTAATCCTTCAAAATAATAAGAAAATACAGTCTCTCCATGTTTATAGACAGTGTATTCGTCAATATCAAAATCCTTAAAACCATAAACCAGAATGGAATGTCTAATAGGATTGACAATCCAGAATTCCCGCACCCCGGACATCATATAGGTATTGAGCTTATCTATCATGTCCTTTGAGCGAGTGCTTTTTGACAGAATTTCGATGCAGAGTGTAGGCGTACCCATATATCGATCTTTTTCATTAACAGCAGTATCTAAATCGCATGCAATGAGCAGATCGGGCTGCATCACATCAGGTATCTTTAGGCCTTTCTTATAAAAATGAACATCAAAGGGCGCATAAAAAACCTTGCAGTTTTGGCCTTTCAGATATGATCTAAGATGGATATATAGGTTGCCGGAAATATCCTGATGGTAGGTGCCGGGGGAATCCAGAAGAACGATTTCTCCGTTGATATACTCCATTCTCAGCTCGCTTTTTTCATAAATCTCCATAAATTCTTCATATGAGACCTTCTTGCCGCCATATTGATAATCCAAAGCGTTTTCCTTTACCATGTAATATCGTTCGATATCTGTGATATACGGTGTAATTCGTATGGCCTTTTTGCCGTTTTTCGTAATAATAACCTCATGGTCTTCGGTTACATAGTCAATATACTTGCCCAGGTTGGTCTTAAACTCAGTAGCGCTAATAACTTTTGTTGTATCATTCACTTTAATCACCTCGTACGATTATAATACAAAATGGATCGAAATTATGCAACATAAATCGTACGATATTTTGAGGGGTTTTGAACGGCATGCTGCGTGCAGCTACTGTACTGCCTACTCATCCTCAACTATCTGAACTCTATGGCCTTCCAGTGGCTTTGAGATCATTTCTTACATTATTTGACCCTTCATAAAGTCGGAACCGTCCGCCATAACAAGCACATCCTCCTGCGTACTCTGACTTTGCTTAGATAATCTACTTATACCGATGATTCGGTTTAATCTTTCAAATTATTGTCAATGACCATTTCCCAGCTTAATGGAGTCCCGCGTTTTACTTCAGAGGAAAATCTCTTGCCATATATTACGTCAATATATCTTGGGCTCAGCCCATATCCAGGCCTGATGGATCTAACATTTAAATCAGTAATTATTTCACCCGCTCTAGCATCCTGGACTACGAATAATGACCTGGCGAACTCTCTGCTCTTTTTCTTTTGCTCATCAAGATCGTAATTTACTTGACCCATAATGCGTTCTACCCTTCGTACTTCTGAAACCATTTGTTTAAATTCTTCCGTATCCATAGAAAAGCTCGCATCTGGTCCGCCTACACTACGATCCATGATGAAGTGTTTTTCCAACAAAGACGCCTGCATAGCCGCTGCAATCACTGCAACTTCGTGCCCCATGGTGTGATCAGACAATCCAGTTTTCACCCGGAAACGTTCCTTCATATCTTGCATAAGCAAAAGATTGGCATCTTCAGGTTTAGCCGGATATTCGGAGGTGCATTGCAACAAGGTAATATCTGAATTACCCTGCCTTCTACACGCTTCTACTACATCGTATATATCTTCTAATGCTGCCATACCGATAGATATGATGACAGGCTTCCCTTTTGAAGCTGCATATTCAATAAGAGGGATATCGCTTATCTCGGGAGAGGCAATTTTATACCTTTTAACATCTAATTCCTCCAGCAGGTCAACCGCGCTCTTATCGAAAGGTGTTGAGAAAAGTTCTATTCCAATTTTCTCAGCGTATATAAACAACTCTTTATGCCATTCCCAGGGAGTGTAGGCTTCCTGGTACAATTTGTATAAAGTCATGCCATCCCAGAGGGTACCGTGATCAATCCTGAAATACTCGTTATCACAGTCAATGGTGAGAGTGTCGGCGGTATAAGTCTGCATCTTGACCGCGTCCGCCCCGGCTTCTTTGGCCGCCTTGATAGTCTGTTTGGCAATGTTGATATCTTTGCCATGGTTTGCTGACATTTCAGCTACTATTTCCATCTTCCTACTCATAGTTTCTCCCTTTATAGATTTACCTGTACCGGCCAGTTTATTTATAATCCTGCTTGTCATGATCACTATCGCCGAGTGCTTCCAATTTCATTTCTTCCCAGGAAAACCACTTCCCGGTTCCTTGCAAAACACAGGCCCTGGTCTGCTCCGGTCCGATATTCATAAGTGCGTCTAATATTGATAAATACGGAATAAATTCATCATTTGAACCAACCTGAATATACGGTGCCGGTTGATGATTCTGAAAAAGAACTCTTATATTTGGCAGGGGAAATACTTTGTCTACAAACATATAGTTGAAAGAACCCCGGGCGCAGAAGTAGGTTTGTGCCTCGCACCAGCGAAGCAATTCTGCCACCCTTTCTGAACGCGCTTTTGCCGAGGGCAGTTCCGAACTAAAACGAAACTGGCCTCTGTAGCCTAGAAGTCCGCTCACAAATTTGATGAAAGCAGTATTCTGTGAAGAAAGAGACCGGGCTGCCTCAAAAAGCCAGGCTTCTACCCATGGTGCTATGATAGTAAAATATGCAGCTTTAGAATAATTCGCCCTTATTCTCTTCCACATCTTGTCCCGCCAATTGCTTGCTTCGTTAATCGCAACTTGATTAAGCGGGGCCTTAAAAGAAATATCCTTTTTTACTGGTATAGAATACCAATCAACCTGTTCTTTATTAACAAAGAGCCTATTTCTTTGGTGGTAGCTCTGGTATGAGAATTGAAAATCATCCAGAATCACAAATATATCCGATTGCAATATGAGTTCAAAATATCCCTGCCATGGAATAAATGAGGGCTGCATCATGGCAACGTTCATATTATCAATCCTTCTTGTTTATCGGATTCTGCGGGCGCACGCCTATCTTTCTGGCCGGACTTCCAGCATATATACCCCACGGTTCTGCATCTGTGTTCATAAAACTGCCTGCGCCTATGACTGCTCCCTCACCAATGGTAATATCAGGCATCAGCGAGCAATTCGCGCCAATATATACGTCATCTTTGATCACCAGATGTCCATAGGCGGCCCGGGCTTCACCTTCACCCAATCCGTCTACCATTTTCAAACCTTCTCTGTGCGTATACACTGCCGTGAGCAGGACTGAGCCCGGGCCGATTGACACGCGATCACCAACGATTAATTGCCCACCGCCCCACACGACTACATGCGGCTGCACATCTGTGAACTTTCCTATTTTTACTCCCTGTCCACCCCATATAAAAACAAAATCTCGTATTCTGCAATTATCCTCCAGCTCAACGACATCCGGTTTGGCAATCTTAGCCAGTGGCATTAAACGAATCCCTTCACCACAGTGTTTTAGCAGACTCTTCACATTTTCGCCCATCATCTCAAAACCATCGATCTTGAATTCCATAGATTATCTCCTCCTCACCTTGCTTGAAGAACAGTACTACCTGCTAGCCATCATGCGCCTTCGCTTCTCTACCAGATATTCAAATCTCTTGACTTCCATTTCCCTCTTGTAATCAGCGATCATTTCTGCAAATGAATACTGTGGTTCCCAGCCTAGATCTTTTTTTGCTTTGCTTATATCGTAAAAATATGATTCAATACCGTTCGCTTTATCCGGCCTGAATATGAGCTGGGGCTCTGAACCTTGAGGCCAAAATTCTCTAGCTATACACTCGGCCTCTTCTTTTAAAGTTGATAGGCGACCTGAAGATATATTATACAAGCCTGAGGCATTCTCTTTTTTCACAGCCAGGGCAAACGCGGACACAACATCCTTCACATAGACGATGTCTCTTCCTTTATTGCAATCACCCCAAACCTCCAGCGCCTTTCCTTGCCTGGCATTGTCTATAAAAATCTGAAACCCGGTTGTTAGCGGTTTGCCGTCCTTATAAATCTCGGTATGAGGCCCGTAACCATAGACCGGCGGCAGGCGAAAAACAATACCCCGAAGCCCGTAGGCCTGGCTGTAATGTTCGACACAGTCGGTGGCGGCGCTCTCCGATATACTGAACATTGCGTAATCACCGGTGTATTTAACAGATCTTCCTTCCCATTCGGTAATGGCGGTGCCTTCCTTCTCCTTCCATAGTCCCTGGGTATTCCTATGGGAGCAGGTATATATGATCTTGTTAATACTGCTTTGTAAGCAGAAATCCAAAATATTGAGTGTGCCGATAACATTGACCCTGATATATTCCACTGAATCATATTTGTCTTGGCTGACATTGGCCGGTTGAACACAGGCTAGATTGACTATAGCTTCTATTCCTTCAGCGGGCAGTTTATTTAAACTGCCCCTGTCCGTTATGTCAACAATGCAATAAGGTATACCAATACTCTCATAGTAGGCTGCACCTGACTCGCTTATATCGGCAGCAACAACACGGTAGCCGTCTTTAATGAGCTGGTCAATTAGATAAGTCCCGATAAATCCAGCAGCTCCGAAAACAATAATCATAATATTCACCCTTAACGATGTATTTGTCTAATCATCCCAGACTGCATAACCAAAACCAGTTTTACCATAACCATTTCCGCAATAGAGCATAATTTTTTGTCCATTGTGTAAAAACACAAATGGATAACAAATCATTTCTGAATCCCATCCGGATTCAGACAAATCAATACCAACCAGGTAATCTTTTCTTTGAAATCGCATTCCGTCCGTTGATTCAGCATACCCCATTCTATAACCGCCAAGATCTATAGCATAGCAATACCACATTTTATATATGCCGTCTTCCTTGATTACACTGGCACGCGATACCCGGGTTTCATCCGGTCCCATGTAATCTACCGCCACAATCCCGTTCCTGAGCCAATCTACGCCCTTCATTCCCGAGCCAGATTCGGCATATTTGATATTATATCTGGGCAAATCATTGTTAATCCATGTATCGGCCGAGTCATACCACATTTTCCATTTGTCCCCCTCAATCAAAATTGAGGATATAACTAGAATGCTATACGGTTCTCTATCAGTCCTGTGCATTACCGGCGCCCGGGAATACCTTTTAAAGGTATTCCCATTATCATCACTGATAGCCAGGCCGCTCACTTCAGCGGCTCTGACAGTTGATCCTCTATTCCATCCCATGTAAAACAGGTATTTCTTATTGGCGTAATTCACCAGGCAGGTTGGAGACACGCCGTTATCGTCAAACGCGCCCAAACTGCCCAAACTTAAAATCGGCTTTTCAGAAATATTCAAAATTTTTTGGGGATTTTTGATATCAACATCCACAAATCCTATCAGTGATCGGTTGCATACATCCCTTCCCGAAAAGTATATTCTATAGATATCACCCCCCATATTGTCTGCGACAGGCAGCATTGCATGGGTGGCGCACCAGTCAAATTGTCCTTCTGGCTTAAATATTAAACCCTTCTTAATCCACATCAATTCCATCCCCTATTATCGCTTTAATTAATTCTTCCGTTCCTCCTGCAATGTTCATTCGAATAATGTCTCCCTGATTGGGATAAGTGAATTCCCTGTTCACAATGCACTTCGGGAGGCTCCCTATTGATTCTTTATCTATTACTTTAAAAAATCCTTGATAAGTCTCTTGCTGTAATAAATCCTGTGGAACAACTATGATCGGAGATCCGACATATAAGGCCTCAAATGCTGAAAGCCCGGGGGAAACTATGACCAGATCAGCTTTATACATTAATTCTGCAACATACCCAATGTCCTGATGAACCTCTATATGTCTATTTACTGCTTTGTACTTCCTTAAAACCCTGCTCAATGAATCATGGTTTTCAAAGCTTGCACCAATTACCGCATCTATTTTGATATGCTCGGGCAGATTTAATAACTCTTTACTTACTATGGTCGTCAGGTTGGCAGGATCGCCTCCTCCGAAGATAGTCAATATACGATTGACGGTTTTCGGAATATTCTTGTTCAGATCATGCAGCTTATGAAAATCTTCCCGGAACACCCAGTACTTCGGCCCATAGAAATAAAGGGTTTTGGTATGGCTGTCTCTGAAGCGAACATTTTTGAAATTACTGCCAATATCCGCTGTTACCGCAATATCCGCATATAAATTGGCATTGGTAAGGTTGGTGAATATGACCAGCTTTATTTGATAGTTTTTTATATTCTTTGCCAGAGTTTCATCAACATCAATTTTGTCTATAATCACTATGTCGGGCTTATCTATTTTTAGAAAATCCAAAATATCTGAGTCACTGCTTACTTTCAATACTTGAAATCCGGCGTCTCTAATCTTGCTTACTATACTTGCGTCGCTTTTGGTTAAAAAGCATATATCAGCCATATCCCTCAGCAATTTGGCAAATGTCATGGATTGATAAACATGCCCTAATCCCAGCTTATTGCCGCCGTCAGTAACATAAATTATCTTCTTTAATCCACTACCCATGGTCTCACTCATATTTATTCCCTTTACTCTTTGTTGCTCTGCCCAAACCATTTCTTATGAATTAGTAATGCGTTCCCCATGCATAATCAAATACTTCATCTCTGCTATTTTCCAATCTTCTTCGGTATCGATATCCTGCATTTCTAATTCCGATGTAAGGAGAGGAATCGAATTATCAGTTAAAATTTCTCCATATTCCAGGAATGCGGGTGTTTTTACACAGTAGAACTGCCCGCAGTCATGGTACCAATTATCTAAATCTTGTGAACGCGTTTGGAGAAATTCAGGGTATCTCATGGCAACCTTGCCGCCCCTTAATACAAAGCTCCTCTGCGGCGGGTAGGAAAACTTAACTACAGGAATTATTGAATCTGCTTCACTATCACGCAAAGCAGCCATGGCTCTTCTGATTTTTTCGCCCGTAACGAATGGTGCCGTGGGATAAAGGCAGCAGATACAATCATAAATCTTACCGCGCTTTTGATACTCTAGTATTACTTCCTTGAGTACATCTTCAGTTGTAGCATGATCACTTGATGTCGCAGCACTTCTCATAAAGGGAATCTCGGCTCCATATGTTTGGGCAATTCCAGCAATTTCCTCGTCATCTGTAGAGACCATTACCTTTTCGAAAACTTTACTCTCTATTGCTGCTTCTATTGAATAAGAAATAATCGGTTTACCCAGGAAGTCCTTAATGTTTTTTCTGGGAATCCTTTTGCTTCCACCTCGCGCTGTCACTATAGCTAAATTTCTCCCACCCATTTTGCACTTCTCCCCCAATTTATCTCTTTTCTAGAACAAACCAGTTTCCATCGTCTTGAGGAAAATTGTTATCACGATGATAAACGAAACCATAATCTAATAAAGTCAGATCAGGGTATTTATCCATCATCTCCCCGGCGAAATCCCGCTTAAATAGCTTGTTTCGGTTGCCCCGATATTCAACTTCAACTGGTTTAGGGTTGTAGTATTCCATGATGCATATGTATTTTCTACTGTATTGATATAACATTTGATAGGCCAAGTGGAGAGAATCGGGGTTTATATGAATCAAAACCCCTTTGGATAGGGTTGCGTCATATTGTTTGTCCACCTTAAAATCAAAGAGCGAACTGTGAAAAACTGTGGCCAGTCCAAGTGCTTTTAATTCTTCTACAGCCTGCTGGTTTATCTCAACCGCATCTAACTGTATATTGGGGAAAAGATTGCGAACAGCTACTAAATTTAAGCCTCGGTTAGCTCCAAACTCTATCATTGAAGCTATATTAACGGTTTTATAAAACATCCTGGCAAATAAGGCCGTATTAGCAGCAACCAAGCTGGCGCCCATATTCCGATTAGTATATTCGTTGCCAAATTCACCGGCCCAAAACTCTTCCTGCTCAGTTTTATACATTACCAGCACCACCCTTTGTATTTTCCGTGACCCTCCGGCACTTTTCTTTCATGATGCAGATTTATAAATGCTACCTGCTTAAACCGCTGCCTGTGCTACAGCTGAAATAACCTTTTCAACTTCCAGATTGCTCATTTGGGGAAAGATAGGTAGCGACAATACCCTATGGTAATGCTCTTCGGCGTTGGGATAATCTCCCCAATCATATCCCAATTCTTTTTGATAGAATGGCATAGTATGAATAGGTATATAGTGAACCTGACAATAGATATTCTGGGCTTTTAACCTGTCATAGAGTTCCTTTCTTGATATCCTTGATTTTTCTTTAACCCTAATTACATACAAATGATAAGAATTTTTAGAATTAAACGGTTCGATTGGCGTTTTCAGAGATAAGCCCTTAAATGCTTCATTATACATTAAGGCAATCTCCCTTCGCCTGCTCACGAAAAAAGGCAGTTTTCTTAATTGAGAAATCCCTAGGGCAGCTTGTATATCCGTTAAGCGGTAATTGAAACCCAGTTCTTGCATCTCATAGTACCAAGCACCATGGCTCTTCCCCCCCACAAAGCCATCACGCTTAATGCCATGAGTTCTTAAGGTTATTAACCTTTCATATATTTCCTTAGAATTTGTGGTTATCATCCCACCTTCACCGGTAGTAATGTGTTTTACCGGGTGAAAACTAAAAACTGCCATATCGGAATAATGACAGTCCCCAATTCGCGTATCAAGGTATTCAGCACCCAGAGCATGGCAGGCATCTTCAATCACCAGTAAATTGTGACGCTCGGCTATTTCTTTAATTTCTTTCAGGGAACAAGGCTGACCAGTATAGTGAACTGGAATTATAGCTCTAGTGTTTTTTGTGATGCGTTTTTCTATTTCATCGGGATTTATATTATATGTGCTTTCATCAATGTCAGCAAAAACAGGCCGGGCTCCAACATATAACCCACAGTTGGCACTGGCGGAAAAGCTCATCGGACTGGTGATTATTTCAGATCCTCTTTTTATCTGTCCGGCCAGGCAGGCGAGATGCAATGCCGCGGTTCCGCTAGAACAGGATACAGCGTACCTGGCGCCGACAAATGCTGCAAAGTTATCCTCAAATCTTTTTACATAAGGACCGGTGGTCAAATACTCACCGCGAAGAACTTCTACTACTGCCTGGATGTCTTCCTCGTCAACGTGATGCCGCCCGTATGGTATATGTTCTCTCATCCTTGATACTTCCTTTATCAGCTATATTTTCTGGAAAAACCATTTTGCGAAGCGCATCTATACTTAACCATTGTTCATTGCTGTCGCTGCTGTAGTAGAAATTGTCAGGAACTTTTTTCCCCCCATTGGATGCTATGTAATGATCTTCACTCCACCATACAAAATTTGGCTGAATAATATAGTGGTCTGGATATTCCAGGGTATTCCTGGCATCTTCGCTCGAAATCATGTATTCATGCAATTTTTCTCCGGGACGAATGCCGACAATTTCGATTTCACACTCAGGAGCAATGGCTCTGGCCAAATCCATTATGTTCATGCTGGGGATTTTGGGAATAAATAACTCTCCACCCCGCATTCTAGCCAGGTTCTTTAAAACAAAATCAACACCCTGCTCCAGGGTAATCCAAAAGCGGGTCATACGCGGATCTGTTACGGGTATTTTCCCTTTGTCCCGACGCATAAGGAAAAATGGTACTACACTCCCCCGACTGCCCACCACATTGCCGTACCTGACTACAGCAAAACGGGTTTCCTTAGAACCCGCGTAGGCATTCCCAGCTATGAAAAGCTTGTCTGAGCATAATTTGGTGGCTCCATACAAATTTATAGGGTTGCAGGCTTTATCAGTTGAAAGGGCAATTACTTTCTTGACCCCGCAATCTATTGCCACATTGATGACGTTTTCAGCGCCGCCTATATTGGTCTTAATCGCCTCGATAGGATTGTATTCCGCGGCCGGAACCTGCTTCATAGCTGCCGCATGCACAACATAATCGACACCATCCATGGCCCGGTAAAGGCGTTCCTTGTCCCTCACATCCCCAATGAAAAATCGCAGCTTAGGATGATTTTGAAATTGCTGGGCCATTTCGAATTGTTTGAGCTCGTCACGGCTGAAAATAATCAAGCGTTTGATATCCGGATATTTTTGCAGTACTATTTCACAGAATTTTTTTCCGAATGACCCGGTTCCGCCTGTAATGAGAACTGAAACATTATTAAACAATTTAACACCTTCATATTCCTTTAATTGATAAGTATGTTATTGTTGTCCTTATATAACTTTATCGGAAAATATAAATTAAACTTAATATAAAGTGTTAATCTTGGATAATTTTAATCGATATTAATATTATATGGAACGGGGGGAATAAAGTGGGTGCAAAAATTATAAATGGCCGTAATGATAAAGTTCACACATATAAATCTTCTGAAAATAATCTCTTTCAGCATAATTTAAATGCCCTTAAAAAACATTATCCGGAACTTGCCGAGAAAATTGCTCATACAAATATAATAAATTTCGAGATTGCTTACCCCGGTAGTTCGGGTATTCCGAATTTAAAGATGCTGTCCCGTGATCAGTATTATTACGATATCAATAATCCGCTCCAGGACGCTGTCGACCAGATTAAAGTCCTTAATCTAAAAAATACTAGAATCGCGATCTTTCTAGGAATGGGACTGGGTTATGAATTGCTTTGTTACACTCAACACTTTGCAGCAGAGCAGAGAACGGACCATATTGTAGTCGTTGAAAAGGACCTAGAGGTATTCAAAGCAGCCCTGGAATCAACGGACCTGCGAGAAGTTATAGAACACCCTTGTATAAAACTATTTATAGGATTAACTCCGGAACAACTATTTGTAAAATTCAGTAATTATATCAGGTCAGAAGGCCGTTATTATTACAGCAAAGCGCTTAGCCACGTATATCATCCATCTTCTATTCAGCTTGACCGAAATTACTATGTGCAAGTCTTAAAATGTCTCCGTGAAGGAGTAATGCAGGTCATAAGCAGTTTTGGAAACTGCCCTGACGATTCCTTAATAGGATTAAGGAACATACTTGCAAATCTGGAGGAAATAATCAAGAATCCTGGCATTAACATGCTATATAACAGATTTCAGAAAAAACCTGCCATTGTGGTCGCTACCGGACCATCGTTAAATAGAAACAAACATCTGCTAAAAGGTTTAGAGGATAAGGCCTTGATAATAAGCGTTGATGCTTCTCTCAGGATACTCAACGAGATAGGTGTGAAACCGCACCTGGTTACGTCTCTGGAGCGAGTACCAGAAACAGCCGACCTCTTTCGCGGATTTGCACCTGAAGCACTGGATGGTGTTTATCTAGCTGCCTGTCCAGTAGTTATGCCTGAATGTTATGAAGTATATCCCGGACCAAGGATTATCGTTTACCGAGATTTTGTGCATTTTCGCTGGATTGGCATAGAAAGAGGATTGCTCCCCATAAAGAGTTCGGCAGCCAATATGGCTTTTCGCGTAGCAGCAGCTATGGGCTGTGATCCCATTATTCTTATTGGTCAGGACCTGGCTTTTAGCAGGTCGGGGGAAACGCATGCGGTTGGCAATGTTTTTGGTGAGGTCCAGGAGTACATATTTAAGGAGAGACAACTGGAGGTTATGGGCAATGATGGTCAACCCATCAGAACAACTGAAATCTGGTATACGTTTTTGAAAGATTACGAAACTGATCTTGCTGAATACACCGGCGTGTGCATCAACAGTACCGAGGGCGGAGCTTACATACCAGGGACATCAGTAATGCCATTTATTGATGCCATAGATAAATTCATAAATGAAGAATTTCACCCGCGCCAACTCATATCTGATATACTCTCTGGCTTTTCCGTAGAAGACTCCGTTCAGGACCTGAGAAAAGTACTGGGGATAATTGACGATACTCTTTCTGATTTAGAATTAATGGTATCATATTGTCAGGAAGGATTGAAAACCTGGGATCTGCACTCTCCGGAGCTAAAAAGAGCCATGGACAGTCCCAATACTATACTTCCTGAATTTCGGAGCAGGCTACCGGAAATTGAAAGAGAGATCCTGGCCTGGCGCACCAAGTGCATCCAGCTGGGAAAAACTTTTCATGGCTTTTTAATTCATATTGTGCAGTCTTATCTTGTTAGCAGTCAAATAGATGCAGAAAGCGCTTTCGGAAGATATGATGATCGCGATCTGGCTATAATTGAAGTTCTTCTAAAACAGGAAGAATGGTTTACCATAATTTCAGACATTATTAAAACCTGCGCGGATTCTTTAAGCGAGTCTCGAAAAAACCTGGCTCAAAAATTGGATTAATCAGCACTATAATCAATCATCACACATAAGAAAGGTCCTGGCCTCGGCCAGGACCTTTTTGTATTTAGTTGGAATTACTACTGAAGCAATTGCAGCACCGTCTGCGGAATCTGGTTGGCCTGCGCCAGCATGGCTGTAGCAGATTGAACAAGTATCGAGTTCTTGGTGTATTCCGACATCTCCTTGGCCATATCTACGTCACGAATGCGGGATTCGGCCGCAGTAAGGTTTTCGGATGCAGTCTGCAAGTTGGTGATAGTATGCTCCATACGGTTCTGATAAGCACCCAGAGACGCCCTCTGTGCGGAAACCTTCTGTACCGCAGTATCAACTGCTGCTATGGTCACGTTTGCCTGCCAAACGGTACTTACATCCAATCCATTTATACCCAGTGCCTTGGCACCCATATCTCCGATGTTGGACATCATCATCTGATTTTCGTTAGCACCGATCTGGAAGGCGGTCGTCCCATCAGTAAGATGAGTATCTTGTGCGGCAGTTGTTTCGCTCCAACCATTCAATACATTGTTGGCAACATCTCGCATAACTCCTGTACTGCTCTTAAACGTAATGACCAGGCCGTTAATAGCTCCAGCATACCCCGCAGTGGCGGCTGTCATAGTAAAGGTACTGCTTACGACACCGGTCACTGTAGTGGCAGCCGTTACGAGACCGAATACGGCAGATAATGTAGTGCCGGCAGATACGGTTATGGTATTTGACATAGTGGTACCGTTCAGACAGTAAGATACAGTAACCGTATCCCCAACGGAAATGCCCAGTGAATTGGCATCTGCATCACATACGGCTGATAATCCGGTTGTCATAACTGCATTGGCACCGGTTGACAACCTGATTAAGGCACTGGTATCTACACTGGATACGGCTGCAGATATTTTTCTGGACAGAGTCCCGTCCAACAGATTCATGGTATTAAACTGTGTAGTCTGGCTGATCCGGTCAATTTCACTGATAAGCTGGTTGATTTCGTTCTGCAAGGAGGTGCGGTCTTCGGCGGTATTGGTACCGTTGGCTGATTCAACAGCCAGTTCGCGCATACGCTGCAATATGGAGTGTTCTTCCTGCAGAGCACCCTCAGCGGTCTGAATCAAAGATATGCCATCCTGGGCATTTCTGGCTGCCTGATCCAGGCCTCTGATCTGGTTGCGCATTTTTTCTGAAATGGCCAGACCAGCAGCGTCGTCACCGGCGCTGTTGATCCGGTAGCCTGAAGACAATTTGGCCAGGGACTTGTTCTGCGCTGAGTTGTTAGCGTTGAGTCTATTCAGGGTATTTAATGCTCCGACATTGTGGTTAATAATCATATAATTTTTCCTCCTTAGAATAGATTTTGCGAACTTCCGTTTTCGCAAAGCTCCCTCCGGAAGGAGCCGTGTCTGCAGCGCGCTACTGCAAAAAAGAACGAGGTTCTGTTTTCTAAAATCGCCTCTAGCAATTATTGGAAAACATCTTCCTCGTCCCTGAGAAACTAGCTGTACAGAAACAAATTGAGCAAACTCACTGTCCTTCCTGACAAACCCGAGTTTGCTCATCCCTGCACCTATTCAACTGTCTCTACTGTATGTATCGTATTTAACTGGATAGACTTTAATCCTAAATTGGGCATCATTTCAGATGATTAATTTGTCATTTCATCGGCGAACTAGTCGTAATTATCTACCTTAAGTATTTCCTGATTCTGTACGATAATAATATTAATGGAACAAATGAAAAAGTTTTCATCAGGGATGAAATAGCCGCTTCGGTAGGATACCGATTTTTATTACGGCTTTAGCATCCCATTATTTTTGCCTGAGTAATTATTTTTATTAGTTCGGAGGTATGGCTATGCTGGTTCTGGGCAGAAGACCAGGAGAATACGTGGTTATCAATGAAAACATTATCGTTAAAGTGGTGAAGGATGAGAAGTCCGGCCTGCGCCTGGCCATTGATGCTCCGCGGGAAATCAAGATCGTGCGCGGCGAGATTTTTGAGAGAGAAAGAGCATCATCATAATAAGCTCTTCAATGTGGAAAAAACAGCGGAGAAAATTCTCCGCTGTTTTGTTTGTGAGTTGGAGTTTTTTGCTTTGATTACTGGAGCAGCTGCAGCACACCCTGCGGGATCTGGTTGGCCTGAGCCAGCATCGCGGTAGCGGCCTGAGAAAGTATGCTCTGCTTGGTGAAAGCCATCATTTCCTTGGCCATGTCTACGTCGCGAACCCGGGATTCGGCAGCAGTCAGGTTTTCCGAAGATGTTCCCAGGTTATTGATGGTGTGCTCTAATCTGTTCTGCATAGCACCGAGTTTGGCACGTTCACTGGAAACTGTACTCAAAGCTGTGTTAATGGTTGTGATGGAAGTATTAGCTCCAGCCTGGGTGGTCAATACCAGCGCATCCACGCTCAGAGAAGATGCACTCATATTATTAATGGACAGCGTGGTATTCTGGTCAGCATTGGCTCCGATATGGAACTTAACCGCATTGTCAACTACAGTGTAGTCGGCGTCGTCAGCATCAGCACCGAAACCGGTTTCTAAGGTGAACTCAAATCCGCCTAAATTGAGGCTTTCTCCCTGGTAATCCAGGCCGGTAATTGATGCCGTTGCATCCCCGGTAAGCGCCAGGTCGATACTGGTCGCCTGCAGGTCAAACTCCAAGGTTCCGTTTGCAGTAACATTTTGAGTAGAAAAATCAAATGTAATGCCGCCGATGGTCAAATCGGCATCTATGGCCTGCCCTGACGATGTTGTAATAGTCCCATCCGGACCGGTCAGGGTAAAATCGGCGGTTGCGCCAAAATTGGAGACCGTCAGGCTGTAGGATCCGTATTGAACACCGCTGGCCACGGTGATATCAGCAGCATCGCCACCGAAGGCCGCCGCTGTAATAGCTGTAGCGCCGCTGGTCACGGTTTCTTCGTCGGTTCCGGCATCGGTTATAGTAATCGTGTAAGAACCGCCAGCCAGGGAAGCACCGGTTGCCTCCAAACCTTGCAGTACGGCAACGCCTCCGGTCTTGGTGGCTACTTTACCCATGTCGCCGTTTAACAGCTTCTTGGTATTGAACTCAGTCGAAGTTGAAATTCTGGTAATTTCAGAGGTCAGCTGATCGATTTCCTTTTGGATCTCAGCCCGGTCAGCATCAGTGTTGGTGTCGTTGGCGGACTGGACCGCCAGCTCGCGCATGCGCTGGAGGATGCTGTGGGTTTCACTTAAGGCACCTTCAGCCGTCTGAATTAGAGAGATACCGTCCTGGGCGTTTCTGGAAGCCTGGTCCAGGCCCCTGATCTGTCCGCGCATTTTTTCAGAAATGGCGAGACCCGCGGCATCATCACCAGCACGGTTGATGCGATAGCCTGAAGACAGCTTTTCCAAAGATTTGCTCTGGGTGGCGTTGTTGGTTGACAATTGACGATAGGTGTTTAATGCTGCAATATTGTGGTTAATAATCATATTTATCTTCCTCCCTGAAGTTTATAGTGAGAATCCTTTCTCACAAATTTACCCTTTCCGGATAAGGGTGTCTTGGCGGTGGCCAACCGCTGCTTATGATATTTTTATCGACAAATTCTTCGCCGGACTTTATACCTAATTTGTAGAAAATCAAAATCATGATTAAGTTTTTTTGTCGGTTCATGGCTTTATGTGTCATAAATCCCATATTTGCCATCTTTTGTGTTACAATCATAGCTAGAGTTATTTGCAGCCGCATATTATTAATAATAATTGTGCAAACAACGGAGGGATAGATGTGCTGGTTCTCGGTAGAAGACCCGGAGAATACATCGTCATCAATGAAAACATCATCGTCAAAGTAGTAAAAGACGAGAAGTCCGGGCTGCGCCTGGCTATTGATGCGCCCAAGGAAGTCAAAATAATGCGCGG
>CAZWPO010000029.1:0-27390 GCA_964635975.1 uncultured Syntrophomonas sp.
TGTAAAAAACAGCGCCCTGGCTGCCAGCATTAACATGATCAAGTAGAGTATGTAAGCAGGTAGAAATATAGTTCCGGGAATGGACTGTAAAAAATCCACCACTGTCACCTCCTCCCTAATATTTCTCCAGGAAGTAACAAAACCCTGCCACATAAGACAGGGTTTTGATTCATTTATATTACTACTGCACAGTAAACTTGTAGTGGACGTCACTACACAGGGCAGCCTGCTGTATCAAAAAAGTCCTTTCCCAGAATTGGACGCCATCATCACGGTCCATCAATATGAGCGTTGTCGTCCGGGTGCCGTAATCATACTCCGCACTCTCGATAAATAGCGGTGAGAGTATTCTCTCTAATTCCAGACTGACACCCGTGCTTGGCAATTCATGATCGCTGGCCCGCTCCTTGTCAGCCATCAGCTCGAAGAGGCGCTCCGCCTCAACATCTGTTTCTTTCAAGCAATCAGCCAGACCCTTGATTCCCCTGGTCACTTTAGGCCAGGGAACATTCATCAGGCTGTTGCTGAGTCCGTGAAAGCCCTTTTCCACTCTGCGCACTAGCTTCTCCCGGTTGGAAAAATAAAACATTTCATCACGATTCCCGGCTAGAAGATTGTAGCCATTATACCTGCCGCCTTCATCCAAAAGGCTTTGCAAATAACTCTCGGGGTGGATATCGCCTTCCAGGTATCTCTGAACCAGATGCCCACGCGATGGGGCGGCCGGATTGACACTCGATGGATCGCGATAATTGGTCAGGGTGGCGAAACGCCCGCAGGTGGTTATCCCCATCCAGGTGCCGCCCTCTTTTAAATCCTTCCCGGCCAGGGTAGAAGGATTTTCAGGCCAATAATAGGCTGGCAGGGTAGGCCGGTGATAGAACTCATCCCGGTTTGCCGCTACTACCAGTTTATATTTTTCATGGCAATCATAGGCCCAGAGAACCAGACACACAAATCTCACCTTCCATCCCCAATATAATTCATTTGCTGCATTATCTACATTATTTGTCTACAGGGTAGCTCAGATCTGCCTGGATGTAAATAGCTTTTAATCCCTCAGGATCATATCGGTCCATGCTTTTAATAGGATCTTATCTCCTCGTCTTCCTGGCTGTGCTTAATCAATCCGAAAGCCTTTGATAATTCCAGAACCAGAACCGGAACCATCGATAGCCCCAGTGCCAGAAGATACATTGCCAATGACAGGCGGGTCAGACCGAATGCGAATGAAACCGGAGAAAGCGCAACCAGGGCTATCAAAATGGTGGATACCGATGCGGCTCCGTTCAAATACATATTTGAAAAAATCCCAATTTTGAACAGCGAATGCTCTGAGCGCATGTTGAAAGAGTGGATCACCTGGGACATGGCCAGTATCAGAAAGGCCATGGTCCGCCCTGCAGTGATGTCTCCCGTACTTCTCCATCCAATGTAAAAGCCTATCAGAGTCAAGGTGGCAAACATAGCTCCCTGAAGCACAACCCGAGTTCCCAAACCGTGGGCAAATATGCCCTCTTCCTTGGGTTTGGGCTTGCGGTTCATAACATCGCTGGATACCGATTCCATTCCCAGCGCAATAGCTGGAAGACTGTCGGTAACCAGGTTGATCCATAAAAGCTGCATGGCCAGCAGTGGCGTCTGGTGCCAGATAAGCATAGCCAGGAAAACAGTAAAAACTTCTCCGATATTGGTTCCCAATAAAAACGCAACCGCTTTTCTGATGTTGTCGTAGATACCCCTGCCTTCACGCACCGCATCTACGATGGAAGCAAAATTGTCATCTGTTAGGATCATGTCAGCCGCACCTTTTGCGACATCTGTGCCGGTGATGCCCATTGCGCATCCAATGTCGGCGGCTTTCAATGCTGGGGCGTCATTAACGCCATCCCCGGTCATAGATACGACCGCTCCCCGGCTTTGCCAGGCTCGTACGATTCTGAGCTTATCATGCGGCGAAACCCTGGCATAAACTGATATATCTTGCACTTTGTCTTTGAGCTCTTCATCAGTCCAGGCCGTCATATCTGCTCCGCTGACCGCTTTATCCCCGTCATGCTGAATCCCCAGATCCCGGGCTATAGCAGATGCGGTGGTAATATGGTCGCCCGTGATCATGACCGGTTTTATCCCGGCCCGAATGCAGAGTGCAACTGCGTCCCGGGCTTCCGGGCGGGGAGGGTCTATCATTCCCAGCAGGCCCATGAATATCAGGTCGCTTTCAAGCTCTTCTACGCTCGGTATGGTTGGAACAAGTGGTATTTCTTTATAGGCTACGGCCAGCACGCGCAGGGCTTGTCGGCTCAGTTCTTCGTTGATCTGCCTGCCCAACTCCAAGTCACCGGCAATGCATAAGCTCTCCAGAACGTCAAAAGCCCCTTTGACTATTACCAGGTTCCTCCCATCTATATTATGAATCGTGCTCATCAGTTTTCTTTCCGAGTCGAAAGGCAGTTCGCCAAGCCTTGGATAAAGGCGGTTCAATTTATCCTTGCTGATCCCGTTCCTCAGGGCAGCAAAGACGATGGCAGTTTCAGTAGGATCGCCGATATGCTTAACCTTGCCTCCTTCAATCTCCACCGCTCCATCTGAGCATAAAGCAGCATATTGAAGGAGTTTCTGAATATCAGCTGTATTATTCTCAGCAATGTCTTCCCGGACATTATTCTCGGCCGCAAATCCCGTCAAGAGTGTCATCTGGTTCATGGTCAAGGTGCCGGTCTTATCTGAGCAGATGACCGATGCGCTGCCCAGGGTCTCCACTGCGGGCAGGCGCCTTATAATGGCGTTTTTCTTAACCATACGCTGCACCCCGATGGATAGTACGATCGTGACGATCGCCGGCAGGCCTTCGGGAATTGCCGAGACGGCCAGAGATACTGCTATCATGAAGATTTCCAGCACCCTCATGCCTTCGATAATACCGATGATAAATATAACGGCACAGGCTATTAGAGCCATAAAGCCCAGGTATTTACCCAGCGCAGCCAGTTTGTGCTGCAGTGGGGTCTGAACGCTCAATTCGTTTTCCAACAGGTCAGCAATTTTACCCATCTCCGTGTTCATCCCGGTCGCTGTTACAACGGCTCTTCCGCGGCCATAGGCAATACTGCACCCGGAATAAAGCATGTTGTAGCGGTCCCCCAGTGGATCGTCTACCTCAGCCGTCATCGTGCATTCTTTTTCCACGGGAACCGATTCTCCCGTCAGAACTGATTCATCGGATTTTAAGCTGGCGTCCTCAATGATCCTGGCGTCTGCCGGCACATAATCTCCGGACTCAACTGAGATAATATCACCAGGCACCAGGCAAGCCGCCTCTATAATCATTTCTTTGCCGTCCCTGAACACACGGGCATGTGGCGCTGACAGGCTGCTGAGCGCCTCCAACGCCTTTTCTGCCTTGCTCTCCTGCATCACTCCCATAATAGCATTAAGGACCACTATCATAATGATCAGGCCCGGCTCCCAAAAGCCCCCACTTTCCTGCTCATATATAGCAACAACAAAAGAAATAAATGCTGCTATAATCAAGATGATGATCATTACATCCTTAAACTGCTCAAAGAAATGCTGGAGGAGGGTTTTCTTTTCTTTTGCCTTAAGCTTGTTCTCCCCGTATTCGTGCAGCCGCCGGGCCGCTTCATCTGAGCTCAATCCCGAATTGGGATCGACCCGCCAGTGATGGAGCACCTGGTAATAATCTAAATTGTGAGGTATCAATACAATACCCTCCCCCCAAATTGCTTATCTTCTAAGCATTATTATTCCCACAATCTTGTATATCGATGAAAAATAAAAGACTCACAGGCAGTTTACACTACCCATGAGTCTTGTTCATTAAGGTAAACCAGACCTTAAAGGCCGGTATGTTGGTTTACCACACAGTCCTCTACACTAAATCATCGTGTTTCAGCTGTGCAAACTACTCCCCCACGGAATATTCGTTTTTTCTAATATGACATATAGACTGATAATTTGCAAGATTGTCCGTGGGATTTCGTTTCGACTTTTTATATCTCTTTCAGCAGGCTATTATGAGCCCATTATCTGCAGTGTGCTGGCCGGTCCATAGTTATAGCCGTCTTCACCATGCTGAGTTATATCCAAACCAGTTTCTTCATCTTCATCGGAAACCCGAAGCGGTGCGAAGAGGCTCAGAGCTTTCAATATAATGAATGTTCCCAGTGCCGCAAAGGTTATCGTTGCCAACACAGCTTCAACCTGAACCAGTAATAAATGAGAATTACCTAACAGCAGCCCATCGACGCCGGCCGGATTAATGGCCGATGAAGCAAATACTCCCGTTGCCAGGGCTCCAAAAATGCCGCCCACACCATGAATTCCAAAAGCATCAAGGGAATCGTCATAACCCAGTTTGGTTTTCATCTTGCTTACAGCAAAGTAGCACAATGGTCCTACTATCAAACCCATTATGATAGCGCTTCCCGGGCCCACAAATCCGGCTGCCGGGGTAATAGCTACCAGCCCTGCCACCAGGCCGCTGGCCACTCCCAATGCAGTGGGCTTGCCATGGTGCAGCCATTCCGCACCTGCCCAGCTAAGCGCTCCAGCAGCCGCACAGGTATTGGTAACCAGCAATGCAGATCCTGCCAGGCCATTAGCTCCCAGGGCGCTGCCGGCATTGAAACCGAACCATCCTAACCAGAGCAAGCCGGCTCCCAGCATCGTCATAGGCAAATTATGCGGTACTATGGGATCCATGCCCACCTCGCGACGGCGTCCCAGAAGCATGCAGGCAACCAATCCCGAAACACCAGAGCTTATATGAACTACTGTGCCGCCAGCAAAATCCAAAGCTCCCAGGTTGCGCAGCCACCCATCCACTCCCCAAACCCAGTGGGCCAGCGGATCATAAATCAGGGTAGTCCACAATAAGACGAAAGCCACGAATATGGAAAATCTCATGCGTTCGGCGAAAGCCCCGGAAATAAGGGCTACTGTGATAATTGCAAACATCATCTGATACATTACAAAAACCTGGTGGGGTATCGTGGCGGAATAGGCTGGATTGGGATCGCCGCCAACGCCGCTTAAGCCCAACCACTGCAGGCTGCCGACCAGATGATTGATATCCGCCCCAAATCCCAGTGTATAACCTATCAATACCCATTGTACTGACACTAAAGCAATAGCCGCAAAGCTCTGCATGATCGTGTTTAGCACATTTTTGCTGCGCACCATGCCTCCATAAAAGAGTGCCAATCCCGGGGTCATAATAAAGACCAGGCCGGTGCAAATAATAATAAACGATGTATCACCGGTATCGACTGCGGGTGCATCAGCTGCTGCCGCCGCAAATGGAAGAACAAATAAAGCTATCAACAAAGCTGTAAGTAAGCTTACCCATCTTATTTTTTCTTTCATGTTAATCCCTCTTTTCCTGTTATATAATCTCATTAGCCTTCCCCCAAAATTAACAAAGGCACTTTTATCCTCAGGGTCCCTGCCCCTGTTCATAAGCGCCATTGCTAGTTTTGTTGGTATTCTTTTAAACTGTTTTTGCCTCTAAGGCGGCAATTATTAATGTATTAAACCTGGCGGGATTGGCCCTTAAAATAACAAAGGCACTTGTTCCAAGGAGATATACTCCTCATCTTAAGCGCCATTGCCAGGTTTTTATCAAGTTTAACCTTATAAAGCTATAAAGCCGATCCGCCTTCCTCACGGGTACTGATGCGAATAATCCTTTCAATGGGATAAACGAATATCTTGCCATCCCCGTTCTTGCCTGTCCTGCAGTGATTAATAATAGTTGATATTATGTTTTCTACCGATTCATCATGACAGACAATTTCTATTTTTACCTTGGGATTCAGATCAACTGAAAGCTCCCGCCCGCGGTAATACTGCTTCTGAACCCCCTGCAGGCCGCGTCCTTTGACATCGTAAACAGTCATCCCCCGGATCTGTATTTTTTCAAGGGCTTCTTTTACTTCGTCTAATTTGTTTGGTCTGATAATCGCCTCGATTTTTTTCATCCTGCTTCCCTCCTTTGTTCACGTGCTCCAATACAGCAAAAAAAGGAGTCATGCCCCTCCCGCGTCCGGGAATGCATAAACTCCTTCGTTTACTCTTTAGTATTGGCTACGTTTAAAGTATAGTCTGATTAACTATTATAGTAAAGGCTCTTTGATTAAACATACTGTATACCTGATCATCCCAGTTCTAATCACAGGGTAAAACCCCGCTAATATATTCCTGCAGCGAAAAACAGGACGCAGCCTGGTTGTGCTGAAGCTCACCTATTACCTCGAGCATCACCCTGAGGGTATCAAGAGAAGTAACAACGGGAACATTCATTTCCACCGCCGCCCGCCTGATCTGGAATCCGTCCGTGAAGGGAGAGCGTGCATGTGTAAGGGTATTGACAACAAAATCGACAGCTCGGTCCTGCAGGAGGTCAACAATGTTAGGCGTGCCTTCCTCAATCTTCTTGACCCTTAATACGGGAATTCCAAGTTTTTGAAGACCCAGGGCCGTACCGACGGTAGCCATCAGTTTGAATCCTAATTTTGCAAAGCCCTGAAGTAAAGGCAGCGCCTCTTCTTTATCCCGATCAGCTATGGTGGCTACGATAGTACCTTTGTTAGGTATCTGCAGCCCGGCAGCCAGCATTCCTTTATAAAGGGCCATATGCAGAGACTTATCGATTCCCAGCACCTCGCCGGTCGATTTCATTTCCGGACCCAGCGGTATATCGACCTGCTCCAGTTTGCCAAAGGAGAAGACCGGCACTTTGACTGCGTAGAAATCGGGCCGGGCCTGCAATCCCCCCTGATAGCCCTGTTCCTTTAGGCTTTCACCAAGCGCTGCCCTGGTTGCCATTTTCACCAGGGGGTAGCCGGTTACTTTACTGATAAAAGGAACAGTGCGGCTGGAACGCGGATTTACCTCAATAACATAAAGCTCATTATCAAACTCCACAAACTGTATGTTAATTATCCCTTTGACTTCAAGAGCCAATGCCAGGCGGGTAGTATAATCAACCACTTTGTCGATAATCTCTGGATCTAAATTATGTGCGGGAAATACAGCCATACTATCACCGGAATGGACCCCGGCTCTTTCAATATGCTGCATGATACCGGGAATAAAAACTTCCCTTCCGTCTGCCACCGCATCCACCTCAATCTCTTGGCCAAGCAGATATTTATCGACCAGCACCGGATGATCTTTATGCACCTTTACCGCCGCAGCCATGTACTGCTCCATTTCTGCCTGGTTGTCTACGATCTCCATGGCCCGGCCTCCCAGAACATAAGAAGGCCGCACTAAAACCGGGTAGCCTATTGCCGTTGCCACCTTAATAGCTTCTTCTACGGAAAAAACGCTCTTACCCGGAGCCCGGGGGATATTAAGTTCCTGTAAAAGGTTGTCAAAACGGTCCCGGTCTTCAGCCCGGTCGATGCTGTCCTGGCAGGTTCCCAATATTTTGACCCCGGCCTGGCTTAGAGATGCTGCTAGGTTAATTGCCACCTGCCCACCAAATTGCACGATTACTCCTTTCGGCTTCTCCTGATCAATGATGTTCATAACATCCTCAAATACCAGGGGCTCGAAGTAGAGGCGATCTGACGTATCGAAGTCAGTGCTGACCGTCTCGGGATTGTTATTAGCGATAATAGCCTGGTATCCGGCATCCTGCAAAGCCCATACGCAGTGAACAGAGCAGTAATCAAATTCCACCCCCTGGCCAATACGGATCGGACCTGAACCGATGACCAGGACACCTGGTTTGCCGGGATCAGATATGGCTTCATTTTCCTCTTCATATGTCGAGTAGAAGTAAGGGCTGGCTGCATCAAACTCCGCCGCACATGTGTCAACCATCTTGTAAACCGGCGCCAGACCCTGCTCCCGGCGCATATTCAGTATATCCTTTTCGTCCAGATTCTTTTCACCCTGCAGAAGGCTTATATGCAGATCGGAAAATCCCTTTTTCTTTGCCGCCCTTAAAAGATCCCTATTCAATGGTGAATCCATTAGCAGTTGGGTCATATCAACAACATTCTTTATTTTCTTCAGAAAAAAACGATTGATCTTGGTTATTTGATTTATTTCATCGATGTTGACGCCCCGTTTAAAAGCCTCGGCCAGTACAAAAATGCGTTCATCATCAGCCAGTTTCATCCGTTCCTTCAGCTCATCCAAACGCAGTTCAGCCAGGTCTGGCAGAGTTAGCCCGTTGATTCCCATATCCAGGCTGCGAATGGCTTTCAACAGTACTCCTTCAAATGTACGGTCGATAGCCATTACTTCGCCGGTTGCTTTCATCTGCGTGCCCAGTTTGCGTACGCCCATGGCAAATTTATCAAACGGCCAGCGCGGCATTTTGAGAACAATATAATCTATAGCCGGTTCAAAGCATGCTTTTGTTTTGCCAGTCACGGCATTGGGGATTTCATCCAGCGTGTAGCCGATGGCTATCTTTGTTGCCGCCTTGGCGATCGGGTAGCCGGTAGCTTTGGAAGCCAGGGCGCTGGAGCGGCTTACCCGGGGATTCACCTCAATAACATAATAATTCTTTCCAGAGGGATGCAGGGCAAACTGAATATTGCAACCACCGGCAATTTTTAGAGTGCGAATAATTTTCAGGGAAGCGTCGCGCAGCATCTGCAGTTCGTCATCAGTGAGGGTCTGAGCAGGCGCCACCACTATGCTGTCTCCGGTGTGGATTCCCACCGGATCTATATTCTCCATGCTGCAGACAATGATACAGTTGTCGAAAGTGTCCCGCATGACCTCAAATTCAATCTCCTTATAACCCGCCACACTCCGCTCAATAAGTACCTGCCCAATGGGGCTGGCATTCAATCCCCGGGTAACGATAGCCTGAAGGTCCACTTCATTTTCGGCCTGACCGCCACCGCTCCCCCCAAGGGTATATGCGGGCCTGACGATCAGGGGAAATCCAAGCTGGGATGCAAAATCCAGGGCTGCTTTCACAGAGTTAACTATGGCGCTTTCCGGTATCGGTTGGCCGATTTCTTCCATAGTAGCTTTAAAAAGCTCCCGGTCCTCAGCCCGGGCAATAGCTTCCAATGGGGTGCCCAGAAGAGGAACGCCATATTTATCAAGAATGCCCTCCCGATGCAGAGCAAGGGCTAGATTGAGGCCTACCTGCCCCCCCATGGTGGCAATGATACCGTCGGGCTTTTCCCTCTGCAGAATCTTTTCCGCGGTTTCGACATTGATAGGTTCTATATAAACGCTGTCAGCCATATTTACATCAGTCATGATAGTAGCCGGATTGCTGTTTAGCAGGGCTACTTTAATTCCTTCCTCCTGCAGGGCGCGGCAGGCCTGGGTGCCTGCATAATCAAATTCAGCCGCCTGGCCGATAATGATAGGACCCGATCCGATTACCAGGACTTTTTTGATACCATCCTTCATTGGCATAATATCTCTCTCCTCATATTTGATAGCCATGCTTAACTTATCGTATATTAGGCGCTTTTCTGGTCTTTAACCATTAACAAAAACTCGTCAAACAAGTATGACGAGTCTCGGGGTCCCGGGGTAGCTTCGGGATGAAACTGCACTGACATAACTGGTCGTTTCTTATGAATCAATCCTTCCACGGTACCATCATTCAAGTTGATAAAGCTCACTTCCACCTGATCTGCGAGCAGGGTTTCGGGATTCACTGCATAGCCATGATTCTGGGAGCTAATAAGGCAGGTGCCGGTCCGCAAATCTTTAACTGTATGGTTTCCGCCCCGGTGCCCGAATTTAAGCTTATAGGTTTTGGCACCCAGAGCCAGAGCGATTAGCTGATGCCCGAGGCATATCCCAAAGGTCGGTAAAAGTTCCAAAAGCTTTTTGATTTCCTTCACCGCATAGCCACAGGCTTCAGGATCACCCGGTCCATTTGACAGAACCAATCCCTTAGGGTTCTGGGCTAAAACGTCTTCTGCCTTGCTGTCAGCAGGCATGACTACCACCTGGCAGTCCCTCGCTGCCAGTGAATTTATGATATGCTGCTTGACCCCAAAGTCAAGAAGCACAATTTTTAGCGCCCCGTCTCCATATACGCTGGTGTTTGAACAGGTTACAGACTTAACAAGATCTGTCTCAAGCCATTCTTGCCCTTTTAGTGCGGCTTGGACCAGTACTTCCTGCTCGTCCATGCTAGAAGTGAGAACCGCACCCATGGTGCCATGCATGCGAAGTATGCGGGTAATAGCCCGGGTATCTACACCAGTCAGACAGGGAATCTGGTATTTTTCCAGGAATTCTGTTAAGGACCACCTGGACTGGTAATGGTCCGGCAGGTCTGCTATCTCTTTTATAACCAGTCCTCTTAATCTAGGCTGTTCAGATTCGAAACCATAATCACCGCAGCCGTAGTTGCCAATGCTGGGGTAGGTAAAAGTCAGAATCTGTCCCGCATATGAAGGATCAGTGATTATTTCCTGGTAACCGTTCATACTGGTGTTAAAAACTGCTTCTCCATCTACGGTTCCCGGTCCACCGATCATTTCCCCTGTAAAAACATTCCCATTCCCCAAAACCAGATATCCTTTAGCCATCATTATCTCTCCCTTGTTGTAGATCCTTGCTTCTTTATCTATTTGATTAAACTCTTCCCAGTCAGGTGTTTATCAATTTCCCGGGCAGCCAGCTTTCCTTCTTGTATAGCCCAGACCACCAGGCTCTGCCCCCGCCTCATATCCCCGGCCGCAAAGACCTTTTCCGCATTGGTAGCAAAAACTTCATATTCGGCCTTCACATTGCTGCGCTCATCTCTATTCAGTTTGAAAGCTTTAGCTAAGGAATCATCCGGGCCTGTAAAACCGAGGGCCAGAAGTACAAGGTCGGCTTTCCACACTCGTTCGCTGCCGGTTATAGGCTGGGGAACCAGTCTTCCCCGGCCGTCCTTTATCCAGGCCACGTCAGCGGTATGAACCTCTTTGACATGGCCTTTCTTGGTTCCTACCAGCTTGCGGGTAGATAAACAAAACTTACGCGGATCGCTTCCAAATCGGCTGATAGCCTCCTCATGGCCGTAATCTATCTTGAGCTTGCGGGGCCACTCAGGCCATGGATTGTCCCTCTCCGCCCTCTTTACCGGCGGTTCAGGCATAATTTCAAACTGATATATGCTCTTACAACCGTGCCTTATGGCAGTAGCCACACAATCGGTTCCAGTATCGCCGCCGCCAATTACTATAACATCCTGGTCTTTTGCGCTGATGCATTTATGGTCCTCAAAGTTTGAATCTAATAAACTTTTGGTATTGGACTTCAGAAAGTCCATAGCCTGGTAAACTCCCTTGAGCTCTCGGCCTTGGACATCAAGGTCCCTGGCTTTGCCGGCTCCTGCGCACAATAAAACCGCATCATAGTTTATTATAAGGGCCTGGGTACTGATGTCTTTACCAACTTCAGCATTGAGCAGGAAAGTGATTCCGGCGGATTTCATCAGTTCCAGACGGCGTTCTATTATACCTTTTTCAAGCTTTATATTGGGAATTCCGTACATTAAAAGCCCACCCGCCCGGTCGTCTTTTTCAAATACGGTCACATCATGTCCAACCAGGTTAAGATAATGGGCCGCTGACAGTCCAGCTGGACCTGACCCGACAATAGCTACTTTCTTCCCGGTTTCCCGGCCCTTGCGATTCTCTACCCAGCCTTCGCCGAAAGCTCGCTCGATGATTTCGTACTCCAGGCTATTGATGGCAACTGGATCCATAATTGATCCTTCGGTGCAAGCGCCTTCACAGGGAGCCGGACAGACCCTTCCGGTAAACTCGGGAAAAGGATTGGTCCGCACCAGCCGCTGGTAGGCTTCCTTCCACAATCCCCGGTACACCAACTCGTTCCATTCGGGTATCAGGTTATGCAGTGGGCATCCCGAAGTCGCACCGTTCAATAGCACGCCGCTCTGGCAGAAGGCCACTCCACAATCCATGCATCTTGCGCCCTGCAACCTGACCTGTTCCGGATCCTGGGGCAGTCTTATTTCTTTCCAGTCCTTTAGTCTTTCTTCAGGGGGCCGTTTCTTAGGATCTATTCTTTCATATTCCAGAAATCCGTTTATTTTGCCCATCTTAATTCCCCCTTAGTGCCCAGTAATCCCGGAAGCGTCTTTGCTATTCTCCTCAAATGCGGCCATAAGAGCTTCTTCTCCTGAGAGCCCGGCCTGGTAGGCCCTGGCTATACCATCCAGCATACGCTGGTAGTCAACCGGTATTACTTTGGTGAACCGGGGCGCGAAGGCATCCCAGGCATCAAGTACTTTTTTGCCGGCCGTGCTGCCCGTATATTGAACATGCTTAACGATCATTTCCTTGACTTCGTCCAATTCTTCGTGTGAACTGATCGCCCCCAGAGCCACCATGGATTTATTGCAGTACATTTCGTTAAAATCAAGAATGTAGGCTATACCGCCCGACATACCGGCTGCGAAGTTCCGCCCGGTCGGTCCCAAGATTACCACTTTTCCACCGGTCATGTATTCACAGCCGTGATCGCCCACGCCTTCAACCACTGCGATTAGTCCGCTGTTCCTGACGCAGAACCTCTCCCCGGCAATGCCGCTCACATAGGCTTCACCGGAAGTCGCTCCGTAAAAAGCCACATTGCCGATAATGACATTATTCTCCGCTGCGAAGCCCTCCGTTTTATGAGGATATACTATTATCTTACCGCCAGAGAGCCCCTTGCCGATATAATCGTTGGAATCGCCCTCCAGTTCCAGACACATCCCGCGGGGAACAAAAGCTCCAAAACTCTGCCCGGCCGAACCCACAAAGCTCAGCTTGATGGTATCCTCGGGCAAACCCTGCTGCCCGTACATCCTGGATATTTCACTGCCGGTTATGGTGCCCACCACCCGGTCAACATTGTTGATTTTTAGTTTTGTCCGGATAGACTTTTTTTGTTCCAGTGCCGGCTTGCACATCCGCAGGAGTTTCCTCATATCCAGTGACTTCTCCAGGTTGTGTTTTTGTTCAACCGACTTGAACCGACCGATATCCGCTCCCGCATAGGGCTGGTAGAGTATACGGGAGAGGTCCAGGTGGGTCGCCTTCCAGTGCTTTATATTCTCTTTTTGCAGCAGACGGTCGGTACGACCGACCATTTCATTAACGGTCCTGAAGCCTAACCGGGCCATAATCTCGCGCATTTCTTGAGCTACAAAACGCATAAAGTTTTCCACATGCTCGGGTTTGCCGGCAAAGTTTTTCCTTAAACTTTCATCCTGGGTTGCAATGCCCACCGGGCAGGTGTTCAGGTTACAGACCCTCATCATTACACAGCCCATGGCTATGAGAGGCGTTGTAGCAAATCCAAACTCCTCAGCCCCTAGCATAGCCGCCATAACTACATCCCTACCGCTTAAAAGCTTACCGTCGGTTTCCAGGGTCACCCGGTCACGCAGTTTGTTCAAAACCAAAGTCTGGTGAGTCTCGGACAGTCCCAGTTCCCAGGGCAGACCGGCATTTTTTATACTGGTTCGAGGCGATGCTCCGGTTCCTCCTTCATAACCGCTGATCAGGATTACATCGGCCTTGCCTTTGGCTACCCCGGCAGCAATCGTACCCACTCCAACTTCAGAGACCAGTTTGACGTTTATGCTGGCCTCCCGATTGGCGTTTTTGAGGTCATGGATCAATTCACCCAGGTCCTCAATGGAATAGATATCATGGTGCGGCGGGGGGGAAATCAATCCTACTCCAGCCGTTGAGTGCCTTACCCGTGCAATTTCCGGGAAAACCTTGCCTCCGGGAAGCTGCCCTCCTTCACCGGGCTTGGCGCCCTGGGCCATTTTAATCTGAATTTCTCTGGCATTGACCAGGTAGTTGCTGGTAACCCCGAAGCGCCCTGATGCAACCTGTTTGATAGCGCTGTTTTTTGAGTCGCCGTTTTCCATGGGCTTGAATCTATCCACATCCTCGCCGCCCTCACCGCTGTTGCTTTTACCTCCCAACCGGTTCATGGCGACAGCCAGGCATTCGTGGGCTTCTTTACTGATCGAACCAAAGGACATAGCCCCGGTTTTGAATCTTTTAACAATGGCTTCGACAGGTTCAACCTCTTCTATAGGTATGGTCTCACCAGCAGCGTTATTGAAATCCAGGAGATTTCTCAAGCTGTATATCTTTTCTTCATTCACCTTTTTCGAGTAATCTTTATACAGGTTATAGTTGCCTTCCCGGCAGGCCCTCTGCAGCAGGTAAATAGTTTCCGGGCTGTAGAGATGAATCTCTCCATCGTCTTTGCACTGGAAAATACCGCCCGGTTCCAGAGTATCTGTATAGGGTGAATCAATAAAGGCGCTTTCATGGCGCATTTGATTTTCGGCAGCAATCTCTTCCAATCCAATGCCTCCAAGCCGGGAAGGTGTCATGGTGAAGTATCGGTCTATTAGCTCCTTCTCTAATCCTATCGCTTCAAATATCTGAGCACCGTGGTAGCTGCGCAGAGTAGAAATACCCATTTTGGTGGCTACCTTTTGCACTCCCTTTACTAAGGCTTTTATATAGTTCTTTTTGGCTTCAGGATAGTCCATGCCGCTCAGCAATCCCTTTTCACAGAGGTCCTTAATGGTTTCGTAAGCAATATAGGGATTGATGGCCGTTACGCCGTAACCTATAAGGGTACAGAAGTCATGCACCTCCCGGGGCTCTCCGGATTCCAGGACGATGCCCAGAGCGGTCCTGATTTCCCTCCTGATCAGGTGATGGTGGAGCCCTGCGGAAGCCAGAAGTGCCGGGACAGCCGCATATTTCCCGTCAACCCCGCGGTCGGAAAGAATAATGATATTGGTCCCTTCATCTATGGATTTGTCAGCCTCCCGAAATATTCTGTCTAAAGCACCTTTCATCCCTCTCGGCCCATCTTCTGCCTTATAAAGTATAGAAATTGTAGCCGTCTTGAAGCGGCCGCTGTTCAAATGCTTTATAGTGCCCAACTGTTCATCGGTCAGGATAGGATGCTCCAGGAAAACACTGGTAGTATTTTCTTTGTCCGGATCCAGAAGATTGCCGGCATTTCCCAGCAACATGCTGGCAGAGGTGATTATCTCTTCCCTTATCCCGTCAATGGGAGGGTTGGTCACCTGGGCAAACATCTGCTTGAAGTAGAGATACAACATCTGAGGTTTCTCAGATAAGACCGCCAGGGGCGAATCCATTCCCATAGCCCCGATCGGTTCCATGCCGCTTTCTGCCATTGGCAAAATAACTTTGTGAATATCTTCAAATGTGTAGCCGAAAGCTTTCTGCTGCTTTAGCAGATCCTCCCGAACTTTTTCTTCTTTAGAGCTTATAGTCGGCATATCACTAAGTCTGACAACATGCCTCTCAAGCCACCGGGCATAGGGAAACATGGCCGCTGCGCTTTTCTTGATCTCCTCATCCGATATTATCCTCTGGGCTTCGGTATCTATGAGCAGCATCTTCCCCGGTTCCAGACGTCCTTTATAGCGAACGTTTTCCGGTTTTATATCCAGCACCCCGACCTCGGAAGCCAGTATAACTTTGTCATCTTTAGTAACGTAGTAGCGGGACGGCCTCAGGCCGTTTCTATCCAGCACTCCCCCTATTACCACGCCATCCGAAAAAGCCATGGCGGCCGGGCCATCCCACGGCTCCATCAAGAAGTTGTTGAAGTTGTAGAAATCCTTCTTTTCTTTGGAAATCGATTCATTTAGCTCCCATGGTTCCGGAATCATCATCATTATCGCATGGGGAAGCGCCCGGCCAGTCATGTGCAGGAATTCCAGACTGTTGTCGAACATGGAAGAGTCGCTGCCTGATTCATCAACAACCGGGTAAACCTTGGATATATCATCGAAAAGCGATGAATCTATGCACTTCTGACGGGCCTTCATCCAGTTGACATTGCCGCGGATGGTGTTTATTTCACCGTTGTGCACAATGTAGCGGTTCGGATGAGCCCTCTCCCAGCTGGGGAACGTATTGGTGGAGAACCTGGAGTGCACCATGGCCAGGGCTGATTCACAGTCCAGATCGGATAGGTCCAGATAGAAGCTCCGCAGCTGCTGGGCGGTAAGCATGCCCTTATAAACGATGGTTTTAGAGGAAAGGCTGGCAACATAGAAAGTACCGCCCTTTTCTTCGGCCATGGGAACCAGTATATTTTCAGCCCTTTTTCTAATAACATAGAGTTTTCTTTCAAAATCCATCTGGTTTTTTACAGCCGGATTCTTTTCGATAAACACCTGTATGAAACGGGGCATAGCGGACCTGGCGCTTTCGCCGACACTGGTTTTGTCTATGGGAACTTCCCGCCAGCCCAAAACCTTCTGACCTTCCTCCTCGATAATATCCTCCAGGGTTTCAATTTGGGTCGCCCTGAAATCGTCGTATTTATGGGCAAAGATCATGCCCACACCGTAGCTGCCCTTTTTGGGCAAGTCAAAACCAAGTACGCCGCACTCTCTCTTGAAGAAATCATGCGGTATCTGGAACAAAATGCCGGCCCCATCGCCGGTATTTTCATCTGCACCGCTGGCACCACGGTGGCTCAAGTTTTCCAACACAGTTAAAGCATCTTCGATAATTTGATGGGACTTTTCTCCTTTGATATTAACGACAAAGCCCATACCGCAGGCATCATGCTCGTAAATCGGATCATATAAACCTTGTTTTGGTGGTAAACCATAAGTTTTCATATTCTCACCCTCATTGGCCGAATTTCTATATAGTTTTTACCCCTTGGAGAACTCTGTCAATTAAACATCTTCTCTACCTTTTTTCCTAATGCACTACACTTCAAGCTTGACGCCTATTCTTGTTTACAAAAAAAGTCCTCAACACCAATCAGGTGCTGAGGACTCCATTGCCCGTGGATATATTAGTTTCACTTGCGAAAGATGCGTCTTTGCATCCTGTCAAGGATATTGTATATGCTTGCCTTTAAGCTTGCAAGGCTTAGGCATCAGATATAATGTATACATTGAGATCTAGAATTTGGTCAGGTAATTGCTTACTTCCCATGGGGTTACTTGGATATTGTACTCTTCCCATTCTTCCATCTTGCCTTCCCGGAACTTCTCATAAATATGAGTTCCGAGGGCCTCTTTAATCAATTCGCTCTTATCCAGTTCATAGACGGCTTCCAAAAGGTTGCCGGGCATGCTTTCAATGCTCAGTGCCGCCCGTTCTGAATCTTCCATCTTATAGATGTTGCGATCGACTGCAGCTGGGGGCTCAATTTTATTCTTAATTCCGTCCAGACCAGCCGTCAGCATAACCGCCAGGGCCAGATATGGATTGCAGGTGGGGTCCGGATTTCTTACTTCTATACGGGTGCTCGCGCCACGCTTGGCAGGAACTCTTACCAGACAGCTTCTGTTGGCTCCTGACCAGGCGATATTTACCGGGGCTTCGTACCCAGGCACCAACCTTTTATAGGAATTTACGGTCGGATTGGTGATAGCTGCAAAAGACCTCGCATGCTTTAAGATCCCGCCCATATAGTATCTAGCGATATCACTTAGCTGGTCAGCGCCGTTGGGATCATAAAAAATATTGGTGCCATCCTGGAAAAGTGACTGATGAGTATGCATGCCCGACCCATTAATACCAAAGATTGGTTTGGGCATAAAAGAGGCATGCAATCCATGACGCTGGGCAATCGAACGAACCACCAGTTTAAAGGTCATAATAGCATCGGCAACGTGCAGCGCGTCCCCGTATTTGAAATCAATTTCATGCTGTCCGGGAGCCACTTCATGATGGGATGCTTCTATCTCAAAGCCCATCTCCTCCAGCGTGGTATCCATGTCCCGGCGTGCGTTTTCTCCCAGATCTATCGGGGCCAGGTCGAAATATCCGGCTTCATCCTGGGTTTGGGTGGTGGCATGACCTTTTTCGTCAGACAGGAAAAGGAAGAATTCTGCTTCCGGACCGGCATTCATAGTGTAGCCAAGATCATGAGCTTCCTTAAGTATCCTCTTCAGATTAGTGCGGGGGCAGCCAGGAAATGGAGTGCCATCTGGTAAATGGATATCACAGATCAGCCGGGCTACTTTGCCATTAGCAGAACGCCAGGGAAAGATCACAAAGGTGTTTAAATCAGGCACCAGGTACATATCTGACTCGGATATATCAGCGAAGCCGTTAATGGAGGAACCATCGAACATAATCTCTCCATCCAGGGCTTTTTCCAGCTGACTGATAGGTACGGCCAAGTTTTTCATTACACCCTGGATATCGGTAAACTGCAGCCTTAAGAATCTAACGTCATTTTCTTTAACTTTATTCATAATTTCTAATTTCTTGTTTTCACTCATTATAATCTCTCCTTTTAACTTTTATAAGCGATTATTATAGCCTGGGCCAGTTCTTTCATTGAAATACCGCGATTCATGCTTTCTTTTTGCATACTACGGTAGGCTTCAGCCTCGTCAATCTCCAGCTGCTTCATCAGAATCCCCTTGGCCTGTTCAACTCTTTTTCTGGTCTGCAGACTTTCCTTTAAGGCAGATACTTCTTTTCTCGCCGAGGATAGGCGGCTTTGATAGAGCAGCAGAATATTTAATACAGATAGCAGCGTATCCTCAGTATACGGCTTCTGTATGTGGGCTACATCATCCGGGACCCTTGACAGGCTTCCCTGTATCAGAACTAACACGGTGCTTATTTGGTCCCCTTCAATGATGCCGGCAATTTCCGGTATACTCCCGCCCTCCAGTCCAGAATCAATAATGACCAGGTCCGGGTACATGGTTCTGGCTTTTCGCAATAGTTCTGGTCCATTGGTGGCTTCCGCTTCGACCAGGTAACCGGACCGGTTCAGCAAATCCTTCAGTACCTTTCTGCTGCTGTCCTTGCTGTCGGCTATTATAATGGTAGCTCGCGTCACATCCTCATCACCTGCCTCAAATAAAATAAGTGCCCGCAGCATAGTCTTTACCAATCAGACCACATTACAGACACCCTTGCCCTTGGTTTATTTAGTTTCCCTGGATTTAATTATATTCGATGGTTTTAATAAAACAATAGCTAACAAATTAAAATACTGTATACCTACCTCCGGGATTTTGTTTGTGGCCAAATTGAAAATGATATATCATTATTATTGCACAAATTTAAGCGCCATGGTATTATACTTATACAGGGTATGTGTAGATGGTGATAATTAAGCTTTTATTCGTTACAAACTGCTTTTCAATGGTTCTGTTATTTCACCCCTCTGCATATACCCTATATAATTTATTATAATAAGGGGTGTATAATATGGATTTGCTGGACGTAACACCAGATACTATTCAAGACCTAAAACAAATTCTAAATGAAAGACAGTTGGATTCTACAAATCTAAGAATCACTGCCAGTATGGGCTGAGGCGGTTTATCATTTAATCTGGTTCTGGACGAACCAGTTAAAGGCGACAAAGTTGAAGAGCATGAGGGCCTGAATTTTGCTGTAGATCCCGACTTATTTGATAATTACGGGCCTTTTAAACTGTCCTCAACCAAAAGAGGAGGACAAATACTGCTGAAAATCAGTACGCATAACCCTCCTGCCGATAATAGTGGGTGTTCCTCCTGTTCGTCCTGCTGGTAGAAGATTCACGCATATTGATAATAAAACCCTTCACCCAAATAAAGGTGAAGGGTTTTAATTCTCTTCGCATCCGCGGTATAGCTGTAAACAATCCCAGCATTTCCTGCCTGAGTGTAACCATCTGAACCCATCATTATCCCCCCTTCGAGCTCACACCCTGGGGTGTCCTTATTTACCGTTAGCGTACTACCTACTTTATATAGTACAATTTCTTCTTTCCTGTAAAATATATGCTTATTTAAACTCTAATGGTATCATTTAATAAATTTGGTTATTATGACGATGCCTTAGTTGCTCATGATGGGAGGTTAACCACATGCTTTTTGCAGCGAAACAAAGATTAGCCATGATAATTATGCTGGCATTATTAGTTCTAGTTGTTGCTCCTGGCGGAATAAAAGCCGAAAGCGGAGGAAAATTGGTGGCCCACTACAAATTTGAGGGTAATTTTGATGATTCCTCTGGCAGCGGATACCATTCCAGCCCTATTGGTTCCGTGGTAGTGATAAATGACCAGCAGCGCGGACAGTGCGCTCAGTTCAACGGCGGCTACCTGCAGGTCGCCAGTCGAAGCGATTTAGACCTTGCTGGTAAATTTACTATTGCCGCCTGGATAAAGACCGATGCTGGCAGCCGGAGTCCTATTATATCCAAGATGGCTGACAACGGCAGCGACAGTACCTACTTTGCCAGTGCCGACGACTATGATTCCGATGCCAGCCTAAATGACTCGACCCTGCGTTTTTGGAGAGCATTTGGAGCAGGTGGAACCGGTTATGCGGAGGCAGAAGCCGTGGCTGGGCAGCTGGATGTTGTTAACCATTGGTCGAGGGTAGTATTCACCAATGATGGCAGTGCTCTTAATATCTATGTGGATGGGGTGTTGAAAAGCACCGCTGATCTGCCAGAGGGCAGCCCCCCTACACCTTCGAAAAATTATCTGCTGATCGGGCGCGAGGTACAGAGCGGCGATAGCTGGAGCTTCCGAGGCTTAATGGATGATCTAAGGATTTACGATTACGCGCTGAGCGAATCAGATATTAAATCGCTGGATGCCGGCGCAAGTATTGCCAGCTCGACTTCGCAGCAGATAATCCTGCAGATCGGGAATCCCATAATGAGTGTGGGAGGGAAACAACAGGAGCTTGACCCTGGTCGGGGAACAGCTCCTATAATTATTGATGGCAGCACAATGGTGCCTATAAAGGCAATTGCAGAAGCTATGGGCGGCAGCGTTTCCTGGTCTGGAGAGGAGCGCAGCATCAGCATAATGATGGGCAGCAAGCAGGTGAAACTGTTCCTGGACAATACCACTGCTTATTCCGGAACCCAGCGGGTAACTTTGACGGTTCCTCCGCAGGTATACAATGAGAGAACCATGGTACCGCTCCGTTTTGTCGGAGAACAGCTGAATAGTCTTGTGGAATGGGATGGAAGCAGTCGAACCATTAAAATAATCAGCAATGCAAATGAACAGTCAGATTTAGGTATAAAAAATGATCAAACCGTAATTAATAATACGGCGATAAATCCAATTCGAGTTCATGACCTTATCGAAAAAGCGCACCTGCAGTTTGTTGAAATTACCAGGGAGAAGAAGCTACCGGCGACAGAGGCGATTTCAAAACAGAAGGCAGCTTTGCTGAGTCAGCCTGAAGTAGCTGGAGTAGAAGAATTAGAAGAAAACAATCTGCTGGTAAAATTTGATGATGGATATGAACTAGTAATGATCCAGGGAGAAGGTTATAGGGGAAGTAGTTCAGTTCCGGTGCCTGATCCGCAGGCTCCATCTAGCAGTCCTTTTGCCAGACCGCTGTCAGAGATCAATATCCCAGGTTCTGTTCTTTATCGTATTTATCACGGTCCTGAAGCAAGTGAAACTATTAATAGAGACTTGAATTATCAACAGGTCGTGACGGATCAGAACCTGAATGATATCCTATCTATTTCACCAACAAGACCATTCAAGTCTATAATATTTGACACTACGGCTGACGATCCCGCCGAGTTGGATGGCCTTAGCGGGAAGCTGTCCACTGAACTGAACAGGATAGGTTATGAACCGATTCAAAGAATTAATGATCTAGCTGATCTTGAAACAGCTGCCAATATTGATGACGAAGGCTACGGGGTGGTGGTGATAAGCGGCCATGGTGCGGCGGTAAATAATGATACTTACCTGGCAGTCCGCCCCTGGTATGACAGCCCGCCCCCACTTAACAGTGGTTATGTGGGAACCAGGGTGAGCAGTGCTTATAACGGAGCAACTAAACGATGCCAGTACACATATTTGATAGGCAGCCAGTTCGCGAGTGAATATTGGACCGAGACTTTTCCGGGGACTATATTCATCATTGATGCCTGCCAGAGCGCCACGACAGAAGGGATAAATGGTCTACCCACCTGGGCTCTAGATCATGGAGCCGATGCCTGGATAGGATGGTCGGCAAGCGTATCTTTCAGTGAAGGTGATAACAGTACGTTAAACCTCTTGAAATATCTGAGTATGGCTTGGGAGACGATAAAAGGTGCGGTGGCCAAAATTGAAGCAGCAGACCAGGGCTCCAATCACCCTCCTCAAATGGTTTTGCTGGCCCCTGGCGGCGGTGACATCAATCTACCCTATCGAATTGTTGATAAAAACGAAGCTGATTCAGATGATGCAAGAGATTTTTCAGGTATCCTGATGGAAAAAAAGCAGGATGAGCTTATTATTGATGTATTATTCTATGATAATCCCGGATTCGATGAGTTTACAATTTCTTTCGATTGGGACGCAAATTTTCGCGTTGACCGGCTAATCCGGTGCCGTGCGACTTCGTTTGATATCTGCTCGGTGGGCAGCGACGGAAGGCTGACTACAATATATACCGGTAATGCTGATATTAAGGGTACTTGTTATTCACTAACTGTACCCTGGAGTGCTACTTTTGGCAGCAAAATTCCAGGACTATACTGGGTAAATGATCCAGTTAGTAAGGACCAGATACCAGGCTAAATGAACCAAGAAAGCCAGCATTTCCTTATTCCTTGGAGGTGCTGGTTTTTTTGCGCCCTAAAAATGGAGTGGGCATGTACAATGTAGCTGGAAATGTGCTGTTTTTATCGTAACCGCCTTGAAGCATCCGGTGCAATCCCAATCATAAATTCTCCATCCCTGGCACAACAACCGTCTGTGGCTATGATGTGCAAGTGCGGGCTGAAGTTTAAAAGATCCCCGAAGGTCTGCACGGTTATTACACCACCTGGCTCAGGGTAATCTATAGAGACCCCCTGTCTCAGGTACAGCGACAAGACCTTCCAGGCGCATCGGCTAAATTTGGACAGCAGGCTGCGATCATACATAAATAGCGCCGCAGCCTTTAATAAAATCACGGATATCCACCTCTTCACACCATAGTCCTGCTTTAAACCCCGACCAGGCTGCACCGGAGGGTAATGTCATAGGGAACTACAAAAGCACGACACTTCTTGCCCATAAACCAGTTGTAATTGGTTCCAAAGAGTTCGGTTAGAGCTATCTGGTGCTTGGTTTGGGAGAAGACAGCAAGCCGATAATACCTTTTACAGCAAATTACCTCATCTTTCGCTCCATGGCCTTTTAAAGCCACATTTTTTCATGTAGCAAACGCAACCGTTCATGACCAAAAACCATGATTTCGTGCACTAATGCCAGCAGTCAATGTACTTCAAAAGCCCATTCCATCATAAATTAAAAGTGTTTTACATGATTTCCCATTAGTAATTGACACATATTTACAAAGTGTTATTATAAACAAACAATATTTTTTTACATTCATGGTATTTATGTGCATTTATCTCAAGGATTAACAATATTTACTGGAAGGGAAGGAGGAATGAGACTTATTAGCTTAAGTCGCTTTGAAATAGGTGAAAATATGGTTTTTTACTCAAAAAGATCAAAACAACCGCCTTTAGCAAAATAATAGTAGACTATTGCGGGATCAGCTTTCACCCTAAAATCCCAAAAACCTACAAGCCCACTATTAAGTTAAACTTGAAACGATTGCTCATCTTTGTCAATACATTATTACCAGTGGGCATTAAAAACTTGAGGAGATGAGGAAATGAAAATCGGGGAGAAATGGATAATCATCCTTTGTATTTCCTTAATGAGTGCATTGGCAGTTGGAAGCGCCTTCGCACAATCGGAATCCGCTGTTAATAAGGAAATAAAAGGCAAAGAGCCTATCCTTCATGAGCTAACCATCAATAATGACGAATTTGAAAAAATGGATACCACAACAGACAATATGGCTAAACCCGAAAATACAATAACTTCAAAAGCTACTAGCTTACCATATTATTTCGGATTCCAGTTGTATCCAGACCAATCGGTAAGGACTAAAGGCACTTTTTCGGGGCAAACAGGCTATACTGTAACAACAACTGCCTATACTTCTGGCGGTGCCCCAGACATCTGGTATTTTAATGTTGATCTGCTTAAAAGTGTTTGGTATGGATGGACAACAGTTGCTTCAAGTTACAATATTAATTACGGCTACGATAGCTGTTCTTTTTCTGGCTGTAGTACATCAAAGACATACTGTTTCAATTTTTATAATCCCAGTGAATCGATTCAGGTATGGGTCGATAAGGAAGAAGGAATCGTCTCAGCATATTAGTTTTACCCCGTAGGTAACAACTCTCTATAGCGGACTAGTTTTCGATATGCCGGGAGATGATCGACCGTATATCAATGATCATCTCCCGGAAATGGCAACCATTAAAAGACCCACAACGGCGATATGGAGGTTATTATGTACCTAAACTACTACCCAATTCTGTTTATTCAGGCTATCTTATCACTCATTTTCGTATTAATCCGCAGGAGAGACTTGGATTATAAAGGATATTTCAGGCTAATTGTAATAAATCTAAGCCTTGGATTAATCGGATTATATATTATTCCAATTCGCATTACGCGAATACATCTCTTTGCTGTCTCACCCAATTTGGTGCCTTTTAAAGATATGGATTTAAGCGTAATCGATGTTTCATACCTAATAATGCCCTTTATTCTTATAACAGTTTTATTTTGCCTGTTGTTCGATAACAAGCGAAGTTTCAAATCAATTCTTCTTGCATCAGGGTTGTCGTTTTTTATCCAGTTTGTGGCATATGCCGTGCAATCTCAGAGAGCCGAATTAACATTCATAATAATTCAACTATTCGGTGCCTTATTAGGGTATTTATTCTATTTGCTTATTTATAAAAGGATGAGATGTGAAGAAATAAAAACCACCCTGGGCTAGTGATGCTCCACTCTAGCGCTTTGGGATAGGAATTTGCTTTTCCCAGATCAGAATAGCACAAGGTTAAAATAATGGTTTAGGCATACTTGAGAAGGTAGATGGGGTCGGTGTTTTATGATATTGCGCTCTTATAATATATTGGGTCTGAATCCACATCCCTCCTCGCTACCCATATCGGATGACTGTTCCACAATATATATAAAGCCGCTGTGATGCCAATTCATCAATTCTCAACAATATCGTCGTTTATTTTCCCCGCCTTTTCTAGCATTCTCAATACTTCAACAAGTCTATGAGGCTTGAAGCATCCGGTGCAATCCCTGGCACAACAACCGTCTGTGGCTATGAGGTGCAAGTGCGGGCTGAAGTTTAAAAGATCCCCGAAGGTCTGCACGGCTATTACACCACCTGGCTCAGGGTAATCTATAGAGACCCCCTGTCTTGTTCAGCGATAAGACCTTCCAGGCGCACCGGCTTACACCCCGAGCTCACACCCGGGGGTGTCCTCATTTACAGGGTCTCACTCAGGCCGTCGGTATTTTTTACTGGTGCGGCAGCCTTTTGAGGCATTATCTTGCGATAGACTTCTTTTGGGGATTTCTTTTGGTTATCCACAGTGAGAAGTCGATCTATACTGATAGCAAAGAGTTTTTCATTTTCTTCTAAATACGGCAGGATGAGATCCCAGTCCGCATCGCTGATTTCATTAAACTCACCGCCGTTAAGCTGTTCTAGGGCCAGCTTTTTCTGCGGATCACGGACATAGATCGCGCCGCCGGATGCAAGTGAGAAAATGTTAGAGCCCGGGTAGGGTGAGTCATATTCCCTGATAGAGCCGTCCTCATCATTAAAGCCGATGCCGTTTAAGATGACAAACCCGCCGCCATTAAGCGGATCGCCGGCCATGAAGGATTCCGCCAGATAGTCCAGCGCCGTACCATTAATAACCACGCGCGGTCTGCCTACGGCATTGATCAGCGGCCGTCCGGCGGCATTGCCCATTATATAGGCGGTGCCGCCTTTGGCGCCGTACATGAAGGTCTGGCCGACATCGCCGTAGACCACCAGCTTACCGTCTTTCATGATCTGGCAGAGCTGATCCTGGGCATTGCCGTGCACGAAGATTTCCATGCCGTCAATGCCGGAGGCCAGATAATCGCCTGAAGAGCCATAGACATCTATCCGCACACCTTGAGTAGCAGGCCCGAAGCCGCACCCGGTAAACCGCTGACCGCGGTATTTGTAAACAATAAAGCGCTTCCAGCCCAGTTTGTAGGCTTTGACGATCAGCACTGCGTCGCACAGATCGCCTTCTGGTTCAAAGGCTTCTGCATCAATAACCAGGATCTTCTCGTCATTCTGCGGAGCGCGTATTTCTCCTCGCGCGGCAAAATCGATCCGGCTGAAGATGGAGCTGGACTTCACGGTAATCATGGTGGTTTTATCAAAAATCGCATCCAGAGCGAGCTTGATGACATGCTGGACAGAGCTTCTCTTTATCCTGCCGGTATTATAGCGCAAGTCGCTCAAAAGAGTCAGACTGTCAATCGCAACTTGCTTGCAGTCATCATTTTCATCCGCATGCTTTTTAATGGTTTCTACAGCAAACCTGAAGCTGTTGGCATCGAATCCGCTGATATTTTCTTGAATATAGGCCACTATTTTTTTGGTGACTGTTGCGGAATCTTTTTTAGCAAAAAAAGCTTGAAGCTCTTTGAGGGTCGCCTCACAGGCCGCATTGTATTCAACCGGCCTGGCAACATCACAGATTTCTTTACCTTTTGGAGTTTCAATTACCCGGCCGAATTTATCAGTACAGACCAGCTTTTTATTACCGCTGACGTCGCCGTTATCCTTCAGGCTGAAGATAAAAGAGCCGCCGTCCGTATAGCTGCCGCCGCGGGCATTCCAATACTTGTCGGCAACGGGCCAGAAGCGGGCATCTTCCCTTACCAGTGAGATCAGGGTAGCATCAATGGCCTGCTTTTCCGAACAGATCAGTCCCACCTGCACTTCGCCTTCCTGCAGGGCAAATACCTGAGGACGCAGCATTGCTGTATCGGTAATGCCGATCAACTGGAACTGGCCTTCCCGCACATCATTTCTGGCGATGATGAAGAACCACGGACCGTCGGGTGAGGCGCTCACATGATGCGTCTGAATGGCCTTGTAAAGCTGCTGCTTTTCAGGAGACAGCATATCGAAGTCCATCTCCGAGGTCGGCGCCATGGCTTCAATCAGATGTTCAAGCGGATATTTGTACACGCGGCTCCAAAGGTCTAAAAGCAGGGCCGCTTCCTCGGTATCGGTCAGGAACAGGGGCTGGTAATTGCGCTGTTTCAGGTATTCATATATCGACTGGTAGTTGGCGAAATCGCCGTTGTGCACTAATGCCTCGTTTAGCGCGCTGAAAGGATGGCAGCCGCCTGGATGCCAGACCCGTCCGCGGGTGGGATAGCGCTGGTGAGCCAGCCAGACATGCGCCTTAAAATCATCCAGCTTGTAATAACGCACCACATTCTCGGCATACCCCACAATTTTTA
>CAZWPO010000030.1:0-26427 GCA_964635975.1 uncultured Syntrophomonas sp.
GTTCACTTGCCTTCGGCAAGTGAACGAGGTACCCGTCCCCCTGTTCTCCCCACCTGTTCCGGGGATTTACCTTATCAAAAATCTATTAGATTTAGTCGACACAGTTCGCCCGCTTTCATCCGTCACCGTGACCCTGATCTGATACTTGCCTTTCTTATCCGGGGTCCAATCATAAAAGTTGTCGCTTGAAAAGTCAGTTTCAAGCACTTGTGAACGGCCATTGAAAACCTGCCAGGAGTAGCTCAGTTCACCCTCGCCCCTGGCCTCACAGGTCCAGCGAATGACCTCTCCCACCCCCCGGGGGGAGGATTTATCGGATGTTAAAGACTCCACTTCCAACTCTGCCGCGCAGGCGTTGAGCGCATCAACCCGGCCATAACCATAAATGTTGTCTCTTCCATGTTTGCCCAGATCAATCGCGCTGTCCAGCAGCTTTTGACGAACTTCATCGGCTTCCAGGTCCGGGTATTTGGACCAAAGCAGAGCAGCTATGGCAGCTACGTGGGGCGCAGAAGCACTGGTGCCGTATAAGGGGGAGTAAAAACCGCCGGCTCCGCTAATATCAACCCTATCTGCGCCGCAGAGGTCAGGCTTGCTGCGTTTCCCCGACAGCATCGTTACCGGCCCGCGCGAGGAAAAGTCTTCGATCTGATCGGGAGTATGGCAATCAACAGCACCGCAGGCTAAAACACCGGGGACTGCCGGATGGCCGAATATTGAGTCCTCTGGGGTAATATATTGATCCTCAACATATGCCCCGTATATATACATCTCCAGTATACGCGGCATGAATAAGGCAGGATGGTTGCTGGCTTTTATGGCAACCAGCATGTCGACCGCGTCATCACTGTCGTTGCCTACTCCGATGAATTCATAGGGGTCCTGGCTGCCGTTTTGAACACCTTCGCTGGCCATTACTGGTTCGCCAGAAGAGGGATCAAGAAAAAATAGGTCATAGTTGCATCGGGAATGTCCAAAAGATTCGTTCCATTCCAGAATGATCCAGGCTACTCCCTGGGCTGGGATGCTTATTTCCATGTTTTTCACCCTGGAATGCCCCCGGCCAAAGTTATGCCAGAAGCCACTGTTATTAAAAGACCATTTGTATATTCCCTGGTAGTGCTGCTGAGCGTAATTGCCTGCAGAACTTGCAAAAACGACCTCCTTATCGGAAATTAGCTCTTTTACATGGCTGGCGATAATACCATCTTGAAAAAACGGTTCATCTGTCCAGGTGATGTCATCACAGACAACTGTGCATCCTGCGGCTATCAGTTCATCTATAGCCCGGTTGAATTCAAGAATATTGGTCCCGCAGTCGTGAAAGTAAAGCTTCGCGCCTGGGGCCAGGTCATATACGATCTCCATCAGGGCTGTGCCTTCTTCACCACCCCAGGGAAGATCGTCTTCAAGAATTACCACATCATCAGGAAGATCACCAGAATCACGGGCACTAGTCCAGTGGTTGGCGCCGTCTGATATTATCCCGACCTTCACACCGCTTCCATCGGTTCCCCGTTCCCGAACCAGGTCGGCGCGATGAACCGCATCCCCCTGGCTGTTGACTGATCCGCTTTTCGCGAGCGGCGGGAGGACACTGCGTATAGAAAGTACTTCATTCAAAGAAGCCAGGCTGTTAAGCTTATCAAAATCTACCCAGGCGGCCAGCAACCCATTGTCCCTATCTTCGCTCACTATCTTGCTTATAATAGGATCCAACTGGTCTAGATTACAGTCGGACTCAAGCTTGATATAGACATATACCTGGGAGCTTGAGCCGGCAGAGTGCCTGGTTTTTGAGGGGATTCGGATCTGGTGCAGTTTATCCATGTCATCTAACAAATCGTTCTGGGTCCGACCAGCGGGAAGCAGATCGCTGTTTACTAGTTGCAGAAGATCTCCTCCGAGTTTTTGCTGCTCGTCGGACAACGACGCTTCTGCCCTTGAAACCGGGTTTTGCTGGGCATAGTTCACAGCATTTTGCTCCGCACTATTGAGATTTTCCTGTTGAATAAGATCAAGCTCCTGGGAAGCCGCAAAAGATCCACTGAGATAGGATAATAAGAGTAACAGGGAAAGGCTGATTGACATTATTATATGTGCTTTTACTTTCATCATCAGATCACCTCCAACTATTTGTATAACATTTCTATATTAAATAAGGAAAACCCTTGTAAAATAACTAATAATTACAATTTATGACCCTGGATTGACGAAGCAGAACATTATTTACTGTCATGCAGGATGGGATGTGCTACTTGTAGAAGTAGTCATACATTTGTTGGCTGGACAATATTGCCGGCCAATGATATTCAGGAGTTAGGCGCAGAGTTTCGCGGTGCAGGATAATTACAGAGAAAAGCCATGTCAGTTTATATAACTTCTCAAGCTTTGCAGATGTTAATGGGAGGGATTGTATATAATAATCCTGAAGGCGTTAAGCACAGAAAGGTTTTTCAGCACGTCAGAATAAATCTGGAAACAGATTTGGTTGGAGGCGTATTTCTTGGTTAACCAAACACCCGCTAGTTGGGAAAATATGAAAAGCGAATACCACCCGCCGGGGACTTCACCCGGTACCCTGAGGGAAAGCAAGGACCAACTGCCCTGTACTATGAAGCTTATACAGTATGGGAGTAATTTCTATTCCCAAAATGACGTTACTGACCTCAAACAACTTCAGCAGATAAAAAAGGAGGGATCGGTTAGATGGATAGACCTGCAGGGCACGCCGGACCGAGAATGTCTGGAAGCCCTGGGCAGCATGCTAAACCTGCATCCCTTGTCCCTGGAGGATGTAGCCAACGGAGGCCAGCATTCCAAGGTCGAAGATTTCGGAGAATACTTGTTCATTGTCCTCTATGTGCTGCCGCGTCCGGAAGAGTTGGAACCGGTTCAAGTAAATATTTTTCTGGGTACAGGGTATGTGCTAAGCATCTGCCGGGAAGGTGAAGAAGTTTTTAAACTAGTGCGCCAGCAGATAGAAAAGGCTCAGGGCACAGTGCGTCAACAGCCTGCCGGATACCTTTGTTACAGCCTTTGCGACGCCATCATAGACCATTTTTTCCCGGTACTGGAGGGGCAAGGCGACCGCCTTTCAATTCTGGAGGACCAAACTTTTGCAGGTGCGTCAGCTGAAATCGTCCAGGAGATCCATCAGTTGAAAATAAATCTATTTCTAGCGGGCCGATTAATCATGGAGGCGCAGGAAGTTATTGGCGAAATGCAGGGCGGAAAAATAGAACATATTGATTCTTCGCTCACCTATTACCTGCGGGATGCTCTCGACCATACCCAGCAGATGTCGCGAAGTGTGGAGAGCTACAGGCAGATAGCCGACAGCATTTTGAACTCCCATCTTTCTCTAAAAAATCACCAGATGAATGAAGTTATAAAGATATTGACTATCATCGCCACAATATTTATCCCGCTGACTTTTATAGTAGGCGTTTATGGCATGAATTTTCGCCCTGAAGCAGGTCCATACAACATGCCCGAGATTACCTGGGCTTACGGATATCCAATAATATGGGGAGTTATGCTGATTATTGTGGGCATAATGATCCTTTTGTTCCGCCGGAAAAAGTGGTTCTGAAAGTCACCACCTAAAATATTCCCGAGACTTGTACTGATGATGTTATGTATACCTTAAATACCTATTGTGCGATGGCATGATAAAAAATTATAATGAGTGAAGGTTAATAACAAAGTCCTCGTTGGATTTGTGAAATATTGATATGGGCAATGATGCTCTGCCTGGCATGATGGACTGCCAGGGGCAGGGCGTTTTTATTTTAATAGAATTTTTCATGCAATGGCGCTCAACCTGGTCGGTATGAATGCCGGTCAGGTTCTTATTTGTCATCTATTCCGTAAATAAACTCAATATACTTGTTAAACGCTGACCTGACAAAAGGTGTCATAAGGTCAAGAAGTAGTAATCAATAGGACTCTTTGGCTTTTACTTATGGGCGATGGCGCTCTTACTGACAACTACGGAAGTTGTTAATAAGGGCGCTTTTTTCATTAGAAGAAACTGCCAGGTAGTATCAACACAGCACTGCAACGAGGAGGGGAATCAGAATCCGACTGCTTGTAGAAGCAGGGGACATCTTTCACCTATTTGCAGCGAAACTGCTTTAACTGGATGCAACTCAAAAGACGGGCAAAAGCCGACCGGCATAGGCTTCATACAGAAGGCTATGGGAGTTGGTAAGGGTGGGGTCTTTTACGGTGACTTTTGCCCCAGGAGCAAAGGCGCTCTTATCTGAAGGCTATGGAAGTCTGAACGTAAGAGCGTTTTTTATTTCGAAAAAAAACCGTTTTGGAGAGGAGAAACAATATGGACCCGTTATCTACTCAGAACCTGGTGACAGGTATTGACACAATGTGGTTGATCCTGTGTTCAGCCCTGGTCTTTTTCATGGAAGGCGGCTTTGCTTTTTTAGAGGCTGGATTTATAAGTGCTAAAAACTCCATTAACATAGTAATGAAGGTGTTTACGGATTGTACAGCGGGAATGATCAGCTACTGGGCGATAGGCTTCGCGATAATGTACGGGCTTGACAAAGCCGGAATTTTTGGGATGACCGGCTTTTTTGGCAACGGAGATTTTTTGCACCTTAATCTAAAAGTGCCGGTTTACGTTTACTGGATGTTTCAAGCCGCCTTTGCGATTGCCATGGCTTCCATAGTTTCGGGAGCGGTTGCTGAACGCATGAAATTTGCCCCTTATATTGTCTACACCATTCTGGCCGCGGGAGTCATCTATCCGGTTGCCGGACACTGGGTATGGGGAGTGGATGGATGGTTGTATAAGCTTGGGATGATGGACTTCGCTGGATCAGCTGTGGTTCATGCCGTGGGGGGATGGAGTGCACTGGCAGCGGTGCTGGTGTTAGGTCCCCGGCAGCATAAATACGGATCCGATGGAACCCCCAATGTGATACCGCCACACAATCTTCATCTGGCCTTCTTAGGAACATTCATCCTCTGGTTTGGATGGTTCGGATTCAACTGCGGGAGTACGTTAAGCGGGCTTGATCTTAATATAGCTCGGGTGGCAGTAACCACCAACCTGTCAGCAGCAGCCGGCGGACTGGCGGCCACTCTCTATACGATGTACAGGTTTGGCAAAGCCGATCCCAGTATGGCGATGAACGGAGCCCTGGCTGGTCTTGCAGCAGTAACCGGCGGGGCAGCCTTTGTCAGTCCCGCGAGTGCGCTTATAATTGGCTCAGTGGCTGGTATTTTAGTGGTTTTAGCTGTATTTTTCTTTGACTCTCATTACGCAGACGATCCGGTGGGGGCAATTGCGGTTCATGGTGTAAATGGAGTTTGGGGTATATTAGCAGTAGGACTCTTTGCTCAGAAGGGCGGACTGTTTTACGGGGGAGGCTTTAATCTGCTGGGGATCCAGGCTCTGGGAGTACTTTCAGTATCAATCTGGGCATTTGTAATGACTTATATCATCTTTACTTTGCTTAAGAAAACAGTTGGCATCCGGGTTACACAGGATGAGGAGACTAACGGCCTGGATATAAGCGAACACGATATTGCTGCTTATTCAGGTATAGATACTGCAGCTTAAACGCAGGTTTGCTCCCCCTGCTTGTAAAGACCTGGCTACTCGCTTAAAATAAAGTAGACTTACAGCAGGGGGATATGTTTTGCGTTTTTGGATTACAACCGCTATTTTACTTATTCTTGATCAAACCAGCAAATGGGCTATAAATAACTGGATGGCTCCGGGGAAGTCGATTCCGCTGCTTAAAGGGCATTTGTCGCTAACTTATGTACAAAATAAGGGAGCCGCATTTGGAATACTTCAGGGCCAAACATACTTCCTGCTCTTATGTGCAGGCATGGTTATAGCTGCAGCCGTATATCTTAACCGCCGCGGTGAACTAACCGGCATTATGCAGATACTGACCGGCCTGATAGCTGGAGGCGCTTTGGGCAATTTGCTGGATCGTATCGCCAGAGGCTACGTTATTGACTTTATAGATTTAGGCTGGTGGCCGGTTTTCAATGTGGCTGATTCAGCGATCTGCTGTGCAGTTGTATTGACCATGATTTATACATTTCGGGATCAGGAAGAAAAGAGCGAAGTACGCGATGGATAAAGAGGTGCTGATTTCGGTTCAAGAGGAGCTAGAGGGGGACCGGCTCGATGCCTATCTGGCTGACCAAGTCGAGGAACTGTCCCGTACCCTGGTGAAAAGCCTGATTGCATCAGGCAGGGTCAAGGTCGGTGGTAAAGCCCGCAAAGCCAGCTATAGGATTAAAGCCGGTGATGAAATACAAATACAAATTCCCGCAAGCCAGGAAGTTGAAATCGTTCCCCAGAATCTGCCCCTGGAGATCTTGTATCAGGATTCAGACCTGTTGGTGATAAACAAACAAAAGGGAATGGTGGTTCACCCTGCGCATGGGAACTGGGACGGGACGTTGGTAAATGCCCTTCTTTTTCATATCCATGACCTGTCCGGAATCAACGGTGAACTGCGGCCGGGTATCGTGCATCGTTTGGATAAAGACACCTCCGGTGTAATGGTGGTGGCCAAAAATGACAAAACCCACCGGGCCTTGGCCGAACAGATAAAAGACCACACCATCAATAGAGAATACACTGCTCTGGTGCATGGACAGATAAGCGAAAACCTTGGAACCATAGACGCACCGATCGGTCGGAGCAAGACCGACCGCAAGAAGATGGCGGTAGTGGCTGATGGCCGCCAATCTATTAGTCAATACCAGGTAGTAGAGCGGTTTAAGAACTATACACTGGTAAAAGTAAAACTCCTCACCGGACGCACTCACCAGATCAGGGTGCATTTCTCTTACATCAAGCATCCGGTAGCTGGAGATCCGCTGTACGGGACCATGAAAAAACACCTGGGGCTGGATTCACAGGCTCTGCATGCCCAGCTGCTAGGATTCATTCATCCTGGTAAACAGGAATATGTGGAATTTCAAAGTCCCTTGCCGGAGTACTTTCAAAATGTTCTGAGTGAGCTACGAAAATCTGGTTTATGAGGGATAGTCCCCAATGTCCATCGGGTATTTTATTTGACAGGGTGAATATTGTTGTTTAAAATCTACATGAGAACCTTTAAGTTGGCCCCGTGAGGCTGCAAGGGTGAAAAGAAGATTATGCCTGCATGGCTTCACGGCCAAAGCAGGCTTTTTATTTGTGGACTAGTTTTAAGGAGGCTTTGGCTCATGGAACTACGTGACAAAAACGTGATAATGGACCGCATGGCGATGAAGAGGGCACTGACCCGCGTCGCTCATGAAATCATTGAGCGCAATAAAGGAGTCGAAGAGGTGGCCCTGGTCGGGATTCGGAGAAGGGGCGGGCCTCTAGCATCACGCCTGGCCAAACGGATCGAGGATATTGAAGGAATAAAAATTCCGGTTGGCATTCTGGACATAACTCTTTACCGGGATGATCTGACCACCCTTTCCGCACAACCTCTGGTGCGAAGAACAGAAGTGGATTTTGATATTAATGAGATGGTGATCGTACTGGTTGATGATGTTCTATTTACGGGACGAACGATCAGGGCAGCTATGGATGCATTGATCGACCTGGGGCGGCCAAAATGTATACAACTTGCCGTGCTGGTGGACAGGGGCCATCGCGAATTACCGATAAAAGCGGACTTTGTAGGCAAGAACGTACCCACAGGAAGACAGGAGATCATATCGGTAATGGTGGAGGAACTTGATCAAAAAGATGAAGTGCTTATCCAGGAAGTCGTGGATGGATAAAATATAAGCCCTTTAATACGGCACGAGAGGCCGGCAAGGGAGATGACCGAGAGCAATGAGCCTCCCTTGCAGGGAGGCATTTCCTATTTAGAGCAGTTGTTAGGCAAAGGAACAGGTTTTTGAGAGGAGGAAGAACAGTTGAAACTGGACCAAAAAAAGGACTTGCTGGGCCTGAGAGGGGTGAGTCGTGAGGAGATTGAATTGATCCTGGACACGGCCTTGCCTATGAAGGATGTAATGAGCCGGGATATCAAAAAGGTGCCGACTTTACGCGGCAAGGCTATGGTGACCGTATTTTATGAAAACAGCACCCGCACCAGGACCTCCTTTGAAATTGCCGGGAAGTATTTGAGCGCGGATACAGTCAATCTGGCAGTTGCTACCAGCAGTGTACAGAAAGGTGAAAGCCTGAAGGACACCATAAAGACTATCGAAGTCATGGGATTTGATTTGATGGTTATGCGACACTCGATGAGCGGAACCCCTCATTATGTAGCACGCAACACCAGCATGCGGGTGATCAATGCCGGTGACGGGTTTAACGAGCACCCCACCCAGGCTTTACTGGATATGTTCACGATCAGGGAAAAGAAAGGGACTCTGGATGGGCTCAAGGTCTGCATAGTAGGAGATATACTGCACAGCCGGGTGGCCAGATCCAATATCTACGGCCTGAGCAAATATGGCTGTGAAGTCAGGGTGGTAGGGCCTTCTACGCTTATACCGCCGGGACTAGACAAACTGGGGGTCAAGAGTTACTACAGCCTGGAAGAAGCTGTCGACGGAGTGGATGTGATCAATGTATTGCGCATACAGATGGAACGTCAGCAAAGCGGATTGTTTCCGTCTCTGGGCGAATATGCAAATCTCTATATGCTTAGCCCGGATAGGCTAACCAGGGCTAAAGAAGATGTCTTGATCCTGCACCCGGGTCCTATGAATCGTGGGGTTGAGATATCGGGTTCAGCCGCGGACGGCGCCCGCTCGGTTATCAACGAGCAGGTGACCAATGGCGTGGCTGTGCGAATGGCCTTGTTATTCTTGATGATGGGAGGGTCCAAAGATGAAATACTTGCTTAAAGGCGGAAGAGTGATTGACCCGGCCAATCATATCGATGAAGTGTTAGATATTCTGGTTGAAGATGGGCTAATTTTAGCTGTAGAGAAGAACATAAAGGCAAAGGATGCTGAAACCATAAACGTCAAGGGCATGATTGTGGCCCCTGGTCTCATCGATATGCATGTGCACCTTCGCGAACCGGGATTTGAGTATAAAGAAGACATAGCTTCAGGAACCCGGGCAGCAGCGGTAGGCGGGTTTACTACTATTTGCTGTATGCCTAATACCCAGCCGGTTATCGATGATCTGACCACCGCCAGCTTTGTGCGGGAAAGGGCAAGAAAATCAGGAGTTGTGAATGTTCTGCCCATTGGAGCGCTGACCAAGAAGCAGGAGGGCCAGGAATTGAGTGCTATCGCCGATCTGGTCGCGGCGGGCTGTGTGGCATTGTCTGATGATGGGAAGCCGGTTTCCAGAAGCGTGATAATGCGAAACGGTATGGAATACGCTAAAATGTTTGATCTGCCCATCCTGTCTCACTGTGAGGATAGCTCTTTGAGTAAGGACGGACAGATGCATGAAGGATTCTATTCTACTATTTACGGCTTGAGAGGGATACCTGCCGAAGCGGAAGAAATAATGGTAGCCAGGGATGTTATACTGGCGCGTTTGACCGACGCGCGGCTGCATATTTGTCATATTTCAACCCTGGGAGCGCTTGATCTGGTGAAGCAGGCCAAACGAGAAGGGCTGTTGGTGAGCTGTGAGGTAACCCCTCACCACCTGGCTCTGAGTGATGAGATCGTAGGCACTTATGATGCCGACACCAAAGTAAATCCACCGCTGCGCTCCCTGGAGCATACCGCGGCTTTGATAGACGGTCTCAACAGTGGGATCATTGACTGTATAGCGACTGACCACGCGCCCCATGAGCTTGAGAGCAAAGACTGCGAGTATAACTTGGCATCTTTTGGCATATCCGGGCTGGAGACGGCAGTGGCGGTATGTATGGATATGGTCAACCGGGGGCTTATCGACCTTAACCGGGTGATAGCAGCTTTCACCAGCGGGCCAGCCAGGATTCTGGGAATCGACAAAGGGAGCTTAAGCCCGCAGGGCGCGGCAGATATAACAGTTATCGACCCCAAAGCCAGGACGACTGTCGACCCGGCTGGATTTCACTCCAAGGGAAAAAATACTCCTTTCAAAGGCGCTGAATTGACAGGGTGGCCCTATCTGACCATGGTCAAGGGTCAAATCGTGGCCATACAGGGAAGACTCCAGGGATAGATACGGCTTGGGATGATATATTGTTTGGCAAATACGGTTCACAGTTGTTTTTAAAAGGACTTGTATTTGATGATGTCGAAATTTAAAAAATGCAGCTACTGGCCGCAGATGACAAAGAAATATATGACGGGATATGATATCTAATCAGCAGCAATGGGAGGGTCATAGCTAGATGCCTTCTTTAGAAAACGGATTTGTGGTGAGACACCATCAGGTAGGACGAGATTTATATGAGATGGAGCTGATTGCTCCCAGCATAGCAACTGAGTGCCAGCCCGGCCAATTTATCCAAGTACAGGTCGGCATGGACTATAATCCTCTGCTTCGACGTCCCTTGAGTCTCTATGACGTCGATAACAACCTGGGCAGTATTACATTTTTGTACCGGGTGGTAGGCCGAGGAACTAACATATTGAGCAGGGTGAGAGCCAAGGACACGGTCAGCGTAATGGGCCCTCTGGGGCGCGGCTTTAGCATGCCAGAGAGAGAAAGCAGGGTGCTTCTGGTAGGGGGCGGGGTGGGAATTGCTCCCCTGGTATATCTGGCCCGCAGGCAGCTGGAAGCCAGGTGCCAGGTCCGGGTGCTGCACGGTACGCAAACCCGCGGCCAGCTGGCGGCATTTGACAAGCTGAGACAGTTGGGAGCCAAATTTATGCCTGCCACCCTGGATGGCAGCGCTGGTTTCAAAGGTACGGTTATAGACCTTTTATTTAAGAAAGTAGATCCGGGTGCTATCGATTTCATCTACACCTGTGGTCCAGAGCCCATGATGGCCAGGGTAACGGATTTTGCGTCACAGTATAAAATACCGGGTGAAGTTTCATTGGAAGAACACATGGCCTGTGGTATCGGTGCATGTTTGGGCTGCGCCCGCAAGCTGAAAGCCAGTGATGAGCACTACTCAAAGATATGTAAAGATGGCCCGGTTTTTCCCATGGAAATGGTGGAATTTATCCTGGATGTATAGATTTTTTATTCAAGAAATATTTCCTGATGATGAGGAGGAAGCACCTTGAAAAAGGAAGCAGGTCGTGGTGAAGAGAAGACGAGACCTGATCTTTCCGTGGATCTGGGCGGAATCATTTTGAAGAATCCTGTGGTGGCCGCTTCTGGAACATTCGGATACGGGCACGAGTATGAGGGATTTATCAATCCTGCGGAATTAGGAGCAATTTCGGTAAAAGGGACCACCATGGAGCCGCGGGCTGGCAATCCTCCACCGCGTATTTATGAGACACCGAGCGGTATGCTGAATTCCATAGGTCTGGAGAATCCCGGCATCAAGGTGTTCCTGGAGGAATACCTGCCCTCATTAAATCATTCCGGGGTGACGGTTCTGGCCAATATAGCGGGCAATACCGTTGAGGAGTACGCTGAACTGGCCGGGTTGATCGATTCGAATGGAGGCGCAGCGGGGATAGAACTCAACATTTCCTGCCCTAACGTCAAAAAGGGCGGCCAACAGTTTGGCACCGATCCGGATACCGTTTACCAGGTAGTTAAAGCTGTTAAGAAGAACACCAGGCTCCCGGTTATTCCCAAATTGTCGCCCAATGTCACAGACATCGTAGCGATTGCCAGGGCGGCTCAGGAGGCTGGAGCAGATGCTCTTTCGATGATAAATACTCTCATGGGTATGGCAATAAACATCAACACTCGTAGACCAGTTCTGGGCAATATTTTTGGAGGTTTGTCAGGACCCGCAATCAAGCCGGTTGCCCTGCGTATGGTATATCAGGTTGCCGGAGCCATTGACCTGCCCATACTGGGAGGTGGAGGCATCGTTAATTATCAAGACGCCCTGGAATTCATAATGGTCGGGGCAACCGCCGTCTCCATAGGGACTGGTATATTCGTAAATCCCATTTTAAGCCAGGATATCATCGAAGGAATTACCCAATATATGAAAGAAAATGAGATCCAGTCATTAAGCGAACTTCGGGGAGTGGCGCTGGCCAGACCGGAATAAGAGGTATCGATTAAGGAGGGGAAATAATGCTGCCCAAGGATAGGATTATACTGGCACTGGATGTGGATACCCAGGCCGAGGCAGTGCAGATCGTAAAGCAGTTGGGATGTGTACTGGGCACTTTCAAAGTAGGTATGCAGCTATACAATACCTGCGGACCGGACATAGTCCACCGTATAAATGATTTGGGAGGAAAGGTCTTTATCGACCTCAAGTTTCACGATATACCCAACACAGTAGCTGCAGCCAGCCGGGTCATGACCAGGCTGGGCTGCGCCATGTTCAATCTACATGCAGCCGGCGGCAAGGAAATGATGAAAGCCGCCGCACTGCAGGCCGAGCAGGAAGCGGTGCGATTAGGAGGCCAGGCTCCGTTGATTCTGGCGGTAACTGTTCTCACCAGTATTTCTCAGGCTGAACTTGAAACTGAAATGCTGATAAAAGACCTGCCCCTGGCTGATGTGGTGAAAACCTGGGCGACAATGGCCCGAGAATGCGGCATGAACGGGGTAGTCTGTTCGCCGCAGGAGATAACTATAATTCGAAAAGCCTGTGGCCCCGAATTCAAAATAGTAACTCCGGGGGTAAGGCCAGCCTGGTCGGAAGCCGGGGACCAGAAAAGGATAACTACACCGAGGCAAGCATTGGACCTGGGAGCCGATTACATGGTGATCGGGCGGCCCATATTGAAGGCCGAAGATAGACTGGCAGCTGCTAGCCGAATCATCGAAGAACTGGAGGCGTAAACAAAATGTTGGATATCGAATCAGCAACTAAGATATTTACTGAAGCAGGAGCACTATTGCAGGGGCATTTTAAGCTCACTTCCGGACGCCACAGCAACCGCTATATGCAGTGCGCGCAGGTCCTGCAGTATCCGGCTTTTACCGAGCAATTGGCCCGCCACATCACCGAGCAGTTTCAGGATGATAAGATCGAACTGGTGGTTGGGCCGGCTATGGGCGGTATAATAGTAGCCTACGAAGTGGCGCGCCAGCTGGGGGTGCCGGGTATTTTTACCGAGCGTCAGGACGGTGAAATGCAGCTGCGGCGGGGCTTTGAAATACCACCCGGTCGGAGGGTGCTGGTGGTTGAAGATGTTATTACCACCGGGGGATCGGTCCAGGAAGTGATCGATATAGTTAAAAAAGCCGGAGGAGAACTGACCGGGGTCGCGGTCCTGGTCGACCGTAGTGCCGGCAAAGTGACGTTCGGAGTAAAACAGGTGGCGGTTCTGCCTATGGAAATAGAATCCTGGACAGAGGAAGACTGCCCCATGTGCAAAGCTGGCCAGGGAGCGCCGATAAAACCCGGCAGCCGCAGTTAAAGTCATTCCAGATTTGGAAGGCAGTTAAACGGGCAGATTAAAGCCAGGAAACTGGATATGGGGTGAAACGATTTGAAGGTATACTTGAACGGACGGGAGGTCGCCTTTCACGATGGCGGCTACGAATACGTATTTATCAAGCCCTATGAAAGGCATCAGCATCAGGTTGTAAAAAGGGAGAACGGGGAACTCACCCTGCAGCTTTATGACAACGGCGTGCAGATTCGCACTTTGGTTACCCCCAAAGAAGTATCTACTGTAGTCAACCGCGACGTAGCGATAGATACTGTGAATCATAAGATCTACATCCTCGAGCAGGATACCGAGGTCCAGGAAAATCCTGACGGGTCTATCACTATATTGGATTAACGGTTTTTGGCTCCCGCCAAAGACCTTCAAATATGTTTGTAAAGCAGATCCGTATGCTTGTACCCATCTTTCTCTATCTGCCAAGTAGCGAGATAGGGAGCATTTTCAGCAAAACAAAAGAACTCCTTTCTAACTTCTTCTGGGGGTAATGCTTCTCTTTGCAAAAATAAAAACCACTAGGACCAGTCTACAATAATATTTAAATTTATCTCCTGCTTTCTATTTCTGTTTGCCTCTCGCGGACCAATTTATTGCCATAATGTAACAAATTATCCCACCGTCTCTTCCCATCAGATCTTTTTTCCTTTGACGGGGGAGTTTAATGAGCTAATGATATTTAGACCCAAGGCATCGGGGCCGGTAGGTCGTATGGGTCCAGCAGATGAATTGCTTGAATATCTAAACCACTAGACAAATATGAGGGGAGACTCCATTCTTTTAGGAAGTTAAGGAGTCTTTCTCTTCTTCTGTACGCCAAAGCAGAACCTTCCTCCTGTTTACCGGTGGAAGGGAATTAGCTATTTTAAGGTGAATCTGAAGGGGCTACAAGTTTTTCCGGGTCGATCGATCTGGGGTTTACCATCACCGTCCAGTAATTATCGTAAATCACCATACCTGGGCGGGAACCACCCGGTTTTTTCACATTGCTGCGAAAGGTATAGTCCACTGCTACTTTATCAGATCCGGCTGCTTTGCTGTATAGGGCTGCCAGGGACGCCGCTTCGAGCAGGGTTGCGTCAGGAACTTCATGGATGCTGCTGATTTTAGGAGGGAGTTTGACAATCACATGGGTGCCGGGGACTTCTTTGGTATGCAGCCATAGATCGTTCTTCTCTGCCTGCTTGATGGTGAGCATGTCATTCTGGCGGTTATTTCTCCCCACTAGAATGGGGTAGCCGTCGGATGATACATACTGCCGGGGCTGGCTGCGGGTGTAAGCCGCCCGCCCTTTTTTACTTTTCTCTTTAAGGTAATGCTCCTTCTCCAGCTCCTCGCTTATCTCCTCCAGGTCGGTCGGGCTTTCAGCTTGTTCGATAGCCAGCAGAACTGATTCCAGGTAGTCGATATCTGCCTGATTCCTGGCCATCAGGCTTTCCAGGTGCTTGATAGTTTTTGTGCTTTTGTTGTAGGTCCGGAAATATTTCTGAGCATTCTGGATAGGATTCAACTGGGGTTCCAGCTCGATCTCCACCTTCTCCCCGCTGTAGAAATCGTCTAATACGGTGCGGATCTGGCCTTTCTGCACATCATGCGCATAAGCGGTCAGAAGCTCTCCCCAGACCTTGTAACGCTTGTTTTCCTGCGCCTGTTTTAGATCGCCTTCCTGGTGGAAGCGTTTTCTATAACACTTTTCCAGTATATCCTTCATATTTTTGTAGAAATTAGCCTTTGAAGAATCGAGTCGGGCGATATTGATGCGGTCATCAAAATAGGCCTGGCAGGAATTCACAATGCTGTTGTAGTAAACCTTCTTAGCGTGTGGAAATGATTGGATGGGGTAGGGAGCGAACTCCAGTGGATAATTCTGCCTGTAGGCCACCTCGGTCTCAAGGTCTGCCTGTTCAAGGGTTACAAGAACTCTCTTCAAATACTGGAACAGGGTCTGCAGCTCGTATTCTCCACAGTATTGAATTGCCAGGTCAGGATCCAATCCGCTCTGCAGGCAGAGTTCGCGACAGGTAAAGGGGCTTAGTCCAGAAAAACATCTGAACAGAGATTTAGCCAGCTCAGAATGCTCGGCTGCCTGGTAGATCAAAGCTGAATAATCCTCGTAGGAGGCGGTTATCGGATTGAGTTTATCCTGTTCGGGGGGGCGTTTATAGATTTTCCCTGGCAGCACCTCCCGGAAAGAGCTGACATCGCTGTTGTACTTCTTGATTGCGTCGATGATTATATTATATTCAGGGTTTACCAGTATAATATTGGAGTGTTTCCCCATGAATTCACAAATCAAGAGCCGGGGACGCCATTCCCGGAATTCATCGAGTGCTTCGATTTCGATGTGAATTATGCGGTCGAAGTCAAGCTGTGAAACTTTTTTTATTTTGCCGCCTTCCAGGTGTTTGCGCAAAAGCATGCAAAAAGCGGGGGGATTAACCGGGTTTTTACTCTTCTGCCCGGTTATCTGCATCCGTGCCCATCTGGCGTTGGCGGAAATAAGCAGGCGGGAACTACCGATTCCCGGGCTGCGGATGCTTAAGACCAGTTCATCCTTTTCGGGCTGGTGAATTTTATCAATTCGAGAATTCGCAAAAAGTTGGTTTAGCTCCAAACATAGTCTGTGTATTGTCAATCCATCAAATGGCATGAATAAAGCCTCCTTAACACGAAAAGTATAACATTTGCGCTGCTAGCGTTACAAATGCTTACCATGAATACATATTGCCTATCAAAAGTATGATAAAACTATACGATAATAAAATTAGAGAGCCGGGAGGTGAACTCCAAATGGGCGGACCAGCAATTTTATACGGTGATGTTCTCAAACAAGTGGATATACTTGAGCGGCAAAAGAAAGAAATCAGCCGTGAACTCCTGATGTTCCGGGAGGACCGCCGACGTTTGAAAATGATATATGCTTTTTTAAGCTACGACCTGGATAAGCACGAATTGTTCGAACATGCCGCCGTATGCGCTTTATGCAATAATGAAGAACACGTGCTCTATGACCTGCAGGATTTTTACGCCCATGTGCGCGGAAGCGATTTAATTGACCGGATACGCACTGAAATAAAGTGCACCAGACGGTTTATGCAGCTGGTTGAAAAGGGCATGGAGAATGGTATCGGACTCAACTTCACTGAGCGCCGTCTTTTAAAGGAATTATCCAAATATATTCTTGAGCAGGCCCGCTTGTATCGACAGCTCTAGAGAATGGTCTAAACCTGGATTTTCCTGCCCGGCTGATATCGGGAAAGGAAAATCCTTTTTATTTGGGCGCATACATGAGAAGGGGCTTATTGACTTGAAGCGGGAAATGGTTAAAACTAATTCCTAAGGAAGCAGGGAGGTAAGGTTATGGCAGAAAAAATCAAGGTAGTTGTAAACGGTGCTTTGGGAAAGATGGGAAGGGAAACGGTAAAAGCTGTTGCTGCCGACCCCCAGCTAGACCTGGTCGGCATGGTTGATCTCAAAGCTCGTGGAGAAAGACTGAAAGAGATAAGCGGTCTTGAATATCAGGCTGATCTAGCGGTCCAAGTCGACCTGGAGCAGGTCCTGGTCAATTTACAGCCCGATATAGTGGTTGATTTTACCAGCCCTCAGGTAGTATTCGACAGTGTGCGCTCAGTGCTGAAAAAGGGTGTGGCCTGTGTGGTTGGAACCACAGGTCTTGGAGAAATGGAGCTGAAACAACTGGAACAGTTGGCCATGGACAAAGGGATCGGTGTGGCCGTAATACCGAATTTCGCCATTGGCGCGGTATTGATGATGAAATTTGCTCAGGAAGCAGCCCGTTATTTACCCGATGTAGAAATAATTGAGCTGCATCATGATCAAAAGATAGATTCGCCTTCAGGAACCGCTATTAAAACGGCAGAGTTAATAAATGAGGCGCGCTCGTCCAGGGCCCCGCGGGGATTTCGCGAAGTTGAGAAGATACCGGGATGCCGGGGCGGGGATGTGGATGAAGTGCGCATCCACAGTGTGAGACTGCCTGGCTTTGTTGCCCACCAGGAGGTTATTTTCGGGGGCATCGGGCAGAGCCTGACCATTCGTCATGATTCTTATGATAGGGTAGGCTTTATGCCAGGGGTGGTTATGGTAGTGAAGAAAATGATGGGTGTCAAGGGCCTGGTGTATGGGATGGAAAATCTCCTGTAATCTATTCATAAACTGAAAGCAGACCTAAAACGGACTTTTCCCTTTGGAAAAGCCCGTTTTTTCTATTCTATAAGCTGCTGAGGCTGAAATATGACAAGCACCAGGATGATTAATTCTACATATAATGCAACTAGTTAAAGCGACTATTAGTGGACCCAAAGGGGGAATAGGCTTGAGTTCAGTACTTTCTGGCCTGAAAGTATCGGTTTTGGGCGGAGATGCCCGGGAGCTGATTCTTGTGTCAGAACTGGTAGCCATGGGCGCGACCGTAGTGGTTGCGGGGTTCCCAAAGGAGATGGTAAGCCCGGGCGCATATGTGGCCGCTTCAGTCGAGGAAGCCTGCAAAGACGCTGAGGTCTTGATCATGCCTCTACCAGGCACTAATCCCCAGGGCATCATTAGAGCAGTTTATTACGAAGGTCAGCTTGAACTAAGTGAGAAAGCCATTCGCACACTAGCTGCAGGCGCCCTGGTAATAATCGGGTTAGCCCGGAGCTTCCTGAAACAATGGGCCGGGAAGTATGGCCTCAACTTGCTGGAAATAGTCGATGATGATGAGGTGGCCGTACTCAATTCCATACCCACTGCAGAGGGAGCCCTGCAGATAGCTATGGAAGAAACTCGTATAACCATACACGGAAGCCGATCCTGCGTAATCGGTTTTGGGAGGGTCGGAATAACGATGGCTAGAACGCTAAGGGCCTTGGGTTCGGAAGTAACGGTCGTAGCAAGGAACAAAGGGCAGTTGGCCCGGGCCTTCGAAATGGGCTGTCACAGGGCTGAATTTAAAGAACTGCCCTGTATTCTCAATGAAGCTGACCTGGTTTTCAACACGGTTCCGGAACTGATACTGGACCGAGAGACGCTAGGTCACGCTCAACCCGACATAGTAATTATAGATCTGGCCAATCAGCCAGGTGGAACAGACTTTGAGGCGGCCAACGAATTAGGCTTGAAAGCTATACTGGCACCGGGTCTGCCAGGCAAAGTAGCTCCTGTCTCGGCGGGCAGAATTCTGGCTGATGTTATCCCTCGCATTATCATAAAGGAAATCACCAAGACTGACAGCAAGCTGCTATTTGGGGAACTAGGGAGGTGCAGCACTTGAAACAGAAACAGGAATCAAACAGAGTAAGGCTGCAGGGGGTAAAGATAGGCCTGGTTTTTACCGGATCTCACTGTACGATTGGAGAAGTAATTCCACAGGTAGAGCGCTTGAAAAAAGAGGGAGCTGAGCTTTATAGCATTTTATCCTACACTGTGGAGAGTGTCGATACCAGGTTTTACCAGGCTGCTGATCTGAAAAAACAGCTGAGCGGGCTCAGCGATCATCCTCTGATAACTACTATTGTTGAAGCCGAACCCATCGGTCCCCAAAAGCTCTTGGATATAGTCGCAGTAGTTCCAGCCACAGGCAATACCATCGCAAAACTGGCCAATGGAATCGTTGATACCCCAGCTTTAATGGCAGTTAAAGCGCAGCTGAGAAACCAGCGCCCGGTGGTTGTAGCTATATCGACAAATGATGCCCTGAGCATGAACGCAAAGAATATCGGTCTATTGCTAAATATTAAAAACATCTATTTTGTACCTTTCCGCCAGGATGATCCGGTCAACAAAGCCAATTCGGCAGTAGCTGTCATGGATCTGCTCAGTGATACGATCCTAATGGCGCTGCAAGGCCGGCAGCTGCAGCCGCTGCTCCTGGGCCCTGGTCCTTGAGAGCAGAAAACCCTTGTGCTAAAATAACAAGATAGATTCTTTTTATCGGAGGTAATCAACGTGGCACAAGGAATTAATCTGGCAGTAGTTGGGGCAACTGGAGCAGTGGGGCAGGAAATGCTCAAAATACTAGCCGAGCGAAAATTTAATCTCAAAGATTTGATAGTGTTGGCTGATCCCAGGGAAGCCGGCAACAAGATAGAATTTCAGGGACAGACCTTAACGGTTGAGGGGGCGTCCCCGGACGCTTTCAAAAAAGCTGATGTAGCACTTTTCGCGGTGGACACCGCTATTAGCAAGGCCCTGGCGCCAATGGCTGTAGAAAATGGCTGTGTGGTAATCGACAACAGCTATGCTTTTCGCCTGGAGGATGCTGTTCCTCTGGTAGTGCCCGAAGTAAATCCGGAGGATATTGAATGGCATCAAGGCATCATAGCCAATCCAAATTGTTCCACGATTATTATGGTGGTCGCCATTAATCCCATTTATAAAGCCGCGGGTTTGAAGAGGGTAGTGGTATCGACCTACCAGGCGGTTTCGGGAGCCGGGGTGCCTGGACTGCAGGAGCTGGAAGAACACGTTCGGGCCTGGTCCCGGGGCGAGGTAGCTCCGGTCAAAGTATTCCAGCATCCCATTGAATTTAATGTTATTCCGCATATAGATGTATTTCTGGATGAAGATTATACTCGAGAGGAAATGAAGATGGTCTGGGAGACCCGGAAGATAATGCACGCGCCTGATCTGAAGATATCTGCCACCACAGTCAGGGTCCCGGTTTTTCGCAGCCATTCCGAGTCAATAACTCTGGACCTGGAAAGACCCATGTCTCCCGATGAGGTAAGGGGCATTCTGTCATCAGCTCCAGGAGTGGTGGTGCAGGATGATCCGTCAAGCAACCTCTATCCTATGCCCCTATTCACCTCGGATCATGATGAGGTCTACGTGGGTAGGATACGACGGGATATTTCCAGCGATCAAGGCATCGTCCTGTGGGTAGCGGCTGATCAGATTCGCAAAGGAGCAGCAACCAATGCTATCCAAATTGCCGAATTGGTAGTAGAAAAAAACCTTTTTTAAGAAGGTGTTGATTTGAAAATAGTCGTCCAAAAGTTCGGCGGGACTTCACTGGCTACACCCGAATCAAGGGAGCGGGTCTGCAGCATTATCAAGACCACCTGCCAGAAGGGCTTTTCCCCGGTGGTGGTAGTATCAGCCATTGGACGCGAGGACGACCCCTATGCAACCGATACATTTATTAATCTTTTAAAGAAGGTCAATCCCAATCCAGCTCCCCGCGAGCTGGATCTCTTACTGTCCTGCGGAGAGCTGATTTCAGGAGTCTTATTGTCCAGCCAGCTCAACGCAATGGGGATCGAGGCATGCTATTTGAGTGGTGAAATGGCCGGGATAATAACCGATGGGAATCATAATAACGCGCATATTCAGTATGTCAAACCACACCGGCTCCTGGAGCTCCTGGAGCAGGGAAGGGTGCCTGTAGTAGCGGGATTCCAAGGCGCTGGCGAAGACGGAGAGCTGACCACCCTTGGCCGGGGGGGCAGCGACACTACCGCTAGCGCGCTAGGAGTGGCCCTGCAGGCCGAGGTGATCGACATTTTCACCGATGTCGAAGGAGTCATGACTGCCGACCCGCGTATTGTCCAAGATGCACGACTTCTTGATGCCATCACCTATAATGAGATCTGCCAGCTGGCGAGGGAAGGGGCCAAAGTGATTCATCCCCGGGCGGTTGAGATTGCCATGCAGGCTGGTGTGCCGTTGAGAGTACGATCCACCTTTATCGATTCCGTAGGAACACTGGTGGCCAACCGCCTGGGAGGATGCGGGGACAATGTCCATATCATCCGTGACAACTTGATCACGGGCATCACCTATACCTCGAAAATAGCTCAGATCCGCATAGATAAGACCGGTCTGGAAAAACCAGATCTGGATATGCAGATTTTTACGACCATGGCAGCGGCAGACATCAGCGTGGATTTCATCAGTGTTCAGCCGGAAAGGATAGCATTTACAGTATCGTCCGAAATGAGCCGGAAGGCGATGGGAATGCTTAATGATATTGACATTTATCCCGCTTTGGAATTTAATTGTGCTAAGGTCGCGGTGGTCGGTGCTGCCATGACCGGAATACCAGGAGTTATGGCGCGGGTGGTTGAAGCCCTCCACCAAGCTAGTATCCCGATTCTTCAATCAGGCGATTCATATACAAATATCTGGTGTTTAGTGAAAAGAGAACATATGGAAATAGCTGTAAAAGCCTTGCACGACAAATTTGAGCTGGGCAAAAAATAAAGAGGCGAAAAGATGTACCCTTTGGGCACTAGAATCTCAGTTCGCTTCACTCAACAAATAAGGATGTTAACCGCTTCTTATATCGGGTGGATCCCTATTAGCAAAACAAACGGCGGATCTAGTCACCCGCCTCGTTGCAGCGGTGTGTTGAAACTGCTCCGCAGTTTCTTCCGATACTTAAAAGAATGGTAGGTGAAAGTATGCAATTGCCGAGACTTTGGACAGCGATGATTACACCCTTCGATGAAGAACTACAGGTGAATTACGAGAAAGCTCAAGCACTGGCAGAACACCTGTGCGACAACGGAAGCGAGGGAATCATCGTAAGCGGCACAACCGGTGAATCACCGGTACTTTCGACGGAGGAACAGCTTCAGCTCTTTGCTGTCATAAAAGAAAGAGTCGGTAAACGGATCCCCGTATGGGGAGGCACAGGATCTAATGATACGGCCCATGTAGTAGAGTTGAGCAGAGAGGCGGAAAAAGTGGGGGTTGACGGGCTCCTTCTGGTCTGCCCGTATTATAATAAACCTCCACAGGAGGGGCTTTATCAGCACTTTAAAAAAGTTGCGGAGTCGGTGTCCATACCAGTGATGCTCTATAACATACCCGGGCGGACTGCTGTCAACATGCTGCCCGCTACGGTGGCCCGGCTGGCCGAGATCGATAATGTGGTAGCAGTCAAAGAATCAACCGGAGACATGGACCAGGCATCGCAGTTGTGCAGCATACTGCCACCTGATATAGCCGTGTTTTCGGGAGACGACTCCCTGACCCTGCCCATGATGGCTCTGGGAGCGCAGGGAGTAGTCAGTGTAGCTTCCCATATCTGGGGGAAAGATATCAAAGCCATGATCGAGGCTTTCCTGGCTGGTAAAAACGCCGAGGCACTAGAATTGCACCGCAGGCTCTACCCGGCCTTTAAAGGATTGTTTGTCACTACCAGCCCTATTCCATTAAAGACCGCTCTCAACATGATGGGCATGGAAGTAGGCGGTCTTAGACCTCCACTGATTGGGGCTGACGAAAGCCTGGTCAACTCGGTAAGGGATCTGCTGGGCAGCTACGGATTAATAAAGTAAGCTATTTTGATATTTACTAATTATAAAAGTTAAGCGGGTGCTAGCACCCGCCTTTGTTTTTGCTTTTTTGCGCAAAAAAATACGGAGCCGTTTATGATTGCGAAGCACTATATCAAGATATTCAAAAAGAAAGGTAAAAATATATTACCTTACAAGAAATACAACAACACCAGTTTATAGCTTGTGATCTTGTCAGAGATAGACGCTGGGTTTGCCAGGTTGGCATGGTTATGGGGTGTGCACCGCTTCTTACCACTTTGGTTCTATTGTAAGGGACTGCGTTATCATATATAATTATCAAGACGGTATTGAACGGTTAGGTAAGATAGTCGGAATAGTATTACAATTTTATAGCAAAGGAGGTGTTTCGGTGTCTGAAGAAGCCCGCCTGCACATTATTCCCCTGGGCGGTTTGGGGGAAATCGGGAAGAACATGATGGCGATCAGATATCAGGACACAATTGTAGTAATTGATGCCGGTCTTATGTTCCCGGAAGAAGAATTGCTGGGCATAGATATGGTAATACCTGATATTACGTATCTGACAGAAAATCGGGATAAAGTAAAGGCCATCCTGCTTACCCATGGGCATGAAGATCATGTGGGCGCTCTTCCTTATGTGCTCAAGCAAATATGCGTGCCGATATATGGCAGCCGCCTGACACTGGGCCTGGTCGGACAGAAGCTCAGTGAACAGAATGTGGACGGAGCGGACTTTCATGTTGTATCGCCACGTGACAAGGTAAAAATCGGGCCTTTCGATGTGGAATTTTTCCGGGTCAGTCATAGTACCCCTGATTCCCTGGGGATCGCATTGCATACTCCAATCGGAATCGTGCTTCATACCGGAGATATCAAACTGGATCAAACTCCGGTGGATGGAGAAGTCGTTGACTTTCGCAAGCTGGCGGAGCTTAGTGAAAAAGGTGTTCTGGTCATGCTGGGTGACAGCACCAATGCAGATAAAGTCGGTTTTACCATGTCAGAGAAGGTGGTAGGAAATACCTTTGACGACCTTTTCGGGCGTTGTGAAGGACGCATCATCGTAACCACGTTCGCTTCCAATGTCCACCGCATTCAGCAGGCGGTCAATACGGCGGTTAAATATGGCCGTAAAGTGACCATCGTAGGTCGTAGTATGATAAACAACGTGCGGGTGTCCATGGAGTTGGGATATATGAGCGTACCGGAAGGCGTACTGATAGAGGTCGAAGAGATTAGCCAGTATCGCCCCAACCAGATAGTTATTCTTACCACCGGCTCACAGGGTGAGCCTATGTCCGCATTGACTCGCATGGCAACTGCCGACCACCGCTGGGTGGTTATCGAACCCGGAGATACGGTAATAATATCGGCTAATCCCATCCCCGGTAACGAGAAACTGGTTGCAAAAACAGTTGATCTCCTGTTCAGGCAGGGAGCCGAGGTGGTTTATGAGAAGGGCGTCGGTGTTCATGTATCGGGCCACGCTGCCCAGGAGGAACTAAAGATACTACTGAACCTGATAAGACCCAAGTATTTTATCCCTGTACACGGCGAGTATCGCCACCTGATGAAGCATGCAAAGCTTGCCGAGAGCCTGGGAATACCGAGATCGAGGATATTTGTGGCCGAAAACGGGCAGATCATCGAAGTGGGTAAAAAGAAGGCCAGTATAGCGGGGAAGGTGACTGCAGGTAAGGTGCTGGTTGATGGACTGGGAGTTGGCGACGTGGGCAATATCGTCCTGCGCGACCGCAAACAACTGTCCCAGGACGGCATCATGATCGTGGTAGTTACGCTTAACAAAGATATGAACGAAGTCGTAGCCGGACCGGACATCGTAACCAGGGGATTCGTGTATGTTCGTGAATCGGAGGGACTTATCGACGAAGCCAAAGAAAAGGTTAAAGAGGCTCTGGACAACTGCACCAAACGGGGCATAAGCGAATGGGCGGTTATCAAGTCCCATGTACGCGACCGCTTGAGCAAATACCTCTACGACATGACCGGCCGCCGTCCCATGATAATGCCGATAATCATGGAAGTTTAAGTTTAATACAAACGAAATCACAGGGCACTCTTAAACGAGTGCCCTTTATTTTGGCTGACTATTTACAAATGCCTAATAGAAAGAAAGGCAGTGACGTGATCATTGACTCATCCACCCCGAGTCTGGTAGCATATCGGCGATAACACTGCTGCTGGAGTATTCGATAATGCGGAAGCGGCTGATGTCGGTGCCACCGAATACTTTGTCCCAGGGAACGACCAGGCTGTAATTGTTTCCACTGATCCTTGGTATGGCGCTGGTCAACAGAGTCGCATTACCTTCGCTATCAAAAGAATAGACAGCAACGGTATTTGTATTACACTTCAAGGCGGTATCGGTCTTGCTGTCGCCATTGTTGTCAAAGTACAGGTAGAATTCGTTTGAGGCACAGCTGCCCCAGAAGAAGATGCGGGCATATAGCTCTCCATCGTACTTCTCCATCTTTAAAGCTAACAAGTCCTGGCCGTTTGAGCACTGTGCTTCATCGGCATCAAAGGCATAGTACGGAAGCTGGATGTTGCCGTTTTGGCCCGGCGTGTCTGCAAGGGTAAGGTAGGGGGGACGCCTATCAGTTAAGGAGTTTGCTTTCACCAGGGCCTCATCCAATGTTTTCCATTGTTTAAGCTGATTCAAGAATTCCAGCGAGCCGCTATCTGCGTTTTTGAAAAGTACGCTTCCGGTCCACCCCAGCCAGGCACTGGCCCCGTTATCCAGAGTCCGGTAAGGAAGGCTGGACAATCCCTCAGTATTTGAACTATGGCAGGCGTTGACTACGAAGAAGGTCCCGGGAAACCTATTTGTCCAGTAAGTCTCGGCAAACTTGCTTCCTATCATATACACATAGCGCAGATGGCCATGGCCGTTATCCACGCAAGCGACTATGGTTCCCTTATATCCGCTGTTGGCCGGCGGCGGTGTACTATAGTATGGTCTGACCATAAAGAAATATTCACCATTTAAAATCCCTCCATGGCTGTTGATCAAAACCAGCCCGTAGGCATACTCGTCGATCAGAGTTGCGTTCGCGAGACTGGCATAGTCGTTGGCCCAAATGGTAACTCCATAACCCCTTTCGGTAAGGATATTCTTAGCCGCATTATCCATCTCTGCCATCTGATATGGATTATCGGCAGTGGAGTCAAATATCAACGCCTTGCAGGAATAGGGTGTCGGAGGCTGATACATACCGGGATCGATCCGATCTAGATCCAGGCGCGGTGATGTGCCGAGCAGGGTTTCCGGATCAATTCCCCTGAACGTACCGGTTTGGGCCAGGGGGGTTGGCAGAGATGTAGAGCCGCGGGTGTTGCCGTCACTCTGCAACATCACCAGTTCATAACCATCTTTGAACCTAATTCTGAGATCGAAGCTATCCGTAAGCTGCTCGACAAGGTCCACCTCAGGCTTTGATTTCAAAGTAGCTATTTCTTTAGTAACTGCGTCTTCCAGAGGAAGTCTATCTATAGATATAAGCTGCCTGACCTGTTCATGGGCGGCTAGAACCACTTCATGTATTTGGGTAGGACTCAACTGGAGTCCGGAGGTAGCTTGCGGTGAAGCGGATCCGACAGTGATAACAGATCCGATGGATACCTGACGCGTGTTTGCATCCCAGCCCACCTGTTCTCCCAGACTTTCACCCACGAACCGCAATGGTACCAT
>CAZWPO010000031.1:0-24284 GCA_964635975.1 uncultured Syntrophomonas sp.
ATTAATACTTGCTGTAGCCAAATTGCTTAATGAAAATAATAGAATAATACACATTATTAAAGATGCAAATAATTTTCCTGTTTTCATAATAACCTCCTAAATTTCAGTATTTTGGTATCATTTCTTGTAAACTATTAATACCTTATTGCATGCTTGTTGACACAATAACCGAGCCATTATAATAATATTATTAGTGGTTCTGGCTAGGCTTTGATGGGCTCGAGGGTGAGAACTGATCCCGTATCGCCTACCGGGCCACTATTATTTTGCCTTCAGGCGGGTATCTTTGCCTTATTACACAGCTAATCATCTTTTCACCTCCTTCCAAGAGTAATTAGCTCCCGGTATGGGAATTATATCACAATTATTACAGAATATTTCCAGCAGGACACGAACTGTTGCGTTTGCGACATGAACGGTTGAGTTTTGGACATGAACTACCTGGAATCTGACATGAACGTTCAAAATAGAGCAGAAAAGGCAGTATTTAGGGAATATTAGCGAAAGGGACGGCGAAGAGATCTACAAAAAAACCTAATTCTAACATTCTGCATTCCAATCGCGCTCTACTCCTGGCAAGCTTCAATTCATACTAGCCATTCTTGAGTTGTAAGTACTTCTAACCAAAACATTTGAAACGGTTGCACTCTTCTTTTGTTCCATCTCTTTTATACTGGACCCCAACATTTTTAACCCATATTATCCCTTTGCAGCATATACATTTATCAGTATGCTCTATTGCATTGTTCCTGGAGTTTGGCAAGGAGGATAGATATGGCTATATTTCGCGATTATGAAAGCGGTGGGCGGGACCGCAGCGCCGAAGACCGCCGCCGCCACCGTCAACTGGTGGAGGAGTCAATAAAGAAGAATGTGGGTAGCATTATTGCCGAGGAGAGTATAATCGGCAAAAGCAAGGATAAAATCATCAAAATACCAGTCAGAGGAATTAAGGAATACCAGTTCATTTACGGGGCCAATCAGCCCGGAGTGGCAGAGGGTATGGGGCGCGAGAAGCGTGGAGACCGCATCGGTCAGCCAGGCGGCAATGAAGCAGGGCGCGGTGATCAGGCCGGCAGTGCCGAGGGGGATGAATACTATGAAACTGAAGTAAGCTTGGAAGAGCTGGTCAGCTATCTGTTTGAAGATCTGGAGCTGCCTTTCATGGAGAGGAAGAAGTTTTCTTTTATTGAGAGTGAACGCAAAACCCGGCGCTGGGGCATCCAGCTCAAGGGCATACCGCCCCGGTTAAACAAGAAAAAATCAATGGCGGAGCGGATAAAACGCAAGAAATCCATGGAAAGAACTCTTAAAGAATTGGAGATAGACGAAGGGATCGGGCGCTTTCCCTTTCGTGAAGAGGATCTTCGCTACCAGCGCACTGAGGAAGAGCTCAGGCCGGATTCGAATGCGGTGGTCATATGCATTATGGACAATTCTGGCTCAATGTATTTGAATAAGAAGTATTTGGCCAGAAGCTTCTTCTTTTTGCTCTATCAATTTGTACGCTACCGCTACGCCAATGTTGAAATCGTATTTATTAATCATAGCACTACTGCCAAGGAAGTGAATGAAGAGGAATTTTTCCATCGCGGGGAGTCCGGCGGGACGATGATCAGCAGTGGATATGAAAAAGCTTTGGAGATCATCTGGGAAAGATTTAACCCTGAGTTGTGGAATGTCTACGCTTTTCACTGCAGTGACGGCGACAACTGGCCGGATGATATACGCAAATCGGTCTTCAGGGCCATGGAACTTTGTGAAATATGCAATTTGTTCGGCTACGGAGAAATAATATCGTCATGGACGGCGCCTAATTCTATGATCGAGGAATTCCGCAAAGCCTTGGATGATGTACCGAATTTTGTATCTGTTTCATTTGGCAGCAAAGAGGAAGTGTGGCCGGCATTTAAGAGGCTTTTGACACTTGCGGAAGGGGAGTGATCGCTTGGCTAAGGATTATCATCTTGACGATCTGCTCCGTTTCAATGATGAGCTTGAAGTCCTTGTAAAAAACCATGGTCTTGATTGTTATGAACAGGAATTTGAGCTGTGCTCTTATGATGATATGCTGGCATACGAAGCTTATCTTGGATTGCCAACCCGCTATCCTCACTGGAGTTTCGGAAAGGCTTTTGAAAGGAAGAAGACTTTTTACCGTTACAATCTGAGCGGTCTTCCCTATGAAATGGTGATCAACTCAAATCCCTGCCTGGCTTACCTCATGAAGGAGAACACTCTTCTTCTGCAGGTTTTGACCATGGCCCATGTTTACGGACACAATGATTTTTTTAAGAATAATCGTCATTTCAAGATGGGGACCAGGGCTGATACGGCTATCGAAATGTTTAATTCACATGCCAGGAGGGTGCGGGCGTACTGTGCCGATCCCAGCATTGGCTACCAGAGGGTGGAAAAGATACTCGATGCTGCTCATGCCCTACGTTTTCAGACCCAGAGAGTAGTGGGAGAAAAATTGCAGAGCCGGGAGGAAGTAAAACAGCGTCTGATCGACCGCCATACACCGGGCCGGTCAGACCACCCCCTGTTGCAAGCCCCCATTTCTCGAGAAGTTATTAGCCTGGACGCTCTGGTCCTGCAGCCGGAGGATGACCTTTTGCTGTTCCTGGCCACTAATGGCAAACTGAACGACTGGGAGCGGGATATCGTGGAGATGGTTCGAGAAGAAAGCAGCTATTTCCTGCCCCAGGTGGAAACGAAAATAATGAACGAAGGGTGGGCAAGCTACTGGCATTATAAACTGCTAAATGAGTTGGAACTGAGCCAGGATATGCATATCGAATTCCTGAAGCGCCATAACCAGGTGGTTTGTGCTCATGAAGGTTCTCTGAATCCCTACCATCTGGGGTTTAAGATATTTGAGAAACTGGCCGGGAAGGAGAATGGACAGGGGTTGATTTTTCAAGTTCGGCAGCAGGAAAGGGATGTATCTCTTTTGCTGCGATACCTGGATGAAGATTTATGCGAAGAGCTTCACTTGTTTGAGTATTTCCGCTCAGGACGGGAGTATCTCATCAGCGAGGTAGCGGATGAGGAAGGATGGAAAAAAATCCGCTCGACCCTGGTCAATCAGACCGGTCTGAATAGCATCCCCAATATTAGAGTTAATGATGTGAGTGATCGTAATGAGGTTCTGTATTTAGAACACGAAAGTGATGGGCGGGACCTGCAATTAGATTATGCTATCAAGACCCTGCGCTATGTAGCCGCACTATGGGGTAGAAAAGTGGTACTAAATACTTCTGTGCGGGGAGTGAAACAGGTTTTAGAAAGCAACTATGATCAAATAATCTATAATGGGAGTAACTTTTGAAGCTCTAGTAGGATTTGCGACAATGTTAGAGAAAATAATATAACAGCATTTTAAGGGGAGCTTAGCCGCAGCTGACTTACTCCGAAGAGAGTAAGGAAAGCAGATGGACATGCCAGATCGGTGACAATTTTTATAGGATTTAAACGAGGCTTCACATAAAACACTCGGGGAAGGTTGTGGATTGATGCTGATGGGCCTGGCGGCCTTTGCCGGATTCCTTATGCTGGTATACTTTGTATACTTCATCAATGTGATAAAGGGTGCACCACAGGTATTTGAGATGCAGCTTCTCAAGACTCTGGCTCAGTGGATGATATCGCGCGGTCCTTCCAGCCGCAGGCTGATATGGTTTTACTATCTGCTGACCCTGGTTATGGAATTTGCCTATTTTGCTATGGTATTTTACCTGCTGGATAACCCGGTTATAAGGGTCTTCTCCATGTTTATGGTAAGCTTTGAAATCCTGCACGTACTGCTGGTTGGATACAACCTGTCCCGGTTTTTTGGCGGACATATTCCACTGAAGAACCTTTTGCGGTGGCCAGTGGAGAGGGCGAGCGCGATGCTGTTCTTCACACATACCTTCCTTGTGTTGATAAATATCATTTTTTATCAGGTTTAGCTGAATAAGTTGGAGGCGCATAACTTGCTGAGTGAATTTGAAAACGACATTGCCTCCCTGCTGCTTTACCGTGGGATTATAGAAAATCCTGCTATTAGATTTCTAAAAGAGATCAGCGGCATCATGGCATCCCGGGGAGATGGAAAAAAAACAGCGGTGAGAGACCAACTCTCTTCTTTTGCCCATTATTTGTGGGATATAGAAAGGCCGTTTGCGGATTTAATATTAGATCTGATCATTTATGACGACAACCCTTTCAGTAGGGGAGCCGAGTTAAGCGGGATGGGAAATATGGAAGCAGGCTTGATCGCTGCTACACAGTCTGATCTAAGCAGGCTGCATGGGATTTTTCATCTTGATCTGGTACAGGTCGCCAGGTCAGTGGATCTGGAATTGATACTGCCGGAACAGCACCTGAATACGGAAGATGGAAATGCAGATATTCGCAGTGTTTTTGCCCGGTCATCGGATTGGCCGGTTTTAATCGAAGATCTGGCTTCCCACTATAAAAAATATTCGCGTGGAGTGATAGCCCGCTTCCGGGCTTTCACATGGGATCCCACCACGGGGCTAAGGGGCATTAAGCGGCCTGATCCCATAAGTTTGAGTGATATAGTCGGGTATAAGGAGCAGGTTCAGCTGATCTCTAACAACACGGAAAAACTTCTCCAAAGAAAACCGGCCAATCACATCCTCTTGCATGGTCCGCGCGGGACCGGGAAGTCGAGTATCGTTAAGGCTTTGCTAAATGAGTATAGGGATGTGGGGCTGCGCCTGGTAGAGCTGAGCCGGGAAAATCTGCAGCACATTGATCAACTGGTGGAAATGCTTCAGAATTATGCACCCGCGTTTATTATATTTATAGATGATCTTTCCTTCGAAGACTATGAGACAGAGTATAAGGGCTTTAAAGCTGTATTGGAGGGAAGTGTCACAGCCCGCCCCAAGAATATTCTGGTCTATGCCACATCCAATAGACGTCATCTCATCCGGGAGTTATTTTCGGACCGCCGGGCAGCAGACGAGGAGATACATGCGCAGGAGACTATGCAGGAAAAACTGTCGCTGGCTGATCGCTTTGGCTTAAGCATCAGATTCCCCCCTCCCTCGAGTCAACTGTACCTGGAAATGATCGAAAAAATGGCACTGGACGCGGGAATCGATATGGACCGCGAGCTGTTACGCCGCCGGGCACTGGAATGGGAGCGCTTGCGGCATGGCCCCTCAGGCCGGGCAGCCCGGCAATTCGTAGATTCACTTGAACAGCGTTACTACAAATAGAACGAACAAGATCAAAAATGGGCTTTAAGAACAGCCCATTTTTTTATTATTGGTGGTGCTGGGCTTGCTGGCATTGGTACTCAAATAGAATAGCTTCTGGAGGGGAGGGAAAAGATATACTATCTCAATTAGAGGGAGCAGCTTATGAGGATCATTCCCAGAAAACCAGCCCCCAAGCCTGAAACAGCCAGCTCAAATAAAAGCAATATACCGGAAAATGACCTGCCCCTGGCTATAAAAGAAAAAGTAGACATGCTTGCTCCTTATCTGGACAAAAGCGAGGATATCATTAAACGCAGCTTTATGGTGGGCAGCAATCTGAAAATCCCTGCTCAGGCTGTTTACATTAATCAGATTATCGATACAGATGTTTTAAACCGGCAAGTCTTAGAACCGCTGATGCAGCATGGCGGAGCTGAGGCAGAAGCGCTTGTTAATAATGTAATAACCATGCTGAGCAATTCCAGCCTGCCCGTAGGCCAGGTCATGAAGGTCCGGGGTCTGAGGGAAGTAGTCCACAATATCTATGACGGGCTGGTCGTGGTCCTGGTAGATGGGTGTCAGGAAGCCCTGGTTATCGATATCCATGGGGGGGAATACCGCGCTGTGGACGAGCCGCCTGGAGAACGAACCGCGCGGGGACCGCGGGAAGGCTTTGTGGAGAACATGGATATCAACATTTCTATGATTCGCCGGCGCCTACGCGACCCTAACCTGGTGGTAAAGAAAACCATGGTAGGCAGACGTACGCGGACTCCGGTGGCTATATTATATATCGAAGATATTGCTTCTCTCGATGCTGTAAATGATCTGCGTAAGCGTTTAGATGCTATAGATACCGATGGAATTGTAGCGACCGGATTTATAGAGCAGTTTATAGAAAAATCCCCCTGGTCGCCTTTCCCTCAAGTGTGGAGCAGTGAACGCCCTGACCGGTTGACGATGAAGCTGCTGGAAGGAAGAATCGTTTTAATAGCCCATGGAACTCCCCTGGCCATCACGGCGCCGACCCTGGCCCTCGAATTTTTTCAAGCCTCGGAAGACTACTACGAGCGGACAATTTACAGTTCCTTTACGCGCTTCGTGCGCTTCTGTGCTTTTTTCCTGGCTGTTTCATTGCCAGCTCTATACATCGGCCTGCTGAGCTTCCATCCCGAACTGATGCCCTTAAAGCTGCTGGTCCCTCTGGCCCAGTCTCGCACCCAGGTGCCATTTCCAGCTTTGCTTGAAGCATTGATTCAACTATTTATCATTGAGATGGTTATTGAATCAGGACTGCGCCTGCCTGGCTCGGTGGGCCAAACCGTGGGCGTGGTGGCCGGAATTATCCTGGGTCAGGCGGCTATTGCCGCCAAGCTGGCCAGTCCGGCAGTAATTATTGTTATTGCCGTAACTACTATAGCCACCTATGTAATGCCCTCCAGCGGCATGCTGCTGGCTTCCCGCATTCTGCGCATACCTCTAATAATGGTCAGTGCTGTTTTCGGCATTTTTGGTTTTTCGATGGGCTGGTTGCTGATCGTTATTCATGTAGCTGCTCTGCAGGATTTCGGTGCCGCGTACTACTCACCATTTGCGCCTATTCGCTGGAGTGATGCCAAAGACTCTGCCTTTCGGACATTTCTGTGGAAAATGGATAAACGCCCACTCTCCATACCTCATCAGGATTCACAGCGACAGGGCCAGACCAGACCGGAAAGCAGGGGCAAAGCATGAGAGATCTCAGTCCTCATCATATAACCAGCAGCCAGCTCATGTTTATCATTACGGGTGCTCAGATGGGATCAGCCATGCTGGCGTTGCCTGCGCTGGTTTGCAAAGAAGCGGGCCACCAGGGATGGATGGCAGTATTGTTGGGCGCGCTTATACCTTATACCAGCATCTATGTCATTGAACGCCTTGGAAAGCGACTGCCAGATCTTAATTTTGTCCAGTTAAACCAGGCCCTGCTGGGGAAAATTGGCGGCTCGCTGGGGGTGCTGGTATTTGTTGTCTGGGGATTGCTTTTTGAGGCTCTGCTGATAAATGCTTTTGCCCGTTTGATTAATATTTACTTACTTCCCCAGACGCCTTTATGGGCTACTATATTTATGTCCATGTTTTGCGTCTGGTACGCGGGCAGTAAAGGCGGGACAGTAGTAGGACGCATAAATGAAACATTGTTTTTTGGAATTCTAATAAGCCTGCTATTTATTTTTTTACCGGTTAATTACAGCAACGATATTACCAATTTGCTGCCCTTAACTGAGATCAACCCGCCGGGTTTGCTGAAAGGCGCCTTGTTTGCAGCTTATGCCTATGCCGGTACCGAGGTTTTACTGGTTATGTATTCTCAGGTCCGTGATAAAGAAAAGCTCCTGAGAGCTGGATTTGAAGGAGTAACCATTACTATGGTGATATACATCCTGGTTGTCGTCGCTTGCATATTGGTTTTTGGTGCTGATAGGACTACACAATATTTATGGCCCGGGGTGACAATTCTAAAGATAGCGAATATCGCGGTAGTTGAGAGGTTGGAATTCTATTTCCTGGCTATCTGGGCGGGAATCGTACTGAGAAGAGTAATTAATCTAACCTTCAGCGCAGCTCTTACAATCGCCCAGCTGTTTGGAGATGAGAACCGCCATAGCTTAGCTATGTTGGGAATGTCAGCGGGTATATACATACTATCTCTGCAAATTAAGAAAATACAGGTTGATGAGCAGCTAATTCCTTATGCTGTAGGCGGATACCTGTTAATCGGGGCCGTTTATCCGTTATTTCTTCTGGCAGTATCCTGGATTCGTAAAGGAGAGGCAAATGCAAATGTTTAAGCGCCGGGCATTCCTGACAATAGTTCTGGTTTTCATCTGCAGCATCTGCTCTTGCTGGGATGCCAAGGATGTGGACCGCCTGGCCTTTCCCATAGCTGCTTCCTATGATGTACACGAAGGAAATCCTGAAGGCCTAAACATTTTGAACCAGGGCCCTATGGAAGAACCCACTGTAGATGTTACAATTTTAAATCCCAACTTGACACCGGATACCCAGTCCAGCGTCACAGTAGAAACTTTGCCTGCGGCTACTACAACCTTGAGCCGGGATAAAAGATCTTTCACGGTTTCAGAAATATATGTAACCGGGTTTAACAAGGTTTTACTTATGGGAGAGCAATTGGCCAGGCAGGGTTTCAATCCCGTTATCGAGTCTACTTACCGGTTTCCTTCCATTTCACATACGGTTAGAGTTGCTATAGCTGAAGGCCGGGGAGATGAGATGCTGAAAACTCCTGTTCAGAATTATGAAAATATGGGCGTATATTTATTGAACATGCTTAACGACTATAAAGGAAACAGCTTTATACCCACTGTGACCTTTCATCAGCTGGAAGTATGGCAAAGTCCCGGTAAAAATCCGATACTGCCCTTGCTGATTCGCGGAGGCAGCAATGAGGTAATTATCGGTGGGCTGGCTATTTTCAAAAAAGACCGTATGATAGGAAAAATCGACACGCAGCAATCCCGGGTGTTGATGCTGTTAAGGGGCATCCCGTCTCAAGGATATATACCTTATGCTCTTACCTCCGAAGGCAGTCAGGGAGCGGTTTTTGTGTACAATGATCGCAAGGTGCAGGTCGAGCGGCAGGAAGATAATTATGCCTTCACCATTAAAATAAAACTGAAGGGTACTATCCAGGAGCACCCTATCGAGCACATGATAGATGTAGATCATAGTAAGGAGATCGAGGAAAGTGTGGCCCGGGCAGTTCAAAAAGAATGCCTGGAATTTCTGCAGACGATGCAGGAAGATTGGAAAGTTGACTGCATTGATATAAGCAAGTATGCTCTGGCAAAATGGCGCCGGGAACTTACTGATGTTGTAGACCAGGAAGAATTTATAAGCGCAGCCGATATACGCGTTGAAGTTGAGGTTGTCCTGGTTAATTCCGGCGAAAAAAGATAGCGTGCAAGGCGGAGGACCTCAACACGCTTTTAAAAGTATTAGATGCTTGGCGATTTAGCACTGGCGCATAAGGGTTCGAGATGTCATCATCGGGAAAAACCGCCCGTTCTCTTTATAACCTATCGAAAAGTAGCAAGCGGTGCCGGCTGGAAGATCAAAGTCCTGGCGCCCGCTGCGATGCCGCAAAGACATGTCGAAGGTGCGCAACTGTTCGAAGGCCTGGTAAAAGCGCAGGTAGGGTTCGCGGGTTTTCTTCTTTTGCTCGTTTATACCGCATAATTCCATCCACTTATCCTGGTTGAAGTTCCAGAGAGCCTGAACTCTTCCCAGTTCGGGACGCATTAGTTCGATCCTGTTCTCACCCAGGTAGACTTCTTCATCAACGTAATTGAACAGCTCCTGGGCGGTTTCAAATTGAAAAGCGTTTTGCTCTCGTCGTCGGCCCCTATCGTAGTCTCTAAGTATCCAGTAAAGCATTATCATAAGCACCAGGCTGACCGAAACTATAAAAATTATGGGTGTCATAACCAAGCTCCTTTCCTATTTGCCGGATGATGCCTGGCAGCGGCCAGGTTCACTTCGAAATTATCGGACAATATTAGTATGCCCACCGCTTTTGCGGCCTAACCTCCACTGGGAAAGAAATACAGCTTTTAGTGAACGCGAGGGCGAAATGGTATAATAAGTAACACTGGATATTTAGCCAGGATCAGTACGTTAGGAATCCCGGAGATTAAAAGGGCCGGACGAGTATGACCGGTAGCCAGGAGGGAGAGCTTCTCTTGAAAGAAAGGCCTGCGTGGGGCTTTTTTGATTTGGTAATGATATATATCGGAAGTTTTCTGCTCACTGCCTGGTTTGCTTTGAGTCTTCGAGGAGGTATGGGGCGGTCCTTTCTTGCTCCCGGCCGAGAGCTGGGCGATTTTGAGTACTTTATATTCACCTATTTTATCCAGGTCCTCGTGGTTTTACTGCTTATCCTAGCTGCTGCACGCTGGCGGGGGGCCGCTCTTGGCGATTTTGGCATACGATGGTCATCTGCTGCGAATTGGTTGAAATATGGAGTCATTGGCGGCATTTTTGCTGCCCTGTTTATCCTTTTTTCGGGAGCTGTGATCCAGGTTTTAAATCCTCAGCTGTCCCCCCAGGGTTTTGAGGTGATGCTTCGTGTCCACCAGAGTCCAAAGGATTATTTGATACTCTTTTTCATGGGCAGCGTTTTGGCCCCCTTTTCAGAGGAACTCTTTTACCGGGGCATGGTCTATCCGGTTTTCCGCTATCATCTTGGTAAAGCCTGGGGGATGGCCTGTGCCGGAGCTGTTTTCGGGCTGGCTCATTGGGATTTGTGGAGGGCACTTCCTCTTGCTTTGGGTGGTGCTTTCCTGTGTTTTGTTTACGAAAAATCTGAAAGCATATTGGTGTCCACCCTTGCCCATGGCATATGGAACGGTATTCTTACTATACTAATTTACTTCAGTATAAATCTCAGCCTATAAATCCAGGAGACTATTGACAAACCTGCTCTTTAGGACTAGATAATATAAAGGGTAGAGAAATGAAGAAGGGGGGTGAAAATATGCCGATTTATGAATATAAATGCCAGCAATGTGGAATTTTTGAGAAGATGCAAAAAGTAAATGATGCTCCGTTAGTGGAGTGCCCTGAATGCCGGGGGCATGTGGAACGGATCATCGGCCGCAATGTCGGCATACAATTCAAAGGCCCCGGTTTTTATAAAACAGACAGTTCTCTGGTAAAAGATCGAGTCCGAAGCTTGAATAAAGAGAGGCAGAAGGACAATGAGTGTATTCTTGACGGCGATGTGAAGAATTATGCTTCACAGTCAGATAGCACTACCCAAAAAGTATTGGAAGCCTAAAAACCCCTTCGCGGGGTTTTTTTACGGGAAAGAGGATTTTTTACCTGGATGGCAAATATTTTAATCAAAAGTAATAATTTGGTTGCGCCAATTTCTATATGTCGAAGCAGATGGAGTGAAGCATGTGCTCAAACTGATCACCTTCGATTTTTGGAATACTCTTTACAAGGGGCCTCCAGACGCAGCGATTTCTGAGCAGCGAGCCTCCGATGTGCAAAGCGTTTTGCGCGAATATGGAATCGAATTAAGCATTCCTGTTCTGCAGGATTCCTTCTGGAGCGCCTGGCGAGAAGCTTATATTAGCCAGAGAATTTATGGTCGTGATTCAGGCCCCCGCAGTCAGGTCGAACACGTGCTGCGGGTTTTGGGATTACATCATTTGCATAACCATGAAGAAATTTATGAAGCATATACCAGGGCGCTTTTGAAGCAGCCACCTGCTTTAAATGATGGCGTTCGGGAAACCATTGCCAGCCTCAGAGCACGTTTTGATTTAGCAGTTATATGTAATACCGGAGCTACGCCAGGGATTCATCTGCGTACCATAATGAGAAATGATGGACTGCTTGACAACTTTGACCTCCTGGTTTTTTCCGATGAAACCGGCTTTTCAAAGCCTGATCCCGCTATATTCAATTATGTTCTGGATAAATTGCATTGTAAAAATAGCTCCGCTATGCATATAGGGGATGATGTCATTACTGATGTTATAGGGGCTAAAAAGGCCGGTTGGTCAGCTGTTTGGTTGGCTCCCAGAACGTTCTGGCCGCTTCCCGAAGCTGATTACTGTATCGAAACGATACCAGATCTGCTAAAACTGGTATAGAAGGTTGGGATGAGAGTGGAATTAGTCAATGTAGTGGAAAAGGCTGTATGGCAGAATATCGATGCAATCATGGCTGAAAAACCGGATATGTGCAAATGCCCAAAATGCAGGGCTGACGTAGCAGCAGTTGCTCTGAACAATATTAAGCCGCGCTATACGGTAACAGATGCAGGAGCAGTAATCACTCGGGCTGAGATATTAGACCAGAATACAATGGTCAAAATTATAGTGGCAATAGCCAACGCGGTTGAACAGGTTTACCTAAAACCGCGTCATGATGGGAGCTAATAATGACCAAACAAGTTATAATATACTCCGATGGAGCCTGCTCAGGGAATCCGGGTCCTGGAGGATGGGGTGCCGTATTGATTTATGGCGAGCATAAGAAAGAAATATCCGGCGGGGAGATTCAGACTACCAACCAGCGCATGGAGCTTAAAGCAGTACTTGAGGCATTGAACGCTTTAAAAGTCAAAGGCTGGGAAGTCCTAATTCACACCGACAGCGCCTATGTGGCCAATGCTTTTTCACAGGGTTGGATCGATAACTGGCAGAAAAATGGCTGGAAAAACAGCCGTAAAGAAGACGTTGCCAATCAGGACCTGTGGCAGGAGCTTTTGTCTTTGTCAAAGATGAACCGGCTAAAATTCATTAAGGTTAAGGGCCATGCAGGTGATCCTATGAATGAACGCTGTGATGAACTGGCCAGGGGAGCTATAAAAGAATTGGATTTAGCAGCAGATAATTAATGGATCAAGGATGAAGAATAAGATGCAGAAACTGGAACTTTACCAGGGCTTTGAGAATGGTAGGGACGCCGTCGGTATAAAGATCAATGATCCCCACGCCTCACTGGCCGATCTTCTCGCCTGTTGGCAGCCTTTATGTGATGACAGTAGCGTTTATAAGATGTATGCGCCCGATTATCATGCGGCCTGCAAGGGATGCCAAATAAATTGCTGCCAGACTGCTTATGTGATCCCTGATTTAGTAGCCCTGCGCAGGATGAGTACCCATCTAGGGCTTGAAGAGAGTAAATTCATAGAACAGTATCTGGATCCGCATAAAAAGAATCTGGGTTTCTTACGCTTGCGCCCTAATCCATGTTTATTTCTTGAGAACAACATTTGTACAATTTATCCGCAGCGCGCACTTTTATGCCGATTTTACATATGCTCAGCTATCCTGGGTAAAACCGAGCAGTTAATCTATTCGATCACCTGGACGGGAATAGCTGCCGCGCAAATTTATGCTCGCCAGCAGGGACTGATAGGTAAACCGCCACCCGGAGGATTCACCAGCCTGGATCTTATGTTTGCGAAAACATTAGAGGAATTCAGCCAGCACCCAGGTCTATACTATTTCATGCTGGCTCATGATTATGAGGATATTCCGCTAGAGCCGTTCTTAGAGTGATTTGAGGGGGGCGATAGCCCCCTCTGTTTACTGATACAACTGCGTGAAAGTTGTGTTTGGATAATAGTGCTGCACTATCTGCCTGGCGTTGCTGCCCTGCTGAGCCATAGTATATGCTCCCCACTGCTCCATTCCACAGCCGTGTCCCCAGGCGTCACCTTTAAAGACGATGTAATTGCCTTCCGGTTTTATACTGCTTATTACAGTGGAGAAAAGTTTGTCGGGTCCAATCTCTTCTCGCAAGTCCGTTGCGGCGATTGATGATTTGCCAGCACTTATCGTAAGAGCGCGCCCGGAAGGACCGGTCTGGCTTATTTTTATATCATCTAGATTTCCCGCCTGAGCCCCCATTATACTTTTGATCTTACTCCGGGGAACTTTTACGGTCCAATTTTTATACTTATCGGGGGCGTTGCTCATGCCATTGGTGGTCACCGGAATAATATAAGCGCCGGCCTGGGACTGCAATTTGGGGAAACCCTCCTGGATACTGGCTGTTTTATCCTTGGAGAGCGAATGGAACAAGGCATATACAAATTTGCCCTGATAAGTAAGTACCTGCCCTCGAGTTTCATCGACAGCTTTCCTGATATTCTCGGTAATTCCCTTTTCGTCATAAGCCTGAAATTCCTTGTGGTCATCACTCGCATCTGTATTATGCTTTCCCCTGGTTCCATTTTCATATTCCATTAATGCAAGGGTTGTAGTGCGGGCTACGATGGCTTGTGCCTTGAGCGCCTCCATCGGATAATTGGAGCCTATCTCACCAGCGACCACTCCCTTGATGTAGTCTTCAAACTTAATCTGTTCACTTTTGCCGGTAGCACTGCGATAAAGGCTGATAGTTGGTTCGCTTTTATACTTGGCGACCTCTGGCGAGGTTTCAACTGGGCCAGGCTGGGGAACGTATTTTTTTGCTTGGTTCTGGCATCCAGCGGCATAGAAGAGTAATAAAAACGACAAACTTACCGCAAATGCAGACCTTAATTTTTGTTTCATAAACAAATCTATCCTCCCATGAACTTTTTGTTTAGTGTCTCCTTTATCACTGCCGATATGTCTGGTAAACTCAGGATGGCAGACCATTGCTGCAGCTTATTATTAGGGAAGGGAGAAAAAGATGCATATCGTTTTGCTCGAGCCGGAAATTCCCCAGAATGCAGGCAATATTGCCCGTACATGCGCTCTGACCGGGAGCGTCTTGCATCTGGTACAGCCGCTGGGGTTTTCTTTAGAAGATCGTTATCTGAAACGAGCGGGCCTTGACTATTGGGATAAGGTGGAGGTTAAACTGTGGACCAGCCTCGATCAGGTATTAGATTCTTATCCGGGCAGGTATCCTCATTTGGCTACTACCAGGACCGGACTGTCTTACTGTGACATTGACTATGATATGGATGCGATTTTTATCTTTGGCAGTGAGAGCCGGGGTCTGCCCAAAGAAGTCCTGGACAGGTTCCCCGACCGGAAGATTCGCATTCCGATGCGGGATATCGGCAGATCTCTGAACCTTAGTAATTCGGCAGCTATAATAATGTACGAGGTCTTGCGGCAGAACTCATTTCCAGACCTAAAATGAACAATAAACTAAGCTATACATTTTCCGATATATGAAATAGTAGAATTAAAGGATAAACAATCAAGATGGTTCTAGTGTACCGAGATATCCTGGATAAGTATTATTAAATGAGTTGGACGGGAGAATTTTACAGTGCGAGTTCTAATCGCAGAAGATGAGCCAATATCTAGAAAAATGCTGGAAAACGCTCTTAACAGCTGGGGTTATGAAGTAGTTGTAACCAGGAATGGTCAGGAGGCCTGGAAAGTTTTGAGCAGGAATGACCGCCCCAACCTGGTGATTCTTGACTGGATGATGCCGGGTGCTGATGGGGTGGAGATATGCCGCTGGCTTCGCTCCTGCAACCATCAACATTATACATATATTATCCTTCTCACAGCTCGGAATTTCGAAGGTGATCTGCTTGAAGGCCTGGAGTCAGGTGCCGACGATTACATAGTCAAGCCTTTTAATGCTGACGAACTGAAGTATCGTCTGCAAAAGGGACAGCGCATAATCGAACGTGAACAAACGATATTGAACATGGCCCAAACCGATGACCTGACAGGGCTGCTCACTCGGAGGGCATTTCGTGAGAAGATGGAAGTAGATATGGATCTTATTCGCGGCAGATCAGGTTCCCTGGGCATAATTATCGGCGACATCGATCATTTTAAATATGTCAATGATACCTACGGACACCAGGTGGGTGACCAGGTGCTAAAGTATTTCGCCAATTGTCTGCGCCGCAACAGCCGGGCAGACGATTACATAGGAAGGTATGGTGGGGAGGAATTCATTATCGGTGTCCCCGGAGCATCACTGGTCGAGACAACCGAAGTGGCGGAACGTATTCGGCAATCGATTGAAGCCAGCGTGATTCCGCTGTTGAGCCGTGAGAACGCCATCATAATAACTGCCAGCTTCGGAGTAGATGCCTTTTGGCCGGCTGGAGGAAGGAATCGAGAAGCTGATGAGCTGATCAGCCATGCTGATGAGGCATTGTACATGGCTAAAAATCAAGGTCGCAACCGCACCATTGTATTCCCCAGAGTCTAGCCCAAAAATTAAAAAAGCCCCATTCGGGCTTTTTTGCTGTTTATGGACTGCGACTGGTAATTTTATTCTGCTGGTTGTGGTGCTTCAACCGGGCAAACGTCTGCGCATAGCCCGCAATCTGTACAGAGCTCAGGATCGATAACGTATTTTTCCGCTCCCTCACTTATTGCTTCAACCGGGCATTCATCCGCACATACACCACAGGCCGTGCATTCATCGGTAATTATGTAGGCCATTTCCGTTCCTCCTTGTAGAAATACATTAATAGCATTATAATTAACCAGTCCTGGCTTGTCAATTTAGTGAAAACAAGAGCAAAAATAGGGCCTGGTGCTTAATAGATCAGAAATAGCTGTTAAGCTCGAGGACCAAAATAACGATAAATATTATTACAGGATTTATAAGGTATAATATCATCATACTGAAGTTTGATTTTGTAGTTTAACATGAAACGGGAATATAGCCTATGAAATGTGTTGTTTTGGCCAACGGTGAATATGGTGAAGATCTTGATTGTTACCGCCCGGTTTTGCAGGAAGCAGACCTTATTCTCTGTGCCGATGGCGGAGCTAATTATGCCTATATTTTGTCACTGGTGCCCGATTGTATAATCGGTGACATGGATTCTATCAATAATAAAGTGCGTGATCATTTTACGAATTTTGATGTTCCGGTTAAGAAATATCCCCGCCAGAAAGATTTCACAGACACCCAATTAGCTCTAAGTGAAGCTGAACAGATGGGGGCCGATGAGATCATTTTGATCGGATCTATGGGGAGAAGGTTGGACCACACACTCTCCAATCTTTACAGCTGTATGGAACTGGTCGAAAAAGGCTTAAAAGTATCTCACTATGCCCCGGAAGTGGAAGTTCACCTGGTGAGCAGCGAACTCAAAATAATGGGCCGTCCAGGCGACGTAGTTTCAGTATTGTTATTAAGCGATTATGCCTCCGGGGTCTGTGAGCGTGGCTTTGAGTTCCCTCTTGAGAATGCTCTATTGTCAAAGGGCAATCCTTACACGGTTTCAAACCGCATGACAGGAGAAGAAGCATCCATTACCCTGGAACACGGCATCCTGGCAATCTTTCATTACTATAAGTAAACGGCGCAAACAGAGGGACGGTCCTTCTGTCTGTTTCAAAAGCAAAACCTTGACGGCAGCAAACAGAAGGAACGTCCCTCTGTTTGCCTGTTTGCAGGGCAGATGTGAAACGCGACTGTACAGGGGACAGGATATTATTTTACAATAGGCATAATGATAGTAAAGATTTGTCGCCTTGGAGGAATATCTCTTGGACTTAAGCATCCTTTCTGGTGTGGTCGCCAGCCCCTGGAATATCATCCGCAGCTTGATAGATATAGCCATCGTGGCTTATATTTTTCATCGGATACTGGGTCTTATCAAAGGAACACGGGCAGAGCAACTCTTAAAAGGGTTGATCATTCTGCTGGTGTTTTCTATTTTAGCCAGCTATTTTAGCCTCGACATGGTCAATTGGCTTATCAACAAGTTATGGATAGTATTCGCTATAACCCTGCCGATTGTTTTTCAGCCCGAGCTGAGACGTCTGCTGGAGCAGTTGGGGCGAGGACGGTTTTTCATAAGCCCGTTGGGGTCAGAGCAGCAGGAGCAGGAGCGTGTTCTCAAAGAAATAGAGGATGCGGTATCCTTCCTATCTCGAAACAAGATCGGTGCATTGATCATACTCGTCAGACAAACCGGGCTTAATGAGTACCTGGAGAGCGGAACATTGATGGATGCAGTAGTATCGGCTGGACTGCTCATCAATATATTCACCCCGGATACTCCGTTGCATGACGGTGCGGTGGTTATCTCCCAGGGACGTATTGATCGTGCGGCATGTTTCCTGCCCTTGAGCGATAATCTTGGACTGGAACGGGAGCTGGGCACCCGCCACCGGGCGGGAATCGGCGTAACGGAAGTGTCGGATGCCCTGGCTGTCATTGTTTCCGAAGAAACCGGAGACATCTCCTTAGCCCAGGATGGAAAAATAAATCGGCATTTAACCCCAGAGAGTTTAGCCAGTATGTTGATGCCAGAATCCACATCATCCTCGCGCTGGAACGGGGGATGGTTAAGGAGGTGGTCTGGTGAATCAGAGGAATCCCCAGAAGGAAAATAAAACCGGTCTTACGATAATTTCTATAGTGCTTTCCTGCCTGCTCTGGTTTTATGTAGCCAACCAGGCGCCCACTACCAGCAGTTCGAACAGTGTGCAGGTCGGACTGAAGTACTATAATCTGGGTGATGGACTCACTTATTCGGGTCCGGACAAGGTTCTAGTACGGGTTTGGGGTACTATACCGGAGAAGGAGAGTATAGTAGCCTACATTGATCTGGCTAACCTTGGCCCTGGGACAAACGAGGTTCCGGTCAAGGTGGAGCCGGTAAAGGGAGCCCTCTTTGTAAGTGTTGAGCCCACAAATATAAAGGTTGAACTCAAGCAAATAAGCGAACATATATTCACTATTGGTTATGAAATAAGCAAGAATCCTCCTGCAGGATATCAACTGGTTGACCTGGTGACAATTCCGGAGAAATGTGTTATTCAGGGCCAGGAGAGCGCGGTCAGTAAAGTAGCAAAAGTAATTAGCCTGGTCGACCTGAGTGCCATTAAGGATACCACTTCGTTCAAAGCCAATCTGGTGGTCAGAGACAGCAAAGGAAATCCTGTTCAAGGAGTATCTTTAAATCCAGAGACAGTAACCGTTTATGCAGTAGTATCGCAAAAACAAGGCAGCAGGAAAGCGGCGGTTAAGCCTGTAGTGGGTTCTGGGCCCCCTTCCTCATGGCAAGTGAGCAAGGTTTATGCTATACCTGATTCAGTTACCCTTTTGGGGACTGAAAGCGCCCTGGCCGAAATCAAGGAAATATCAACTAAGCCTCTAGATCTGAGCGGCAAAAGTGCTTCATTCAGCCAGGAAGTTGAGCTGGTATTGCCGGAAGGGGTCAAAGCATATCCATCGAAAGTACTGGTAAACATTGAAATAGAAAAGGCAGCATTAAAAGAAGGTGGAGTATGAGATTGAGGATACGGGAGTTAAGGCTCCCGTTGGACTATAATGAGACTGATCTATGGCAGGCGGCGGCGAGTCGTCTGCAGATAAAAAGAGCAGATATTCACAGCCTGACCCTGGTGCGCAAAGCGATTGACGCTCGCCGCAGCCAGGTTCATTTCTCTTTTACCCTCGACCTGGAGATAGATGATAGTGCGCGAATTCCCGAAACAGCATTTCAGGGGTGCCAGGTCAGTCATTACCAGCCTCGGGAACTCAGCGGGGTGGTACCGGGCAATTTGCCTTTGCCATTTCCTCCATTGATAGTGGGTGCCGGGCCTGCCGGCTTGTTTTGCGCGCTGCATCTGGCGCGTTACGGATACCGGCCGGTTGTATTGGAAAGAGGGTTGGACGTGGACCGCCGGGTAGCTTCGGTTGAAAAATTTTGGTCCGAAGGTTTGCTGGATCCCGAGTCGAATGCCCAGTTTGGAGAAGGTGGCGCCGGTACTTTTTCGGACGGCAAGCTGACCACCCGAATTGGAGACCCGCGCGTTCAGCAGGTGTTGGAGATACTGGTTGAACATGGAGCCCATGAAGATATTCTATATCTAAAGAAACCCCATGTGGGCACTGATACGATACGCCAGGCGGTTAAGAGCATCCGCCAGGAAGTCATAGCCCGTGGTGGAAGGGTCTATTTTGAGAAACGCCTGAGTGATCTGGGAGTTAACCAAAGTGTGGTCGAGAGCATAACTATAAATGAAAAGGAACAAATACCTTGCTCGGTCCTGGTCCTGGCAGTTGGCAATAGTGCACGTGATGTATTTCGACTTTTAGTTAAACGGGGAACTGCTCTTCAACCCAAATCATTTGCTGTAGGTCTGCGAGTGGAGCATTCTCAGGACTGGGTGGATAATAAGCAGTATGGACTATTTGCTGGGCACCCCAGCCTTGGGGCTGCCGACTATCATCTCACCTACCAGGATAGTGCTAGTGGACGATCCCTGTATACATTTTGCATGTGTCCTGGCGGTTATGTCATCGCAGCTGCGTCAGACCGAGGGCAGGTAGTTACCAATGGCATGAGTTATTTTGCCCGTAACAGCGGACGAGCCAACAGCGCTCTGGTAGTAACGGTCGGACCTGCTGACTGGCAGAATGAACCGCTGGGGGGAATCGAGTTTCAGGAACGTTTGGAGCGAAGAGCTTTTGAATTGGGTAACAGCACTTACCAGGCACCCGCACAGTGGGTGAAAGATTTCCTGCTTCATCGTTGTAGTAATTCACTGGAGGGTACTCTGGCAACTTATAAACCTGGATTGGTTCCATCCAATCTGTGGGATTTGATGCCCAGATCTTTAGGAGAGGTGCTGGAAAGGGGATTAGAAAACTGGGATACCCGCATGAGAGGCTTCGCCAGTGAGCCGGCGGTACTTACTGGAGTCGAAACCAGGACTTCTACACCATTACGGATTTTACGCGGGGATGACCTGAGCTCCGTTAGCTTTGCCAATTTATATCCTTGTGGAGAGGGAGCCGGGTATGCTGGTGGCATCGTAAGCTCGGCTGTAGATGGTTTAAAGGTAGCAGAAAAAATCATTTCCATATATAATAAGCCAGGTGATATAATTGAGCTGAATTAGTTGAAAAACACTAAAAAACACCGCAAGTTAGAGAAATATGTCCTAAATTATATCTGGTAACGAAACTATAGGCGAACCTGAACGGGTCAGGAGGAGATTGAAGAGTGGGAAGTCTTTTTGGAACTGATGGAGTTAGAGGTGTGGCAAATCTTGAGCTTACCCCCGAACTGGCATTTAACCTGGGCCGGGCTGGAAGCTACGTATTGGCTGAGCAGGACACCAGTAGTCGTCCACGTATACTGGTAGGCAAGGATACCAGGATTTCAGGAGATATGCTGGAAGCGGCATTGACTGCAGGGATTTGCTCGACCGGTGCTGATGTTCTGACCGTAGGTGTTATCCCCACTCCAGCTGTAGCTTACTTGACGGGTAAATACAACGCTTCCTGTGGAATTGTTATTTCCGCTTCTCACAATCCTGTCGCGGACAACGGCATAAAGTTCTTTGGTTCTAGTGGATACAAACTTCCCGATGAGATTGAGGAACAAATTGAAAAACTGGTATTAAGTGGAACAGAAAACCTGAGCCGTCCGTCCGGAGGGGATGTAGGGCGTGTGTATGATGTCAAGGAAGCCTTGAACAATTACCTCAGCTATCTTACTGTCTCGTACAGCTTGGAAAGAGACCTTTCTCCCTTTACTGTGGTTATGGATTGTTCCAACGGTGCAGCCTATAAAGCTGGCCCTGAATTGTGGCAGAGACTGGGTGCCAGAATAATAACCATAAACAACAATCCCAATGGCTTGAATATTAATGACCATTGCGGTTCTACCTATACCAAGCCATTGTGTCGCGCAGTGTTGGAGCATAAGGCAGATCTAGGGGTCGCCTATGATGGGGACGCTGATCGCTGCATCCTGGTGAATGAATACGGCCAGGAATTGGACGGAGACGACATAATGATGATCTGTGCCCTGGATATGTTCCGACGTGGTCACCTGAAGCCAGCTAGCATTGTGGCCACGGTCATGAGTAATATCGGACTGGATATCGCTCTGAGGAGAGAGAGTATAAGCATACACAGCTGTAAAGTCGGCGATCGCTATGTTCTGGAGAAAATGGTGGAAACCGATTCCCTTTTGGGAGGAGAACAATCGGGACATATAATCTTCTCCAAGTATGCCACAACCGGTGACGGACTACTAACCTCCATAAAAGTTGCTGAAGTTATGCGCAGGAATGGATTGAGTCTTTCTGAACTATCCAGGGAAATGGAGAAACAGCCACAGATTCTAGTAAACGTGCGTATGGAAAATAAAGACCGGGTTATGTCTCACAAGCTGGTCGTTGATGCCCTTTCAAGAGCTGAAGAGAAACTGGGGGAATGGGGCAAGTTGGTGGTGAGGCCCTCAGGAACCGAGCCGCTGGTGCGAATCATGGCCCAGGGTCCCAACCAGGAGCTTTTAGAGGAGGTGATCGAGGAGATAAAACAAGCGGTGGAAAAAGCACAATAGCATTAGTCTTGGATGGATGGGGTGCCAGTGAGCAACAAGAAGTGATGGCCGAAATCCAGAATAAGACCTTGAAGCGCCTGACCCGACCATAAACAGGTCCGGGTGACGAGGAGGGGGTTTATCGAATATTCGGCGGATGCCCCCCGGTGCGGCCTGCATCGTTAGCGCCAGCTGCAAAACCGGGCAGTAATGCCCGGGCCAAAAGCTTCGCCCAGGGCATGCATTGCGTATCATTATAGATGCATATGAGCTTGCCAATTAAACAATAGGCGAGCTATTGCATAACTTTGCGCATTTATGGAATAGGAGAGAATAATATGTGTGGAATTATGGGATATATAGGTCGGGGAAGTGCCGTGCCGGTCATTATTGACGGTCTGGCTAAACTCGAGTATAGAGGATACGATTCAGCTGGAATATGCATATATAACAAACCTGTAGAAGAGCAAAGACGGCCTTTGATTGTCAATGATAATGGCGAGTTGAAGAAAGCGGCTACTGGAACGATTCTTTCCCAGCCGAGTTCTATAGAAGTAATCAAGAAAAAAGGGCGTTTGAGTGACCTGGTTAATGCTCTGGGGGACTTTCCACAAACTACACTGGGAATCGGCCACACCCGCTGGGCAACTCATGGGGTTCCCAGCGACGCTAATGCACATCCGCACTGCGATTGTCAGGGGCGCATTGCTGTCGTTCATAATGGAATTATTGAAAACTATGCATCACTCCGCAAAGAATTGATGCTAGAGGGGCATGATTTTGTTTCTGAGACGGATACCGAGGTCATGGCCCATCTGGTTGAGAAATTTTACCAGGGGAACCTGGAAGTGGCCGTACGCAAAGCCCTTGAGTTTGTTCATGGATCATTTGCTTTTGCGATAATGTCGGCCGATGAGCCTGACAAAATAATCGCCGCCAAGAAGGACAGCCCGCTGATTGTCGGGCTGGGTGATGGCGAAAACTACGTAGCATCTGACATACCTGCAATTCTCGGGAAAACTACCCGGGTATATATTATGGAAGACAACGAGTTTGTAGTATTGACCCCTGATTCAGTGACAGTTACCGATTTTAACTCCCAAGCTATTGAGAAAACTGTCTTTGAGGTTACCTGGGATGCTGTTGCTGCGGAAAAAGGCGGTTTTGAGCATTTTATGCTCAAGGAAATTTATGAGCAGCCGGAAGCCATCCGCAAGACCATGAGCGGCGTAATAAAAGATGGCATGGTTGATTTTTCTTATTTGGAGTTTGATGGTGAGTTGCGAAAAACCGAAAGGATATTTATTGTAGCCTGCGGCACTGCTTATCATGCTGGAGTGGTGGGCCGCCTGGCTATTGAGAAACTGGCGAAAATCCCTGTGGAAACTGACATTGCCTCCGAGTTTCGTTACCGGGAAGTACTCTGGAGACCAGGAGACCTGATGGTGGTCATCAGCCAGTCGGGAGAAACGGCCGACACCCTGGCGGCTCTGCGCGAGGCCAAAAGGCGCGGGGTAAAGGTGCTGGCCATAACCAATGTGGTAGGCAGTGCGGTGGCCAGGGAAGCAGACCGGGTTATTTATACCCACGCCGGACCTGAAATAGCGGTGGCATCAACCAAAGCCTACTCGACCCAGCTGGTGGTAGCATACCTGCTGGCGTTGTACCTTGCCGGCTTGCGTGGAACTTATGATCCTGGTAAGCTGAAAAGCCTTACCAGTGAATTGATGTACATGGATGCCATGGTTGAGCAGACACTTAAAGAGGAAACTAAAATCAAAGATTTAGCCAGAAAATATAAGGATGTTCAGAGCACCTTTTTCCTGGGCAGGGGACTGGATTATGCTGTAGCGCTGGAAGGGGCGCTGAAGCTAAAGGAGATATCCTATGTGCATGCCGAGGCCTATGCGGCCGGTGAGCTTAAACACGGACCACTGGCTCTCATCCACGATGATGTCCCGGTTTTGGCACTGATTACCCAGGATAAACTGGTCGAGAAAACCATGTCGAACATCAAGGAGGTCAAAGCCCGTGGTGCGGTGGTGGTAGCTATATGCAAGGAGAACCTTCAGGAAGCCTGTCAGGAATGTGATGAGCAGATCCTGCTGCCGCGTATCAATCCCCTGCTGACACCAATAATATCGGTTGTACCTTTGCAGATATTTGCCTATTACATGGCAGTATACCGCGATGCTGATGTCGATAAACCGCGCAACCTGGCAAAAAGCGTGACTGTTGAATAATTGAATAATACTGAAGGTTTCTCATCT
>CAZWPO010000032.1:0-24102 GCA_964635975.1 uncultured Syntrophomonas sp.
CGCCAAACGGGTATGTACCCATAAATTATGATTTACTATGCTTTGGACAGTTCTTTTCAGCCAACCGGGGGCGTCGCCGGTATATTGAAATATCCTTTGGAGCCTGGACTTAAAAAGACCGGATTTGTCTTCAACAGCTTCTGCGCTATGCCATATCAAGATTGATTTTAGACAACCCCGGAAGTAATCTGCCATCTCGTTAAACCAGGTTCGCCATCTTTTTATGGTAGATTCGTCCGCTACAACACTTCCCGGATCTCCGCTCACTACTGCTTCGATGCTCTCCGCTACATGGCGCTTGTAGGGCACTAAGATGTCCGGCAGCTCATGATGAATGCGTTTGCACTCGGTACAACCAAGTCTTCTTATCATCAAGAGAATCTTCTCTCCCGGCCCATTAATGCAGCTTCTTTTCCGGCTGCCAATTACTTTCAGAAGGCCACTGCAGCATGGACAAGAATTTTGCTCCAGGCTCCTAACAAAAAACACCTTTATCAGGGTTTAAAACCAGCTGATAGTTTGATACAATTACCATACCTTTTTCAGGTTGACGCTTCTGGTGCTTTTGTTGCCTCAAGAGCACACTTAACAGAGGCGTCTTTCCTTTCCTCAAGATATGGACATTATATCCAGCATTTCTCGGTCAGGCAATTCCGTCAGCTTTTGGACCTTTTAGGTTAGCTAAAACACCGTGGCCTGTTGACTGTTTTTTTGATCTTTCAACCGTAGTAGAACAATTACCATATATAATCAGGCAATTAGATAAAGACGACTATAGATTTAATTTAGACTTTTATGAGCAAGGTATTGAAAGAAAAATAATATTTGATGATATTGGGGACAAAGTAAAGTTAACCTGCCAAAGCGGGACAGATTGGATAGCGATACCAAGCAAAATAGAAATGGAAAAGAAGGAAGTAGCTAAAATCTTTAAGGATTTGTATAGTGATTTTATGGTATTTAGTGAACAAATATGTGGTGATCTAGCTAGTAATCCATTGTTAGCGGAATGGATTAGCATAGCCCGCCCTCAATAAAAGCGGTAATTATTTCGGTAATTTGAGACTACACAGTCCTCGTGTTCGCAATTGCCTCCGGACAGCGATTCAGGTGTTAATGCAAGTCTAGAGGCCAATCTTTCCATTATCCATATTATTGGTTTATCTTATATAGTTAATATTATTCAGATATCACCTCGTAGGGTAGGGGGTAGGGGGTAATAGGTTTACATAATGTTATTATTTATAAACCTATAATTGGAAGATTCTTTAGGAGTTGCTTACATGTCTGATTTAAAACGCCTAGACTTTCACGATGATATCATCCGGAATGTAACTGCTAACTATGCACAAAGATCAATTCTAATTGAGTTAGATCATGTTATTGATATGGCACTTGACGGTAATAAGGTAACGTCTATGGATTATATGCGAGCACTTTTGACCCTGTTAGAATGTCAAAAGATATTTTTTGATATATATGGCGATAAGAACAAGGAAGTTATCTTAACCACAAAAATCACCGAGGGTTCAAATTCTACAGATGGACTCATTCATATAGAGCTATATACAACATCTAATTCAACTATAAGGGTATCTTGTAACGATTTTTCATTAGAGAAGCTAGCATAATTAAACTTGTAGGAGTTAATAATATCTATTGCAACTTGGCCATTAATCATCTCCTAATATTTCAGCGTATAAACACCTTAAATGCAGCTTTTGAATACTAATCTACATACATTGCCCGATATCGTATCAGAGGGGCCCAGGAGGCCCCACATTCAATATTGGCCTAAAAGGACTCCTAAACAGTACTTATTTAACTCCATATTACCATAATTTGGTATTTGTTGGGAATTCAAGGCCAAACTAATGCCAAATACAAGTTGCCAATCTGGCATATCATTCCTACGTATTATTATAGGAAGTTCAAGAGGCATTTTGGCAGCTCATGAGAGACCAGGTCGAGAGAGCATCCGCATATTGAAATGCGAGTCTGAAAACTGATCAAGCAAACTCAAATAATTAACCAGGACTCAAAGCCTAATCATTATCTAATCATAAGAATTAGTACTCGGATAATTATGCTCGTCCTTTTTTCAGCAGGGGACCGCGAGGCAAAAGTCCGTATTATAGGCCTCTCTCTCGAAATATTCTTCTAGTTTACATAATGCTCATTATGGGAAGTTGTAGAATTGGCTAAAAAATTATTTTGATAGTAAACCTATTTGCTTTAATAAGGACCTCATGGAATTAACCGCGAGGTCCTTTGAAGGTTTTTCTTTTAGAAAATTATTTCAAAATGATTATGATTCATTATTCAAATGATGAAATGCTTCCAGTTTGCCTTTTTCTTTTAGCATAGTAGTCATAAGTTCCTTTCCGGTGGCCGGCACCTGCGGTACCACTTCCCTCCTCCGCATGAAAAGTGCTTCGGTGGGGCAGACAGAAACACATAGCCCACAGCCAATGCATTTTTCTTGTTCAAACTCTACGATTTCATTATATTCTTCTATTGCGTTTACCGGGCAGCGATCATCCAGACATTCCAGGCAGCCGACGCAAAGATCATTATTTAGTTCGGCAACAAAAGCAGAAGTAGCCAGCACATTAGGGTTATGCAACTCTGTGATACCGCGAAGTTGATTGCAGCAGCAGCTGCAGCAGTTGCATATAACAGTCGGTCTATCGCCGGTATTGCTTATACAGTGAACCAGCCCGGCTTCCTCGGAAGCTTTTAGGATTTGATAGGCTTCCTCTCTGGTGATCCAGCGGGCCCTATCCCGGTCTACCAGAACTTTAGCCGCTCCATCAAATACCAGGCAGGTTTCAATAGGTTTTCCACAGTTCTTGCCAGAACTTATCCGGCAGGAACAGTTAGAAACAGCATACTGATGTGCATTATCGATCATGCTGTTTACCTGGTCATAAGTAACTATTTCATTTAACAAAGAAATGGTCTTTTGTACAGGGATTACTCGCATCTGAGGGGTGGGAGACCCGGCAAAAGAATTGGTAAATGCCTCCTTGTGGTAACGGTCCCACAGGCGACCGAGTTCTGCTATTTCTGGATACAGCTCCGGCTTCATAAAGGTATATTCATATAGGCCGATTGCGGTTGGGACCAGCGAGTAAGCGGTTTTTCCCCTGAATTTGACACCCATTAACGCTCCGCGGTCGGCTAGATGCTCTAGAACGATGCTTAGCTCTTCTATATCAATTCCGGTTTTTTCAGCTATTTTATTAATAGGCTCCAGCTTGAAGGTCAACTGGCAGGCTATTTCAGCTTCCCGAGGAGTAAACATAATTTTTAGTATTCTGGTAAATGCTTCATGAGCGGGCGCACCTGATGGATGGGTGTCCAAACGCTCCTGTAGTCTCCGATATATATCCAATTACAAAAGCCTCCCTTATTTATTAAATGAAATCTCCGACCGGGCAGGAACTCTCACATTTAAAACAATGATATTGATATCCCACCATCTGTGCCTGGTAAAGTTTCATAAACTCCTCACTCATAAGAATCTTCTTTTGCTCCTCGGGGGTTGCATTAAAGAGCTTATTCCAAAAGCCCATGGCACTCCCAATACCGTATGGCTGAGATGATCGCAAACACTTTGCGGGATTGGTTTTACCTTCTTCAAGCAACGCACCGGAAGGGCATTCTTGGATGCAGATATCGCAGTATATACACAGATCTTCAGTAACAGTAGGATCAGATGGCAAATCTAGTTCACAAAGGACAGCTGAGAATATTACGCGGGTACCCATCCGGGGATGGATAATCAGATTATGACGGCCGAAGTTGCCCAGTCCTGCAGCGAGGGCTGCATGCCGTAAAGATACTTCTCCTACCAGCCCCATCTTCTCCTTGCCCATATCCTGCGGATAAGAAGTGGAAACAGTCATCGCTTTGCGCTTGAATTCCTTTTCTATATAACGGCTCAGTTTATAATTACAGGAACGGACAAAATCCATCAGGTCAAGACGTCCCTGCATGGCCATCAAATGGCTGGGGCTATCAATATTGGAGACATCTTTTAAGGCCATTACCACTATAGACCTGGCCGTGGGAAAAAGGTCTTCGATCTTTGGAGAACGGGGACTGTTGTAGTCGTTAACATTGGCAAAGCCTACATCGTCTACACTCATGTCCAGGACAAATCTCCGGATCTTGTCCTTTGCCGCCTGCACGTCAAAACTCATATTCTCACCCTCCTATTCTCTATACCTTGACCGGCTCTAGCCTACCACCTGATGTATTTTACTAAATACCATTCCCAGTGCCTTTTGTTCATCTTGCCCCAGTGCTTTCCTGAGATCCTGGTTAAACTTATATGCAACCTGGTATATTTCTCGGGCCAGGTCATATCCTTTGGGGGTAAGATAAATTTTGTAAGCTCTTCTATCCCCGGGATCAACTCTACGCTCTACCAACAATTCTTTTTCCATTCTGTCCACCAGTCCGGTAAGAGCAGAATTATCCAGATCAAGTTGTTCTGCAAGCGTTCCCAGGTTTTGACCGTCTTTTTCCAGCAGCGCAAATAGTATGAAGGATTGACCAAGTGTTGTTCCATAACGGCGATACATGTGATTATAGAATTTTTGAATTTTGCGTGCGGCAGATCCCATTTGAAAACAGAGAAAGTTTTTAAAATCCTCCACGGCATTATTCCCTCTTATTTGATATGTCAAATATATGTATCTAAACTATATGAGTGAGATTTATCCACTGTCAAGCAGTAATTTTTCAGCTCAAGGGATAGCTCAGGTTTTAAGTAAAGGTAAATTATGGCTCGCCTGCCATCTCCCCTATTAAAAGATTAGCTATTCCGCATTTGGGTCCAAATAACTAATTCTGCAAATCGAGTCAGCATATATTCATGATTTCTAAGCCTGGGTAAATTTGCTGGCAGCCTTGCATTTTGCTACAATATATTAGTTTTCATGATGGCTAATTCTTCCCAGGGAGGTAATTAATGATGTACATCGCCATTGGTTATTGTGAGCTTTTTCATCCATATTCTTCGTCTTTAAAAGAGAAAAGGATGACCATCCAAAGTATTACTAATAGGATGCGCAAGCGCTTCAATGTCTCTGTAAGTGAAGTAAGCCACCAAAACTTATGGCAAAGATCAGGTATTGCTTTTTCTGCTGTGGGAGGGTCTTATTCTGATCTGGAATTCATTGTTGATGCCATGAGAGACACTCTCGACAATCACAGTGATGACTTTCAAATCGTTAATTTCGACTCGAAGGTAATAAGCTGGGATGATTTGGAGTGACGTAAGAAATGCAATCTTTATGGCGATAACATAGAATCTTTTGCTTCATCATGGCGGGGTTTACTTACTTAAAGGACATGCCTTTTAGGAAAGGAAGATGTTTTTGAAGAAGTTAGCCCGCTACTATTTTGTGCTGGCACTATTTTTAGTCAGCAGTCTGTTCTGTGCCGGCCCGGTTGAGGCAGCCTCGACTACTGCCAAAACCAGTATTGTCACATTAAATCCAAACAGCAAGTATGCGACTCCTTTGTATATAATCGATTCGGGCAAACCGGGCCCGGTGGTTCTAATAGTTGGAGGAGTACATGGTAATGAACCAGCAGGCTATAAAGCTGCCGATACCATGAAAAGCACCCGGATAAGCAGCGGAAAACTGCTAGTTATTCCCAGGGCAAATATCATTGCTGTCGAAAGGAACACTCGCTACATCAGCGGGGAAAAAGATCTTAACCGAGCTTTCCCAACCTCAAAAAGCGTTAATCCTTCCTATAAACCAGCCCTGGCAATCTACAAGGTTGTTAAAGACTATGATGTAGATTGGGTAATGGATATGCACGAGGGATATGGGTATAAAAACTTGAGCTCGACCTCAGTTGGACAGAGTCTGATTTACTATCCGGATAGCCAGACAACACCGATGGCGGCAAAACTACTTAAGGCCGTCAACAGCAAAGTAAGTATTTCAAGTCACAAATTCGTTTCCTTGCGTTATCCGGTTCAAGGGAGTTTAGCCCGCAGCAGCGCACAGTATCTGGGAGCTAATTCGTTTATCTTTGAAACCTGCACCAAAGACAAGCTGTCTACGCGGATTAACTACCATGTACTGGCAGCCAATACATTGCTGGAAGCCTTAGATATGAAATAGATCCGATTACCTGACTACCTGAGTCGGTGATTGCGTCTGATCTGGCTAGAACTGATTATGCGTCCGGAAGAACTTGAATGATAGCTTGCGCCCCTAACCCGTGATCCACGTCTTATGTTGGGTTGCAGAGGCGTGCTGGATGACGATACGGAAAACTCGCCTGCTATTCCTGTTTCAGTTTGATTGGAATGTGATACAGATGCTGACGATGAAGTATTGTTACCACCACGCCGGGGGCCGCCCGGTATCATCCAGGCCTTTCGAAAATCTATGTTTTCATTCCAATACATTCTGTTCGTGATCATCTCATGTAGAACTTTCAAGTGGTCCTTATACAGTTGGTACATGTCGAGGATTTCGATATGCGCCCACAATTTTTCGAATATGGGCAAGAAATATTCCTGATTTCCTTGGTAAAAAGCTTGCTGGGCCGGGACATCATTTAAATAATTATAAGGAAGCCATGGATATCGGCTGACCACCAATTTTGCCAAACATAATATAGCCAGCGTAATGTTTTGTGATATTAGCCAGCTGCCCGGGGTTCTATATTCAAATCCGCCGTAATCCTTAGTGCGATAATCACCTAACCTGCCGTATCTTTTTCTCCTTTTGACCGCAGTGGCCTGATTCTCGATCAGGAAAATGGGCAAACCCAGATAATTATCGAGCGCTCTTAGCATTGAGGCATTTAACCGGGTATTGCTGAAATGTATATGCCCGCCAATAGAAAAGCTTCCGCCTGGTTGGCTTCCTGCCGCCCAGCGCACGTTCTTATATGGAGCCATTTGATTGGCTTGATTCAGTGCTTGTTTGATATTAGAAGTCAATGCCAGTGGCGAATAATCAGGTTTAGGCCTTAATTCAGCGATTGGCCTCTGTGTCCGATTTGGCATTCTGATATTATCACAGCCGACTACGCCATCTCGAGGGAAGTGGTTTGATGCGGCTACTATTTTTCCGGTTTTAGAATTAAACATCATAAATTCCGGATCGGCACCCAATTTCACTTCTCTTTGCATGACAATTTGATCCAGAGATATCCAGTCCATAATTCTCTGGGTGATTGTATTTATTTCTTTCTCCTTTAAATGTGGAGAGTGATTGATCGAGATTATCTTATAACGGCGTCTGGCAGTGAAGGCAATTATTACTACCCCCAGATCCAAACCCAATGTATACATAGCCCGGCGCGCTGTATCAACAAGTTTCAAGTTTTCTCTTTCACGAAGATTTTTTACTTTGCCTCGTTCGCGCGGCCCTGACCAAACCCGAAAAGAAATACATCTAAATCCCCACAAAAGAACTTCATAGGTGCGGAGTACCGATTCTTCAATGTCATCTCCGCAAGTAAATCCGTTTATTTTCAATATTTTTGTGAATTCGTCTGTGTCGATGCTGTTGCCAATTGCTTTTTTTGTATTTATCCTTCGCATCGGACCTGGATTCATATCCCTGACCCTTATGTCTAAGAAAGCCTGATCATGCAGTTGGATATGTCTGCAATCAGTCTGGGGGTGATTTGTATATATACTTTCATATAGTCTTTTTCCGCTTTCGTTGTCTTGATAAAATATGCCTAGTTCCAACGCTTAATCATTCCCTTCGATCTTTTGTTTATAGCGGCGAATATGAAATATTCAGCAAGATTCCGGGTATGAATTGCTCTGATAAAATCCTCATCGAAACTGGCTGGTTTTGAATTTACTTCAATAAGCCATAGCTTACCTCTTTGGTCTACTCCAATATCCATGGACAGTATTGCGAGCTGAATGTTTAGGCTGCTTTCCAAAATAGCTGGGACCTCGCTGACAATCTGAAGTAGTTGATCGTCTATATGTTCCTTAAATCCAGCCATGTGCCCGAATACCTCTTGAATTACCGTTTCGTAAGCTTTTGCTGAACCGCCATTGGGAATGTGGGTAACAATACGATTAGGCCCGGCAACCCGAACACCTGCCCCGGTTAGCACCCACTTGCCTTTACCATTTTTTTGTGCTTGAACGCGCAGATCAAAAACCCTTCCGCGATAGGATGCCAGTGGGATCGCTTTTTGAACCAGGTAATTGCCTGATTTCAAACCGGCTTGTTTCAAATTCGTATAAATATTTGATATATTCTTTCTTCTTAGCGAATGAATGCTGGCTGCGTGGTGTATTGAATACTCGTCTCTCTGTCCCCTGCTGAGCTTTAATATTCCTTTACCGCGAGAATTAGCGATGGGTTTAATATATACAGAATTATATTTACCAAGTAAAACCTTCAAATTTTTGTTAGTTAGTTGCGCTGTTTCCGGAATCCATAATTGGCTTGTCGTATTTTCTCTAAGTACTCTATAAACTTCAAGTTTGTTTAGAAATCGGGTATTGAATAAGTAGATATCGGAATCGTTATCAAACCGTGTCAGAATCCTTTTTACGTCACTTCTATTTTCTATTACCCGGTATCTGATCCGATTGTAGACGATATCTGGAATGGGAAATAAGCTCGAATAAAAGCCTCCTCTGCTGTCTATGGAGTAACCCTTTATGGTATTTGACTTGAACCTTACTCCATCGGGATAGAACTCGAAGAGGAATACCCCCCTGGATTTGCATGCCTCGAATAGTTCTCTAAACAAACGTGCATTTTTACCAGTTGGAAATGGTTTTTCATGATCGCTACTAGTAATAATTCCAACCACCGGACCGACCCTGAAGCTTCCATCGTTTTGTTTAAAAAGGCCATAGCTGCCCAGCGGTAAGCATAAGTTTGCGGCTAAACTTCTATTTAGGGTGACATTTCTACAATTTTCATGTCCTTCATGGTAAATAAATGCCGGTGCGGATTTTTTTCCGGCCCAAACGAGAGTCTCCAGGCCCTTGGCCTTTTTGCTTTGAGTTCTTTGAAGCGTAAGGAATGGATGAACGGGAGGATCCTGCTGCATAGGGGACTCCTTGCTGTTGTTTTTTTACTGCATAATATGAGTATGTTCAGCAGTAGGTGCAGGCTGGAAAAACAAAGCTATTTCATTTTTGTCAGTTTGCTCATCTATACATTAAAGCGAAAATGGACTATATCGCCATCTTTTACCCGGTATTCTTTGCCCTCCAGACGAAGCAAGCCTTTCTCTTTTAATCCCTGGATACTGCCCGTCTCTCTGAAATCATCATAGGCAAAAACCTCGGCACGTATAAAACCTCGCTCAATGTCAGAATGTATTTTCCCCGCAGCTTTCCGAGCGTTAGTACCATCCTCAATGGTCCAGGCTTTGACTTCATCTTCTCCAACAGTGAAAAATGAAATAAGACCCAGGAGGCTATACATACTGCGAGCAATCTTTACAATCCCGGCCTCTTGAATATTTAGATCTTCCATAAACATCAATTTATCATCTCCGGTCAACTGGTTTATTTCCATTTCAATATTTGCGGATACTTCAGCTAAAGGGATGCATAATTGATTCGTGTAGTCGATGAGGTTGTCCCTTCCCGGATAATCTGGGGCACCTATCTGCTCTTCGGCCAGATTGACGCATATAAACATTGGTTTATTAGTTAAAAATTGATAATTGTTGAGTAACACAAGTGATTGTTCGTCTAATGTTGAGATGTTGATTGGACGACCATTTTCCAGGTCTTCTTTAAGTTTATTCAGCACTTCCAGCTCGTTTAGCATTTGATTTTTCTTTTTGTTGCTGTTGATTCTTTCTATTCTTTTCTCCACTAGATCCAGATCAGCCATAATAAGTTCATAGTGAATAGCATCTATCTCTTTTGCAGGATTAATCTCTTCAATTACACTAGGAATACTTTCGTCTTCAAAAGCTCTAACCACCAAAAGTAGAGCATCCGCTTTGCGAACAACATCTAAAAAATTAGCTGCTGCTTTCTCAGAACCAGGAACAAGCCCAGGTACATCTATCACCTCAAGTTGAGCATAAGTTGTTTTTTTGGGTTTATAAATCGTTGAAAGATAATCTATCCTTTGATCAGGAATTCGTGCCATGCCAGTATTGATTTTACCAGCGGCCATTTCCTTTACGCGGGTTTCCGTCAATAGCTCATAAATAGTGGTTTTTCCTACTTGAGGCAGACCTATGATCCCTAACTGCATAATATCCTTCCTCTCTCATGCCACGGTAGATAAATGATATGTTTACATAATATATATTATTGTATATTGATCGGGTTTCAGAAAAAAGCGGCAGGAGCCATCACCCCCGACCGCTAGAATACTGCTATTTCAAGGTTATGCTGGAAAGAGACAATATTAAGAAAATACCAGTTACACCAATCCCTAATACCAGCAAAAAGTATCCTCCGCTGGGGCTGAATTGGTATAAACGGTTTGCGTTGCCCAGGTTAAAAAAGAATAAAGCAACCGCAAGAACCAGGAGCAGTACAATGAACCGCTCTGCTCCAGAACCCGGAAAGCAAACCGCCAGGTATATTGCGTAAACAGCCAGGAAGAAAATATTTATAGTGAGCAAGAGTTTATAAAAGCGATCCTTACCCGAAGGAATACCGATTATTTCCTCTGGCATCTTGTCCATATCTATTAGCTCGATCTCCTTTTCACAGCGCCTTGCAATTTCCTTTATCATATCCGGATCTTCCGGGGTCAAGCCAAAAAATCCTTTGCTGCTCTTGATGTAGACAAAACCCTGCTTATGTTTTGTCCCGTACATACGAACTGGTCCGACTCCTTTCACCTGGTAAAGACCGGCGATATATCCAGGCCAACTAGCCCCTAATATCGAGTACATATTGCTTTCGCCCCTGATATCTTTAATCTCATTTATTGTCTCCCAGGGGATGCGTGAACTGCTCAGACCCCAATTTACGATAAGGTGTTTATCATCGATCTCATAGCTGAGATTGAATGCCCCTACCAGCATATAGACGAAACCGCCCAATACCAGATATATTGGTATATAAAGCATTATTTTTAGCGTTTGATCTTCTGGCCCCAGCGAATATCCTATTCCCCAAATTAGAAATCCAAAAATGAGCAGTCCCCAAAATAGTCCACTCCATGCCGCCTTTGATTTTTTCGCCCGGTATTCCATGAGCTACCCCTCCGATGATCATTTTGTCTTATATATGTTATTTTTTAATATTCTATTTAGGTATTATAATCATAAAATCCTTTTCCGCTTTTCCTACCAAGATGCCCGGATCGAACCAGGGAGGTCAGATACATGGGAGGCCTGTATTTCGGATCTCTAAATTCTTCGTAAAACGACACTACCACCTCATGCAGGTTATCCAGACCCATCGCATCTGCAATCTCCAGAGGGCCCTGAGCTATCCCCAGTCCATCTCGAATACAACGGTCGATATCTTCTTTACTGGCAATTCCTTCACTCAGCAGAAAAATTGCTTCATTTAAGAATGGAACCAGGATTCGATTCATGATAAAACCTGGACTCTCTCGCTCCACTACTACATGCGTCTTCTTGATGGCTGTCGCGAATTGTTTTGCAATATCCAGGGTTGAATTTGATGTATGAAGTCCTCGGATTAGCTCGACAGGTTTAGTTAATGGCACTGGATTATGAAAATGCATCCCAAGAACCTGTTCACTTCTTCTGGTAGCTGCGGCAATCTCATTAATTGATAATGAAGAGGTATTGGTGGCAAGTATCGCATGGGGCAGGCATATGCTATCAAGCTCAGCAAAAATCTGTTTTTTTACAGCCATGTTTTCAACAACCGATTCTATTACCAGGTCGGCATCACGTACGCTGTTCAGATCGGTGGTTCCATGAATACGTCCTAATATCTGAGCCTTTTCTTCAATCGCTATTAGCTCAGCTGCTATAGCCCGATCTAAATTCCTCTCAATAAGGCTCAGGGCATCTTTGACAAGGGCGGTTTGAAGATCCCTTAAAATGACCAAAAATCCACCCTGAGCAGTAACCTGTGCAATACCGGCCCCCATCTTTCCGGCGCCCAGAACCGCAATTTTTTTCACCCTCTTCATCTCCTCCGATAATTTTGTGTACTTTTTTGTGACTATTTATCTCCAAAACTGATTCCCACAGAACGGGCAGCATCTACCATAGGATGCTTTGGTGCTACTTTCCGAATATCCTTAATAGCCTCCTCGATCGGAACAGTAGTAATAGCGGAACCCTGCAGACTAACCATCGTTCCTGATTTTCCTTCCATAAGAGCATGCACCGCCGCTACTCCATAGCGAGTTCCCAATATGCGATCATATGGAATTGGAGGTCCGCCTCTCTGAAGATGTCCGAGAACAGTTACTCTTATTTCTATGTCCTTTAGCCGGCCGGCTATTTCTTCGGCAACCTTTTGCCCGATACCTCCCAAGCGTATCGGATCGTGGCTGGTAGGGACCAGATTCTGAACAACCATTTCGCCGTTTTCGGGAAATGCACCTTCAGCTACAACTATAATGCTAAACTTTTTACCCTGGCGATATCGCTGTGAGATTTTATTGATGATCGATTCGATTCGATAAGGAATCTCAGGAATTAGAATAACATCGGCACTTCCGGATATACCAGCGCTTAACGCAATCCACCCGGCATATCGGCCCATCACTTCCAGTATCATGACCCGGTGATGTGACTCTGCCGTAGTATGCAGCTTATCCAGAGCTTCCGAAGCTGTGTTTACAGCAGTGTTAAAACCAAAAGTAACGTCCGTACCCATTAAATCGTTATCGATAGTCTTCGGGACTCCTACGATCTTGACTCCTTTTTGACAAAACTGCTGGGCAATATGCAGGCTTCCGTCTCCCCCAATTACCAGCAGACCATCAAGGCCCAGGTTGGCCAAATTGTTTATCGCCCGATCTGACTCATCAACAGGTTCCTGGCCAGTCCTGCCGCCAGCAAAAAAGCTAAACGGATTGTCACGGTTGGTAGTTCCCAGGATAGTCCCACCAGTATGAGCTATACCAGATACTGTTTTTAAGTCCAGTGTAATGTAGTTATTTTCCACCAACCCTCGAAATCCATCTAAAAAACCTATAACATCAAGATTATAATCAATTATCGCGGTTTTAGTCACTGCTCGAATGACCGAGTTTAAACCCGGGCAATCTCCCCCTCCGGTGAGAACGCCTATATGCTTAATACTGTCCATATAATCCCTCCTGCTTAAATCTTGGTATTTGAAACAATAGGGTGGGAAGACCCACCCTTAGTTTGCCCACCAGGGAGATAAGCGGCAGTCCGATCATCGGCGCCATCAGATTCGTCAATCAGCTGCTACAGAAGCTGCTGACCTCATGTATTGCTATTTCAAGTAATGTTATTATAAGGCGGCACTGCGCACCCCGCTGCTTATTATACTATTCTTCTTAATGTACATCTTTTCCTGTTCTAATCATGGTTTTTCTAGCAGGGTAACCTTTATTTCATGCTGGTTCCCAGAACGCAGTATGGTTAACAATACTGTGTCCCCGGCCTTCTTATTAGCCAGGAAGCTTAAAATACTATCGGCAGTTTCAACTTTCTGGCCATCAATGGCTATCACTACATCATACTGCTCGATCCCCGCCTTTTCAGAAGGCCCCCCCGGAATAACGTTTGCTACCAGTGCACCAGTAGCAGGGATGCCCAGATATTTGCTTATACTATCATCTACGTTTTGTAGGTAAACCCCCAGATAAGGACGGCTGATCTTGCCTTTATCAATCAACTGATTCAATACTTCATTGGCTGTGTTTATGGATATAGCAAATCCGATTCCCTGAGCCGAAGCGCTGACTGCCGTATTGATCCCGATGACTTCACCATTTGTGTTCAGGAGCGGCCCTCCACTGTTTCCTGGATTGATGGCTGCATCAGTCTGAATAAGGTTGCGGTATTGACGGTTTTCTATCCTGATTGGACGGCTCTTTGCGCTTATTACACCTGCCGTTACGGTGTGATCAAGACCATAGGGATTTCCGATGGCAACTACCCAATCTCCGACTCTAATCTTATTAGAGTCTCCCAGTTTTAAGGTAGGGAATTGCTCATTAGAATCGATCCTTAAGACGGCCAGGTCCAGGTCGCTGTCCTGCCCGACTACTTTAGCGGTGTACTTTTTGTTGCCGCTGAAAATAACGGTAATTTCACTAGCATCTTCTATAACGTGCTGGTTGGTCAAAACCAGGCCTTTACTATCTATAACAAAACCAGACCCAAATCCACTCTGTACATACTCTTTTGGCCTGAGCATATTGTCCCCAAAAAACTGGCGAAAAAAAGGATCGCTGTAAATAGAATCACTTGAAGATTCTGAAACTACTCTGGTTTCAATATTCACTACTGCCGGACTGACTCTCTCAACCATATCAGCAATAGTAGTGGGACCAACAGCTGGTGTATACGACTCTAAAGCTTGTACTCCTGGTGGGATTGGGTTCTCATTATGCGATAGATTAACAGTATAGTTATTGCTGAAAACAAGTACACCGATACCCGCTAAGACGACTATAAACGCGGCAGCAAATGTTTTCAGCCGTCTGGAATTAATCTTTTTCATCTTGCTTTCCTCCTAAAGGATTTCTCATGGCTAAACTAATACTAACACTTGGCATGTCCCGCGAAAAGATGCAATAAATAAGAACCCGAAATATTAGGGCTTTTTAAATTATTTTCTGTCATTATACCCTGTTTGATTATTTTTCTCTACTAAAGCCCGCAAGATATGCAGCATACTCCAATGGCCTTTTAAAAGCATTTCTCATTATACCCTCGGAGAAATCTGTCTCTGTAGTCTTCCGCGGTTTTGAATTGACCTCAATTAACCATACATGGCCGCTTTTATCTATTCCAAGGTCCAGTCCCAATTCCCCGAAAAGCTGCCCACTTCCCTGCTCGATACCCACAGCGATACGCTCGCACAGGTCCTTGATCTGGCGATTTTTTTCTTCTATAACTGCCTTTTTTGAATAAAGATAGGAAAATACCTTTCGGCTCGTATATGCAGTTCCTCCTCTTGCCATATTGGCAATAGAACTCCCGCCCGGGGCAACTCTGACGAATTTTTTACCTACCTGCCATTCACCGCGGGAATTCTTCTGGTAAATGATCCTTAAATCGAAGGTCGATCCTTTATAGGTGCTGAGATACAAACCCTGCTGAACTATGTAGGATCTATCCCTTCTGAATTCATTGGTTTTCTTTAGTAGTTCACTTGCGTCATCGGCAATGCCGTTTCTTCTCCCCACACCATATGTAGAGTAGCTTAATTGACCGCTCTCATTTGTTTTCACCCGAATTATCCCAAATCCCAAACTACCGTTTGCCGGTTTTATAAACAGCAGTTGATATTTAGAGAGCATTGTTTCCAGGTTCAACAGATCCAATAGGTGGGTTTCAGGTAGATGGGGTCTAAGATCCGGATAGTTATATAACAATTGATATACCTTCCATTTATTCAGGAAAGACGGATTGAAATAATGGAGATTAGGCAGGCTCTTTAAACGGTTTTTACTCCTTTTTACTTTTTCTCGCACTTCGCTGTTTCGTGAAGCTATCCGATCGTAAACCACATCAGGAATCGGATAGGTATTTGCTACCCAGTGCCCTCTACCGCTGGATGACGGGACATAATTATATCCCCTGACTATTTTACGGTCCCAATTAAGAGAATCTGGCATGAATATAAACGTCTGCCCGGCCATTTTCCTTCCTATTTTACTGAGCATCATCAGCTCTGCCTGCAGCCCGGTAGGATCATATATCTCCCGGTTAGGCAGACCTGTAGCCAGAACTCCTACTGTCGGGCCCAGATGTAAAGTATTTTGCTTTTGATCATATCGGAGCAGCATTCTGCGTTTCTTCTGTATATGCAGCGCTACCCGCAGACTCGGAGAGAGAATATATGATCTGTGTTTTATCTCTCTTACTTTCGCTTCTGCTTGCAATGTGATGCTTCCGGCTCTTATTAAAATCTGGCAATTATCAAAGATACCTAGTCTAGCCGCTAGCTCCTTCGCCAGGATAATCTTGCCGTCAATAGCCACCAATCAAATTCCTCGCTTTTCTATGTACTCACCAATGTCCATGGGCAACAGTGAACCCGAGGCCAACGGATCGTATTTGACACTACCCTAAAAACTCGACTTTTAGCTGACAGGGGTATAGGTTATAATATGACATGTCGCCGTACTTTGTTATTATTTTTAACAGGGTGCTTATGTTGAGTCGATTATTGAGGAATTACTGGCGAGGAGGCGGCTTTCTTGATTATGGTAAGTGCTTGTCTTTTCGGTGTCGATTGCAAATACAACGGCAAGAATAATTATAATGCTGAGATTTGCCGTGCTCTCGAAAATGAACAGGTGGTATTTTTTTGCCCGGAACAGTCAGGTGGATTGAGCAGCCCCCGCCCAGCCTGTGAAATTCAAGGCGGTGACGGTCTCGGGGTGCTGGAAGGAACTGCCAGGGTAATGGACCAACATGGCCAAGATCTAACAGATGCTTTCATAAGCGGAGCTCGTAATACTTTGCGGATGGCAAAAACGCTCGGTCCGGACCTGATTATTCTAAAGAGCCGAAGTCCTTCATGCGGAGTTGGACTTATTTACGACGGTGCTTTTAATTTAAAGACCCGAGCCGGGGATGGAGTTACCAGCGCACTCTTGAAACAAAACGGATTCAGGGTCATGAATGATGAAGAATATTTGAGTGGTAGGAGTTAGATTAGATGAAAGTTATGTCATTATTCTCTGGTGGTCTTGATTCGCAACTGGCAGTATGCATCCTAAAAGATCAAGGTTTAGAAGTACTGGCGGTAAATTTTGTAACACCATTTTTCGGTGCTAATGATTTGACGTTTGGTGCTGCGAAACAGCTTGATATTGAGATTATCACCATTGATATAGGAGATGTTTACCTGGAAAAGGTCTTGCGGAATCCCGTTTACGGTTTTGGAAAGAACCTTAATCCTTGCATTGACTGCCATGCTTTTATGTTAAGAACTGCGGGAGATAGAATGGCTGAATATGGCGCTTCTTTTTTAGCAACCGGTGAGGTTCTGGGCCAGAGGCCTATGAGTCAGAACAAATCGGCTCTAGCTGCAGTAGACAAATCATCAGGTTATCGCGGTCTTATATTACGGCCGCTTTCCGCGAAACTACTCCCCCCGACTATACCAGAAACCCAAAGTTGGGTAAACAGAGAATCCCTGGGAGATATTAGCGGTCGCAGCCGCAAAAAACAGATCGAACTGGCCCAGCACTATGGCTTAAAGGACTACCCGAGTCCTGCCGGCGGATGCCTGCTGACCGACCAGAATTTCGCCCGGCGCCTGCTCGGATTGCTTGAAAAACGTCCCCAGCCCCGACTGTGCGATATCGAAATACTTAAGGTGGGACGCCACTTTCAGCCCGAACCGGATGTAATTGTCGTAATTGGTAGAAACCACGGCGAAAACGAGCATTTGAAGAAATTGAGCGAGGAAGGCGACTTGCTTCTTAAAGTTGCAGATCGCCCGGGACCCCTGGGTCTGGTCAGAGGTCCAGCAAAACCTGAATCATTAAGCTATGCCGCTTCCCTGGTAGCCAGATATAGCGATGCTAAAAATGAAGCTCTGGCTGAGGTCAAGATTTTAAATCCTGATGAAAGCGAACATGATATGCTACGGGTAATTCCCGCCCCCCAGGTTTAGTCTGGTTCATCTATGTATTTCTTAAATAGAGTAAGATCTATCTGTTTAAACATCTCTCGATAACCTGTTTCGCTTGGGTGAGCTCCATCAGCCAACAAGTATTGGCGCTGTAGCTCACCGTCTGGACCCAAAAAAGCTTTCGAAAAATCGATGATGGTTATATCCTTTTGACTCCCGACCTCAAAAAGCCACTTCCTGAGCCTTGCTATCAGCTTTTCAAGGTATACGCTTTCTACGGCTGTGGGAATGCCCAGAAATACTTGTATACCTGCCTTTTCCGCCTTTTCTATCATGGCGTTTATATTCCATGTGATACGGTCAAATGAATCTCCCCAGAGCATATCATTTACACCGCCCATGATCATCACATGCGTAGGAGAATAGGCGATAACATCCCGCTCAAAACGCGATAACATGTCAGTGGTGGTATTGCCGTTGATCCCCCGGTTTACAAACTCGGCCCCGGTAGCCTGCTCAAGCATAGATACCCACGAATAATGCGGGCCAAATGGAAATCCCCAGGTTATGCTGTCGCCCAAGCATACTACCTTCATTCTCTTTCTCATCCAATCTCCCACCCCGTCAAGTGTACTAAGAGCCAGAGTTCTGTTCAAGTTTTCTTAATATCTCATTCAGTTTGTTGATATTATCGCCGTAGGCTGCCCAGTTGCCTTCCCTGAGCATCTGCATGGCTGTATCATAATACTGGCGTGCCAGCTTGATGAGATCATTTACTGAAGCGCTTTCATTTTCCGGCACGTTCACCGCCGGTGCAGTGACCGCCTCCTTGGCTTCATCACCGAACAGTTTGACCAGCGCCTCCTTAAATGATGCTTCCATGACAATCCGGTCTCCATAACCGACGATTATTCTTTTCAACTCGGGGAGTTGACTATTGGCGGCCTGCAGATAAAGCGGCTCGATGTACAATATGGATGTATTCATGGGAACTACCAGTAATCCTCCCCGGTAAACACTGGACCCTACCTGGTTCCAAAGGGTCAACTGTTGGGAGATCACCGTATCCTGATTGATGCGGGCGTCGATTTGCTCGGGCCCAAAAACCGTCTCCTGCTTGGGAAAAGTGTACACTACCACCTTGCCGTAATTAGCCCCATCCATGCGCACGCCCATCCATCCTACCATATTTAGCCGGCTCTTGGGTGTGAAGGGCAGCATGAGCATGTATTCCGGATCTTTTTCGCCCGGCAGCCTCATCAAGAGATAGTATGGTTCTACTGCTGTTTTCTTGTCTCCAACCAGCTGGTTGGGCACTACCCATGCGTCTTCCTTGGTATAGAATACTGATGGATCAGTCATGTGGAAGATACTGTACATCTGGGCCTGGATGGAGAACAGATCCTCCGGATAGCGAAGATGGCCTTGCAGACCTGCAGGTATATCAGACAAGGGCTTATACATTCCTGGGAAAATAGCAGCGTAATTTTTTATAAGCGCATCATTTTCGTCAGCTACGTAGAAATTCATCTCCCCAGAGTAGGCATCGCAAACAACCTTGACCGAATTCCTGATATAGTTGCTACCCGCTTGATCAAAAGGCTGAGAATAGGGGTATTTATTGGTCAGGGTATAAGCGTCCTGTATCCAAAAGAGCCACCCTTCAGGACTGATCACGAGATAAGGGTCAGAATCATACCTGAGATAAGGAGCTATTTTCTGGATCCGCAGCTTTACGTTTCGGTTTATCAGTATCTGGCTGCTGCTCTGCACATCATTGGAAAGCAGCAGTTTGTAGTCTTTAAGCGTCCAGGCAAAACTGGCCCTTCTTAGAAAAGATCCGACTTGAATGCCCTGGTTTGCTTCATAAATCGAGTAAACGTTCTGATCTCCGGCCGGATAATCGAATTCTTTTTGATTCGTGTTAACTATTACATAAGAATCAGTGCGCTCCCCAAAGTATATTTCCGGTCGCTTTACCACCAGATCAGTAGTAGACATGGGAGGGATATCCTTAATTAAAAAGCTGGGGAAACCTTCCTGGGCAATCTCGTTGACCGGGCTGGCTACAACACCATAACCATGGGTATAAGTTAATCGCTGATTTATCCATGTCTGTGCATTTGCCGGCAGTTCGGATTGATCGATCTCGCGGCCCGCCAACATGATCTGCCGGTATTTGCCATCTATCATATATCTATCCACATCAACGTCATCAAATACATAGTAAGGGCGTAGCTGCTGGAGATTCTGATAGGTAGTTTTCAATGGCTGCCAGTCCCATAGACGGATATTATCGAGGGTAGCCTGGTTAGCAGGATCTTTAACGTTAAGGTCATAGGAAATATTAAAAACCTTGCTGTCGACCGAATCCAGGTTGTAAGCTTCGCGGGTAAACTGAATAGCATTTTGGATGTAAGGCTTCTCCTTATTGAACTCATCCGGCTGAACCACAAACTTGTGTATGAAGCCGGGATATATTCCCTGCATCACCAACGCCACCACGATCCATGCGAGAGCCGAGTATACGATCCATCTAAACCGTTTTACGAATATATTTACAAGAACTAGAATAGAGACAACAATTGATAATACCATCATGGCCTTGTAGGAGACCAGTCGGGCGTATATATCTGTATATGCGGCTCCATAGATGACGCCTGATGATGAGAAAAGTATATTAAAAGTGGAAAGCCAGTAATCCCAGCCTTTTAAAGCAAAAAACGCAGCAAATAATACAGCTATGTGTGCTTTGGGCATAGAGAACTGGCTCCATTTTCCGCCGATCAAAGAGGCTGTTGCTCCCAACACATACAGAACCACCACGGTTATCAATAGAAGCACCAGGATACTGGTCAATATCCCACTAATAAGATTGTAGAAATTCAGGTTGAAGAAATAGAAACCGAGATCGCGGCCGAAGATCGGGTCGATTATTCCGACCGTACCCCGGTGCAGATACTGCTGAACGGTAAGCCAATCACCATAGGCTGCCGAGCTGATGAGGATGGCTGCCAGCAGGCTTATTCCAAGGAAAAGCCAGCGGGCTCTGGGGCCCTCAAATAAGCCTTCTGAAAAAGATTGTATATCATCAAGGTATATTATCTCCCGCCCTTCATCAGTTTTATTAGGACGGTTAGCTGTTGCTTTAAGCTGCTTTTTAACGATCTGCAGATTAAGGTAAAAGACAGAAAAAGTGCAAAGAAAAACAACTGCCCAAAGCATGGTTTCGTTCAGCAGGGTGGTTTTAAAGACCTGTGAAAAACCTACGGATTGGAACCACAACCAATCAATATATAGATCCGCAGTTAGTGAAAAAATGCCCAGTATTAGGAGCAGCACTACCAGGCGGCCTGTACTGGTTCGCAAATCCAGCCACTTAAGCAATTCTATTCCCCCTTGATCAAGTTGAATGTTAAATAAGATATTGTCAATTATACCAGATTTGGCATTATAATGCCCAAGCTATGACATTAGCGATACCGGCAAAATCCGCAGGTATAAAATAAGGGAACTTCGACCCTTGTATAGGCCGGTTCCCGTATCGTGTAATCTTCAGTTTGCAGCTATCCTGTGCTTCAATCCGGAATTTGATCAGCTGTCCCGGCAGTTCCGCCTTCTTTCTCAGCCAGAGTTAAAGCCCATTCCAGGTGTTTAATGACCTCCTCGGTAGATCCTTTTCCGGTATATATCAGAGGTTGACAGGTAAGCCTTTCCAGAAATAAAGCCAGATCAAGTACGATTTCCTCAAGGTCGCTCAGAGATTTCTTAAGCCTGATCATATCACGCTGTTCATAATAGGCTCTCACCTCGGCAACTTTTTCGGTTAAATCTAAGACGCTATCGTTTATTATCCCGGCAGGCAGAAAATGACTCATATTGGTCTTCACCCCACCCTGTTCGTTTTATCTTTTTATAGTTCTGTTCTGCCGTCCAGAACCCTCTATTTCTCAAGAGCCAGTTTAACCAGTTGATCAACTATCTCTTCGAAACTCTGACCCACCGCTCTTGCGGCGTCTGGAACCAGACTGGTTTCCGTCATTCCCGGAATTGTATTTATCTCCAGGATATACGGATTCTCATGTTTGTCAGCCATGACATCAACCCTGGCTACTCCACGGCATCCGGCTGCCAGGTATGCCTCTTTGCTTATCATCTCCACCTTTTCTCGAAGACTTTCACTTATCCTGGCAGGAATAATGTGGGTAGACATGCCTGGAGTATATTTTGATTCATAATCATAAAATTCGTTTTCTGCGGTTATTTCAATAATCGGATAAACCCGTGGGCTTTCGTTGCCAACAATTGTGACAGTCATTTGAATCCCATCTATAAACTTTTCTACCAGCACTTCATTATCATATACGAATGCTTCACTTATGGATTGAGCAAGTTGTGCCGGATCTCTTACGATATAGGTGCCAATACTTGAACCCTGACTGGCTGATTTAACCACCAGGGGGAGCCCAAATTTTTCGACTAATGAATTCATTACCAACGCATCAGGGGAGTAGCTGGCTTTCCTAAATATTACAAAATCAGCTGTAGGCAGTCCCTCATAAGCCAGCAATTTTTTGGTCAAGATTTTGTTCATGCATATGGCACTGGCTGCCAGGCCTGAACAGGTATACGGGATTCCCAGAAGGTCCAGATAGCCCTGGACAGTACCGTCTTCCCCGTTTTTTCCATGGAGAGCAATGTAGACGAGATCAGGCTTGCGCCGTGCAATTTCTCCAAGATTATCAGGATTGAGATCCAGTGTTGAAACATCATATCCTAGTTTTACAAGCGCTTGATACACTGCCTGACCACTTCTCAAGGAAACGTCTCTTTCCTCAGAGGTTCCCCCCATCAATACCATTACCTTCATAATTGTATATTCACCCCTAACCATTTTTGTCGTTTAAGGCATGCTTTCTTTATAAATAAATAATACTAAACAAGTTTAACAAATATTTCATCAGACCATCAAATTCCCAGTGAATTTTGATAATTTTATATTGACAGAACATGTGTTCTTGTTTTAGTATCTAGATACGGAACACGTGTTCTATATTCTGCGAGGGAGTTGAAATCTGATGTTTGCAGGTCTTACGAAAAAGGATGTTATTCAAAGCCTTTTCAGTGCTACAACAACTTTCATGGTAGGTTATTTTCTGACCGCATTAATTCTTGGAATTCGCTAGTTTGATAAGCTGTATTTCTTGTCTTATTGATCTATATTAACAGGTCAGCGCAATTCCTTAACCGGCAAAAACTTCATCCAGCTTTGCTTGATGCTCACTCCTTTTTATGTTACAATGTTCAATGCTGAGAAGCCAACGATGCAGGGGAGTAGCTCAATTGGCAGAGCATCGGTCTCCAAAACCGAGGGCTGGGGGTTCGAGACCTCTCTCCCCTGCCATTAAAGACAGAGTAACCGCGGTGTTTCCGCGGTTTTTACTTTTTTAGCATCTGTACATTTTTTTAATAAATTGATTGACGTAATCCATTCGGATGGCCTCCTTCAACTAGTGAGCGGTCATCTAAACCAGTCGCCTTTATGCAACTGCCATCCTTATCCAACCTGATCCAATAATATTTTAACAAATAACACATATTGCGTATTAACAACTACAATGTTGAGCAATCCAAATGCACCACTCTACTATCTCTGGTTAAGCACCGTTAACACGGCATCGGCAAGACAGTTTACGGCTTTATCGGCATAACCTAACGTGGTAGACTGACTTCCAACCTCGAAGAGTAAAGAAGATGGATATAGATCCTGGTTATAATCTCCACGACCTATAAAAATTCCTCTCATGAGGCCAGGGTACAGGGAGTCTGCGGCATATTTAACCTGCCTGGCGAATTGCAAATTTGCCCTCATGTTTGGATTTGAACGGCCTATAACGATCATCACCCGTCCTATGTCAATTCCATTTACTGATGTGATATAAGCTTCGATGGGAGCAGAATCCCGGTGAATGTCAAATACGGCATCCGGTGCTTCTTTGAGCAACTGGGTAGCAGTGCGGCGGGAGCGGTTATAGGCATGGATATCGTGAGGATCGTGGCGGTTGGAGTTGTGGCTGACGCTTACCCCGGACTTGCGTAAAGCATCAGCAAATGTAGTGCCGACCTGTAATACATCTCCATTCCATGGTTCGCCTGCTGTGCCCGAATCTGGAATGTATGATTCATCTGTGTGGGTGTGATATATTACTACGTGAATAAGTTTGTTCGCAGCGATTACTGGAATCACTGGTTGAGTCTGTATATTATACAGGCTTGTTTGATTTAGCGAGGAGGATGGTTCTTGCTTCGGTTCCGCGATGGCATTTTCTCCGTCTACGCTTACGACAACATAATTGATATTATCTTCGCTAATA
>CAZWPO010000033.1:0-23914 GCA_964635975.1 uncultured Syntrophomonas sp.
GGAAAAGCGGCTCCGGAGGACACGCCAAGACCATCTGCGGATAGGTCAGAGCTATGCTTCTGAGCGTTGCCAATCTTGTAAATCGTCATGCCAATTGCATCAAGAAGTGCAGTCGAGCCACCGACTTGATACTCCTTCGCCGTAATAGCACTGACCGCCTTAAGGTCGATACGGTCGTGAAGCAGTTCGTAGTTGTTATCGAACAGCACCGTTGTAATGAGGCATTCGCCCTCTACGGCCTGTTGCTTTGCAAGCATTGAGTTGTATCCACCAATGGTGTCAGTTTCCAAACCGCCCATCGACCCACTTTTGTCGAGAATAAATACAAGTTCCGTTAATCCTTTTTTCATTGCTATGTCCTCCTTAAGTTTTATTGTGACTTAAGGATAACAATTCTTGCTGGAAGCGGGGTCGCTCGAAAAGCGACAAATTACCTCTGAGAGGCAAAACCCTCATATTTAGGTTCATACTTATAGTGCATTACTCCCTCAATTAACTCCAGAGTGAAAACACCTAAATCTGCATTAATAACAATGTCAATCCGGCGACAGTTACTTTTAATCCAATCTTTTATGTTCGAAGAAGCAATGTTTAAGTCACTCATTTCACTATCCGAAAGAAGGGATTTTGCAAGAGTTGATGGTGCGTTCAAGCCATAATCTTACCAACACCGCGACGGGCAGATAGTGAGAGCAGTTCGACTGCCTCAGTTTCTAAACCAGTGCTATTGGCAAGTATAAACGCTTCGAGCGCATCAAATGTTCTTTCGGGTAAGCCTTGATAGCCGGAAAGAGCCGCACCCCGTGTGAAGCCGCCATATTCGGTTATGGTGTAGGTCTTATCACAGGAAAGCATAAGCATCAATCCTCTTAAACGCCTCATCGTTTATCTCATAGTATTCAGGAAAGTCAATGTCAGCATTCCCAAACAACTTAACGGCGTCAGTCTTCTTTATGATAAAGCGCGTGCTGTCATCAGGCTTCTGATTATCACCCAGTACAAGCTGAATCTTTTCGTAATCGTCGTAGAAATACTCCTGCAAAAGCGGAACAATCGTGTTCTCGAAAATTGCGGCGATCCGTTCTATGGTTGGGTCGGCCTTCAGTGGAAGCAAATAGGAATGCCCTATGGTGTGTTCTCGATCAAGCAAAATGGTTATGCGTTTATTGAGGGTATCGAGCATTGCGCCTATATCGATCCCATCAACAAGAACATCTGTGAGTGTCGCTGAATCCGGTTGCATCTCCACGAAACTAAATCGGCGACGCAAAGCAGTATCGATGAGTGCTATGGAGCGGTCGGCGGTGTTCATCGTTCCGATAAGATAGACGTTATCTGGCACACCAAATTTCTTTCCCGAATATGGAAGCAAAGCGCGAAGTTGCTCCGCTGCCCCGATACGCTTCGTAGGCTCGATGAGCGTTATCAATTCGCCGAAGATTTTTGAGATATTACCTCGGTTAATCTCATCAATGATAAACACGCGGTTTGGAATTTTAACCCTTGGCGTGAAAAGGGAAGGCTTTACCTTTCGGAGAAGTTGGAGAGCATCCGACACAGATACCGACAGCTTATAGACCGATGGCTGCATCATCAATCTTTGTGCGTTAAGTTCGAAGATGTCCTCGCTAATATTTTTTACGAGCCATTTGACGTTGCGAAGTCGCTTGTAATGCTCGTATTCGTCGTGCCACTCTGGTTCACCCGTGATAACGCCGATAGCATCAATGGTCTTATTAGAATAGCATGAGAACACAATATCCCCAACTTGCATCTTGTAATAGAACGCATTCAAAATATTCCTACCGTTGTCACCTTTTTCATAGGTGTCAGGCGGAGTTTCGCCGTAGCTGTCATACCCGATTCGGATATGATTGTTCTCGAGGCACTCTGTGCGGGTCGGGTTGTCGCCGGTTCCCTCAAGAGATACCTTCCAGACTGACGGATTCTTGCCGAAGCCCAAGTCTACACTTGTGCCACCACCTATAGGCGTACCGGCTGTGTCGCAGAACGCCTTGAATATGCCGTCGTGAACTTCGTATTCAATATCCCGCCCCGTTTCGGAATTCTCCTCTGCGGAGACTACAGGACGAATCCCTTCAATAAACTCCTCATATCCAAACGACTGGTGAAAAGTAGTGAAAGCGACTAACCCGTCCTCTTTGTATTTCAGGTAGCGGGCAAACACTGCCGAGTAGTCCTCGGCTTTTACAGCATTGAGTGGCTTTTCCTCGATAATTGAAACGGCATACAGCACGGTGCTGTATGTTTTGCCCGTGCCGGGTGTGCCGCAAAGAATGATGTTCTTGGCGAATTTTGATGTTTGTATGATCGAAGCAGACGGCTTAGTAGAAGTGGCGGTCACGCCTTCGCTCTTCAGGAAAGCAAGATAGTGCTTGATTCCGCTTTTCAGGTCGTCGCGCTGAGTGGTAGTGTCAATGTTAAAGACGGCATCCATTTTGGCATAATCACCGCCGCTTGATTGGAAATAACCATCAAGACCGCTGTTTTTTATCACGGCATCCAGTTCATCAAAAATGGCAACAGCGAATACTGCTCGACCATCTTTTAGTCGTACTTTTCCAATAGCGGTCGATATGGTGTTGGCCGAATTCGGCGACCCACCATTGTTGATATACCACTGCTTAAACGCCGTGCGCTGTTGCTGTTCGTCAATGGCCAAGGAAACCTGATTAGAATCCTCATCTACTTTGTCTTCTTTTTGCGTCCAAGCGGTATGTGATATTTCAGGGAATGTCATGTCGGGCGACTGCTCGGCAACCTTAGCCTTAAGAGTTTTCAGGAAAGCGATGTATTCTTCTCCCGTGCAGTTACCGCTCGGAGCAGCAATGCCATAATATGCAGACACAAATGCTCTGGAGTTACCATCAAGGGGCATAAAGATATTAGGACGTATCCAATATAAACCCATTGTGATGTAAGCCAGACCATTGCCTTTCACAGAGATAGCCTTTTCAAAGGCGTCCTTAAACTCATCTGAAAAACTGCCTGCCTGTGCGGATGCCATTGCTTGCACAAACAGTTCCCAGATCTCATTGGGACCGTTAAAGAACGAGTTCATATTGTTCAAGACCGGAATCCCCACAAACTGAGTAGGCACAGGGATTTCCACACCGAACGTCTCGGCGAGAACTTTCGACAATTTAATCCTATTGGCATCTGTTGTTCCGCGATTCAATATTCCAATCACGGTTAGTGGATCCATATGGTGGTTACGCGGCCCCCACCAGTCCTCGCGCTCGAAGTTGAGGTACTTCATAAGCGGTTGTTCCGAGCGCACCTTTTTCATCAATTCAAAGAGTTCTATCCTCTTATCGTTGAACTCAAGGAGTTTGTTGGCAAGCGCCTCATAAAACTGAACCCATTGATAGGCGTTATCCATAATCGTTTTCCTCCCGTCTGGTTTGTTAGTGTGAGTCGTGGCTGAACCAGTCTTCCTCAACCACTCGAGTCACGTCTTGTCCGCACTTTTTGCATTTGCCCTTAATAAGAATTCCTTCTCCGCTGGACACCACCTCGTAATCAATCGCCGTGGTGGCAAAGCAATCGGTGCAAAAGACATTTGCAAGAAGCCTGTTTTGTATTGCTCTATCCAATTTGCTCCACTTACGCAGAGCCACTATATCAGTTGCCATTGCCCGCACCCCCTATATTTTCGATAGCCGTTCATGAACAAGTGGCAGCAGTACCTTGTCGACCTCACGCCTAAATTCTTCGTCCTCAAGGTATTTCTCACAGAACTCTTGGTTCTTTGTCATACGCCCCAGAACCACATCCATTATGGTGTTGTCGTAGATGATTTTGAAGAGGTCGAGCGGGTTCTTGGAACGCAACACCATTTCTTGGTTGCCCGCCATATCTTGTACGAACTGTTCTAAAACCTTATCCATTTCGGTGAAGTTCGTGCCGAGCCGTTCATTTAGGCTTTGAATGATGGCTGACAGAACTTCTTTTTCATCTTCAAGCGGCAAGCCGCCTCCAGAGGTTCTCTGTTTCAAAAGACCATCCTCGTTTGCCAACACAATGGAGCCTTCAGATACTTTCTGTACCCGATAATATTGAAGCATAACGTCGCTGCCAATGTCGGGAGTGCGTTCCGTATCGTCTTTTGGCAATTTGCGAAGCAGGCACTTGGCATAGGCATGGAACTTGTGAAGGTTCTCGTCGCCGAGGCTTATGATGTGCGTGAGGAATGAATATAGGCGGATGAATTTCGCCAATGCACCCTTAAAATCCATCTTGTCTTGTTCCTCGGTCAGGGCGTTATAGCGGTCTACAGCGGGATCGATAAAACCATTCAACTTTGCCAAGTCAATGTTGCCTTGTTGCTTACTTTCCTTAAAGAACACTTTGGCGAAAGCATTGATTTCGCTATCCTGATAAATCATAAAGCTATCAAGCACATTCTTGATGTCGTAGATGACATTCGGGTCGGTCGTTTCGGCCACGCCTGTCGCTTGATAGTAGTCTTGGAACGCCTTCTCGATGTCTTCGCGGGAGTTGACGAAGTCCAAAATAAATGTTTCGGTCTTGCCCCTGCACGAGCGGTTGACGCGCGAAAGTGTCTGAACAGCCTTGATGCCAGTCAGCTTTTTATCAACATACATCGTATGCAACAGTGGCTGATCAAACCCTGTCTGATATTTTTCGGCGACTATCAAAATCTGATATTCAGCGGTATCGAATTTCTCTACGGTTTCGTTGTCCGGAAACTTGTTCAGGTTGGATTCCGTGTACTCCTTTATTTCGCCACTCACCTTATCTTTAACCGTGCCAGAAAAAGCCACCAAAATGCCCAAATCATAATGCATCTTTTTGATGTACCTTTCGAACTCAAAGAAATAGCGCACGGCATGAAGGCGCGAACCCGTCACGAGCATGGCCTTTGCCTGCCCGCCGATTCGGTGCTGCACTTGGCTGCGGAAATGCTCGATGATAACCTCTGCTTTTTGGGCAAGGTTGTGCGGATGGAGACTCATGTATTTGCCGAGAGCCTTGTTTGCCATATTCTTGCCGTATACAGGGTCATCAGCAATTTTCTTTCCGATTTGGAAGTATGCCTCGTAAGTCGTATAGTTTTCGAGGACGTTGAAAATAAAATGCTCCTCAATAGCTTGTCTCATGCTATAGAGGTGGAACGGCTCAGGCTTGCCGGCAGCTGTCTTCTGTCCGAAGATTTCCAAAGTTTTTTGCTTTGGTGTGGCGGTAAAAGCGAAGAACGAGAGATTAGGCTGCTGACCGTGCGCCGCCATTTCGTCAGCGATAATCTCATCAATATCCTTTTTCTCAGCTTCGGCTTTTGCCTCTTCCAACGCAATCTCATGTTGCTTCTTTTCTATGGCATCATCGCCCTGCAAAGAGATATCCGCTAATAACTCCTTCATGCGCTTGCTGGCTTCGCCTGTTTGTGATGAGTGTGCCTCATCCACGATAATAGCAAATCGCTTGCCCGTGGTAGATATCTTTTGCACATCAACAAACGGGAACTTTTGCAGTGTACACACGATGATTTTGTCACCATTAGTCAGTGCGGTCGTGAGCTGCTTGGAGTTCTTATCCACAAGTATGACCACGCCCGGTTTATGTTCCATGTTGTATATGTCACGCTGAAGCTGTTTATCAAGCACGCGGCGGTCAGTGATAACGATGATGCTATGAAACACCACCTCGTTATTTGTATCATGCAGATTCGCCAAGTGGTGAGCAAGCCACGCTATGGAGTTGGATTTGCCCGAACCAGCTGAATGCTGAATCAAATAGTTCTTCCCTGAACCATTCTCATAAACATCTGCGACGAGTTTGCGGACGGCGTCCAACTGATGGTAGCGCGGGAATATAAGCTTTTCTTTGCCCTTGTCGTCTTTACTGACTTGCACAAAGCGATGGAGGATATCAAGAATGCTGTCCCGCTTAAGAACCTCTTTCCATAAGTAGGCAGTGCGGTAGTCGCCACCTTTTGCGATCGGGTTGCCCGCTCCGCCGTCATCGGTTCCCTTATTGAACGGTAAGAAAATCGTGTCATGTTTTCTAAGCCATGTTGTCATCCATACTTCTTCGCTGTCCACGGCAAAATGCACAATAGCCCGCTTCTTGAAAGCGAGCAGTAATTCGCGCGGGTTACGGTCGTTTTGATATTGGGTGATGGCATTTCTATATGTTTGACCAGTAATCGGGTTTTTGAGTTCGATGGTTATAATCGGCAAACCATTCAAGAAAATAACCGTATCGATGGAATTCTCGTTCTGTAAGCTGTATTTGACCTGTCTTGTAATCTGCAGAACATTTTTATTATAAAGAGCCGCTAAACTCTGATTCATGCCGCTGCCCGGTTTGAAGTAGGCAAGCCGTACGGAGATGCCGAGGTCGACCACGCCGTGGCGAAGCACGTCAATCATACCACGTGCATTCAGTTCCGAATTCAGGCGTTTGAAGAACTCCGCCTCTGCTGAACTTTCCGAGCCATGCCGCTTGCAAAGCCCCTGCCAGATGTCGGGTTGAGTATCCTTGATAAACGCCATAACCGCACCTTTATCCATCGCAAGTCCGCGGTCGAAATCGGCGGGATTGCCCTTTTTGTAGCGGTCAGCTGTGACCGTACCTTCGGTGAGCCACCATTCGATTTCCTGCTCGAATGTGCGCTCGCTTGTGTTTATAGCCATATCTTATCCCTCCGTTACCTTGACTTTGCCTGTGACCGCATCGTGTATGATGATTTGGCGATACTGTTTTAGCTTCTCTATCTGCGCATTGATGTCGGCGATTAAACCTTCAATCTTGGCGATCTTTTCATCGAGGTATGCCGCTATGCGTTCCTGTTCATCAATAGGCGGTTGAGGTAACCGCACATTCAGGAACTGGTCAGCTTGAAGCCGCCACCGCCCAAGATTTGAAACGCCTTGACCCAAGCGGTAGAAAATGCGGTTCTTGTAGCACATCTGGAACAAGTATTTGTAGTAGCTGTGGCACTGCTCCTTGCCCGGCAGGAAGCGGAACACTCGATAATCGGGACTGGTCACGCCCTCGAACGGGCTGCAATCCACCCATCCGGTCAACAAGTCCATTGAGTTCATAGCAAAGTCGTTCACATTTACGACCTGATAATTCGTATACGAATCAGCCATTTGCCCATCATTAATGGTGATATCCTTAATTTTCAATCCCCGTTGAGTGATTGAAAGAACATTTCTGTCATCCGCACCATGAATGCGTTTAATGATTTCAAACATCCACTTTATCTTAGTGGTTGTCCAAGAGATAGGAATTTTTCCTATCCAGTCAACTCCGCTTTCTTTCATGATTGAATGTTCAACACCCTTGGTAACTGCGTTCGCCACCGTTTCTCGACGATAATCGTTCAGCCGTTCTATCTGTTGTTCCAAACCTTGAATAACCCCATCAATCTTCGTTGTTCTCTCGTTCAAATAAATTGTGATGGCATCTTGTTCGTCCAAAGGCGGTACAATTAGCGGATAAGCCATTAGTGTTTCTGAATTCAATACCCAACGGTGATCCTGTGACACACCTTTTCCGTGTGCAAAAAAAGCCATAATCAAATATTGGATTTTGAAATAGTAATCAAAATATTTGGGATTATAACCGGCACGGCTTCGAAGGTTGAAGTATGCGGGGCTTATCACACCATCAACTTCTGAAAGGTTGCAGTTAGCCCCGCTGTATAAATCCATCGGGTTCAAAAGCAAGTCCCCAACTTCAACTGGATTGTAATTGAAGTAACTCTCTGCCATCTGCCCTTCGTTAACGCTGATATCCCTAACTCGTACCCCACTCCGTGCTAAAGAGAGGACTACAGGATCTTCCTGCATTGCCTTTGAGTTTTTTCTGGTGAATACGTTCTTGGTGCGAGAAGTAGCCCAATGTGTGGGGATAGTACCCATCCATTTAATCCCGCTATCCTTATACTCTACATATCTCTCCACGTTCACACCTCCCCGAACAGTTCAGTAATCGCCGACTGAATCCTCGCTCCAAGCGACTGGATATCGCGGAGGGTATCCTCGGCATTGCCGAGTTCCGTGTATTTATAGAAATGGCGCGTGAACGGAATTTCATAGCCCTTCTTAGTTTTGCTCTCATCCACCCAAGCGTCCGGTGCATATGGCAGAACCTCACGTTCTATGTAAGCGGCAATATCCTCTTTGAAGGGTATCTGCTCAGCGTCACGCAGATCGGTGTCGGGTTCGGGGTTACCTTTGGTATCGGTACAGATGTCGGCGGTCTCGTCCTTTTCAGAAAGTCCCGCGAGGATAGCCTTAAGGAGCGGAGCCTTCACGTTAATATCCGCTTTTTTGAATGCCTTCTGGAGTAACTTGATGAATTCAGGGCGATTTTTATAAAGTTTCGTACCGTCAAGCGTAGCGATGGCGACAAGAATAGCTTCCTGCTGTTTCTTACCCATGGCGACTTCTGCGTCGTGCTCTGCCGGTTTGCGCTTGCGACTGGTTGCAAGATTAGCAAACGCCGTCTGTTCACGGATACGCTCGATGCGTTCTGCGCTTGCTTGGAAGTTCAGCCGAAGCGGACGCTCGACCGTCACTTTCCAGTAGGCGAAGTCGTCCTCGTCAAATATCTTGCAGAACTCGCCCTCCATGAACCCACCATAGATGCGAGTCAGTTCGTCTTTTTGTTCTTCGCTGATTAGCTTGCGCTTCTCGCCGAGGGGTTTTCTCATACGTTCGAAGAAAGATGTACCGTCTATCAGCTGGATTTTGCCCTTCCGCATACCTTTCTTGCGATTGGTTACAATCCAGACATAGGTCAGTATGCCTGTGTTATAAAAAAGCTGGTCGGGCATTGCTATGATGGTTTCCAACCAGCCGTTCTCGATAATCCATTTACGGATTTCGCTTTCACCGCTGCCCGCATCGCCCGTGAAGAGCGGCGATCCGTTAAAGACGATGGCAAGACGGCAGCCAGTTAAACCTGTTGCCTTCTCGTCATATTCCATCATCTTGCTTATCATGTGCTGCAGGAACAGGAGCGAGCCGTCCGAAACACGGGGCAGCCCAGCGCCGAAGCGTCCGGCATAGCCACGCTCGTTCTCGTCGCGGATGAACTTCTCGTATTTCTTCCATTCTACGCCGAAGGGCGGATTACAGAGCATATAGTGGAACGTTTCGTGCGGTAAAGCGTCGTCGGTGAAGCTGTTGCCAAGGTGGATATTCTCATAGCCCTTGCCCTTAATCATCGTGTCCGATTTGCAAATGGCATAGGTTTTCTCATTGAGTTCCTGCCCGTAAACCTCAATGAGTGCCTGATTGTTCAGTTCCGTAGCATATTCGATGCCTGCCGAAAGCATACCTCCCGTGCCGGCCGCCGGGTCATAGAGTTTTGCCATAAAGCCCGGCTCATTAATAAGGCGCATATCCGGGTCAAACAACATAGCAACCATCAAGCGAATAACCTCACGCGGGGTGAAGTGCTCGCCAGCGGTTTCGTTTGACATTTCGGAAAACTTCCGGATAAGTTCCTCGAAGATGTATCCCATCTCGTTGTTGGAGACGTGGTCGGGGTGCAGGTCGATGTCGTCCACGAATTTAGTTACAACAAGGTAAAGTAGGTTCGCCTTGTCCAAACGGGCAATTTGCGAGTATATGTCAAAAGACTCCAAAATCGTCCGTGCGTTTTCAGAGAAGCCCTTGATATAATCAGTCAAGTTATCGGCAATGTTTGTGGCATCATCCTTTAGCTTAGCAAAGGTGAATTCGCTGATGTTGTAGAATTTCAGCCCACCGGTTATGCTTTTGAATCCTGCCAACTTTGCATACTCCGTCTTGTATGTCCCTGTCCTATGGATCTCCATAACACGGTCTTTGGTCGGAGCAAGAACGCTGTCCAAACGGCATAGCACAGTAAATGGGAGTATGACATCACCATACTCACTTTGTTTAAAGTCGCCACGCAGGATATCGGCGATCTTCCATATAAAGTTGGATTTTTCCGAAATATTAATATTCATTACTCTTCATCCTTTCCTGCATACTTGAGCAGATATTGTTCGTAAGGAATTACAACCGCTAACGGCTTCCCATTTCTAAGAACAAGACCAATTTTGTCATTATCAACGAGATTACGAATCAGGCGCGAGGATTGCCCTCGGTTGAATTCGCCGATGTTTAAGTGTTCCATTATAGGCACCTTGGGCGGTGTCGTCTTTTTGTCAGGCATTACATTTCCTCCTCTGGACGCAATAAGCTCATATTACCAGTCATTATAACACATATAGATTGCAATTACAATCCTTTTTACAACCATTTTTATTGCCTTTTATCATTGCAAAAGTAATTACATTTAGGGTGTAAATGCCAACACCACCTCGTCGTAAAGATCTATAGTTCGAGTTATTTAAAATAATGTACGCAAGTTCGCTAACAGGTATTGACAAGGACATATCGAACGGCGTATACTGTTACTATGTTAGCGAACATATATCGTTCGCGTACAATTTTACATTTTGAAAGGAGAACCAAGATGAACGAGAATGAACAGGTTTTCGGGAAGTTTATAGAGGAAAGGCGCAAGTCTCTGGGCATAACGCTTCGTGGATTTGCTGCCGAACTGGACATCGCCCCCGCCTATATGAGCGACATTGAGAAAGGCCGTCGCTACCCGCCCGACAAAAAGTTGGATGAGATTTCCCGCATACTGAAATTGAATGGCGCAGACAAGGAGAAGCTGCTGGATATGGCCGCCTTAACCCGCGAGAAGACCGTATCGCCCGACTTGCCCGAATACATCATGGAGAAAGACCTCGCACGCGTCGCCCTTCGCAGGGCAAAAGCCGGTAACCTCTCCGATGAAGGCTGGCAGGAAGTCATTGACCTCATCAATAAGAAGGTTTCAGACGATGAATAAGCATAGAGGGGAGGAAACCGTTTGTATCACAACTATTCACCGGAGCGGCTCGAAAAGAAAGCCGAAGAAATTCTAAAGACGTATATGGATGGGGCATTGCTATTGAAACCGCAGGCGATGGACGTAGACCACTTCGCCGAGTTTTACTGCGAGGCCACCATAGACTTTGCATATCTATCTAAGGACGGTCTCACCTTGGGCTTGACCTGCTTCCAAGACGGAAAACTCATTGTCTGGGACGAGACCCGCTCAAAGCCGAAGCCTATCGACGTTGAGAAAGGTTGGATTTTTATCGACAAAGATGTCCTCGAATACGAAATCGAAGGTCGTGTGCGCTTCACCATCATCCACGAATGCTCACACTATATCCTACATCCACGCTTCTATTACAAGAAACCGGGAACAGAGATACCGCGTATTCAATGTACCGTCTATCGCATCGAGGACTGGTCGCAGAGACCGCCGATGTCCGATGAAGATCAGCGAGAGTGGCAAGCCAACCGTCTTGGCGCAGCTCTGATTATGCCGGCAATAACTGTCAAAATGCTGATGGCGGAGCGGCTCGGTATAAGCGTGAATGAGCTCACACCAGTATATGTTTCTGACATTTTCATTCAAGGGATGGCTGATGTTTATCAGGTGTCCAAGTCTGCCATGCGTAACAGGCTGCGCGATTTAGACCTATTGCTCCAGTAACAGCGGAGAACCCTGCCTTTTTAGGTTCTCCGCATTATTTTTACCACTATGTTCGCAAGTTAGCGGACATAGGCACGAATAAAGAGAGGTGATGTTTTTGAATTCGCAAATAGCAATCACAGCGACCAGACGAAAGAAAACCCACAGGAGAATATATACCCATCAACGTCTCCCTTGCCCTGTTTGCCATTTTGAGCGGCTGATTGATACGGGGCAACATACAAGGTCGTTGACATTTATCGAGGGGCAGGAAGGCTATTTGTGTGCCGATTACTATGCCAAATGCCCAAACCCCAAATGCAAAGCCGACATCGGCATCCGAAAAATTGAATAGTACCATCTGTACTTAAACAGAGCACGACGCAAATGCCGCCAGTGGTGGCAGATATTAAAAACGACGGACGAGCCTGACAAGTAGCTTTATAGCTATGCGTTAAGGTTCGTCCTTTTTGTTTGCTATGACTGCTTGCTCAGGCTCCTTCCGAATTCGAGAGGAGTCAATTTTATGAGTAAAGAGTCTTTCAAACCCACACCCATTCCGCATCGCACGAAATTTGGTGAGCCGATGGCCTACTACATCCTATCGGAGGATGGAGCACAGGAATTCAAAGTAACACGAGCGGAGTGTCTTGCCCGTACCGAAGAACCCGAAAACCCATTCCCTCAACGCTGGTACGTTGACGAAGAATCCGGTCTTGTTGTCCGCTTGCCCCGCAATCAAAGAGGTGAAGAACTCGCACGCGACAATATGCGATATATATGGCGGGAGGATAAGAGACAAGAGCGCAAAGCTTCTTGCATAGTAGAAGGTTCAAATCGTTGCCCGGTAACCTGCGCAAAATGCCCAATGAATACCGTCTGCGAATCAAAGCACAAGGCGAAATGCGGCCTTTCATGTGTCAAGAAATGCGAATCCTGCTCCTTAATTCAGACCAGAGAAGTCGAGTTGGATAAGACCTATACGGCTGACGATGGCGATTCTATCTCACGCTTTGAACCTGCCGATCCCGCTGATATCGCCGATATTTTAGAGCAAAAAGCTGTATTAGACACACTCTACGCTGCCCTTGCCGCCCTAACCCAAGAAGACCGTAACCTTATAACTGACCGAGTTATCCTTGAAAAGACCGTGCGTGAATTAGCGCCAAAATACGGGTTTAAATCATCACGCAGCATAACCGTTCATGAACGTCGTATCCTTGACATTCTGCGAAACGATGAAGCTTTGAAGAAGTTTTTCGAATAACCAACCCCTGTCGATACGCAACCGCCCCTCTTCTGTCTGTAGACGGTAGAGGGGCGGTAAAGCCTCCTCGGAAACGGAGGTAAGAAAATGCAAACAAAAGCAAATGAAAGGGACGCAGATATACGCGATACCGAGCTGGATGAAGAACTTGCAGGCATCCTTACGGCAATCAGTGTTGTGTCCAAACGTCTTGCCAAGAAGCTGCTCGCACTTCAAAGGCAGAATGAATCCACCGGGGAAGGAGGTGCACCAGATGAGCAAGATGAGTGAACTCGATCTCTGTGTCGGCGAACTTCGTAATGCTGCACAGTCCCTGAACTCGGTGGCTGATAACTTGACGGCTCTTTTCAGTAGTAGCCAATCCGAAGTAACGGTACAGTCGGAATCAAAGCCAACCCCGAAACCCCTCACGCTGGAAGAGGTCAGAGCGGTACTTGCAGAAAAATCCCGCAACGGCCACACCGCCAAAATTCGGGAACTGCTGGAAAAGCATGGCGCGTCGAAGCTATCCGAGATTGAACCCACCAAATACGCCACCCTGCTTGCGGAAGCGGAGGTGCTGGGTAATGGGTAAACACGCACTTCTCTCAGCTTCTTCAAGCCAACGATGGCTTAATTGCCCTCCTTCTGCCCGGCTTTGTGAGCAGTACGAGGACAAAGGCAGCAGCTACGCCGCCGAAGGTACGGATGCCCACACCCTTGGTGAATATAAGCTGAAAACTGCACTCGGTATCCGTGCAAAAGACCCAACAGCCCACCTCGCATATTACAGCGAAGAGATGGAGGAATGTGCTATCGGTTATGCCGCTTACATCATGGAACTGGTGGAAACTGCAAAGCAGAATTGCGCCGATCCTGTTGTGCTTATCGAACAGCGGCTCGACTTCTCCAAGTATGTTGAGGGCGGCTTCGGTACCGGTGATTGCGTGGTCATCGCTGATGGCACGCTCCACATTTGCGACTATAAGCACGGGCAGGGAGTGCTTATTGAATCTGAGGAAAATTCTCAGATGAAATTATACGCCTTGGGTGCGCTGGAGTTGTTTGATGGCATCTACGACATCGACACAGTCAGCATGACAGTATATCAGCCAAGACGAAATAACATCAGCACCCACACGGTTTTCAAGGAATCCCTCTATCAATGGGCAGAGGAAGTCTTAAAACCCATCGCCGAACTTGCCTACGACGGCGAAGGAGAATTCCAATGCGGTGATTGGTGCCAGTTCTGCAAGGCGAAGCACGATTGCCGTAAACGGGCGGAGCATAACCTCGAACTGGCAAAACATGAGTTTAAGCTGCCGCCGCTTCTGGAGGATGATGAAATTGGTTCCATCCTTGGAAGGATTGATGATCTTGTTTCTTGGGCTTCCGATATTAAGGACTATGCTCTCCAAGCCGCGCTCAGCGGTAAGGATTGGAACGGTTGGAAGCTGGTTGAAGGCCGCTCCAACCGCAGGTACACAAATGAAGAAGCTGTAGCTGATACCGTCAGCGCAGCTGGCTACGACCCATACGAACATAAGGTGATGGGCATCACTGCTATGGAAAAAGCTCTCGGCAAGGCGAGGTTCTCTGAACTGCTCGGCAGTTTGATTGAAAAGCCTCAAGGCAAACCAACGCTCGTACCGGAGAGCGATAAACGTCCGGCAATTCATACAGCAAAACACGATTTTAATGATTAATAGGAGGAAATATCTAATGACTAACACGACAAATAATGTAAACACACAGGTTCAAAACCCTATGAAGGTCATCACAGGACCCGACACTCGCTGGTCTTACGCCAATGTATGGGAAGCGAAATCCATCAACGGAGGTGCACCGAAGTTCTCGGTATCTCTTATCATTCCAAAGTCTGACACAAAGACTGTGACAAAGATAAAAGCCGCAATTGAAGCGGCCTACCGTGACGGCGAGGCAAAATTAAAAGGCAACGGCAAGTCCGTGCCACCCCTTGCCGCACTCAAAATCCCTCTCCGCGATGGCGATACGGAAAGACCCGATGATCCTGCCTACGAAAATGCATACTTTATCAACGCCAACAGTGCAACCGCTCCGGGCGTAGTAGATGCAGATCGTCAGGAAATTTTGAATCGGTCGGAAGTGTACAGCGGTGTATACGGCAGGGCGAGCGTAAATTTCTACGCTTTCAACTCAAACGGCAACAAAGGAATCGCCTGTGGGCTTAATAACCTTCAGAAAGTCCGCGACGGTGAGCCTCTTGGCGGCAAATCCCGTGCAGAGGATGACTTCGCCACCTACGACGACGATGATTTTCTTGGATAACCATATTACACCAACTACGGAGGGCGGCGGGGCAACTTGCCGCTCTCTTACGTTATGGAGGGCTTATGAAAACAATTAGTATTGATATTGAAACATACTCATCTATTGATCTTACTAAGTCGGGTGTTTATCGCTACGCCGAGGCCTCGGACTTTGAAATCCTGTTATTTGGCTATTCCATAGACGGTGGTGACATCCATGTGATTTCCCTCGCCGATGGTGAGATAATCCCAGATGACATTCTGGGTGCCCTGACAGATGATAATGTGCAGAAATGGGCATTTAACGCTAACTTTGAAAGGGTGTGTTTATCCCAGCACTTGTCGGATATTGGTATCAGCCTTGATCCTTTCGCCGATAACCACCACTCTGCTACCGTCCTTGGCAAGGCAAAATACCTAAACCCACAGTCATGGCGGTGTGCTATGGTTTGGTCTGCATACATGGGGCTACCATTGTCCCTTGAAGGCTCAGGTACGGTTCTGGGCTTGGAGAAACAAAAGCTAACCGAAGGCAAGGAACTCATCCGTTATTTCTGTTCTCCTTGTAAAGCTACTGCCGCAAACGGGCAGCGAACACGGAATCTGCCGGAACACGACCCTGATAAATGGCAAGCGTTCAAGGCATATAATCACCGCGATGTGGAAGCGGAACGTTCTATTCAGGAGCGCCTCTCCAAGTTTCCTGTTCCTGATATTGTATGGGAGGAATATGCCCACGATCAGGAGATTAACGACCGTGGCGTGGCTCTGGACATGACACTTGTCCAGAGTGCCATCAAAGCGGATACCCGCTCTCGCACCGAACTAACCCGCTTGATGAAGGAATTAACCGATCTGGATAATCCAAATTCAGTACAGCAAATGAAACAATGGCTCGCCGATAACGGTATGGAAACCGACTCTCTCGGCAAAAAAGCGGTAACTGAACTGCTCAAGGATGCGCCTGAGCCGCTTGGCAAAGTGCTTTCTCTCCGCCAGCAACTGGCTAAATCCTCGGTGAAAAAGTACCAAGCCATGGAAAATGCTGTTTGTGCTGATGGTCGTGCAAGGGGTATGTTCCAGTTTTATGGTGCCAATCGAACCGGCAGATGGGCCGGGCGCTTAATTCAAATGCAAAACCTCCCCCAGAATCACCTTCCCGACCTTGAACAAGCACGTGCTTTGGTGCGAAGCGGAGATTTTAGTACCCTTGAACTGCTCTACGATAATATTCCAGATGTCCTCTCCCAACTCATCCGTACAGCATTTGTGCCGAAAGACGGTCACAAGCTCATCGTCGCTGATTTTTCTGCGATTGAAGCCCGCATTATTGCATGGCTTGCAGGCGAGCATTGGCGTAACGAGGTGTTTGCTACTCACGGAAAAATCTATGAAGCATCAGCCAGCCAGATGTTTAGTGTTCCCATTGAAGAAGTCACCAAGGGAAGTCAGCTCCGACAAAAAGGAAAAATCGCCGAACTTGCCCTTGGCTACGGCGGCTCAGTCGGTGCTCTTAAAGCAATGGGTGCTTTGGAGATGGGTCTATCGGAAGAAGAACTTCGCCCGCTCGTTTCCGCTTGGAGGTCGGCAAATCCGAATATCGTACAGTTCTGGTGGGATGTCGACCGTGCTGCTATGACAGCGGTCAGGGACAGGACGATGATTGAAACCCATGGTATTCGCTTTGGTTACCAGAGCGGGATGCTGTTTATCACACTTCCGTCCGGCAGAAAGCTTTCCTACGTCAAGCCCCGTATCGGCATGAACCAATTCGGTTCAGACTGTGTGACCTATGAAGGTGTCGGCGGCACTAAAAAATGGGAACGCATCGAAAGTTACGGTCCCAAGTTCGTGGAAAATATTGTGCAGGCGACAAGCCGGGACATTTTATCCTTCGCCATGCAGACGCTCCGTCACTGCTCTATCGTTATGCATATCCATGACGAAGTTGTCATCGAAACCGACCCAAGGATGTCTACGGAAGTTCTGTGTCAACAGATGAGCCGAACACCGCCGTGGGCGAAAGGGCTCATACTCTTTGCCGATGGGTTCGATTGCTCATTTTATAAAAAAGATTAAATGCAAGTACGCAAAACAGCCCCTCCTGTCTGTAGGCAGTAGAGGGGTTTGTTGCCTCTCGAAAATATATTTTTCAGGAGGTTCAATATGAACGGATTAAAAGTGTTCTCCTATGAGGGGAACGAAGTCAGGACTGTCCAACGCCGCAACGAAACATGGTGGATATTAAGAGATGTTTGCTCGGTGCTGGAGATTGACAACAGCGGGAATGTGGCAGCTCGCCTCGATGAGGATGAAAAGGGTGTCCATACTGTGGATACCCTTGGCGGCAAACAGGATTTGACCGTTATCAGTGAAAGCGGTCTCTACAGTACAATTCTTTTGTCCCGCAAACCCGAAGCTAAAAAGTTTAAACGTTGGGTCACCCACGAGGTGCTTCCATCCATCCGCAGGCACGGCGCATATGTCACTCCCGCCAAGCTGGAAGAAATAATGAACGACCCCGACGCTTGGATTAAGGTGCTGACTGCTCTCAAAGAAGAGCGAAATGCAAAAGAACAACTTCAGCTTGAAGCTGCCAAGAATGAGCCGAAGGTTATATTCGCCGATGCTGTATCAGTTTCTGAAGGCACCATCCTTATTGGAGAACTGGCAAAAATCCTCAAGGGCAACGGAATCGAAATCGGTCAGAACCGCCTTTTTGAAAGACTACGTCAGGACGGATATCTCATCAAAAGAAAAGGTACGGATTATAACGCGCCGACCCAAAGGGCAATGGAACTGGGTCTTTTTAGAGTCAAGGAAACTGCCATCACCCATTCAGACGGTCATGTCACTATCAGTAAAACCACCAAGGTCACAGGCAAAGGTCAGCAATACTTCATCAATCTATTCCTTGGAGAAAGGGGGCGTAATCAATGACAAAGTACAAGAAACAAGCCTTTAAATCGGCTCTGAAAAAGGTCGGCAAGGCAATATGGGATGCATTCCCGTGGATATTGATGTGGATTGGGTTGACCTGCTTTTTCTCGCTCCTGTTTATTAGGGCGGACAAAAGTGTGGAACGGGCTAAACAGCTTTCCGTACTTGAAGCCAAAAACGCTATGTATGAATCAGAAAATGCCCGCCTTGAAGAAGATATTGATTGGCTGCGCTCGCTTGTAGAGCAGTATTACCAAGAGGAGGTGCCTGATGGACAAGTACAACAGTGAGGGCTATCCCGACCCGACCGCCTATGAAGCATTGACGGCAGTCGCTAAATCTGAAGCATCGGCAAAAACCTACCGCCCGCTTGTTTATATAGCCTCAGCGTTTGCAGGAGACACCGCTACCAATATAAGAAGAGCGCAGGGCTATTGCCGCTTTGCCGTTTCTATGGGCTACATCCCGGTTGCGCCCCACCTGCATTATCCGCAATTTATGGATGATGATGACAAGGATCAGCGAGAGCTGGGCTTGTTCTTTGCCCTTGTCCTGCTTGGTAAATGCGATGAACTTTGGGTCTTCGGCAAGCCATCCGAGGGTATGTCCCGCGAAATCGCTAAGGCGAAAAAACGTGAAATTCCTATTAAATACTACAACAATAAATGCGAGGTGATAAGCTTTGGAACTTAAAATCGCATATGGTGACAGCCGCCTCTCGAAAAGATGGGTCAACAAGAAAATCACCTTAGAAGAGTTGTGCGAGCGATTCAAATCCACTCGCCGCACAACCGAAACTGTCGCGGAGTATAAGAAATTTACAAAAGACCGCCGTGATACTGCCAAGGATGTAGGCGGTTATGTCCTTGGCCACCTAAAGAGTGGAAGGCGTAAAAAGGATACAGTAGAAAGCCGTTCCGGCATTACCCTTGATGCCGACCATGCAAATAGTGATTTTTTTGAAACTGTGGAGATGTTGTTTCCGCACAGGTGTGTGGTCTACTCCACCCATAGTCATACCCCTGATGAGCCTCGGCTGCGTATGGTTATCCCGCTTGCCCGTGAAGTGTCACCCGATGAATATGCCGCACTCTCCCGTTTGGTGGCCGATGTTATTGGGATGGACTTTTTCGACGACAGTACTTACGAACCGGAACGGCTGATGTACTGGCCGTCTACACCATCGGATGGTGAATATATTTTCAAGGAAATTGACGGCAATATTCTCGATCCTGATGCATACCTTACCAAACTATCTGATTGGCGCGACTGCTCTCTCTGGCCTACTTCAAGCCGTCAGTCGGAGGTGATACAGCGCAGCATCCGACAACAACAAGACCCCATCGCCAAGGCAGGCGTAGTCGGGGCTTTCTGCCGTGCCTATTCAATTGAAGATGTGATTGCGACATTCCTGTCCGATGTATATGAACCCTCTGCGATGAGCGGCCGTTATGACTATATTCCGGCGGATAGTTCAGCGGGTGTGGTGTTGTACGAAGGTAAATGGTCATATTCTCACCATGCTACTGATCCCGCCTGCGGCAGGTTACTAAATGCTTTCGATCTTGTTCGAGTTCATAAATTCACCGACCTTGATGAAAAGGCTGGATTCAAGTCGATGAGCGAATTTGCAGTACAGGATGAAAATGTGAAGCTGTTACTCGCCGAGGAGCGTATTGCCAAAGCTGAAAATGATTTTGACGATGATACCGATTGGAAATCCCAGCTTCAGCGTGAGAAAAGCGGCATCCTTTCCAACACCCTCGGCAATCTGCTTCTTATCCTGAACAATGACGACACACTCTCGGGTATCCGTCACAATCGGCTTGCCAACCAGATATATGGTGAAGAGCTGCCGTGGGAGCGCCCGCATAAGCCTTGGCGGGATGTCGATACTGCTCAACTTGTGGCTTTTATCGATAAACGCTACGGCACTTTTTCCGCTCGCAACTATGAACTTGCTTTGACAAAAGTAGCTGATGACCGCGCCTACCACCCGATTCGGGAATACCTCGAAGGCTTGCCCGAATGGGACAGGAATCCTCGAATTGACACGCTTCTCATCGATTACCTCGGTGCTGAGGATTCGCCCTATACCAGAGCCGTTACTCGAAAAACCCTCGTAGCAGCAGTCGCTCGGATTGTCAGCCCCGGCACGAAGCACGACTCCATCCTTGTCCTCAACGGCAAGCAAGGTATCGGAAAATCTACGCTATTTTCAAAACTGGGTCAACAATGGTACTCTGACAGCCTTTCTATATCGGATATGAAGGATAAAACCGCACCGGAGAAATTGCAAGGCTACTGGATTCTTGAACTCGGGGAGCTTGCGGGTATTAAGAAAATGGACGTGGAAACGGTCAAATCCTTTATTACCCGTGTGGATGATAAGTACCGTCCTTCATATGGTCGGGCAGTTGAGAGTCATCCTCGCCAGTGTATTATCGTTGGCACAACTAACTCTGATGGTGGCTTTCTTCGAGACATTACAGGCAACCGCCGTTTCTGGCCTGTTTGGGTCTCCGGTGAGGGAAAACACCGTGCATGGGAACTCACAGACATAGATCAGATTTGGGCGGAAGCCCTTGTTAAATACAAAGAAGGTGAGGAGTTGTTCCTCAAAGGCGATGTTGCTATGGCAGCTTATGCTGAACAGCGCAACGCTATGGAGAATGACGAGCGCGAGGGCATGGTTTTAGATTACCTTGAAACCCTGCTCCCTGAAAGCTGGGATACGATGGACATTTATCGCAGGATAGAATACATCCGTTCACCTGACGACCCCACAAGAGCGAACGGAAGCATCCGTAGAAATCAAGTCTGTGTGATGGAGATATGGTGCGAGTGTTTCGGCAAGTCCCGTGAGTCCATAAAGAAAGCTGATTCCTATGAGATTCAAGGCATATTGAATCGTATCGGTGGATGGTCTCTATTCGACGGAAACAAGACCGGCAAAAAATCATTGCCCATATATGGCATCCAGAGGGTGTTTGTTAGAACGGAATGATATGTTTTTATTGCCTATTTGCTCGTTTGGGGGCTTCGGCAGCCAAGCTCGGCAAAGTCGCAAGCCCCTATTAAATCAGTGTTCTACGGTTGCTCTTTCCCTTATTGCCCATTTTATTCTACTAATTTATATAGGTAAGGATAAGAGTAATAGGCACACGGGAAACGCACGCGTAGTAATTATAGGAAAAATCGGGCAAACGGCAATTGAGAAATCGGAGGTGTCATCATGAGAGAAAAAACTATAGAAAAGAAACTCGTCCAAGCAGTCAAGGTGATGGGAGGTATTGCGCCCAAGTTTACAAGCCCCGGTTTCGATGGAATGCCCGACCGCCTTGTGCTACTGCCCCACGGCAAATTTGCCTTTATAGAAGTCAAACGGCATGGGGAGAAACCCCGCCCTTTGCAGGAAGCGAGGCATGGGTTGCTTCGGCGGCTGGGCTTCAAGGTTTATGTCTTGGACGATGGGGAGAAAATCGGAGGAATTCTGAATGAAATACAATCCACATAGCTATCAAGAATATGCCAAGGATTTTATAGATAAAAACCCTGTGTCCTGCCTGCTACTGGATATGGGTCTTGGCAAAACAGTTATAACACTGACAGCCTTGAGCGACCTCTTGTTCGATAGCTTTGAGGCTCACAAGGTTCTGGTCATCGCCCCACTTAGAGTAGCCCGTGACACTTGGCCGGATGAACTCGGCAAATGGGAGCATCTCAGTAATTTACGGTTCTCGTTAGCAGTCGGCACGGAAGCAGAACGGAAAACGACACTTTGGGCGAAAGCTGATATTTACATCATCAACCGCGAGAATGTCCAGTGGCTTATAGAAGAAAGCGGTATCCCTTTTTGTTTTGACACTTTGGTGGTTGACGAACTCTCCAGTTTCAAAAACCACCAGACAAAACGATTCAGATCTTTGATGAAGGTGCGTCCCAAGGTCAAACGAATTATAGGGCTGACGGGAACGCCAAGTAGCAACGGGCTGATGGATTTATGGGCTGAATATCGACTACTCGACATGGGTCAGCGGCTTGGGCGGTTCATCGGACAGTATCGCACTGCGTACTTCACACCTGATAAGCGAAATGGTCAAATCATATTCAGCTACAAACCTTTACCCTTTGCCGAAAAGGAAATCTACCGCAAAATTGCTGACATTACTATTTCTATGAAGTCCACCGACCACTTGACCATGCCGGAACTGGTGACTACCGAGTACCCCGTGCGGATGTCTGAAGATGAGCGGGAACGGTATGACGAGATGAAGCGGGACTTGGTGTTAAAACTGGCGGGCGATGAGATAACCGCCGCCAATGCTGCCGCATTAAGTAATAAATTATGTCAGATGGCAAACGGCGCAATCTATGGCGATGACGGTTCTGTCCACCACATCCATGACCGCAAGCTGGATGCCCTTGAGGATTTAATTGAAGCCGCCAACGGAAAGCCGGTTCTTGTAGCGTACTGGTTCAAGCACGACTTGGAGCGGATAGCAACAAGACTGAAGCATCTGCACATTCCGTTTTCCAAAATGGATACGTCGGAAAGCATCGCAAGATGGAATAGCGGCGAACTTCCGGTGGCACTTATCCATCCCGCTTCGGCGGGTCACGGTCTAAACCTACAAACAGGCGGCAGCACAATTATCTGGTTCGGGCTGACATGGAGCCTTGAACTCTACCAACAAACCAACGCCCGCCTTTGGCGGCAGGGTCAGGTCTCTGAAACAGTGATTCTCCACCACATCGTCGCCAAGGATACCATTGATGAGCGGGTTATGAAAGCCCTGATCGACAAAAACAAAACACAAACCGCCCTTATTGAAGCGGTTAAAGCCAATCTATGAAAATCTAAGGAGTCAAAAGCTGCCAATCCGAGTGGACTAAATAATCGGAGGTAGCCTATGAGCAAACCAAAATTGTCGGCGAAGGATTATCTTTCCCAAGCCTACCGTATAGACCAACGCATTAACAGCAAGATTGAGCAGGTACAGTCACTGCGGGACCTCGCCGAAAAAGCAACTGCCACCCTGTCAGATGTGCCGCCAAGTAAAGGAACTCGTAATATCCACCGCATGGAGGATGTTATCGCCAAGATGGTGGATTTGGAATCAGAAATCAACGCTGACCTGACTCACCTTATAAATCTGAAGCATGAAATTGTCACGGTAATTAAGTGCGTGGAAAGCCCAGAACTCCAGACTCTTCTGGAGCTGAGATATCTTTGTTTCAAGACATGGGAGCAGATAGCAGTCGAGCTGCATTTCGACCTTCGTTGGGTACACCGTCTCCATAACCGCGCCTTGAACGAGGTCGATGCCATACGCCACTGTTGACCACTATAATTCCGCTAACGCCTATGTTATACTTATGATGGCAAGATTAAAAGCACACGAGCCTCGCGGGTTGAGTCCCACGGGGCTTTTTCTATGCCCCGAAACGGAGGAATTGGTAATGCCATATAAAGCAAAGAAGCCGTGCGCTCATCAAGGGTGCCGTGAACTGACAGCGAACCGCTATTGCGAAGCCCACACCAAGCTGGAAGCCAAACGATATAACCGCAGTGACCGCGACCCCGAGAGCAACAAACGCTACGGCAGGACTTGGAAACAAATCCGTGCTGCGTTTCTTTCGGCGAACCCGCTGTGCGTAATGTGCCAGCGTGACGGACGGCTCACCCCCGCTACCCTTGCTCACCACAAGGTCAAGTTGGCCGACGGTGGTACGAACGACTGGGAAAATATGATGGCACTTTGTCAGGAGTGCCACTCAAGACTTCATGCCGGGCAAGGCGATTATTTTTAGGCTCATAGGTAGGGGCGGCTCGCACCTCTACGGCTTTTGGACAGGACAGCGCGCT
>CAZWPO010000034.1:0-23342 GCA_964635975.1 uncultured Syntrophomonas sp.
ATACAGATCCCCGGGGGCTAAACCTCGCTTTTCTAAGAAAGGGATATGATCAATAAAGAGCTGCAGTTGTCGCATTATGAGTTGCCGTAAGCAAGTTTTGATCAGGATTAAAAAATTTGGAACTGGGTGAAGCGATAAACCTGGCTTCCACAACATAACCCGCATCCCAGCATGAATCTACGGGAATCCATTTACCATATATCAATACCTCGTTCCAGGCATGCAGCTCCTTCGAGGAATTAGCCCGGGGAGAAGCCTCCCCATAGACGACCCGTGCCGGAAGACCGGCAGAACGGGATAATGCAGCCATGAGAAAAGCGTAATCCCGGCACATTCCTTTTTTCGAGGCCAGGGTATCGCTGGCCGGGATCATCTTATTTTCACCCTTGCGGTAAGATTCCCAATCATAGCTTATATTAGCAGTGATCCAATCATGGATGCACTTAAGTTTGGCCATATCATCTACCTGGTTCAATGTCAATGATCTAGCCAATTCCGATATATGTGGATTTTCATAGTCCACATATAGTGAAGCAGCGGTATAACGTGCATCTTCCTCTGATTTATTCTCCACCAGGAAGCGAATTGAGCCGTCAAAATGGGTGGAATTATCTCCAGCCCAAATCGTATATTCGCCAGAGCCCATACGAAGGTTGAGATTAGTTTTAAAACTACCGTTCTTCACCTCTGCCTTAGCCGTGGTCAGTTCCTTATGGGGGCTGCGAATGCAAAACCAGACTTCCTGCAGGTCGGATGAACCTTCAATAGATATCGATCCAGAGCATTCGATATTGCTGGTGCGAGGCGAGTTGATCTTGATATGGGCAGAGTCAAAACCGACGCTATAATTATCTGCTAAAGCCGGTCCACTAATAGTGCAAGGGCTTGCTAAGATGGCTAGGAAGAATATTGCACTTATGATTTTTTTCACAACAAGCACCTCCCGAAAATAGAAAAGCCTGCAAGCAGATGCAGGCACATAATCCATAAAAGACAGTATTCCGGCAGCTGGCTGGCGTGGCGGCTTTTACCGCTTTAGCCCCTGTAGTTTTGCGTCACCGCCTTTCAGCGGCTTTGCCTTTATCCTTTTTGCGAGAAACGGTCCTAAATAGGACCCCAAATTCGCACCAATTGAAAATATATAGTACTATAATACCATAAATTCGCAAAATATCAACATTAAAATTCTTAATTGTTAAAAAATATAAAAAAATAGAACAGATTAGTGCACGTACAGTGTCCGCATGGAGTGGCAAAACATGGCGTGCAGGTTGGTAATGCTGGGGTGAAGAGGTATGCTTATATCAATAAGGAGTTGTTACTAAAGTCCCTGGTGTTCAGCAGTATAGTTAATAAATACATAAACCTGGCGAGAGCAGCAGGAAATAGTTGTCTTAAAGCGAAATATTCCATCATTGGAAGCGATAGGAGGCATTTATATGGAGTTGAACAAAAAGAAAAATAGCAGCGTTAGCCGTGTATGTGTGAATATTTTTAACGAAGAATATGTGGTAAAGGGCGATGAAAATCCCGAGTACATGGAAATGCTCGCATCGTATGTTGATCGCCGAATGAAGATGATTCAAGGTCGCAATCCTAACCTGTCTCCTGTCAAAGTAGCGGTTCTGGTCTGTCTAAATTTGGCTGATGAATTGAATAAACTGCAGGAAGACTACGATGAACTGGTAAAAGCCCTGGAAGAAGAAAAGAAAAACAGGATGGGATAGTGTATGACAAATCGCGAGGTAGCCCGTATTTTGGGCCGCATTGCTGACATACTGCAAATCAAGGACGAGAATATTTTTAAAGTCCGAGCTTATCGCAACGCGGCTGATGCGATTTACCACCTGAATGAGGACCTCAAGGTAATGCATCAGAGCGGACGGCTGCGCGAAATACCAGGGGTTGGCAAATCAGTGCAGGCTGGAATTGAAGAATTGATGGAAAAAGGAAGATTGGATTACTATGAGAGACTCCTGCGGGAAGTGCCAGCAGGAGTCTTAGATATGCTGGCACTGCCTGGAATCGGGCATAAAACTATCAAAACGATATATGAACATCTTGGAATAAGTTCCTTAGCTGATCTGGAAAAAGCAGCACGAGAAAGGCAGATCAGGGAACTCCCGGGTTTGGGAGCAAAAAGCGAATATAATATTATTAAAGGATTAGAGATGTTGAAAAGCACAAGCGAGCGGGCTACGCTGGGATTGGCCAGGCCGATGGCCTATGATTTTGCCGATTATATAGATAAATCGGGTGCAGTGCAGAGAATAAGCATAGTAGGAAGCATTCGACGAGGATCGTCTCTAATCGGTGACATAGATATTCTGGTAAGCGCAGACGATCATGATGAGCTGCTGAGGGCTGTCAATACTTACCCGGGGTTGAAACAGATAGACAAATTCACAGAGGACAATATTCTAGGGAAGCTGCGTTGGAACCTTGGCTTTGAATTAATCATGGTGGATCCCGAGGACTTTGCAGCTGCGCAGGTCTGGACTACCGGCTCGAAGCTCTTTCGCGATGCCTTATTACCAGATGGTAGCCTGCTCCCTTTCAAGGGCTTGGAAAGCGAACAGGAAGTATTTGATGAGTTGGGACTACCCTATATAGATCCGGAGCTGAGGGAAAATAAGGGTGAACTTGAAGCTGCCAGGAGTAAATCATTACCTGTTCTTATAAGAAGAGAACAGGTTCGTGGAGACCTGCACGTTCACTCGCAATGGAGCGACGGAGCGGCCGATCTGTATGAAATGGCATTGTCTGCGAAAAAGCTCGGTTATTCATACCTGGCTATAACCGACCACTCCAAGTCTCTGCCCATCAGCGGTGGATTGAGTGAAGAGCGATTGCATGCTCAGGGGATAGCCATAGAAGCCTTAAACAAGACCCTGGAAGGTATGACTCTTCTCAAAGGCATAGAAGCTGATATATTGAAAAACGGGCATCTGGATTACTCGGATAAGATATTAGAAGGTCTTGACCTGGTTATTGCATCTATTCATAGCCATTTTAAATTGGATAAGGCTGCCCAGACGGACAGGATTATCGCCGCGATCAGGAATCCTCGGGTCAATATAATAGGTCATCTAACCGGAAGGCTGTTAAACCGGCGACCCGGCTATGAATTGGATATAGATAGGATAATTGAGGAAGCCGCCCGACATCGGGTCGCCCTGGAGATAAATTCCCACCCGGATAGGCTTGATGCGGATGAAGATATAGTGCGCCAGGCCAAGAGATATGGGGTTAAAATAGCTATCAACAGTGATGCGCATGATCAAAATGACCTGAACCTCATTGAATATGGTTTCATAACCGCACGTAGAGGATGGCTTGAGAAGGAGGATGTCATCAACTGCTGGGAGCTCCCGGATTTGATATCTTTTCTCAAGAAGAAATAAGCACCATTTTCCAACACGTCCCTCTGTTTGGAGCTGTCCCCCTGTAGCCATAGAGAATAAGCCCTCATACCCTTACGCATAACTAAATAAGGATCAACTACTTGGGGAGCTATATAATGATTTACTATGCTTTGCGAGCTGCGGGAATGTATTTCCTCGCCTTAATAATGATTCGGGTTCTTGGCAAACGCGCTTTGGGGGAGTTGGGCCCTTTCGATTTCGTGGTTATGACAGGCGTGGGTCATACAGTAGTTTCTGTGGCTCTGGACAAAAGCATTCCGTTTTCCGAAGGCATTGTTATTCTATTTACCCTCGCTTTCCTGGAATACCTTATGGGCTATATGGCGCTCAAGAACCAGAGATTTTCTGATCTATTGACGGGAAGGCCAGTCGTTTTAATAGAAGACGGACGAATAATAAAGGAGAATTTAGCCCGCGAAAAATTTAATATTGATGATCTTCTGCAGGAACTCAGGAAAAAAGGCATTAGCGATGTGGATGAAGTTGAAAAAGGTATTCTAGAGTCATGTGGAGGCTTCACCGCTATAATCAAGGAAGAGGATCAGGCTGTTTCACGGCGTGATCTGGGCTTGCTCAAGACGCCCCGGACCGAAATCCCCACTGGTGAAAATATGAGCCGATCTGAATTTCTGGCCAGGCAGGAAGAGGAGTCGCGTCAGGATAATGGATTTTTACTGGTTAAAACATTAAAGGAAATGGATGTGAAGCTCGACAGATTGGTTCAAAAAATAAACCGCTTGGAGCAGGGAATAGAGACGAGAAAATGAGCTTAGTACAGCTTTATGTTATAATATAGCCCAGGTTTTAAGGATGGGAGCAAAGATCCTTGTCGGTGTTAATGATTTTTTGGGATGGTTTTGGCTTGGGGACCCGAGGCGTCCACAACCCCTACTATTCAGCCAGAACCCCATTTTTAGATGAGATTTTAGGAAGCCGGTGTCTGTACTCCGGGTCAAGTGTGGTGTCAACCCCCAGGGCTTCAATGTATCCGACCGACGCCTGTCTGGGTGTGGAGGGTCTCCCCCAGAGCGCCACCGGGCAGACTACCCTGTGGACAGGTATCAATGCTGCCTTAGCCGCGGGCCGCCATTTGCAGGCTTACCCCAATGCTTTATTGCGGGAGATTTTGGCCAAGCACAGTATATTTAAAGTATTAGCGGATGCAGGGCGCAGTGCTACTTTTGCGAACGCTTACCGCTCAGAACACTTTGAACAGGTCAACAACAGAAAGGCTCGCTTTTCAACTTCAACGCTGGCGGTAATGAGCGGTGGGCAGAGGCTGCGGAGCCTGGAAGACCTGCGCGCAGGCAGGGCTGTTTATCAGGACTTTACCAATGATATACTTATTGAGTGGGGATATGATGTTGAGCGGGTAAGTCCTGACCAAGCAGGTGTGAATCTTGCCCTACTGGCAGGTGAATACGATTTTACGCTATATGAGTATTTTATTACCGATAAGCTGGGACACAGGCAGGATATCGAGATGGGTATAGAGCTCATGGAAAGACTGGATAAGTTTTTGGCCGCAGTGATAAATGGCATGAAAAAAGCCGATGATCTGGTACTGCTGGTCAGTGACCATGGCAACTTTGAAGACATGTCGGTAAAAGGGCATACGAAGAATCCAGTTCCAACTTTGATTATCGGCCGTCAGAATGAGCTTTCGGATTGCTCGATCGGCAGCCTGACGGACATAACTCCATTTATTTTGCAGTATCTAGGGATATAGAGGAGGTGCCTCCCATATGAGATTAAGGACCATATATAACCTGGCGGTGGATCTGGGTAAGTATTACGATGTGCGCGGCAGCCGCCTGGATCAGGTTTTAGGTGACAAGCAGGGGGAGTATGTGAAGCTGTCCGAAGATGAGAAGGCTTACTTTGATATGGAGAGCCTACATAATCCTTTTAGTGACTGCCGAATCTTAGCGGGCTCAGGAGATGAAGATATCGGATCAGTTTTCTGCGGAATTGATATGGAGACGCCGGAAATTATCCTGGCTGACCGGCTCAGAGAGCGGGGGAAAAAAATAGACCTGGTACTGGCTCACCATCCGGAGGGAGTGGCCCAGGCAGCAATGCATGAAGTTTTGCACCTCCAGCCTGACTTGTTGGAGAAAGCAGGCGTACCGATAAATATTGCCGAATCGATTCTAGCCTCACGCATATCTGAGGTGCATCGAGCGCTTATGCCATTGAATCATCAAAGGGCGGTTGATGCTGCCAGGCTTTTGGACCTGCCTTTCATGTGCGTACATACGCCGGCTGACAACCTGGCTAACTATTATTTACAGACCTTGTTCGATAATGAAAACTGCAGCAGTATGGAAGAAGTGCTGGAATTGCTTCTGACTTTGCCCGAATACCAGGAAGCTCGGAAGATTAAAGCAGGTCCCCGTTTGGTGGTCGGGGAAAAGAAGAGGAGACCGGGGCGCATATTCATCAAAATGACGGGAGGCACTGCCGGGCCGGAAAAAGCATTTGAAAAAATGGCCCAGGCAGGCGTGGGAACTTATATCTGCATGCATCTGCAGGATAAGCACCGCCAGGCAGCCCGTGACCATCATATCAACGTAGTGGTGGCGGGACATATGGCCAGTGATTCCCTGGGCATGAACTTATTCCTCGACAACATAGAAAAACATGGAGTTCAAATTATCGCCGCTTCAGGATTGATCAGGGTTAAAAGGGTAGCCGGACTCACTCTACCCGGAGACCTAGATTAGAAATATCTGCAAATAGATCGAGTGATAGAACAAGAGATCCTGTTTAAAAAAGGGGGTAGCACATGGAGCTCTTAGCTCCGGCTGGCAGTTGGGAAGCGTTGCAGGCTGCTGTTTCTAACGGCGCCGATTCTGTATACCTGGGCGGGCAGCAATTTAGCGCCCGCCACTCGGCCGATAACTTCAATAGTGAAGAATTAAAGGAAGCTCTTTTTTATATTCACAGTCAGGGTAAGAAATTGTACCTGGCTGTTAATACTCTGCTGGATAAACAGGAATTGGATACTGCCCTGCAGTTTATTTTTGATATGTATCTGGAGGGTATTGATGCAGTTATTGTACAGGATCTAGGCTTGATTAATATCCTGAACCGGATACTCCCTGACCTTCCTGTTCATGCCAGCACTCAGATGACTATTCATAACGCTCAGGGATGCGAGTTATTATATGAGCAAGGCCTCCACAGAGTGGTGCTGGCCCGTGAACTTACCGCAAAAGAAATTGCGACTATCAAGAATTCAGTTCCCGATATGGAGCTGGAGGTTTTTGCACACGGCGCTCTCTGCTACTCGTATTCGGGACAGTGCCTTTTTAGCAGCATGGTAGGCCAGAGAAGCGGAAACCGCGGGCGATGTGCCCAACCTTGCCGTATGCCCTACAAGCTGGTTGGCAAGAATAACAGTATAAAACTGCCTGACAATACGGGGCCTTACTTACTGAGTCTCAGTGACATATGTTTAATAGATCATGTGGCAGCCCTGGCCGAAGCAGGTGTGACGGCGATTAAGATTGAAGGCCGGATGAAACGCCCGGAATATGTGGCCACTGCTACCCGTATTTATCGTCAAGCCCTTGATCAGCTAACAGAAAAAAGGGTGTGGGAAGGCAAGGATCAGCGGGAAGACCTGTTTAAGATATTCAACCGTACTTTTTCCACCGGTTATCTGTACTCCGATCGAAAAAATCTGTTGAATACCCAACGGCCTAACAATCGCGGGGTGCTGGTAGGACGAATTCTGGAACAAGGTCCTGACCGAACCGCCAGTATTAAGCTTTCTGGAACGCTTCGGGAAGGCGATGGTGTGGAAGTGTGGGTGAGCCGCGGCAAGCCCCCCGCCGTTATCGTAACAAACATGCTGATTCAAGGTCAGGTAGTGAAAGAAGCGAGTGCTGGTCAAATTGTACGCCTACAACTCAATGGATTTGCTGCTGCGGGAGACCGGGTATTTAAAACCCATGATGAAGAATTAATCGGTCAAGCCAGGGCGAGCATTAAGCAGGGAGGGGATCTGCGAATACCTGTTGATGTGGAAGTTGCTGCACAGCCTGGATTTCCTTTGGGAATAAGCTATAGAGACCAGGACGGTTATCAGTGTACTGTTTACTCTCATAGCCGGGTTGAAACCGCTGAGAAGTATCCCCTCGATATAGATGTTTTAACTGGGAAACTCGGCCGTTTGGGGCAGACTCCTTATCGGCTCCAGCAGTTGCGTCTAAGCACTTCGGAGCCGATTACTATTCCCTTTAGCGAGCTCAATGAAGCTCGCCGACAGGCTGTCGCTTGTCTGATAGAGTTGAGAAAAGAAGCTTACGCCAGAAAATTCCCGGATCGTATACAATTTAACAAATCACTAGCAGGATTGCTTAAACGTGAGTACGTTATACCGGCTCGGATAAAAACTCGTTTGTCAGTAGCGGTAAGCGGTAGTGAGGAAGCCCGCACAGCGCTCAAGGCAGGAGCCCAGCGCGTATATGTAGGACTGGAAGGCTTAACCAGGCGAAAAGCTCCGAGTCCGCAGGAAATTATCGATCTGGTCAATTATGCACAGGACCTTGGTAAAGAGTTGATACCGGCACTGCCGCGAATCCAGAAAACCGAAGAGATGGACAAATGGAAAGGACTGGCTGATAAGCCAAGCAAGTTTTTGGTAGGCAATATAGGGGCGCTTGAATGGTGTCTGAAAAATAACGCAGAAGCCCTGGCTGATTATAGTTTGAATATCTTTAATCCGGAGAGCCTGGCCTTTTTGCTCGACCTGGGAGTTCAGGGGGCTTGTCTTTCACCAGAGCTGGATATTAAACGCTTGCAGGACTTTAGACTCGGCGATAATATAGAAATGCTGGTACATGGAGATATTCAACTCATGATATCTGAATGCTGCATATTTAACCAGCTTTTTGGTGGTGAAATGGGCAGCTGTCGATCGTTTTGCCAAAAGCAGACTATGTACTTGCAAGATGAAAAGAAGTACTTTTTCCCGGTGGCTACTGACGCGAATTGCCGATTTTATATTTTTAATTCCCGCTCCCTCTGTCTCATTGAGTATCTGGACCGTTTTCTTCAGATGGGAGTAGGTTGGTTGAGAATCGAAGCCCGGCGAAGTCCACCCGAGGAAGTCCGAAATATTACCTCGACTTATCGGCAAGCCATCCAAAAACTGGAGGCGGGCAGCAAGACTAATTTGTCCGATTTTAAAGACCGGCTGGGTCTAGATCCGGGATCGTATACAAGAGGCCACTTCCTGCGCGGCGTGCAGTGAAAGCCGGATAGATTACAAAAACCTGATTAGTGAGTGGAGCTCCATTTTTACGACCTTCTTCGTAGGTCAGTATGTTGCTATTATTTCGCGCCAAGAGACAGTGCCCGGGTGTTGGGGAGGCTTCACTCCCCATGTCAGTTAACTTTAGCTGCATTATTAGATAATTCTTATACACGACAAAACAGGTGATATTATGGACGAAAAGACACTGAATAAATTGGAATACGACAAAATCAGGGGGCAGTTGGCAACCCTGTGTGGTTTTGAGGGTGGAAGAACTCGAGCGCTTAATCTCAAGCCCATAAATGATGTCAAGCGCCTGGAAGAAATGATGGACGAAAATGAAGAAGCCATGGAGGCTTTGCGCTTTCAAGAGCCCGGTTTTCTGAGCGAGCTTAAAATAGTAGATCACTACTTGAGCAAGAGCCGTGCCGGGGGTGTCTTGTTGCCGACAGAGCTGCGCGAAGTTTATCACTTGGCCCGTGCTTCCGGCCTGGCTATCAAATACCTTACTCCCCCTTCCAGGCCACACCTGGCAGATATGAGCATCGACATATTTCCTCTGCAGGCCCTGGAGAAGAGCATAGCTCGGGCCATAAGTGAAGACGGAGATGTTCTAGATGATGCAACAGAAGAACTAAGACAAATACGCAGGCAGATATCCACACTGCGATCGCGGATCAGGGATTACCTGCAAGATTTTATCAGGTCTACCAGCAACCAGAAATTCCTTCAAGATGCTCTGGTGACAGAAAGAGACGGACGTTATGTAGTGCCTGTCAAGCAGGAATACCGTTCTGACGTAAAAGGCATAGTGCATGATGAATCAGCGAGCGGAGCAACTGTCTTCATTGAACCTATGCCGGTAGTCGAGCAGAATAACCGTATCCGCAGCCTGCAGGCTGAAGAAAAAAGGGAAGTTGAGAAAGTTTTGCGGACTTTGAGCCAGGCTGTAGCTGCTTCTTCTGAAGAGTTGGCTGCTAACCAGGAGATCCTGTCCGATATTGACTTGATCTTCGCAAGGGCTCGATTAGCTTACAAGACCGACTCTTTTCGCCCGCAGATGAACAACCAGGGTTTATTGGAATTGAGTCGCGCCCGCCATCCGCTGCTGGGCGACAGTGCTGTTCCTATTGATGTGCAGCTGGGAGGCAAGTTTGACATACTGGTTATAACCGGCCCCAACACGGGGGGTAAGACCGTAGTGCTGAAAACCATAGGATTACTGACGCTTATGGCTATGTCGGGGCTTTTTATACCCGCAAGGGAAAAGAGCAGGTTGTCAGTGTTTGATCAAATCTTTGTCGACGTGGGTGATGAACAGAGTATTGAACAATCACTTAGCACTTTCTCTTCGCATATGAGGAATATCATCGACATCTTGAAGCTTGCCAATAGGCGTTCCCTGATCCTTCTTGATGAGATGGGCGCCGGGACCGACCCCGTAGAAGGGGCCGCTCTCGCCAGGGTGATTTTAGAGGATTTAATGGGCAAACAATGCCGGGTGGTTGTTACTACCCATCAGAGCGAACTCAAGAATTTCGCATATCAGCACCAGCGGGTGGAAAATGCCTGCGTTGAGTTCGATCCCCGCACTCTTCAGCCCACTTATAAACTTACCATTGGTATGCCGGGGCAGAGCAACGCCCTGGTGATTGCCAGGCGTTTGGGTCTGAATCCGGATCTGGCTCAGAGGGCCAAAGATTTGGTGCCCAAAAACGAGCAAGAAATCGGCCATATGATCAGGCAGCTTCAGGAGAGCCGGGATCAATTTCATGCTTCGAAACGCGAAGTTGAAAATATTAGAGAACAAATTGAATTGGAAAAGCAAGAATTGGAACAATCCAGACAGAAATTCATCGCGGATCGAGACCAGATCATTGCTCGGACTAGAGAAGAAGCAAGAGCTTATCTGCGCGATATAAAGAATGATGCGGATGCAGCGATCCGGGAATTGAAAGAGACTCTAAAAAATCGAGAGCCGCTACCCAAGTGGCACGAGATAGAGGAGAGCCGTCAGAAGATCAAGAAGCTGGACAACTTGCATTTGCCTCCGGTCGTTAAGACTCGTGACCGTATGGATATCAATCCAGGAGACTACGTATTCATCAGTAGTATTTCTCAAAAAGGGACCGTCCTTTCCCATCCTGACAGCCAGGGGGAGGTGAATGTCCAGGTCGGGAATATAAGATTGAGCGTTAATCGCGACCAGCTTCAGCCGAGTGAACCCGGCCCCGAATCAATAATATTCAGTCGTAATCCGAGTTTTCTGGAAAAGGCCCAGAAGATTTCTCGAGAAATCGATGTGCGTGGCAAACTTGCTGAGGAAGCTCTGGAGGAAGTAGACCGCTACCTTGAGGATGCAAATCTTGTGGGTTTGGATAAAGTCAGGATAATTCATGGGAAGGGAACCGGGGCTTTACGAAAAGCGATAAGAGGATTTCTTTCCGACCATGGCTATGTTAAATCTTTTCGCGATGGAATGCGGGAAGAAGGCGGACATGGGGTAACTGTAATAGAGTTAGTCTAGGAAATGGGGACAATTTCCTTATAAAAAGAGATTGCCCCCAGGTGCTTTTTACTGAGGGATGCCAGATCCTGTGACGAACTCCAGGGTTTTGTTGATATAACGCTGAATAAGAGCCATAAGCTTAGTATGTTCTTCCGCAGACAGGGAGGTTCCTCCAATGAACTGCTTATCAGCTTTGTCCAGAATAAAAGCGGCATCCTCTGGATTTGTGCCGGTAAGGTCATGGAATTGCCGCCAATTATCATCGCTGGGATGACCGCTTATCCCACATACCAGGCCTACCATACACTCTAAGGAGCGATAAAAATTAACCGGGCTGTTTTCTTGGACCATCAGTCCCTGGTTGAAGTCGCGAATTGCTTGACGCATCTTGGCATGCAGGGCTAAATTAATGGAAAGCTGGTCGGTGTTGAAATCAGCTCCAATCGGAGTTTGGTCTGGGCTTGGATTATGATACTCGCCATCTTCAGTCCAACATGCTGATATATGATAATTCAAGGCTATGCCATTATTGATAATCAGGGGCATTAACACCATATCGGCTATTTGTCTGGAAATCTGCATGATTTGTTTAAGATTGATCCCTGTGGGAAGATCCTCAAATTCAACTGTGATTTGCTTGCCAACAATTCTAAAAATGTAATCCAGCTTTAAATCTCGCATGTTTCCCATGATAACCATCAATAGATCGGGTGAATCCCCATTACTCATCTCTACGGTGCCAGTTACTACGGTCAAAATAAATCCATCCTTTCATTTTGCTTATGGAGAACCTGACGATACTACTTAACAGAAGGATATACTAGCAAACTGGGAAACTGACTGTAACGCAAGTTCCATTGGAGCCTGATTTAATATTGATAGCTGCGCGGTGCCGTTCAGCAATGCCAAAACATATCGATAAACCAAGACCAGTACCCATAGGTTTGGTGGTGAAAAAGGGCATACCTATTTTGTCCAGGTGTTCGCTGTCTATACCGTGGCCTTCATCTTCTATTGAAAGAAGCACTGCCTCTTTATCCCTGCAGGTCTTGATGGTCAGAGTTCCACCTGCTTGCATGGCTTCAAGACCGTTATTACAAAGGTTGAGTATCAATTGGCGGATTTCCTTGCTGTCAATAAGTACTTCTAGAAGCCTTTCCAACATGATATTCACTGTCTTATCCCGTGCCAAAGCGCCCGCCTGAATCAGTGGACTTATCCCGCGTACAACTGCGTTCAGGTTTCCTGGCTTCAATTCAACGAGCCTGTCCTTGGCGAGAGCTAAGAACTCGCTTAAAATTTCGTTAGCTCTATCCAGCTCTTCAATCATCAGGGCAAAGAAATGCTTATCGCTCCTATACTCATCGTTCTCCCCTAAGAGTTGTAAGAGACCTCGAACTGTGGTCATTGGATTTCGTATCTCGTGGCCTATGCTGGCGGCAACCTCACCAACAAGATTCAAATGTGACAAGCGGGTTATATGGTGGGACAAGTTTCTGGCATCAGTGGTGTCTCTACCCACTGATTGTAACTCAACTAACTGACCATTTTGAAATATACCACGGTCAGTCCACTGGGTCCAACGGAGCTCCCCTGAATAATTGATGACCCGATGCTCGTATGTAATAACAGGATTCTCAAAATTTATTGATGAATAAGCATCGGCTACAATTTTGTGGTCTTCATCGGGAATTAAGGGGATAAAGCTGGCGGTCAGAAGTTCCTCGCGGCTTTTGCCGAAAAAACGGCAGTATGCCTGATTTACAAAAGTGAGACGGCCGTCGGGAAGAAAGCGGCAGACCAACTCCGTCTGGTCTTCTACCACCTGACGATAGCGTTCTTCGCTCAATTGTAGAGCTTGTTCAGCTTGACGCAAATCGGTGATATCGTGTACTACCTGAAGTACGTAAGAACTGCCGTCGATCATTACATGTTCCAGCGAGGTAATACCAAACCTGATGCCCTGCGATGGAAGAGTGTAAGTGACGAAGACGTTATGGAGGCTAACATTAGTATCCATGTTTCGCAATTGATTCGAGTATGCTTCATCAACCTGAATGCCCAGCTCAGAGCGATGTTTACCTATGATATCTTCCCGCTTCAAGCCCATTAGCTGGCAAAAAACTTCATTAACATCGTAATAGGTTAAATCAGCTTCCGAGATTATGAACATAGCTGAAGTGCTGCTTGTTTTTGATTCGGATATCTTATCTAAAAAAAAACGCCCTGCATTCTTGGGCGTTGTAATCCGGCCCGATGAATCCGATAAAATGCTCCTCTGCAAAGTATCTCCTTCTTTACACGTTGCTGTCATGCTCTTATGGCTTGTTTTTCTTGCTGTTGCTTACTTTATCTGTTATCTGATGATCTGACAGAGGGCAGGCTGGAGGCGGCAGTTGCCCTGCCGGCAGGGTTATATACTGAATGTATTCAGGTGAGCAGCCTCCACGCTGCGGCACATGAGCAATGTTGGCGCTATAGATGGCCCCCCCGTGCCGGGGATCACGGCATATAGCTATCTGGTTCCCGAAGAGAGTCGCTGCTGAAGGACTGGTATGGATATCGCAGGTCTCTACAGGAACGCTCTCTTTGTCAGAACTAGTGCCAGTCTGGTTAATTACCATAGAACGGAGCTCGGGATTGGGACAAAAACGTCCAGCTAGTTTCCCTGAAATCGGACAGATGTAAACCATCTGGTGAATATCGCAGATCTCTTGAGGAGCTGAACCAGTCAGGCAGTAGTCGCTGATTATATCATCTTGAGGACAATTTGCCGAAGGCAACTTTCCAGACTTGGAGCAGACGCTTGCCGAAGTTATTTTTGCTGGCATGGGACTAAAACTGGTGTCACCACCGCGTTTATGTGCCGTAGTCAACAATTCGCGAAAGAGGGGCGCGGGCCAGGATCCACCATAGATATGATTCATGCTGTAATCCTGGCGGTCATATCCCATCCATACAGCGCATGAATATTCAGGTGTGAAGCCACAGAACCAGGAATTGGCGTACTCTTCAGAGGTCCCGGTTTTCCCGGCTGTGGGAACGTTTGGCACCTGCGCTTTGGCGCCGGTCCCAGCCTGGACCACGGTCTGCATCATATTGGTCATCATCCAGGAGGTTTGTTCGGACATGACCCTTTTGTATTCGGGTTTAAACGAATAGATGACGGTTCCGTCTGCATCTTCAATTTTGTCTATAAGGTGGGGTTTTATATAGACTCCGTCATTAGCTATTGCGCCATATGCGGCAGCCATTTGCACAGGAGTGGCACCATGGGTCAGTCCTCCCAGGGCCAGCGGTGCAAGCCCCATATCATTGACGCTGGGCGCATCTATTAACTCCAGGCCCAAGTTCCTTCCAAAATCAAAAGAGTATTGAATACCTACTTTTTCTAATAGCTGAACAGCATATGTGTTGATCGAGTATTGCACAGCAGTGCGCATGGGGATATATCCCCGATAAACCCCGTCATAGTTTTTCGGCGACCATACCGAATTTCCTACTTTTATTGATAAGGGGGAATCGTTAAGAGTATAAAAGACCGGCAGACCCTGTTCCAAAGCTGGAGAGTAAACGGTAAGCGGTTTTATACACGATCCGGGCTGGCGATAAGCGCTGGTTGCCCGGTTGAATCCACGCTGGCGTTCGTATTTGCGTCCGCCCATTAGAGATTTGACCTCACCTGTCTTATGGTCTATCACGGTCATGGCTGATTCAACCGTAAGGCCGCCTTTGCTTTCATTGGGGAAGTATTTAGACTGGCTGTAGAGCTTCTCTGCTTGCAGCTGCAGTGAAGAATCCATCGTAGTATATATTTTCAATCCAGCTCGATAAATGGCAGCATTGGGATCATCATAAGTCTTGAGATCTTTGATGATCTCAATCGCTTCATCTATAACAGCATCAGTATAGTATCCGTATGTAGTGTTGCCAGTAGATACTTTATTGTTGAACTTGATCTGGCTATTATAAGCCTTGTCGGCAGCATCCTGTGAGATATATCCGCAGCTAACCATATTGTTCAAGACCAGCTTCTGACGATTTTTCGCCCTGTCCAAATACTTGAAAGGATCATAAGTATTTGGAGCCTGTGGCAATCCTGCCAGCAGAGATGCTTCAGCCAGAGTCAAGCTTTCGACTCCGTGACCAAAATATGTGGTTGAAGCAGCTTCAACACCATAAGCGCCCGAGCCGAAATAGATTTTGTTGAGATACATGACCATAATTTCATCTTTAGAGTAAAGCGCTTCTAGCTTGAAAGCCAAAATTATTTCTCTTATCTTTCGCATCCAATCTTTCTGAGAGGTCAAAAATGCCTGGCGGGCCAACTGCTGTGTAATAGTACTGGCCCCCTGGCTTTTATCTCCGGACTGAAAGTTTACCCACAGTGCACGCGCGATGCCTTTGAAGTTCACGCCATGATGTTCGTAAAAATCCTGGTCCTCAATAGAAATAAAAGCATTGACCAGGTCTTTAGGGACTTTATCGAGTGTGATTTCAGTACGGTTTTCCTCAGCATGAAGATTGGCTACCAATTGGCCCTGATCGTCAAGCACTTGTGTTGTTTTAGCTCCACTCAGTTGTTCTGGATCCCACGCGGGCATTCCTAGAGCAGCGTATGTAACAACTCCTATAACTATAAATGTGACCATAAAAATAAATGCTATTGCCAGTGTTCTTATTCGTTTGGGGTCAAGTTTAAGCTTTTTTCTAGGCTTTTTGATAGACTGTGGTTCAACCTTGCTCATCTCGAAAGTCTTCCTCCTGGGTGTAATTGAACTAAACACCCCTAATTTGCGTTTTTAAAAGGCCTGATTATCTAGAATACGCTTCATTGCTCTAATTATTGCACATACTCATTTTAGTGTGCTATTATTTTTTATGGCAAGGAGGTAATTTTGTGGCAAGTGACATAAAGAGGCAAGTAGAGGAGCAGATGGCCGTTATTCGCCGTGGAGTGGCCGAAATCGTCCCTGAAGGGGAGTTGAAAGATAAGCTTATTAGCGCTATAAAGAAAGGTCGCCCATTGCGAATAAAGCTGGGCCTGGATCCCACTGCACCTGACATTCATCTTGGACACACTGTAGTACTGAATAAACTCCGCCAGTTCCAGGATTTAGGGCATGAAGTCCATTTAATAATTGGTGATTTTACTGGAAGAATAGGGGATCCCAGTGGCAAGTCGGAAACGCGTAAGCAGCTGAGCGAAGAAGAAGTTTTAGCCAATGCTGCGACTTATAAAGAACAGATTTTTAAGGTACTAGATCCTGATAAAACCATTATTCATTTCAACAGCACCTGGCTGATGCCGCTAAACTTCGTAGATGTGCTGGGATTAGCCGGGAAATATACGCTTGCCCGTATGCTTGAACGGGACGACTTCTCCAAACGCTACAAGGAAGGGCTGCCCATAGGTATACACGAGTTAATGTACCCGCTAATGCAGGGATACGATTCCGTCGAACTGCGCTCAGATGTGGAGCTTGGTGGGACCGATCAGAAGTTTAACCTGCTGGTTGGACGCAACTTGCTCAAGGAATACGGATTCGAACCCCAGGTGGCATTAATGATGCCTATTTTAGAAGGTACTGACGGGGTTCAAAAGATGAGCAAAAGTCTGGGTAATTACATAGGAGTCAATGACGATGCCTACGAGATGTTCGGAAAGACCATGTCGATACCCGATTCTCTAATCATCCGCTATTTTGAACTGCTTACCCGGGTCTCATTAGAAGAGGTTCGGACTCTGGATGAAGAAATGAAGGCTGGAAGGATTAATCCTCGCGACGTCAAGATGCGCCTGGCATGCGAGATTATTACGATGTACCACAGCGCTCAAGACGCCCAAAAAGCAAAGGAGAAATTTGAACTGGTTTTTTCAAGAAGAGATATTCCAGAAGATATACCTGAAATTAAAGCAGTACCCGGCGAGGTGTGGCTGCCAAAATTCCTGGCCGACCACCAGATGGTTGATTCCACTAGTGATGGCCGACGTATGCTGCAGCAGGGGGCTGTAAAGATAGATGGTGAAAAACACCTGCAAGAAAACCTTGAAATCCATAACGGTATGGTTATACAAGTAGGCAAGCGCAAGTTTGCACGAATAAAGGAATAAACATAAAAAGAGCCTGGCGCAATGCCAGGCTCTCAGGGTGTCAAAGAAGTTGACACCCTGGCAGAGCGAGCAAAAAAGTCGAAGATCAAGGAACAAACAAAGCCCGTGATTAAGGCGTATATGGAATACGTTGTACCCTTCGGGCACTAGAATCTCATTTCGCTGTGCTCAACAAATAAGGTTGATTGAGCGGGCTTTGTGCAGTGACACAGATATTCGGCTTTTATGACGGTCTGAGAGCCTGGCGTAATGCCAGGCTCTTTTATGCTCTAACCGTGTTTAAAGCACGTTCCATTTCATCCAGGTGGCCCTCAAAGAATATAGCATAGCCTTTAATATTTGGATATTCCAGTGATATCATCTTGATAAAAGTGAAGCCCAGATCCTCCAAAACCGGCCTATCGGTAGCACGCAATATTTTTAAGTAACGGTCATCGATTTTACGCGCAGTACAGTAAATATCTTTGCCTTTGGCATTGGATAAAGTGGTAGCGACCAGAGTACGCATGCACACCCTCCGTTCTTTCTTTTCTAAAGCCTGCCAATAGAGCAGCAATTATTATTGTAACCAACAGATTTGTTTTGAGCAATATTTATTGCTTTTCAATTATCATGCCCAGGATGTCGGCTTTATTTCACTTCACCTTCCTGTTTTAGTCTGATGGCATGATTCCCTTTTTATTAAAGAAAGGAAATCGGTTGTTTTTGTAATGATTTGGCAGCCGCTGTTCAGATAGGTGCGATCATCCAGTTGATAGGTATGGAAATTCTGAGCAGCGTGCCTAATAGTGGCGTATTCAAAACGGCTGCCGGAGTAAATCTTGTAACCCGATTCAAGGCAGGCCTTTTGAAACTCAGTATCCTCACCATAAGTTAAATTTGGGAATTTTACTCGATGAAAGACATCTTTGTTTATGAGCATAGAAGCCCCAACTACCAGGGGCGTGTATTGATATTCCAGGTCAGAGCAGCAGAGAGCCAGAGTAGACAGAGCAGAGAAATAAACAAAACGGCATAGTTTACCCACCACCTCGGCTTTACTGACGATATGTGTGCGGGTAGCATCACTTAAATACTGGGCTGTATAGCAATCATCATCATCAAACTTGGCAATTAGTCCGTAATTGGCTTTGCAAACGGCGAAGTTATAGCATTCACCCAATGAGATATCTTCATCCAACTGGAATACTCTGATATCGCTATGCATCTTTACGCTCGATTTCCAATCAGCCAGGACCAGATTATTGTTGTTGAGTATGACTATGAGTTCTTTGTTCGGATAATCCTGCCCGAGGTAGTTGTTCAGGATGCGTTCCATAAAATCTACCCGGTGGGTCGAAGTTATAACCGTTACCCCGGGCGCAGCAGTTGATTGGCTAAATAAGGTGTTCATAAAAGCAACTCCTGTAAATGAAAGATAATCCTGGTATTAATGTATATTAAAACCGCCAAATGAATGTGAATGGTAAGCTAGGAATAATAATCCCCTGGTGGGCTCAGACACCAAACAATCAGCTTTAGAATATGCATATTTATAGAAGATATAAAAGGCCTTATATAACGGCGAAGTGCTTTTGAGAGGAGTAAAGAATATCAGCTGGGAGATAGTTTATCCTGATATGGATGCACACGTATCACAATATTATCAAGACCGGAGCTTCTATGGAGGAGCCCAGGGAATACTATTCTGCGGGCAATATAGTGGCCAGGGAGATGCTTATCGAAGCTATATTCGCTTCTCATTGCGGAATCTGAATTTATTGATGACGCCCCGGCGGCAAGCATTTTTACGGTTGTTCATATATCGAAATGAAATCCCGGGTAGAGCGATAGAATATGAGGCAGGTTTGGTTTCAGCCAGGTGGACGGCTCAAAACCTTAGTTGGCGGAGCCAACCGGATTATTATACGGATCACTGGGTAAGATTCCTGGTCCCAGCAGGATGGCTAGGATTCATGCTGGTTGATGTAACTCGACTAATTGCTCATTGGGCTAATGGCGAACACCCTAATTATGGATTAGTCATCAAAGGTGACGAATTCAGCACTAGCTTTATAGCCTTCCATGGAGGGAAGTATCCTTATAGAAATACGGTACCAGCTATTTTGGTCGAAGGAGATTAAAATTAAAGATAATGGTCATAACAGTAAAGAATAGCCGGGTTTTACCCGGCTATTCTAGATAAGTCTAAGATTTGATCGGGCTCAACGTATTCTGGGAAATAGTCGCAGGGCGTTTTCACGTTCAATGGCTTTTAAAGCTTCGGGACTGAATCCTTCATAATCGTTGAGACCTTTTGTTGTTGCCGCAACCGCAAAAGGCCAAACATAAGGATGGTCGCTGCCAAAGAGTATTTGTGAGGTATTTATAATTGCGTCCATGCATCGGAAATTAGCATCAAAACCAACTAGGGCGGTATCATAGTAAAATCTGTTGAGATAATAATATATGTCCTTCACCATTTTTATTTCTATCGTAGGAATCATCTGCAATGTCAGTGACAATCTACCGGCTACTATTGGCAGAATCCCTCCGCCATGAGAAAGTATAAAATTGATGTCGCCATATCTATCCATAGTCCCGTTAATCATAAGTGAAACTGCGGTTCTTGCAGTATCCAGAGGAACATCCATGCAGGCAGGCGGGAGCATCCAATGGCTGCAATCCAATCCAGGGGGCACAGTAGGATGAAAATAGACCGTACATTTGCGGCGGTTTAACTCAAAAAGCAAATCATCATAATAAGGGTCGCCCAGGTAACGTCCTTCATAACTTGTCAGGAGCCAAACACCGTCCATTTTTAAAACATCCAGGGCATATTCTAGTTCCTTCAATGCACTATCAATATCTGGAAGAGGTAGGGTGGCAAAAGCACCAAAGCGGGTGGGATAGCTTCGTACCAGATCTGCGGACAGTTCATTAGTTTCGCGGGCCAGCATTCGGGCAAAGTCAAGCGCATCCGGGAGTGGTTTAAAATAAACTCCCGGTGCCCCCACCGAGGTTATAGCTGTGGCGATACCATTCTCGTCCATCAGTTTAATAGTCGATTCGGGATCCCAATTAGGGAAAGCGACACCTAGAGCGGCACCGATACCCTTGTCAGCCAGCATCTGAACATATTTCTTGTGAATTGCATGATTGTGAACGTCGATTTTGCTTACCTCGATTTTCATCTAATAAACCCACTCCTTCGATAATTGTATAAGTCTATGTTTCTCATTTAATGATTAAAGTCCTCTGGCAATAATGTGGGTATCGTTAGATTTCAATATGTTTGGGAGTACGCGATATGAGCTTCGACTGGAAATATTCCTGTTGAGCTTTATCAGAAAATAAAATAACCGGGAGTTCCGGTTATTTCAAATTTATTAAAGTTCACATGGTAGCCCCTAGGGGAATCGAACCCCTGTCTCCGCCGTGAGAGGGCGGCATCCTAGGCCGCTAGACGAAGGGGCCATGGCAGCCGGTCAAGGATTCGAACCCTGACGAACTGATCCAGAGTCAGTCGTGCTACCGTTACACCAACCGGCTGAATTACGGGCACATAACCCGCGCGATAATCATTATAATACAGGCCTAAATACTTGTCAAAGGGTTTAAGCAGCAGCGCTTATTATTATGTGTGCAAGGGCAATGGTTTTATTTTTAATCCATTTACTCAAAGCTTCCCGATGCGATTTTATCATGAGCCTTTTTAAGCCGGGCTATGCATCTAGACTGTCCCAAAATTTCCATAACCTCAAAAAGTCCAGGTGTACTGGTACGCCCGGAAATGGCCAGACGGATGGGATGAATCAGTTCACCAGCTTTAAGCTGCATTTTATCAGCCTGTGAACGAAGGTCGTTCTCCAAATCCTGAGCTGTAAAAGTCTGGCAGCTGGAACAGAGGTCTATGGCATTTTCCAATAAAAACAATGAATTCTCCCTAAGGAAATACTTTTTTATTCCTTTAGGATCGAAAGTCTCAGGTTCTTCAAAGAAGTAATCCACCTGCTCCAATATTTCAATAGTAGTCTTGGCCCGGGATTTCACCAGGGTAATAACCTGCTTAAAGTAATCAGGATTATCTTGAACCGGCCAATGCCTGGAATTTGCTTCATCACCCAAGAGTGTATAGATACGGTCTACATCGCATACATCAATATAATGGCCGTTCATCCAGCTCAGTTTTTCTATATCATAAACAGCAGGAGAACGGGATATTTTATCCAGACTAAAGTTTTCTATCAAATCAGACAAAGTCCAATAATCCTGATCTGTCCCACTCGACCAACCCAATAAAGCCAGGTAATTTAACAGAGCTTCAGGCAGATAGCCGGCATCTCTAAATTCCTGCACCGATGTTGCCCCATGCCGCTTGGACAGTTTACTGCGATCGGGGGAGAGAATCATAGATACATGAGCAAACTCAGGTTTCTGCCATCCCAGCGCATTATAGATCACTATTTGCTTGGGCGTATTGGAGAGGTGCTCCTCAGCCCTGATCACATGGGTTATTTTCATAGTATAATCATCAACCACTACCGCAAAATTGTAAGTGGGCCAGCCATCTGCCTTGGCAATAATAAAATCATCCATGAGCTGGTTAGAAAAATCCACTCTTCCTCTAATTATATCCTGAACTGTGGTAACTCCGGCCGGGGGTGCGATTATACGGACAACAGGCTTCATTCCCTGCTTAAATCGAAGCTCAACATCCTCTTTGGACAAAGAACGACAGCGCCCGCTATATTTATAGGTAATCTTTTGCTGCTGGGCTGCTTCCTTTCCTATGTTCAATTCGTCTTGAGTGCAAAAGCAGTAATAAGCCTTGCCTTCATCAATCAATTGCTGGAGGAATGATGTATATATATCAAGGCGCTGGCTCTGTCGATAAGGCCCACATTCTGTATTCTTATCCGGACCTTCATCCCAATCCAGGCCCAGCCAGCGCAAACCATCAATTATGCCCTGGGCTGAATCATCTGTAGAACGTCCAAAATCAGTGTCTTCCAGGCGTAAGACGAAAGTTCCCCGGTTATGGCGAGCGTACAGCCAGTTGAACAACGCGGTGCGGGCGCCACCGACATGCAGACTCCCTGTAGGGCTAGGGGCAAAACGAACTCGAATATCACTCAAAAGGGCTCATCTCCTTCGTTTCCAAGTTTAACTTATAGAAGGTCTTTTTTCAAAGATCTTTCCCAAGAATGCATTATAAGTAGCCAGTTTTGTTAGCACCTATTAGTATCCCCTCTCATATATTTGTATAGCGGGGGAAATACGATGAGAATGATGCGAAGAAAGCCTAAAAAATTTGTATGGGTGACTGCTCTGATGATGATTCTGGCTGCTATTCTGTATGCTGATTATCAATTGAAAAACAGCATCCTGCAGCTTTCCAAATCCAGCGTGCAACTAAAAGGAAGTGAAATACTAAATCGTATTGTTAATGAAGAGGTAGTTGCGCAGGTTAAATACGAGGATATCGTGGCAATACATAAAGATAAGGAAGGCAAAATTGTTCTTATCCAACCTAATACAGTCGTTCTGAACCGTGTAATAGCGAATACTATAGAAGCAGTTTCATATTCGATGAGGCAAATGAATGAGGATAGCGTTTCAGTTCCTCTTGGTCAGTTGAGCGGAATTCGTTTATTGGCTGGAGCTGGACCAGAAATGACAGTTCGGGTTGTTCCCAGCAGTGAAGTGCATGTTGACCTGCAAAATAAATTTGAACAGGCTGGAATAAATCAAACCCGACACTTAATATATCTAGTGATTGACAGCAAAATGCGAATTGCAGTGCCGTACCTCAGTGATGAGGTGGATGTAATCAGCACAATACCACTGGCGGAGACTATAATAGTTGGGGAGGTCCCAAGCAGTTACGTAAACTTTAAAGGAAACGATCAAGATTTATACAGATTTTCTCAGGGTAAGTGACATTATCCATCAGAATGGGCTAAAAAACCTAGAAAAAGGTTATGTAAAACCTTGACACAGTTAAATGGGCATGATAATATTATTCTTGCGCGTCAGGGGCGAAAG
>CAZWPO010000035.1:0-20909 GCA_964635975.1 uncultured Syntrophomonas sp.
ATGGTATAGATACAATTTTATAATAATATTATCGAGATTTAAGGGTTTTACAATAATATGAAATTTTAGGTTAGTTTATGGGAGCGAAATATCCGGTAGACTGAAGCGTTGTCGATCGTGTTGTTTTAATTAATAATTAGATAGTAATGTCGAAGGAGGAATATATCATGAGGCTTCCCCTGGAAGGAATTCGAGTTCTGGATCTATCAATGGTACTGGCTGGGCCTTTCTGCACCCAGCTCCTGGCTGATCATGGTGCCGAGGTCATCAAGGTCGAATCGCTGGAAGGCGACCGCGGACGCTTCCTGGAGCCCATGATTAACGAACAGGGAGCTACGTTCTACGCGACCAACAGAAACAAAAAAAGCCTGGCTCTGGACCTTTATAGTGAGGAGGGTAAGGCGGTTTTTATGAAGCTGATTGAAGGCAGCGACGTCCTGGTGCATGCTTTCCGTCCGGGGGTGATGGAGAAAATAGGCCTTTCTTACAATGAGGTAAAATCCGCGAACCAGCGCATCATTTACTGTGCCATCAGCGGGTTCGGGGCTACCGGCCCGTGGCATGGAAAGGCGGCTCATGATCTGAATATAATAAGTTCAGCGGGGATAAGTTATCTGACCGGGACCAGAGACAATACTCCAGCCATACCTACGGTATCTATTGCCAGCAATGCGGGGGGCTCGTTGCACGCTGTAATAGCCATATTGATTGCCTTGATAAACCGGGAGCAGACCGGCCGCGGCCAGTATTGCGACATATCGATGATGGACGGGGCCATCAGTCTGATGGCTATACCGTTGGTGAATTGGTGTGCTAGCGGAGAAATGCCACAGATGGGAAAGACCCTGTTTACCGGATCATATGCCTATTACCATATCTATGAAACCCAAGACGGAAAGCATATGAGCATAGCTCCCGTGGAAAGCAAGTTCTGGAAGCAGTTCTGCGACATTATCGGAAAACCTGAGTACTTTGAGATTCAACAGGATTTGACCCGCCAGGATGAGATGATCCGGGGGATCGAAGAAGTGTTTAAAACCCGAAGCCAGGCAGAATGGGCAGGAATATTCGCATCTACTGATATATGTGTAACACCGGTTCTGGATCTCGAGCAGGTTAGCATTCATCAACAGCCCCGGGCACGGGAAATGATTGTAAAGCTAGACGCTTTCGCAGGAACGGGCAAAGATATGATTGTAACCGGTATGCCCATCAAGTATTCGGATAAACTGAGTGAGTTGAAACTTACCTTTCCGGGATTGGGAGAGCACACCGAGGAAATCCTTGCCACGGCTGGTTACTCAGCTGACGAGATCGCCAGGCTTAGAAGTATAGGGGTCATAAAATAGAGCTCACCTAACAAGAATTAGCCCACGGCCAAGCGCTTTGTCAACAAAAAAATACAGAATATAGTTAAAACAACCAGAAAACTGTAAAGATTCTTGGTATTTCCACGATAGAATATATAGAAGGGCTTTGGTTCCCTGGATATTTAACTATGAGGCGGGTGGCGCTAAATGGAGATGAATAGAAAAATTGAGGAAATGCGAATCGAATTGAACAAGCTCGGCGGCGAAAAAGGTTTTCAGGACCTTCAAGTTCTGAAAATGAGCCGGATTTTGGACGAGCTAATCGCTAAATATTACCGTATGGTCCAATACAAGATCAATGAATTGAGCGGCTAGGATCTAACAAAGTTTTTTCACAGTCAGCAGTCATAAAATAGCGGAATATCCGAACTCCTTCGCCAATAGCGGGGGATTTTTATTTTCTGCCTCCTTAACCGTTGATAATACAAAAACTTGCGATAACTAAGATAATAGAGTAAAATGTTTGCATATAAATAGATAAATACAGGAGAAATCTAACTATGACTAACAAAGAGATGTTTTGGCAACTCAGCATGGAAGAGCTCAAGTCAGGATTCACAGAGTCCAAAGACTATTACATCTGCCTGCTGTGCGGTAAAAGAATAGAAAAAGGCATGATTTATACTGATGAGGGACTTCTTTACGAAGCATATAAATATATCAAAATCCACATAGCCAGAGAGCACGGAACGGTTTTTGACTATCTCGTCTCCCTGGACAAAAAAGTAACCGGTCTGTCCGATCATCAAAGCCAATTATTAAAACTGTTTTACCATGGGAAAAATGACGAAGAAATCCAAAATCATCTTTCCATCGGCAGCAAGTCAACCATCCGCAACCACCGTTTTGTTCTTAAGGAGAAAGAGCGGCAGGCCAGGGTATTTCTGGCCATCATGGAGCTTTTGAGAGAGCGCGATGAGGTGCTCCCGACGGATGCGGGGATAATTTGGGCGCCCCCGGGGCAGCCGGGGAGTACTGTCAGAAAAGGAAAGGGAGAAAAAGATAAGCTGTTAAGAAAATACTTCCCCCTGGGAATCGATGGACCCTTAAAGTCCCTGAACATGAAAAATAAGACCAGGCGAATAGTGATGAATGAGATCGCTAGGCGATTTGAACCAGGGCATTTTTACAGCGAAAAAGAAATCAACGCCGTACTGGAGGGCATAAACGAGGACGTCGCGACCCTTCGCCGCTACCTGATCGACTACGGATTCCTGGATAGGGAAGCAGACGGCAGCCGTTATTGGCTTAAGGAAAACATTATGGAGAAGGAGATTGCCATGGATCGCAGAAAAGAATTGAAACAGCAGTATCGGGAAATGAAAACTGAAGGTGGGGTCTATCAAATCAGGAATACAAAAAATAATAAGATTTTGATCGCGTCAACTCCAAACTTAAAAAGCTTAAACGGAAAACGCGGGACTCTCGAGGGCGGCGGCCACTATAACCGCACTCTTCAAGAGGAATACAAACAATACGGCGGGGACGCTTTCGTCTTTGAAATATTGGAGACATTGAAAGAACCAGAGGGCGTATTTTTTGATAAGCGGGTTGAACTGGGCAAACTTGAAGAGAAGTGGATGGACAAACTGCAGCCTTATGGCGAACGCGGTTACCACAAAAAGAAGTGAGCATAAAGGGGGCCTGCAGATGGATATTGCTGAACTTTTTCGCAGAGCTTCTCGTAATGATCTTCGCAATGGATTTATTGTCGATCAGGAGTTGATAGTCTGCTTGTTGTGCGGCAAAAAAATTGAAATAGCCATGAATGATGCCAAAGACTTGCCTTTGGAAAATATGCGAGTGCATGTTAAGCAGATGCATGGTTCCGATTTTGCCTACCTGGTATATGTCGATAAGCTTCCTCGGATAGTCAGAGCATTTGAGCCGGGCCGCTCATATAACGAGAAACAAGTGAATGAGATTCTTAGAGACTTCGAGGAAGACTTTGTGACATTGAGAAGGTATTTGATAGAATTCGGCTTAATGCATAGAAAGCCGGATGGAAGTCAGTACTGGTTGAGCAGCGATATATAAGTAATTTTTAAAGGGCAGTTGACTCCCTTAAAGGAGAGTAAGCTGCCCTTTATTATTCAAGTGTGATTAGCGGCAGAAGATGGTTGTTAACTATAGCTGGCATGCTGATAGAATAGACCCACTATGATTTCAAGCGATACCAAAAAATCATATCCCATTTTTATTATATCCTGAATCGGACAGATTCCGGGTAAAACAAGGCATTTAAAAGAAGCAAATCTTAAAAGAATCCTACGAGTAATAGGCATTTATGCCGGTGGATTTTGTCTAATGTAATCGTATAGTGACGAAAATCGACATGATAGACGATATTATTAAGAGACAAATTAGGAGGGTTGCACTATGTCGGCTGAGTTTAAGGTTGGAGAGAGAGTTGGGTGGACCGAGTTCATACTGGTCACTTTGGTAGCGGTAGGAGGTATAACTGGTTTAATCGCATTTGGCAACATGAATCCGGACATTATGTCAGTTCCTATCGCCCTGGGGGGAATGGCAGCTATAGCTGTGCTATGCACTCTGATACTGGTAATAAAAAACCGGAAGCGAATACTGCTTATCAGCCAGAGCAAATGGACTCTCAAAGATGCTAAAAGCGGAAAAGTGCTTATGCAGTTTGACCTAACCAGGCCTTACTGCCTGGGGTTTGCCATCAGACAGGGGCTGATAGGCAAATACGGCAAACAGATGATAAGATTTATGCAGGTGTTTATGGCGCAGGACGGTCAGGTTCTAAGAATGGAATCTCACCATCTGGAGTATCAAGTCCTTAATGGGACTTATGAGAAGGAATGGGTAGCTGATATCAAACCACCCCACAATGAGATTTTGATGCTGGCTGTAGGTAAATCTTTTACATTTGATGAGCCCAAGCACCTGATGGAGAAAGAGAAAATGGGCATGGCTGCCCACGGTCTGCCTGGCTTTATGATGGTCAGGGATGATGAGATGTTTAGGGCAAGCCTGATTTCCGCAGAACAGAATGTAAAACAAAACACATTTACTTCCCGGCTTATAAATATAACTGGTGATGACAATACTTATTCAATCTTTAAGAAGGAATTTGAGGAGGCCAGCGCATCTATATAACAAACGCAAGAATCAGTTATGAATTTGATGCTGGAGAGGCTGTTGCATAATGGATCTCCGGCATTAATTTTTATAAAACGGCAATTTCCTTTAGGATGATTTTCGATAAAAATACCACACGTAGTAAAAATGAAACATAAATATGTACCCGAAATGCAACACCAAAAAGCTTCCGCTTTTTGGTAGTCCCGAATATTGGGCATCCCGAGCCTATAGCATGATTATTTTTATCGGGTATAATTTTTGCTTGTTACTTAAATAAGAGTTAAATAAAAAGCAGGCAGGAATATACCCTATAGATTGGAATGCCAGCTTAACAGCGAAAGGAATGATCGGTTTTCTTTAACTCAACTTAACAACATGATAAGGGCTGGAATACAAGAAGAGCTTCGGCCCGAGCACTTTTCCGTTGCAGCAAGGGATTTTTATTTAGCCAGGATGTGAATTTGAGGGACAAAAAATACGGTTTCAGGAAGGTGCATCATGAGAGAGATTAAAGTTAACCTTAATATACATGAGGAATATAAAAACAAACTGATATCTCCTGAACAGGCAGCCGGTATGGTTAAATCCGGAGATTGGATAGATTATGGGTTGTGCTGCGGGCAGCCTATTGCTGTTGACCGGGCTCTGGCCAAACGGGCGGATGAGCTGGAAGATGTAAAGGTAAGGGCCTGCATTAGTATGCGCATGCCCGAGATCATGAAAGTAAACAATGCTTTGGAGCATTTCAGCTGGCATTCTCTGCATATGAGCAGCATAGATAGGAAGATATCAGATGCCGGTCAGGCCTGTTACATACCCATCAGGCTGTTTGAGACGGCAAGGTATTACCGGGAAAATTTTGATCCCATAGATGTGACTATTTTTCAGGTGGCGCCCATGGATGAACATGGATATTTCAGCTTGGGCCCGCAAATTTCATGGCTAATGGGAACAATCGACATGTCCAGGGTTATAATCTTTGAAGTCAACCGCAATATGCCCAGGACCCTGGGCGGCTATGATGATAAATTGCACATATCCCAGGTGGACTATGTAGTTGAAGGTCCCAATGAGCCTTTGCCGGCGGTTAAACCTGAACCTCCCAGCGAGATAGATCAAAAAGTGGCCAAACATATAATCGAGGAAATACCCAACGGAGCCTGTCTGCAGCTGGGTATAGGAGGAATGCCCGGCGCAGTTGGATCGATGCTGGCCACTACAGATCTCAGGGACCTCGGGGTACATACAGAATTGTACAGCGATGCCCTTATGCAGCTGGCTATTTCAGGCAAGATTAACGGGAGAAAGAAAACCCTGGACAGGGGACTTCAGGTATATTGCTTTGCATTTGGCAGCGAGGATCTCTATCGATTCCTGGATAATAATCCTGAACTGGCAGCCTATCCCGGTGATTATACCAACGACCCCAATGTGATGGGTCGTATTGATAATTTCATATCCATAAATAATGCCATTGAGGTAGACTTATACGGGCAGGTCAGCTCGGAATCCTTCGGATGCCGACATATAAGCGGAAATGGCGGCGCGGTGGACTTTGCCCTGGGCGCCTACCTTTCCAGGGGGGGGAAGAGCTTTATCTGTCTTTCTTCCAGTTATGAAAGAAACGGTGTACCCCGTTCGCGAATAGTGCCTGTACTAAAATCGGGTTCAGTAGTGACATCCAGCCGTGCGATGACGCACTGGATAGTTACTGAACACGGCAAGGTAAATCTAAAGGGCAAGAGCACCTGGGAACGGGCCGAAGCTCTCGTCGAGCTAGCTGACCCGCAATTCAGGGACCCGCTTATCACTTATGCGGGTAAAATGAAGATCTGGCGGCGAAGCAATAAGAAATTTTTAATTTGATAGAAGTCACATTATAATAAAACAGCTGATATGAAATCAACATATGTTTTTAGGGCGAGCTTGCTTGACATGGATGGCAGATGAAAATAAGATCATGAGTAAGCCTTATTAAAAATAACAAGGAGCGAGTTATTATGGAGTACACAAAGATACTTGATACTATCCAGGATGAAGAAAGGTACTGGATCAAGTATATCCCCAGGCAGATGAATCCTATATTTTTTGTTGCCGCCGATGACCCCAATAAAGTATTTGTATTTTTTGACAACGGTATGTATGCCCGTAGTTCCCTACAAATGGCCATGGATTTTGGCTATGATCCGAACGTTATGAAATAGACTTGTTTAGGAGCAGTGAGTATGGAATATTCGAAAGTATTGGAAACCATTTATGATGAGGAAAGATATTGGATAAGATTCATTCCTTATGAGCGCAATCCCATATTTTTTATTGCTACAGATGACTCAAGTAAAGTATTTGTATATTTTGAAAATGGACAATGGGCTAGAGGTTCAATAAGAATGGCATTGGATTTCGGCTATGATCCCGATGCTCTAAAATAGTTAAGAGCGACCATTAGCGTTAAATATATGAGCCCGTTCGATCAGCTAAATTACTGGCGTAATTGAACGGGCTGTATAATGCTTGGGCTCAACACAGCCTGCTACGGATAAAGTTTAATCAGGTTCTCGATTGAAGTAATGCGTTTCTGGTCTAGACTTCCCAGGAAACCGATGTATTGTTTAAACCAACCGCTATCTGCGTCTCTGGATATTGAATATGAAATCGAAAATCCCTGCGGATCTTCTCTGATTTCCTCTATAAACACCAAACGGCCCAGTAATGATAGCTCCAGATCGCCCAGGGTGCTGAAAAGAGCCGCGAATTCATCGCCATACAGGCACTCGGCTTCCAATATGTCTACAAAATCAGTAAAAGAGCGCACACGGGCTTTTATAATCGCGATTTTTTCATGGACGCTGCAGCATGCCATGAGGTCGGCGAACAGGTCTCTAAAGTTCACATCATCCATTCTGGGGCCTTCCTGGTATAATATTTCCGGGGAGTAGACCCTGGTGTTTTCTAGAATAGCTATATTTGAAAGACATCCGTGCAAAAGAGCGTTTTCAATCCTGGGGATTAATACTGCTTCGATATTTCGGGCATATTCCCTGGCGAGAGCATGCTCGATATGGAGAAAATCCAGCACCTCCTCTATGGCTCCGCCAATTTGAGAGGAGTACTGTTCTCTATTTAGATATTTCAGACTTTTTACCAGCCCATCGTACTTGTCCGGGGAAATATCCAATTGGTCAGGACTCTGCCCCGACAGAACCGCAAATATGGAGTTGGTAAGTACGATTTCAAAGATGTTGATGAGCGCATCCTGGCTGTCGATCATGTAGGTCTGGCTATAGCTTGAGAGCAGGTGCCTGACAGCTTCCGGGGGGAACAGCAGGCAGAAATGGTTTTCCAGGTGCAGCTTCTTGACGTATTGATGAATATAGAAGATCCCCTGCAGGCTCATATCATCGCAAAATAGAGGATAATCCATGCTGGCCATATGATCATGGGCCTTGAAGACCGGATCATATTTTTCGAAGAATAGGGGCAGGTCTTTATCAATAGCGGAGTTGTAGGATAGGTTATTGACAGTTAGCTTGCCAAGGGCAATTTCTTCATATATGATCTTAGACTCGGTAAAGACCGAGTTGACAAGTGCCAGGCCGTTTTCGTAGACGTTATCCAACCTCAAGTTTCTCAGCATATCGAGTGAACTGTCTGGATCATTAAGAGACAGCAGGGCGGCATCTATAGAATATAATATCGACTCCAGGATGACCTGGGCTGTTTCGGATCTGACAGAACTGCTCCTGCCCCTGGTGTACTTAAGAATCAGATCAGCCAATATGGACAACAGCTGATTATGAAAAATAGCAACCACACTGCTGTCAGTTGCGCCAGTGCGGCAGGCTTCGTCCAGCAGGGAGAGCGCATATCTATTCCGTTCAAGATTATTTATATTTATTTTAGAATGCTTCTTGACGTAGGCATCGCTCATGATAATTGTCCTTTCTAATAGGGTTGGGCGGTTTTCAGATAACATCGGAATATCCTGACGAAGACGGCAAGATCCCGATCCTTTAACAGCTCCAGTGATCCCCGGCTGGTCGTGTTGAAAAGTTCTTTCATGATCTGGAGCAATTTCTGGTCGGAGAGGTGGTCTTCGGTCTCGTTTTTCATGTAGTAGAATATTTCTAGCAGTTCACCCAATGTGTCAGCATAATTCTTGGGATGCATATAGGGAGAATCAAAAAATGCATTTATGATACTTAGTATCGCTTCACTGCCTGGTTCAATACGTCCCAAGGCGGCCAGGGATTGATTTTTTGATGCAATGAGTTCCAATGCTTCCTGGTGGGATAATTGCAGATTATGATCAGAACTTCTGCGGTTGAGCTCCAGTATTTCATCTGCTTGCATTCTGACGAGCTTTCCTAAGGATTGATAATATATATCGAGCAGATTCATTCTTCCCATCTCCCTTGAATTGACGCCAGCGAAAATACTTGACAAGGTTAAAAATGTGTGTTATAATTATATTTTATTAATTATAATAATATATTATATAATGTGTTTGATTAAAAGTCAATCTATTGACTACTCAAGAAAACAAACAGCCGGCAGGGATGTACTTGCCGGCTGTTCCTTTAAGGACAGTTAAACAATTTTGCGCAACATATGGCTAAAATATTATTATAAAAAATTTGGTCCAATTTTATATATTAATGAAAATTGACCTGCAAAATGATAGAATCCATAATCATCATTTGAATACTTTATATGTTAAATTATTAATATGGATTAAACGGTATAAATTAGAGAGAGCATTTGGAAGGGGAGTTAAATATGAACGTAAGTGAGGCGCTTGCCAGGCGCTACACATGTCGTGCCTTTAAAACGACGCCAGTTGACCCTCAGCACCTTTTTAACATCATGGAGGCTGCCAACCAGTCTCCATCCTGGGGCAACACCCAGCCCTGGGAGATATTCGTTGCCAGCGGTGCCTGTCTTGAGCGACTCCGTGAAGCCTATACCAGAAATTTTGAAAGCGATACACCTCTTAATCCAGAATTGAGCCGCCCTGAAGATTGGCCGCCGGAAATGAAAGGCCGCTACCAGGAACTCGGTAAAATGAGGCTTACCCATATGAATATCGCCCGCGATGATGAGCAAGGGCGGCGCTTCAATATGGCGCAAAATTTCAATTTTTTCGGAGCCCCGGTGGTGGCGTTCCTGTGTATGGACCGGACACTCACTCACTGGTCTTTATTTGACCTGGGCATTATTGCTCAGAGTATCATGCTGGGCGCTCAACAGTATGGCCTTGACTCCGCTGTGGCCGTACAGTTCGCTTCCTATCCGGACCTGGTCCGGGCCGAGTTGAACATCCCTGATAATCTCTGCATCGCTATCGGTATCGCCCTGGGATATGGTGATGCAAGTCATGTGCAAAATCAGGTGCGCAGCCGCCGACGACCTGTAGAGCAGGCTGTTCGATTTAAAGATGCTTAAGTTTAAAAAGAGCAAATAAAATCGGCGGAGGTTGTTATATGCCTAAAGAAATAATGCCTAATATGTTTTTGATAGAAGTGCCTCTTCCGGGCAATCCCTTGAAGGCCACCAATTCTTACCTTATTAAAGGGCCGGATAGGAGCCTGTTAGTAGACACGGGATTCCCATTTCATGTATGCAGAGAGGCTTTGCTGGATGGAATTGACGAACTCGGTGTCAGGTTGGAGGATTTGGACTTTTTTGTAACCCATATGCACGGAGATCATTCCGGGCTGATTTTTGAACTGAAAACTGATGAATCCCGCGTTTATTGCAGTGAGCTTGACGCAGAGCTTATCAATGACACCCTTGATGAGTCTCATGGCCAGCGGGTCATGGACTACTTTGTCATGTACGGTTTCCCCAATATAGGCCTGGATGATTCAGTATTGATCATGAAACAATATCTTCCCGGTGCCGCCATCGACTTTAGCTATGTTCGGGAGGGGGACATTTTGGATGCTGCTGATTATCACTTTACCTGCGTTATGACTCCCGGACACACTCCGGGGCATGTCTGCCTCTATGAACCCGCAAAGAAAATCATGCTCAGCGGGGATCATATCCTGGCCGATATTTCTCCTAACATAACTGGATGGCCGGATAGAGAAGACTCCCTGGAGGTCTATCTAAAGAGCCTGAAAAAAGTAGGAGAGATGGATATACAAATGCTTCTACCAGGGCACCGAAGATTCATCAACAACCCTGGACAGAGGATTGTAGAATTGATCCAGCATCATGAGAAACGGCTGGCCAATATTGTTGCGATACTAAAGGGAGAGACCATGAGTGCCTACCAGGTGGCACGTGAAATGGATTGGGATATGAAAGTTCCATGGGAGAAGTTTCCGCTGCTGCAGCAGTGGTGCGCCACCGGGGAAGCCATATCCCACCTGGAATTTCTGGTGTGCCAAAATCGCGCACAAATGATAAATAGCGCAGGAAAGATTTTTTTTGCTTTAAAGTAGTAAGCCCTATCGACTGGATGGATCCGGTATCGCCTTTTTAATCGATATATAGCGGCTTATGGGCGGGTCGTATTTGAGCCCTGGATGGTTCTTTTCCCACGGATCCTGCACGGGTATGCCCATTAAATAGCGACTGGTGGGCGGATCAAAATTTTTAGGATCACTCATGTAATCACCTCTAATCTAGTTTACGGCTTAAGGCTGCTTTTGATCCGCTATTTACGTCAATATGAGCATGTATTAAATAGCTGAGGAACCATCAATCATCACCAGTTGGTAGAATATTGTCGAAATATAATGTTTAAAGATATAATTAGAAAAGCCAAATAAATCAGGGAGGGATATCATGGCCAGAAAAAAAGGGATTTTGAGTCTGCTGCTTATTGTAATCCTGCTTTTATCCAGTAATGCTGCGGTTTTTGCTGCCGACCAGCCAAAGGAAAAAACGAAAAAGGATGTGGAAAGAGTCGATTTTATCCACTATAAGGTTAAAAACTCGGCTGCCAAAGTGGTGAAAACTGACCCGGGTTATAAGTTGATGGGTGTCAAATGGTTAACCACTCCGGTAAATTATGTTATCAATTTAAATAACACCGATTTAAGCGCTGATTTTGTAACAAATGCAGTATCAACTTCTGCAGAAACATGGGATTCTGCTACCGGTAGAGAGCTGTTCAATGATACATTTACGGTAGATAGTGATAATTCAGCTGTATTTAGGGAACTGGACGGCGAGAATGCCATCTGTTTTGGCCCATATTCTGATCCCAACGTGATTGCCGTTACCTCTGTCTGGTATAACCGTAAAACCAAGGGCATTGTGGAGTTCGATATGCTGTTCAATACAGATGGATTCACATGGGGATATGTTGACCCGAGTGTAGGATCTGAAACAATTATGGACTTGCAAAACATTGCCACCCATGAACTTGGTCATGCGGTAGGCCTGGCTGATGTTTACATATCGGCTTATTCATATGTCACGATGTATGGTTACTCATGGGAAGGCGATACTGACAAAAGAAGTTTGGCAGCGCCTGACATTATCGGTATTCAGAAATTGTACGGCGGATTATAGACAGAATAAACAGAGGGCCTGCAGCACGGATGCAGGCCCTGTCTTTATTAGAGAATACTTCACCTGACGGGTTTGCGCTTCTCGATCTCTTCGGCGAGTTCATTAAGATATGCCCAGCGTTCAAACAGGGTCTCCAAACGCTCGTCAATGCTTTTCTTTGTTTGCAGCAGCCTTTCCAGTTTCTGATAATCGCTGGCTGACTGGTTGATCTGCAGGTCAATTTTTTTTAACTCGTCCTCAACTGCCGCAATGCGCTCATCTATCTCTGCAAAATCTTTCTGCTCCTGAAAGGAAAACTTGAGGGGTTTGCTAATTTTGCTGGCGCTGGTTGCGGCATTCTTTTGGAGATCTGCCTCATGATTATTTGAGCCCTCGAAATTCTTGTCCTGATTAGAGGTGCGCAGCAAATAGTCCGAATAATTGCCCGGAAATAATCCAAGGCGGCCTTCTTTTTCAAAAGCTAGAATACTGTCGCAGACACGATCTAAAAAATAGCGGTCATGGGATACCACTGCTACTGCGCCTGGAAAATCATCAAGGTAGTCCTCCAGAATAGTGAGGGTGTCAATATCCAGGTTATTGCCGGGTTCATCAAGCAGGAGCACGTTGGGGGATCCCATCAAGATTCGCAAAAGGTGCAGCCTGCGCTTTTCTCCACCGGACAATTTTTGAATAGTATTCCACTGCGAAGCAGGGGAGAAAAGAAATGTCTCCAGCATCTGGGCGGCACTTAACAGCTTTTTGCCCGCCTGCAGGTATTCGCCTGCCTCGCGTATATAATCGATAACGCGCATATCATCGGGAAGGCCGGTACTCTCCTGGGGGAAATATCCGATTTTCACAGTCGGGCCTATTTCTACCTCGCCATTTTGCGGAATTAGATCACCCCCCATTATGCTGAGGAGGGTGGATTTGCCAATCCCGTTCGGGCCGGTTAATCCCATGCGTTCATTGCGGTCCAGTATGCAAGAGTAGTCATTAATGAGTTTTTTGCCGTCAAAACCATGGGAGACATGATGAAGAGTAATAATTTTTTTACCCAGACGGCTGGCGGTGGAAGAAATCTGCATAACCGCTGTTTTTGCCTGGGGTTGGTCTTTATTAAGATCTTCAAAACGTTGAATTCGGGCTTTTTGTTTGGTTGTGCGGGCTTTTGCACCTTTTTTCATCCAGGCCAGCTCTTTGCGAAGCAGGGCCTGTTTTCGACTGGCCGCAGAAGCTTCGATTTCTTCTCGCTGTAGTTTTAGCTCTAGATACCTGCTGTAACTGCCCGGATAGCTGTAAAGCTGGCCGCCTTCTATTTCAATAATGCGATTGGTTACCCGCTCCAAAAAATATCGGTCATGGGTAACCATCAAAAGGGGGGTCCTCAACTTTTGCAGGTAGCCCTCCAACCAGTCAATTGCCTGATTATCAAGGTGGTTGGTGGGTTCATCAAGAATCAACAGATCAGCGGGATTCATAAGAGCAGCAGCCAGTGCCACCCTCTTCCGCTGCCCCCCGGATAGCTGGTCCATCCGGGCTTCAAAATCGTGGATGCCCAATTTGTTGAGGAAGCCTTTCGCTTCGCTTTCCAGCGCCCATGCGTCATGGGCTTCCATCTGTTGGCTCAAGTGCAGAATTTTTTGGTGCAGGTCTTCGCTTTCGAATGCAGTCTCACTTCTCCCGGTCAGAGCCTGGTACTGCTTGTAAATCAGTAAAGCCGCGGAATCTCCATTCAGTACGGTATCCAGTACATTGGCACATGGTTCAAAAGGGGGTTCCTGCGGAAGGTAATGAACGCGTAAATTCTTATTCCAAATAATACTGCCGAGATCAGGTTCTTCACGCCGGGCAATGATCTTCAAAAAGGTGGATTTTCCTGAGCCGTTTATACCAAGTAGCCCTATTTTTTCCCCGTCTTCTATGCCGAAATTGATTTCGCGCAGTAGCCCTTTTTCGCCATAACTTTTACTGACATTTTCCATGGCTAGAATATTCATGTTCGATGTTTCCCCTGTCTCTTATCAATATGCTAATTATAGAATTATCATGGTGGAAGAATAAAGTGATTACTAGATTATTTGAATCAGCTGGTCTACTTGATGAGAATCAAGGCTTTTTGACTACCAGGACCTAGGACCTATTTTTAAAAGATAGGTAATGTGATTATTAAAAAAATACGATAAATTATAGTAAACTCGATAGTATCAGGTTGTTATCCCTCTATATACCAGAATTGTATTTTAGTTAACACCATAGTGCTCTATAAAGATCGATTTATATGGATATTTGTGAAGGGAAACAAACGCATGGAAGATATTAATTTGTCCAGGGGACAGGTTTACGCATCCATACTACAAGACCTAGAAGATATCGTGTTCTGCTTTTCGCCACAGGGCGTGATCACTTACGCAAATGGCCAAGGCCTTAAACTACTGGACTTAGATTCTTCAGCAGTCCCAGGTAAAAACCTTGCCTATATACTCAATCATACTTTCAGACAATTACTTGATGGCGTTGGCCGAAAAATCACTACTGTCCAACCCGTTCATACCTTTGAAAGCCCATATATGCAGTACAGTGATTCCGCGCCTTGGTACCACTGGCAGATGAGAGGCATATTTGACACGGCCGGTCAGCTGAAAGAAACATGTTTGATAGGCCGCGATATTTCATACCAGAAGAAATGTGAGAAAACCCTCCGGGAAAGCGAAGCAAAATTTAGCGCCCTGGTCGAAACAGCGCGCGCGGTGTTTATCCTGCAGGACCATAAATTCCGATTCATTAATCATCGCCTGGAAAATGTTCTGGGTTACAGCAATGAAGAATTTAGCGGCTTGACCATAAGTGATATTGTTCATCCCGACCACAGGGAGATGATTTGTGACAATGCAGCCCGGCGCCAGGAGGGACATGATGTACCCAAGAGCTACCAGTTCAAAGCTGTAACAAAGAGCAGTGACACTGTCTGGCTGGACATTTCCGCCGATCTTATCCAATATGAAGGTAAGCCTGCGGTGATAGCTATCGCCAATGATATAACCAAGACACAGCGCTTGCGCAGAGACCTGGAAGAGACCGAAAGTAAATTCCGGCAGTTGACCGATACGGTGCCGGCCTGCATCTACATTATCCAAAATAGAAAGTATCAGTACGTGAATCAGTTTTTCATCGATACCATGGGTATTGATTTCAAAGTTCTCCGGGAGATGGATTCGCTGGAATTGATCGACCCGGAATTTCACGAGCAGGTGCGAAGAGGTATGATACAGCTTCAAAGAGGTGAGGCGCTAATATTCAGGCAGGATATCAGGATTTCAGCGAAATATGGGTCGCCGCAGTGGATGGATATCAGCGCCAGTATTTATCAGTGGGAGGGAAAGCCTGCGGTGCTGGGGGTCGCTTATGATATTACCCGGCGCAAACAGCTGCAGACAGCCCTGGCTCAGAGCGAAAACAACTTCCGCCAGCTATCTGAGAACTCCCCCAACCTGATATTTGTAATTGAAGAAAGCAAGCTGGTATATTTTAACCGTGTCTTTACGGAAAAAACCGGCTATTCGCCTGAAGAATGCAGCTCCATGGGGCTATGGGAGTTTTTCCATCCCCAGCATTGGGATATGATCAAAAAAATGACTGCTGATAGATTAAAGGGCGCTCTCCCCAGTGGGACCTTTCAGACCCGTATGCTGCCCAAAGACGGGCGTGAGGCCTGGTCGGATTTCACTTTGAGCAATATAGTATTCAACGGCAAACCAGCTACTCTGGGAGTGGCCATAGATATCAGCGAACAAAAAATTGCCCAGCGCCAGATAGAATACCTCAGTTATTTCGACAAGCTTACCGGGCTCTACAACCGTGGTTTTATGGAGGCCAAAACCAGAGAACTGGACAACGAGCAAAACTTGCCATTATCAATCATCATCGGCGATCTGAACGGTCTGAAAATGGTGAATGACGCTTTTGGCCATTCTACAGGAGACTTTACACTGCAAAAAGTAGCCCATATCATCTCCCTGAACTGCCGGGAGACTGACTATGCCGCCCGTTGGGGGGGGGACGAGTTTGTCATAATGCTTCCTGACTGCGGAGAAGATACGGCCCGCCGGATTTGTGCCAGGATATATGAGGAGTGCGGGCAGCTCATTGAACTGCCAGTCAAAATGAGCATTGCACTGGGGACGGCAACCAAGACCACACCAGCTCAAGATCTGGAAGAGGTGTTTAGAAAGGCTGAAGACCTGATGTACCGGAACAAAATGCTGGAGAGCCGCAGTACCCGAAGTACATTTGTGAAGTCTTTGGAACGGACGATGTGGGTGCGCAGCCATGAGACTCAGGAGCATACGGAACGCCTGCGCGAAATCGTGCTGGAGTTGGGGATGAAGCTGGGTCTGGCCCCTGATGAGATTAACTGCCTAACCCTGCTGGCCGCTCTACATGATATTGGAAAGATAGCTATACCAAACAGCATACTCGATAAACCCGGACGTTTGACCCTCGAAGAATGGGATCTGATGAAGAAACACTCCGAAATCGGCTACCGCATAGCCCTATCCAATCCGGATCTTGCTCAAATTGCAGACGCAATTCTGAATCATCATGAACGATGGGACGGAACCGGCTATCCCCTGGGCGTGAAGGGCAAGGAGATACCACTGATTTCACGCATACTGGCCCTGGCCGACGCCTATGATGTCATGACCAGCGGGCGTCCCTACCAGAAAGGGATAACGCCTGCAGAAGCCCTGGAGGAAATCGCCCGCTGTGCAGGTACACAGTTTGACCCCAACCTGGCCTGCGTATTCATAGATCTGATGAGATCCAAGGTAAATAAAGAGGCATTGCAATAATCCATAAACATACATAATGACCGCAAAATACCAGAGACACTTGCCATTTGCTGCAAAGCCAGGAGAATGCGCCTATTGCAACCATTGTTCAACCATGTCTTGCCCTAATGCCCAAATTTACCAAAAGGAAGAAATAAAAACGAGTCGAAAGCTTGGATTATGGAAGCGAAAGTGCTATCAATATCCAAGCTAGTATTTTTTTGTCTTAGTGTCTTAGCAATAGGAGGTATCCTGTGAAAAAAAAAGCAAAACTGCAAAACAAAATACTGATATATCTATTGATGCTGGCCCTGTCAGTAGGCGGAGCAGCAGCCTATTCTCCCGCTGTCATGGCGGCCACTTCCAGCTCCAGCAAGGTTGACAGTGCTGCAATCATTTCCTCGCTGCGATCTAATTACAGCGGCAGCCAGGCTGACGCCATTGTCGGGCGCGCGGTCTGGTATATGGAGTATGGCTATATCAAGTATGGTCATACCAAATACGCTTCCACCGGATATTGCGATTGTTCTCAGTTCCTATCGATGGTCTACAAGGATTTCGGATATAGCATCACCTCGGCTTCGCGGAAGTACGATACGGTCGGTGTGCCGGTAGAAGGTGTGTATGTGAAGAATGGTAAACTGGTGGGAGAAGAAAAGCTCAAACCAGGCGATATATTTACCTTTCAGCGTATAGACCATATCACCCACGTTGCCATGTACATAGGTGTGTTTAATGGAAAGCCCTGCTTTATAGGAACAACGAAAGGCTACCCCACGGCTATAGGGATAGTAAGCGGATTCAATAACTGGTATGGAATCCAGTTTAAAGGCGTTCGAAGGGTGCTTGCCGACAGTGCCTATCAAACGGGAGGCAAAGTCAATGACCGGGGGCCGGTAATCCCTAAAATATACCGTATCAAGCCAACCGGTCCTATTGTTCTGCCCAAAAATCTTGTTGCAGGGTTCTAAAGAAAATAGACAGGGGATTTAGAACCGTCCCCCCTGTTTACCCAATATTGCTGATGATAAAAAACATGTGCTATAATTCATTCAGCTTAATATTCTATTTTCGGTCAAAGCTGTGCTGTGAAAACTCGCATGGTGGGACCCTGAATACCTAAGTCAGCGTGGATATGGGATTGAGGGTTGTGAGAATTGGCTTACTGGGGTGGGTGGCCTTTTATGAAGGTCGGCCACCCTTTTGGTTGCAAATATAATTTATGTTACAAAGGTATCATAGTAGTATCAAGTGGGTGATTGGATATGCATTTTTGGCTGGCGATAATCATTTTTATCATAGCCTATACGCTCATCGTGGTGGAGAAGATCCATCGCAGTGTTGTTGCCCTGGTAGGGGCGGCAGCAGCGGTTTCTCTGGGAATATTATCACAAAAGCAGGCTTTCGCGGCGATTGATTTTAACACCATCGGCCTTCTGATTGGGATGATGATAATTGTAGGTATAACCAGGCAGAGCGGTGTCTTCGAATACCTGGCGGTCAAGTCAGCCAAGATGGCGGGAGGCCACCCCCTGGCGATCCTGGCCACTCTATCCTTGATCACCGCAGTTGCTTCAGCCCTGCTTGACAACGTTACAACTGTTTTGCTGATCGTTCCTATCACCTTTGCTATAACCGATCGTCTGGATATAGCCCCGATGCCTTTTCTGCTGGCTGAGATAATTTCCTCCAACATCGGCGGAACAGCTACTCTGATAGGGGACCCTCCTAATATTATGATCGGCAGTGCGACCGGATTAGGATTTATTGATTTTATCAGCAACTTGGCTCTACCCGCTGCGATAATTCTTCTGGCTACAGTTTCGATAATGCTGTGGATCTATCGAAAGAGCTTAAATACTACCCCAGGTCATATTGCGGACCTCATGAAGCTGGACGAAACTTCGTTCATTAAAGACTGGAAGCTGATGAAACAGTCTTTGCTGGTGCTGTCCATAACTATGGCGGGTTTTCTATTTCACCAGTTGCTGCACCTTGAGTCGGCGACAATAGCTCTGTTCGGTGCTGGTCTGTTAATGCTCATAAGCCAGGAGAATGTTGATGAGGTTCTCCTCACCGTAGAGTGGCCCACCATATTTTTTTTCGCGGGATTGTTCATCATAGTAGGAGGTCTGGTAGAGACCGGAGTAATCGAACTGATCGCGCAGAAGTTTCTGGCCATAACTGGTGGCAAGCTCGTATCCACCGGCATCCTGGTCCTGTGGTTGTCAGCCTTGGCCTCTGCTTTCGTAGATAACATCCCTTTTGTTGCCACCATGATTCCCATGCTGCAGTCAGTCGGTCAGATGTCCGGAATTCCCATGGAATCGATCTGGTGGTCGCTGGCCCTGGGTGCCTGTCTAGGAGGGAATGGGACTTTAATCGGTGCGTCTGCTAATATTATCGTAGCGGGGATTGCATCCCGCTACGATTCACCAATCAGCTTTTCCGAGTTTTTTAAAATAGGCTTCCCCTTGATGTTGCTGTCAGTATTTATTTCGATGATATATCTATATTTAGCCTACTGGCTTTAATGGCATAAAAGGGGCCGCTTGATAAAATGTCTCATGGTGTCAAAAAATCCCGGTTCTTCTCCCGAAAATTGGGATTAGCTTTGTCAAAACGTTTCTAAAAATGTGATTTTGTCTAGCTTGAGCTGTTGAAATAAAGCATATTCAACGCCTAAATCCTGTATATCTCTTTTCGGTATCTTTGTATCATCCCACAAGGCAACTTCTATTTCTAAGCCTTTACCCCTTTTTTTGGATTTCCACATGCCTACTATTTCACCCTGCCATAACACAGCACCGGGATTTGAAACGGTCTGCCAAATTTGTTTTTGCCATACTCTGTTATCCAAGATAACATCGCGGTCATGCAAAGCTAAATAAGGGTCATGCCCTCCAAGCAGGTGTACTTTTCTCTCCGATTCCGGCGGGGATGAAAGCAGTTCTTTGTCATCCGACAGTATATAGAGTTCTTTCCCGAACAGGTTGACAGGTGCGATTTCCTCTATTATGGTTTGCCATATCCGTTGGGCCTGTGCAGAGGAACATCCAAGCCAATTCGCAAACCCGCCTATGGATGCAGGACCAAAACAGTGCAGATATTTACGCACCAGTTTTTGCTCGGGGACATCCTTAACTTCAAGTGAATGACCTATCCAGTGTTTATATGTAGTAAAGGTTGGGCTAATACCCTCTCTCTTTCCAAAGACAACCAGGCCCATAAAAGCACAAGGCCGAAGTAAAAAAGATACTACTGCACCGCCGACGGTCTGTTTCTCCGGTTTCCCGTACATAGAGGGCTTGTTCCACAAATCCCTTTTATCATTTGGAAGAAGCGGTAGCGTCCATTCTGCCAAAGTTTGGTCTAACGTGGTTTTGCTCTTTAACACTTCGCCGTCCAGTTTCGGCATGACCTGTTTGAGTAAGAGCAGCAATTCTGCAAAAGACATCTGTAAAAAATCGAGCGCCAATTGGATTCCTTGAGTATATATCCAGGATTCGTCTTGTTTTGAAACGAGCGCCGATAAAAACACATCACTTTCCGAAGTGGGAAAGACCACGGGCGCACCACGAAAACTCCAGGCCTGTAAAAGTGTTTTTTCGACCTCAAGCATTTGTTTCATATCGTGCTGTTTGCAATCAGGGATACGGTTATGTAATGCGATTTCCCATGCACCGGGTGGCGAGTTTTGAAAACCACAAGCGCCAGCAATGCCCTCTGCATCGGCCTTCTGATACCATGTGTCCAAATGGTGCGCATGAAGGCGAAATTGTCGAACTTGCTCTTTAGAGATATTATTCATGTATATACCCATTAATCCATATTATTTCACTTAATATCCCTTATCTTAACGACCAAAACAATGATATAGCATATTTATTTGATTAGCAAATCCAGCTTGCCAGAGCAAGCCAGATAGCTTTTTGACAGTTTGAAGAAGCCGTTTAACAAAGAGTTGATCGGGCAATATTGGGAAGTATAATAAGAAAAAATATGTAATACTTAGTAATGCGAGGTAAATAAACTAATATGCAGAGACACCTCAGTTTCCTTCTTTGTCATATTACAAACCTGAAAACAA
>CAZWPO010000036.1:0-19931 GCA_964635975.1 uncultured Syntrophomonas sp.
AAGGCAAGGGGTGAGGCAAAAGAACCGTCCCCTTGCCCCGAATCCTTGTCACACCACTGTGGTTTTGCAAGATGCCAGCTATAACAGTCAGTTGAAGATGCCATTTTACGGAGGTTAATTGATGCTGGTACAGTTTTATAATGTATCCAAGATCTATCCTAACGGGGTGAAAGCTTTAGACGATATTTCATTAAAGATAGATAGAGGAGAATTTGTTTTTTTGGTAGGTGCAAGTGGAGCCGGAAAATCCACATTGACCAAACTGCTTATAAGAGAGGAGATCCCCACCCGGGGGCAGATATTTATTAATTCCCGCAGTATAGTGAGGATGAAACGCAGTCAGGTGCCCAAGATGCGCCGCAGTATAGGCATGGTGTTTCAGGATTTTAAGTTATTGGAAAGCAAAACGGTTTATGAGAATGTTTCTTTTGCCATGGAGGTCATCGGCAGCTCTTCTCGAGACATCAAGGTAAGGGTTCCAGAAGTAATCCAGATGGTGGGTTTAAAAGGCAAAGAAAATCGCTTTCCCGGAGAGTTATCAGGCGGAGAACAGCAGCGCGTTGGGATTGCCCGCGCCCTGGTCAACCGGCCCCTGCTTCTGATTGCAGATGAACCTACTGGAAATTTAGACCGCGACACTTCCGCGGGAATCATGGATCTTTTGTTTGATATCAACCGTAAAGGCACTACGGTGGTAATGGCGACCCATGCCCTGGATCTGGTGAAGGCAGCCCGAAAAAGAGTGATCGAATTACAGAGGGGCAAGCTCTCATTGGATAATCGGCCAGGAGAATACGATATATGATTTTATACAATACTAAATATTTTTTTAACCAAGCCTTCCGTTCCATGTCACGCAATCGTCTGCTCAGTCTGGCCACGGTGTCTACAGTGGCGGTCTGCGTCTTGATCCTGGGTATCGCTTTGCTGCTTTTTCTGAATGCCAGCAATTTCATGACCAACCTGGAGTCGGATGTTGAAATTAATGCTTATTTAAAGAAAGATCTCACCAATTCTCAAATATCTGACCTGCGCTACCAGATAGAAGCCCTGGGAGGCATCGACTCCGTTACTTTTGTATCCCAGGATCAGGCACTGCAGGAACTTCAGAAGAGCTTCGGCGGGGAGAAATACAACCTTGGAACTACTATGGGGCGCAACCCCTTGCCTCATTCATATGAGATAAAGGCGGTCGACCCGCACGATGTTCCCTCACTGGCTTTGCAGATCGAGCAGATGTTTGGAGTGGAAAGGGTCAACTACGGGCAGGGACTGGTTGAGAGGCTGTTTAAAATTACCGCTTGGATCCGCATGGTCAGCATAATTATCATAGCTTTATTGGCATTGGGTGCGATATTTCTTATCGCTACGACCATACGCCTGGCTATATATGCGAGACGCAAAGAGATTTACCTGATGAAGCTGATCGGAGCCACCGACTGGTTCGTGCGCTGGCCTTTCTTTCTGGAGGGAGTTTTGCTGGGATCCGCAGGGGCTGTAATCGCGCTGGTGATTCTGATCGCTGGCTATTCATCGGTGCTGCACAATGTACAGAATATTCTCTTTTTGTCCCTGATGAACAGTACCCAAATACTCTATACCCTATATGCTTCGCTGCTTTTGAGCGGCGCCGTTTTGGGGACTCTGGGGACGCTTATATCGCTAAATCGTTATTTGGATGTTTGATAAAGGTTTAGTTGTAAATGCCCGAAGTTACTACCAGGGGGGACTTTAAGGAGATGAACAATGTTTTATATAGGAAGGCAGTTTCATTTATCTGTGCCTGTCTTTTGTTTATAGCGGTCATTTTTCCGGTCTATGCGGATGAACTGGAAGAGAAGCAGCAAGAGCTTGACTCCATAAACCAGCAGATGGAGGAACAGCAGTACTACCTGGACCAGACTAAAAAAGAGGCTAATACGATACTGTGGCAGATTCAGGGGCTGGACAAAAATATGAATGCCACTCAGAAGGATCTGAACACTACCAACGCCAGGATCAATCAGCTGAAAAACAGTATTAAACAGACGGAAAAAGACATTGAGAAGAAGGATGGAGAGATCGGGCAGAAGACTGATTTACTCGGTGAACGCCTGGTTTACATATACGAAGAAGGTACGGTCTCCTTTATGGAAGTCCTGCTGTCATCAACCAGCCTCAAGGACTTTCTTACCCGCTATGATATGCTCAAAGCTATCGTTGACGAAGACATCAGGCTCATCGACAGCATAAACCAGGAGCGCCAGGATCTTGACCTGCGTAAAAGCAATCTGCAGATAAGTGTAAAAGAAGTCGAGGAAACTCAAGCTTACTATCAGAGTAAACAGAACGAGCTTTCCCTGCAGAAGGGAACCAAAAAGGATCTGCTGGCCGGTGTGGAGCAGGAAAAGGATAAGCTGCAGCAGGCTCTAGATGAGCTGGAGCAGACCTCCCGCCAGTTGGAAAGCTATATACGTTCAAAAACCAAAGGCGGTGGCGGAAGTGCGACGGGTACGGGCAGCATGACCTGGCCAGCACCCGGTTACACCAATATTACTTCACCATACGGCATGAGGTACCACCCCATTTTAAAGGTGCGCAAACTTCACACCGGGGTCGATATCGGAGCTCCGGGAGGAGCCACTCTAGTGGCTGCTGATAGCGGGACTGTTATTCTGGCCGGATGGCAGACCGGCTACGGACAGACTACTATCATCGACCACGGCAACGGGATAACTACCCTTTATGGCCACCAGCAAGCCTTTTATGTGTCGGAAGGAGACGTGGTTAAAAAGGGTCAGGCGATAGGTGAAGCCGACAGCACCGGATGGAGCACCGGCAACCACCTGCACTTTGAAGTTCGAATAAATGGTGACCCTACCGATCCAATGGCATATATTTAAAAGCGAATATTGACTTCCAAGACCTTGGGCTTGCCCGAGGTCTTGGATTGTCTTGATTGATTTGTGTACAATATGGCTTTGGAGTAACATAATAGGAGTAGCCTGGGAATAGAATATTGTATGGTGGTGAAGTATTGAAACGAAATCGAATCCTGCGAGGCCTCAATATATTTTTTTCCGGTATCGGTGTGCTATTCATCATCGGGCTAATCGTGCTTTTAACAACTAATTTTGCTGCTGTTAGCACCCTGGCATCCATTATCGGCCTGGTAGAATACAATTCACTTTTCCCGTTGTCTTCCCAGCAGATGATTACCGGAGCCGGTTCGGGAATCGTTGACGCCCTAAAGGATCCCTACTCGAAGTATCTTGACCAGAGTACCTGGAAAGATTTGAAAGAGAGGATAGAAGCGCAATTCGGAGGGATAGGTGTATATATTCTCCAGGATGAGCTGGGCAGGTTGAAGATAGTATCCCCGATCGAAGGAACTCCGGCTTTCAAGAAGGGGCTTAAGAATGGGGATATTATTCTGAAAATCAACGGAGAGAGCGCCGTAAATATGACAGCAGATCATGCAGCCCAGCTGATGAGAGGTGAACCGGGCACGCAGTTGGATCTAACCATATATCGAGAAGCCGACAAGAAAGACTACGATTTTTCTATCATTCGGGAAATCATCAATGTGCCATCGGTACGCAGCGAAGAGATAAAGAATCACCCGGAAATGGCTTATTTAAAATTGAACCAGTTTTCGGCCCAGTCAGATAAGGAAATGGTTGACAGGCTCAATGACCTGATGAATGAGCGGGATATCAGGGGACTCATTTTGGACTTGAGAGATAATGGCGGTGGTGATTTTGAAGTAGCAGTATCTATTGCGGCAATATTCCTGGATGACAAAGAGGTAGTCAGCTCGGTCGATGCCGATGGCAACAAGGAGGTGCGCCGTGCCCAGAGCAGCGGGGGGACTTTCAAACTGCCCATGGTGGTGCTGGTAAACAAAGACAGCGCCAGTGCTTCAGAGATACTGGCCGGGGCACTGCGCGATAACGAACGCGCAGTACTGGTGGGTGAAAAAACCTATGGTAAAGGACTGGTGCAAACAGTATTTCCGCTTCCGGACGGAGGCGCCTTGAAGCTCACTACCCAGAAATATTTCACTCCGCAGGGTACGGATATAAACCAGATCGGAATTATGCCGGATTTCAAAGTCGAGAATGATCCGACTTCAGATCAGGATAAACAGCTGGATAGAGCGGTAGAGGTCTTGCTTCAGAAGATCAATAAATAACCGTAGTGATTGCGGAGGTTATACATGAGCCCGATTGAAGCTGGCTTGACAATAGTAAGGCAGGTTTTCACAGAAGTGTTTACCTCGCCTTTTTCTTTAGCTATCTACATGCTTCTCTTCTTGATAATAACCTGGCAATACCATAGAAGCAGCAAAAATTCAGGAGAACTGCGGCGGAGCAGCTGGTCTTTTAGCCTGCGGTCAGCACTTCTTTCAACGGTTTTTGGTATGGTGGGCGGTCTGATGGGAAGTGTCCTTCTGCTCTGGGCTGGTGTTGACCTGAACCGGATAGGTATCATTCCACTTTGGATCGCCGCTTTGATTATGATGATTATCAGTCCGCGGCTCCTTTGCTTTGCCTATGCAGGAGGATTGGTTGGACTGCTAAACTTGACCACCGGTCATCCTGATGTCAGTATACCCGACTTGATGGCTCTGGTAGCCATTCTCCATATGATTGAAAGCTTATTGATATTCCTGGACGGGCGATTCTTCCCGGTTCCGATTTATGTAAAACGGGGAAACCGGCTCTGTGGGGGCTTCAACCTGCAAAAATTCTGGCCGGTTCTTCTTATTGTGGCTATGCCTGAGATGGTAGTATTTAGCCCTCAGAATCCTGACTGGCAGGCAGTGCTGGGGAGTAGCCTGGCGGGTGCCAGCCTGGCAACTGTGCTGGCGGTCCTGGGTTACGGAGAAGTTAGCACTGCTTTCTACCCGGCCCAGAAGTCAATACGCTCGGCTGTTCGTTTGTTTGGCTTCAGTGCGGTACTGCTGCTGCTCAGCCTGCTGAGTTTAAGAGCAAACCTTTTCTTGTATCTGGCCGTATTCTTCAGTCCTCTGGGGCATGAATTTATCATTTGGCTGGGCCTGCGCGAGGAGATGAGGCATAAACCGATTTTTATGAATCCGCAGTGCGGCCTGATGGTCTTGAGCACGGATTTTAACAGCCCCGCGGCCAGGTGTGGCCTCCAATCCGGTGATATCATCCTTTCCGTTGCAGATCTGCCGATCGATAATGACATCGAGCTTCAGGCAGCGCTCTTTCAGCCGCATCCTTTGAAAATGGATGGGCTGCGCAGGGGGCGCCCTGCCAGCTGGCACATCGACTCCTCAGAGCACCATAACCGGGGCATTATCCTGGTGCCGGAGCACAATCGGCACCGGTATGTACTGGTTCCCAATCAAAGTTTTTTTAATCTCCTCGAAAGAATGTTTACCGCTGTCCGGACATTGATGCAAAGAACTTAAAGTAGCCGGGTCAGACCATGCAGACAACTTTCCAATACCAGCCAACATGTATAAGTAGATAATAAAGGATTATAAGGAGGAATTTGTAATAGCATGATGAATTACAGAAAAGGAAATGTTTTGATGTAGAAGAATGAGGCGAATAATATGGAGAATATACCTTTCGGAATTTTTCTGCCGATGTCAACGATAGACAATCTTCTTGTGTTTTACCTGGGGCTGGGTCTTACACGTATCGATCGACCTCTCTTTCGGCAGTTGTTAAGCGCCGCCCTGATAAACGCCCTTTTTAGCTTTGTGATCCGTAATCTGCCTCTGGCACCGGGAATTCACCTCTTATTCCAGGTCCCCTTTATCATTGTTACCCTGAGAATTATCTGCCATCTACCCTTGTTGCATGCAATGCTGGCGGCTTTTATAGGCGTGATATTCCTTCTAATAATCCAAACCATCATGGGATTTTTGCTGACTGGAATATCGGGCATTCCTTTTCAAACCTATTTGAGTACTACGGCGCTTCACCTGGTATTGACCATACCCAATATCCTGGGCTGTCTGCTGGCAATATTTATTATCTATAATTGGAAAATCGTGCTTATTGACATAAACACTCTGGATGACGGGGACAGAGGAAAAGGTTTCTATAATGAAGAAGATTAACATGGTTTTGGGAGTGCTGTCCCTGTGTGTGGTCCTTATTGCCATGGGTTTTTACGGATTCAGCAAAATCATCGAAACTCCGGGGATCGACTATTATCCCCCCATGCTCATATGCTTCCTGTTCAGCATCGCTGTTTCAGTGGGTTTGGCCCTCATATTGACTCGATATCTGTTGCGGGTAGCCAGGCAGGAACAGGTGGTGGAGATGCAGGATATGCATATTCAACATTTGCAGGAGATGATGAGGGTGATAAGGACCCAGCGCCACGATTTTGTAAACCATTTGCAGACCGTGTACGGACTAATGCAGTTGGGGGAAGTAGAGGAGGCCCAGAATCTGATCAGTGATCTATATGGAGAAATAAAGGTCAGCGGTGAGATTTTGCGGCTGGGGGTGCCTGAATTAACAGCTCTGCTAATGGTTAAGATAGGAGTGGCTGCCAGTAGGAACATTTCCGTAGATGTCCAGGTTCTGACGGATCTCAAGAGACTAAAGGTCAGGCCTCTGGATATTGTTGCGGTCCTGGGTAATATGCTTAATAACGCCATTGAAGCGGTCGATAGCTTTGAAAAAAGCCACAAAAAGGTAGAACTCCGCATCTTCGAGGATTCAAGCTCAATTGTATTTGAAACCCACAATTTTGGATATATCCCCGAAGATATACAAGCCAGGATTTTTGAAGCTGGCTTCAGCACCAAAGTCGAAAGTGAGAACCAGGGCTTGGGCCTGGCTTCGATCCGAGAACTTGCAGAGAAATACCGGGGAAGAGTATCCATGGTAAGCCACCTTGAAAAGGGAACTACCTTTACGGTGAGCTTCCCCGCCTGATGGCAGGACTGTTAATGCACTGCGGCCAGGTAACATTGCGTTATATGACCCAGGCCTTAAATGCTATTTCTAAGGAATAACAATAATATTTGAAGCCCTGTGCCAGGTTCCCTCTGCCAGGGCTTTATCTTTTGACCAAAAGTTAATGTGGAATTTTGAAATAATAAATAGTAGAATTGCAATAGAACAAACGTTCCGGTATAAACCTTTAGACTACAAAGTGCATAGCATATAGAATAACGAATGCAGATAAAGAGGGAATGATATGGGTAGAAGGGGTCGCATCCAATACCGCCTGACAGGAAGCTACACCCGCCAGGGTTATTTCAGTTTTGTGCCGCAGCTTATAGAGGGACTGGAGCGCCTATGGGTCCTTAAAGGGCCGGCGGGCAGCGGAAAATCCGGATTTATTAGGGCCCTGGGGGAAAATCTGGCCGACCAGGGGTATGAAGTGGAATTCTGGCTCTCAGCCATGGAACCGGGCAGTGCCGAAGGGATCTTCATGCCCCATTTAAACGCGGCGGTAGTTAATGGCAGTCTGCCTCAGCCGGTAGATCCACCTTTCCCGGGAGTCAATGGCGAGCTCATCAATCTTGGTGAAGGCTTTAAAGGGGAGAGGATCGAGGAATGGCATCAGGAATTGGTAAGCATGGCAGCTCGCATCCTTCATTACAACCGTCTGGCTGAGAACCTGATAGAGAACTCGGCATGCCTGGAAGACTCTTGCATAGAGGTCCAGAGAAGCAAGATCGACCGGGAAAAGCTTTCCCGAACCATGGATGAGATAGAAGATTCTATTTTCGAAGCACCTGCCAAGGAGAGGCATTTTTATGCCTGTTCCCTGACCGTTGACGGCCTTATGGACTATGTCCAGGAACTGAGCCGTGACTGCCGGAAAAGATTTGTTCTGCACGGCCCACCCGGATGTGGTCAGCAGGAGATATTTGCTCGTTTGATCAAAAAAGCCCGGCAGCGAGGTATGAATATAGAACACTATCACTGGGCACTGGATCCTGAAAAGACCTGTTTGATCCTGATCCCGCAGCTTAAAACCGCCCTGCTCCAAGACGCCTACCTCAGTTTAGCCGAACAACCAGGTGATGTTATAATTGATATGGCGGCATTACTGCGCGAAGACCCTGAATTTGAACCATCAGATTACCGGCGAAGAAGCGAAACTTTGCTGATGCAGGTCCAGGTTGAACTGGAAGAGGTTTATAAGACTTTTCGAGAGTTAAAAAGAATCCAGGCTGAAGCGGTGGAACAGGCCTGGATGGATATGCAGCGGGAAGAAATCTCGCGAAAAATAACGCGGCGCTTGGATTATCGATGAGAAAAAGGCCTCGCGGGCTATCCTGTCAAAAACGGATGGGGGATTTTGTCTGGAGGGCCTTGCATTACTTTTGAATACGGGGTATGTTTTATTTCTAGAAATGAGTGGACAAGGAGCTGTAGAATGAACCGCTTTGATTTGCAGGCTCCCTTTGAGGCTACCGGAGATCAGCCGCAGGCCGTCAGGGAACTGGTAGAGGGATTGGGCAAAGGGTATAGAGAACAGACGCTGCTGGGGGTCACCGGATCTGGGAAGACTTTTACCATGGCCCAGGTTATTCAGTCCACTGGGCGCCCGGTGCTGGTAATGGCACCTAACAAGACCCTGGCTGGGCAGCTTTATAGTGAATTCAAGCAGTTTTTTCCCAATAATGCCGTGGAATATTTTATTAGCTACTATGACTATTACCAGCCAGAAGCCTATGTACCCCAAACCGACACTTATATCGAAAAGGATTCTTCGATCAATGACGAGATTGACAAGCTGCGCCATTCAGCTACGGCCTCAGTTCTAGAACGCCGGGATGTAATCGTGGTGGCCAGCGTTTCTTGTATATATGGCCTGGGCGCGCCGGATGATTACTACAAGCTGGCGGTTTCTCTCCGCCCGCAGATGGAGATCGGCCGAGATGATTTGCTGCGCCGCCTGGTTGAGATCCAATATGAGCGTAATGAATACTCATTCTTTAGAGGGACTTTTAGAGTACGGGGAGACGTGGTAGAAGTTTTCCCTTCCTCCAGCGGAGAGCACGCCATACGCATAGAGTTTTTTGGAGATGAAGTCGAGCGCATGACCGAATTCAATCCCTTGACTGGAGAGATTCTGGGGCGCCGTACTCATGTTATGATTTTTCCCGCATCTCACTTTGTAACCACCCGTGAGAATATGCTGGCGGCCGCAAGTGACATTGAGGAGGAACTGAGGCAGCAGCTGGAACTTTTTAAAAAGGAGGGTAAGCTCCTGGAGGCCCAGCGCCTGGAACAGAGAACCCGCTACGATCTGGAGATGATTCGGGAACTGGGTTATTGTAAGGGCATAGAGAACTATTCGCGGTATATTACGGGAAGGGCTCCGGGTGAGCCTCCCTATACATTGATAGATTTTTTCCCGGATGACTTTCTGCTGATCATGGATGAATCTCATATCGGTTTGCCCCAGGTGCGGGGCATGTATGAAGGCGATCGCTCCCGCAAACAAAATCTGGTGGATTTCGGTTTCAGATTGCCGTCAGCGCTGGATAACCGGCCCCTTAAATTTAACGAGTTCAACGACAAGGTGAAGCAGGTAGTCTATGTCAGTGCCACTCCCGGCGATTATGAATTATCCCACAGCCAGCTGGTGGCGGAGCAGATCATAAGGCCCACCGGGCTGATCGACCCGTCCCTGGTAGTGAAGGGCACCGAGAACCAGATCGATGATCTGATGGAAGAAATCCGCCATACCGTGGGACAGGGCTACCGGGTCCTGGTTACCACACTGACCAAACGCATGGCAGAAGACCTCTGCGACTATTTTGAAGGTGCTGGAATAAACGTACGATACATGCATTCCGATATAGAGGCACTGGAGCGCCTGGAGATATTGCGCGACCTGCGCTCCGGGGCATTCGATGTATTGATAGGGATAAACCTGCTGCGTGAGGGATTGGACCTGCCCGAGGTGGCCCTGGTGGCTATACTGGATGCTGATAAAGAAGGTTTTTTGCGTTCGGCAAGGTCGCTTATTCAGACTATCGGCCGGGCGGCTCGAAATGTTGAGGGGCGCGTGATCATGTATGCCGACCGGTTGACCCCTTCTATGGAAGCAGCGATCACGGAGACCGACCGACGTCGCAAGAAGCAGAGTGAATATAATGAACAGCACGGCATTACACCGGAGAGTATAAAAAAGGCAGTTTATGAATCCATCGAGGCAACCATTGCCGAGGAGCCGGGTCATTATGAGACCAGCATATTTCATCAACTCCCCGCGGAGGAGAAGCGCCGATTTATCCGGGAAATGGAAGCGGAGATGCAGCAGGCGGCAGAAAAACTGGAATTTGAGAGGGCTGCTCAGCTCCGCGATGCCATAAGAGAACTGCTGCAGGAAAAGCAGAGCAAGAGCAGAGCGGCGTCCCGCCGCAGTCGGAGAAAATGACATGCCATAGGAAGCAAAATGAACGTCGCCCTGCTTCCCCACTGCATGGGAGGAAAACATGAGAGACTATATTTTTGTTAAAGGTGCACGGGAACACAATTTAAAGAATATAGACGTCAGGATCCCCAGAGAACAGCTGGTGGTGTTTACCGGCGTGTCCGGTTCAGGCAAGTCCAGCCTGGCTTTCGATACCATTTACAGCGAGGGACAGCGCCGTTATGTCGAGTCGCTTTCCACCTATGCCCGCCAGTTCCTGGGCCAGATGGATAAACCTGACGTGGACTACATAGAGGGTCTGTCTCCTTCGATCTCCATAGACCAGAAATCAACTTCTAATAATCCCCGTTCCACCGTTGGAACGGTTACCGAGATATATGATTATCTGCGTTTGCTGTTTGCGAGGGTGGGCCAACCACACTGCCCGAACGGTCACGGGCCTATTCAACGGCAGACTATCGATCAGATTGTGGATACCCTTTTGCTTCTACCGGAAGGCAGCAAACTAAAAATACTGGCTCCGGTGGTGAGGGGACAGAAGGGAGAGCACAAGAAGATTCTCAGCAATCTATTGAAAGACGGATTTACCCGTATAATGGTGGATGGTTTCGAATACACATCCGATGAAGAGCTTGAACTAGAAAAGAACAAAAAGCATGATATCGCTGCGGTGGTGGACCGACTTGTGATCAAGGGCGAAGTGCGCAGCCGCCTGGCTGATTCTCTGGAACTGGCTTTTGAACTCAGTGAAGGCCTGGTTAATATTATTCTTGTGAATGATTCCGGTGAAGAGGAACTGGTTTTCAGCCGGGATTTTGCCTGCCCGGTCTGCGGTTTCAGCCTGCCCGAACTCAGTCCCCGCATGTTTTCATTTAACAGCCCCTTTGGAGCCTGCCAGGTCTGTGACGGTCTGGGAGAGAAGCGAGAGATAGATCCCGCCCTGGTTCTGGACATGAACAAAAGCCTGGAGGGTGGAGCGGTCATACCCTGGTCCAACAATTTCTACACCTATTACAATCAGATATTGGCGGCCATGGCTGAGAAAAACCGCATTGCGATAGACCGTCCTTTAAAGGAGTTTAATCTCAAGCAGATCAATGCAATTTTATATGGAAACGGTGAAGAACGCTTCAACATTAGTTATATCAACTCCTACGGCGAGAGGAGCAGCTTCAGAAGCAGCTATGAAGGGGTGATCAACAACCTCAAACGGCGCTACCAGGAGACCAAGTCAGAGTCATCGCGCGAGGATATCGAAAAGTATATGACGTCTACCCTGTGCCCTTCCTGCCAGGGTAAGCGGCTGCGTGATGAGATTCTGCATGTTTTGATTGCCGGCCATTCCATCAATGAAATCACGTCCCTTTCAGTAGCTCAAACGGCTGAATTTTTTCAGCATCTCAAGCTCAATACCAGGGATGAGTATATCGGTCGGCAGGTAATAAAAGAAATAAAGGAACGCCTTACCTTCTTGATAGACGTCGGTTTAGGGTATCTGACCCTCAACCGGGCGGCCGGCAGCCTTTCCGGAGGTGAAGCTCAGCGCATAAGACTAGCTACCCAGGTGGGGTCCAGCCTGGTAGGCGTTCTCTATGTGCTGGATGAACCGAGTATCGGCCTGCATCCCCGGGATAACAATCGGCTGTTGGCCACTCTGAAGCGGCTGCGCGACCTGGGTAATACGGTGATTGTTGTGGAACACGATGAAGATACTATAAAGAGCGCCGACCATATCATTGATATCGGGCCTCGGGCCGGACTGCACGGGGGGCGTATAGTCGCCCAGGGAGACCTGGAGGATATAATGACCACCCCCGAATCGCTCACTGGCCAGTATCTTTCGGGCCAGGTTGACATTCCTACTCCGATAAAAAGACGCGCAGGCAATGGACAGAAGCTCATAATCAGAGGAGCCGGTGAGCATAATTTAAAAAACATCGATGTTGAGATCCCCCTGGGTAAAATGGTAGTCATAACCGGGGTATCGGGTTCAGGCAAGAGTACCCTGGTGGAAGATATCATTTATCCGGCGCTCATGAAGCACCTACACGGCGGGCGCCACCGGCCCGGATTGCACAGGGGGGTAGAGGGTCTGGAGGCAATAGATAAGGTCATTAATATTGATCAATCTCCTATTGGCAGAACGCCCAGATCAAATCCGGCAACTTACACGGGAGCTTTTGATGGCATACGCGATCTCTATGCCAGCACTACTGAATCAAAAATGCGGGGATACAAAGCGGGGCGCTTCAGCTTCAACGTTCGCGGGGGTCGTTGTGAAGCCTGCTCTGGAGATGGGATTATCAAAATTGAAATGCACTTCCTTCCGGATGTATATATTCCCTGTGAAGTATGCAAGGGTAAGCGCTACAGCCGGGAGACGCTGGAAGTAAAATACCGGGGGAAAAACATAGCCGATATCCTGGCTATGACCGTGGAAGAAGCGGTGGAATTCTTCGCTCATCACTCCCGCATCCATCGCAAACTCCAGGTTTTGCAGGAGGTGGGTCTGGGTTACATTCAACTGGGGCAGCCGGCTCCGACTCTGTCCGGAGGTGAAGCCCAGCGGGTGAAGCTGGCCACCGAGCTTTCCAAGCGCTCTACCGGGAGGACCCTATACATACTTGATGAACCGACTACCGGACTACACAAGGATGATGTTAAACATTTGCTGTATGTCTTAAACCAGTTAACAGATAACGGAAATACGGTATTGATAATCGAACATAACCTGGACGTGATCAAAAGCGCAGACTATATTATCGACCTGGGACCGGAAGGCGGGGACGCCGGAGGGCATATCGTTGCCCAGGGAACTCCTGAAGAGATTGCCGGGTACTCCTCTTCATATACCGGTTTATACCTAAAAGAATTTATCGGTGGGAGGCAAAAAGTAAATAAGTTTTTGCAGAATACAAAGATATGATATCATCGTGCCAAATGTGCTGGTAAAAAGTGTTAAACCTATCCCGTTAGTCAAGGGAGTGCAATTATTATGAAAAAACGTCTCAGCAGGGTTCCCATGCAGCCAGGCGTTTATATTTATAAAGACAAGGATGGAAATGTCATATATGTCGGCAAGGCTAAATTGTTGCGCAACCGCATGCGTTCGTATTTTCAGTCCCAGCAGAACCTTCATCCCAAAGTAAAAGCTCTGATGGCCAGGGTGGCGGATTTCGATTTCATAGTTACCGGGAGCGAAATGGAAGCTCTGCTGCTGGAAAATAACCTGATCAAGGCTTATCAGCCGCGCTATAATATTCACTTGCGAGATGATAAAACCTATCCCTATCTTAAAATCACCACCGGGGAGACGTATCCCCGGCTCGCTGTGGTCCGTGAAGAAAAGGATGGGATTTCCAGGTACTTCGGGCCTTATACGGATGCAGGATCGCTGCGTGAAATAGTGCGCCTGTTAAACAGTATCTTCCCAATGCGCACCTGTAAGACTTTAATCAAGCGGGAGCGTCCCTGCTTGAACCGTGATCTGGGTAGATGCCTGGGTCCATGCACTGGAGATGTGGACCCCGGGGAGTACCGGCGGATGGTAGCAGGTCTAACGGCATTGATGGAAGGTAGTTATGAGGAACTGGTCGAAGTGACTGAAGCCAAAATGAAGGCTGCAGCCCAACAGCAGGAATATGAAAAGGCAGCCCGGCTCCGCGATCAGGCACAGAGCATAAGAATACTGGGGCAAAGGCAGCAGGTTTTACTGGAAAACTCCCATGACATGGACGTAATCGCGGTACTGGTGTTGGATCAAAATGCCCTGGCACTGCTGTTCAGAATCAGAGCAGGCAAACTGGTTGCCAAGGACAGTTTCTGGTTCACACGAATGATGGAGGAGCCGGTCGAAGAGATAGTGGAGTTTTTGCTCAAGCAGCACTATGAAGACCAGGCGGACATCCCGGCCGAAATATTGGTCAACCACCTCCCGGCCAATCACAAACTGCTGACAGAATGGATCAGAGGCCAGTGCGGGCATCGTGTGGAATTGAAGGTGCCTGCCCGGGGTGAAAAACGCCGCTTGATGGAGATGGTGGAAAACAACGCCCTGCTTTTTATCCAGGAAAAGCAGAGTTATAAGGAACGGCAGGAAAAGATCCTGATACATCTCAGCCGGGTAATTGAGCTGGAGGTCCTGCCGGAAAGAATCGAGTGTTTTGATATATCCCACCTCGGGGGTGCTGAGACCGTAGCTTCCATGGTGGTCTTCAAGCAGGGTGTGCCTGATAAGCATTCTTACCGGCGTTTTAAGATCAGGGTAGATCAAAACGATGATTACCTTTCCATGGCCGAGGTGCTGGAGCGGAGATTTCAGGAAGCCATGCAGGGCAATCCCAAGTTTTTGCCTGAGCCTGACCTGCTGCTGATAGACGGTGGAATCGGACAACTAAGCGCTGCTTATAAGGTGCTAGAAAAGATGGGAAGACAGATTCCGGTAATCAGTCTGGCGAAAAAGAGGGAGGAGATCTTTCTCCCTAACCGGGCGGAAGCGATAAGACTGCCCAGGCGTGATGAAGGGCTGCAGCTGCTGCAACGCTTGCGTGATGAAGCACACCGTTTTGCCATTTCCTATAACCGCCAGAGAAGGGCAAAAACTACTACTAATTCTGCTCTGGACAGAATCGAAGGAATAGGGGATCAAAGGAAGAAAGCTCTACTAAGACACTTTGGATCAGTGAGCAAAATACGAGCTGCTTCGCCAGAGGAAATCGCCGCCGTGCCTGGAATTAGCATTAAATTAGCGAGGAATATTCTGGATTCTTTAGGAAAACACCCTTAAAATCTGTCTATTTCCCGGGAAATAGCGAAAAAATGTAAAATTAGGCGGGAATCATTTGACAAAAAGGGTGTTATAATTTATTTAAGCAGGAACATTTTGAAAGGAGAGTTGAAATGGTACAAGGATGGATACTTAGATGGCTCCTCAATATTCTGGCACTGGTCCTGACCGCTGCTATTTTGCCCGGTTTTTCTCTGACGCCCTGGGCTGCTGTGGTAGGATCAATATTTTTAGGGATTATCAATGCATTCATTCGCCCGCTGGTGATCATTCTAACACTGCCTATTAATATAGTTACCCTGGGACTGTTTACCTTTATTATCAATGCCTTTATGTTATGGATTACTTCAGTTACTGTGCGAGGTTTTGACATCGTTGGATTTGGTTGGGCGATTCTGGCGGCCATTGCCATGACTATAATCAGCGGCATCATAAGCTTCTTCGTAGATGACAGCAACTTCAGCTTTAGATAAAAAGCACAGAATTAGTAAATGCAAGAGACATTCAGCCCGTGATTGAGACGGATTAGGGTATGGGGCGGCACAGCCCCGTACAAGTGCGTTGATTGAACGGGCTTTTTGAAACAGTCAGTTTAACACATAGAATTAACCGGATCGAATCAGCGCCGGTTTGTTTGTAGGAGGACATTTTGACGATAAAACTCGTAGCTATAGACCTCGATGATACGCTGCTTGATCCCGGTTTGAATATATCGAGCAGATGCCTGGAAGCAATTCAAAGAGCACAGGAAAAAGGGATTTTAGTAACCCTGGCTACTGGTCGGATGTATAGTTCGGCTCTGCCTTACGCAAGGCTTTTGCAGGTGGATGTACCGCTGATTACTTACCAGGGCGCCCTGGTGAAAAATTCGTTATCTGGAGAAGTGCTCTACAATAAACCGGTTCCTATAGAGTTGGGAGTAGAGGTGATGGAGTACTTCCGGCAATCAGAAGTGCATTATCACTGCTATTTCGGAGACCAGTTGTGCATGGAGAAGTTGAGTGAAGAAGGCAGGCAGTATGCTATTTTAGCCGGGGTGGAGCCGGTAATCATATCCAGCCTAATTGAAAGAGCCCGGTATGAGGCATCATATAAAATACTGGCAGTGGTTGAGGATGAGGCGAGAATCATCGACATGGAAAAGCACTTGAAGGGACTCTATGGTTTTACCCTCAACATAACCCGATCCAAATCACATTTCCTTGAAACCATGCACCCGCGGGCAACCAAGGGCGATGCACTGGAAGTCGTCGCGAGCCATTATGGAATCAAGCAGGACGAAGTTATGGCTTTAGGAGACAGTTACAATGATCTCGACATGATCGAATGGGCAGGACTGGGGGTCGCCATGGGAAATGCCCGGGAGGAGGTCAAACAGGCTGCCGATTATATAACATTTAGCAACGATGAAGAAGGCGTTGCGGAAGCGCTCCATAAATTTATCCTGTAAGGGGGAATAGCATTGGCGGCAAAAGTATTCTTCAGTAATATGCGGACCAAGAAAAACCAGAGCCTTCTGGACAAGATGGAAAAATTGGCCAGGAATGCCGGGCTGGATCAAGTTATCGAAGCTAAAGATCTGGTGGCTATTAAGCTTCACTTCGGTGAACCCGGAAATCTGGCTTATATAAGACCTCCCTACATAAGACGAGTGGTTGAACTGATCAAGAAAAAGCAAGGCAAGCCGTTTTTGACCGATGCCAATACTTTATATGCCGGTCACCGCTCCAACTCGGTCGATCACCTGGAAGCAGCTATAAGTAATGGTTTTGATTACGCGGTAGTCGGTGCGCCGCTGATAATCGCCGATGGATTGACTGGCAAGGATTACGTGAAAGTTCCCATCCCTGGCAAACATTTTACCGAGGTGAATATCGGCAGTGCGGCGGTGCATGCCAATGCCATGGTAGTCATGACGCATTTTAAAGGGCATGAACTGACTGGTTTCGGTGGAGCGTTGAAAAATCTGGGAATGGGATTGGGCTCGCGCAGCGGCAAGCAGCAGATGCACACAGATATGCTGCCCAGTGTAGTGGAGTCAAAATGCACTGGATGTGCTCTGTGCCAGAAGTGGTGCCCGGCGGATGCAATAATTATGGAGCCATGGGACGGCAATAAGAAGGGACTTAAAGCTTTTGTTGAGGAGGATAAATGCTGGGGATGTGGTGAATGTGCTGTTACCTGCACTTTTAATGCCATCGGGGTTAGCTGGCGAACGACTCCGGAGACTATGCAGGAAAAAACCGCCGAATATGCACTGGGAGCAATGCTGGGGAAAGAAGGCAAGATGCTATACATATCGTTTGTAATGGACATCAGCCCGGGGTGCGACTGTTACGGGTATAATGATTACTCTGTCGCAGCCGATTTGGGTATCATGGCCTCTCAGGATCCGGTTGCCCTGGACCGTGCTTGCGCAGACTGGGTTAATGCCCAGCCGACCCTGCCAGGGTGTCTGATAGAAGGGCTGCCGCCTGGACAGGATAAGTTCGAAGCCATCCATCCGGGCGTGGGCTGGATCGCCATGCTCAAACACGCGGAAGCATTGGGCATGGGAACCATGGACTACCAGCTAGTGGAGGTATAGACAACTCCAGGGGGGGCAAAAATGAGAGAGCTTTTCATGGTGGCTGACCTGGGAGCCAGCAAGATCCTGGCTGCTGCTGTAACAGTTCAAGGTGAGATCATCACCAAGAAGAAGCTGCCAACTAGGCCTGAACGCTCACCGGCAGGTGTTATTAACGATATCAGCCGCAGTCTTCAGGAAATAAAGGAAAAGATCAGCCAGCCAGGTGATACCTGGATAGGAGCGGCCGTGGCAACGCCGGGGCCTTTCTCCTACCCGCAGGGGATAGTCGAGGATTCCCCCAACCTTGGCTGGAAGAAAGTCAACCTTCCGAAAGAATTACGTAGTCGCCTCGGTATTCCAGTGCTAGTAGAGAAGGACACCAATATGGCCGTGCTCGGCGAATACTATTTCGCTCAGGGTAAAAGATATTCCCACATGATTTACATTACGGTAAGTACAGGTATCGGTGGTGGACTGATATTGAACGGGCAGCTTTATCGCGGGTCAGGCGGAGGAGCTGGAGAAATAGGTCACATGTTGATGGAAGCTGGCGGCCCGATATGTGGCTGCGGGAGGCCGGGCTGCCTGGAAGCGGTCGCTTCCGGCAGAGCTATGAACAGTATTGCCGAGGAGCTTAAAGCAGGAGGATGGGGCCATGATTATGGTTTTTCTGACCACCCCTGGGGGGCTTATGAAATCGGGGAGGCAGCCCGCCGGGGCGACGAGAAAGCCCGGTCGCTGGTACAAAGGGTAAGAGATTACCTGGGAGATGGCATCGCCAACCTGGTTAATATTCTTAATCCGCAGCTAATCGTACTGGGAGGAAGCATGGCCCTGGGTTGGCAGGATCTAATCGCTCCTGGACTGGATCAATATGTTCGCGAACGCGTTTTTCCGTTGAATGCCAGATATTTTAACCTGCAATTCACCCGATTAGGGGAAGATATTGTGTTAATGGGTTGTGCAGCGGCACTGCTGCATAGAATTAACAATTGACAAGCAGCATGATAATAAGAGGGGGAATAACATGAGCCGTGAAGAAATGATGAAGTATCTGTGGGATCTTCCTGCCCAATTTGAATGGGCAATGTCAGAAGCCGGTAGAATCCCAAATATCAAGGGAAACATAAAAAATATCGTTGTCGCCGGCATGGGCGGATCCGCCATAGGCGGCGATATTCTGCGTTGCCTGATGTTGTCTCAAGGACAGGTTCCGGTTATCGTCAACCGGGGATATAATATTCCCGCCTTTGTGGATGCCCAAACTCTTTTCCTGGTAGTCAGTTATTCTGGAAATACAGAGGAGACGCTGAGTGCTTATGAACAGGCGCGCCAGTGTCAGGCCCAGATCGTATGCTTCTGTAGCGGGGGGCGTCTGGAGGAAATGGCTGTTCAGAACGAGCATCCGGTTTTCAAGATTCCGGGCGGTCTGGTGCCCCGGGCGGCGACCGGATACCTGTTCGCGCCACTGGCTCTTCTGGTAGAAAAAGCCGGCCTTCTGAAGGGCATAAGCGAGGACCTCAAAGAAACCGTCGATGTTCTTTATCAACTGCGGGCGGAGCTCAATCCAGAAGTAACAATGGAAAACAACCTGGCGCTGAGTCTGGCTACGAGGATGAGATATTCTCTGCCGCTAATTTGGGGAACTGAATCTATGACCGAGACTACTGCCTTCCGATGGAAAGCTCAGATCAACGAGAATGCCAAATGTCCCGCCTATTATGCCGTATTCCCCGAACTCAACCATAATGAAATAGTAGGATTTGAAGTACCGGATAAATTGATCGAGCAGTTATTCGTGGTTATTCTCCGGGATTCTCAGGACCACCCCCGGGTGCAAAAAAGAATAAAAATAACCAGTGATCTGATAAGGACTAAGGTCAAGGAACTGGTTGAGATAAACAGCCGGGGAAGTTCATGGCTGGCCCGCTTTTATTCTCTGGTGTATATAGGCGATTACACCAGCACTTACCTGGCCCTGGAATACGATCTCGATCCTATAGAAATCAAGGCCATCGATTACCTGAAGAATACACTTGCTAAATAGCTGTTACGAGTAGAAGGGAAGTAAATAAAACCGCCCTGCAAAGCAAGGGCGGTCAGACCGTCAATAAAGGCGTATATCTTTGTTGCTTCGAAAAACCCGCTCAATCAACGTATAGGTACGCCTCAATCACGGGCTTTTCGAGCGCCTCGATC
>CAZWPO010000037.1:0-19386 GCA_964635975.1 uncultured Syntrophomonas sp.
GGTTCTTCTGCCTCGCTCTTACGGAGCAATGGCGAGGCAGAAGAACCGTCCCCATGCCCCGTCTCCTTGGCACTGCTTATATCTCCCGCGGTCTGAGGGTCGGAAACAATATAACGTCCCGTATTGAAGGTGACCCGGTGATCAGCATAACCAGGCGGTCGATTCCGATCCCCAGTCCTCCAGCGCTGGGCATACCGTATTCCAATGCATTGAGATAGTCTTCATCCATCATATGGGCTTCCGCATCGCCCCCCTGGCGTTTTTCGACCTGCTTTTGAAAGCGCTGCCGCTGGTCCAGAGGATCATTTAATTCTGAAAAGGCGTTGGCTATTTCTCGCTGCATGATGAAAAGCTCGAACCGGTCAGTGAATTCGGGGTTGTCCCGGTTGCGCTTGGCCAGAGGCGAAATCTCCACCGGGTGCCCGTAAATAAAAGTGGGTTGAACCAGGTGTTGCTCCACGCATTCCTCAAATACTTCGTTTATCACTTCACCCCGGGCAGCCTGCAAATCGACTTCCAGGCCCAGACCTTTTGCTGCTGCACGGGCTTCCTCATCAGTTTTAACATCATTAAAATCTACACCGGTATGCTGCTTGATGGCATCAAGCATGGGAATACGTTCCCAGGGAGTAGTGAAGTCAAGCATCTGCCCCTCAAAATCAAGCTGCAAGCTGCCGTTAACTCTCTGTACCACGCTGGTAATCAGTGCCTCAGTCAAGTCCATCATATCCTGAAAATCAGCGTAAGCCTGATAAATCTCCAGCATGGTAAACTCTGGATTGTGGCGGGTGGAAATTCCTTCATTTCGAAAATTGCGGTTAAGTTCGTAGACTTTTTCCAGGCCACCCACCAGCAGGCGTTTCAGGTATAATTCGGGAGCCACGCGCAAGAATAGCTCCATATCGAGTGCATTGTGATGGGTTATGAAGGGGCGGGCGGTCGCACCTCCTGGGATGGGCTGCATCATTGGAGTTTCTACTTCTAAAAACCCCGCTTCATCCAGGTAATTCCTTATCTCCTTAACGATCTGACTTCTTTTTACAAATACCTCTTTCACTTCAGGATTTACTATCAGGTCAACATAGCGCTGCCGGTACCTGAGCTCAACATCTTTAAGACCGTGCCATTTTTCGGGCAGCGGATGGAGCGATTTTGATAAATAGGTGAGATCACGGACATGGATGCTGATTTCGCCCTTCTGGGTGCGAAAGACCTCCCCTTCGATCCCCAGTATATCTCCCATATCCATCTTCTTAAACAACTCATACTTGTCCGCTCCCAGGTCATCCTGACGGAAATAGAGCTGAATACTGCCAGAGTAGTCCTGCAGATTAGCGAAGCCCGCTTTTCCATGCCGGCGCTTTGACATAATGCGCCCAGCTATGCTTACTGCCGTACCCTCCATATTGTCGAAATCTTCCTTGATAGACTGAGCCATAGCGCTGCGGCAAAAACGACCGCCAAAAGGATCGATGCCCATCTGACTCAGTTCCTGTAATTTTTCCAATCGAATACGCTTCAGTTCATTTATGTCACCTTGTTCTTCGTGCATGGTCAATTGCTTAAAACCTCCCGGGTCCCCGATATAATATCTGTTGGCTGCTACTTCTCAACTTTAACAATCTTATATTCGATAAGACCAGCTGGAGCATCAACCGTAACTACGGAATTCACAGTCTTGCCCATCACCTGTTTGCCCACCGGCGATTCGTCGGAAATCTTCCCGTCCCGGGCTTTTGATTCAACTGACGAAACCAAAGTTACATGGACTTCACGTCCGCTTTTGACATCCAGCAAAGTGACCCGAGAGCCCAGGGACACCACATCGGTTCGGATATCCGTATCTTCCATAAGCCGGGCGTTTTTAAGCGTCTTTTCCAGGGTTATGATCCGCCCTTCTATAAACGCCTGCTCATTTTTAGCATCTTCATATTCGGAGTTTTCTGAAATATCCCCAAATGCAATGGCCTGTTTGATGCGTTCGGCAACCTCTTCCCGCTTGACTGACTTTAGATGTTCCAGTTCATTTTCCAGTTTGGCCAGGCCTTCTTTGGTAAGTAATACTTCTTTTTCCTCAGCCATGAAATCTCTCCTTACTATAAACTTTAAGCATCGGTATAAACTGCAGAACAGTTTCAATACACCGCTGCAACGAGGCGGCGGATCAGAATCCGCCTCCTGTTCTATTAATAAGAGCCCCAGCGCTTAAATAAGCGAGGGACATCTTTGGCATCGCTTAGCCCCGTTATAAAAGCGAGATAACTCCTGCTTGTGTTAACCTGTCCGGAGTAGTCGAATATTGGGTCTTAATGTTCTATTGTACCCTATTATTCCTTCTAGCGACCCTGCTTTCTTAAGGTATTATAAGAAGCTCATAGAGCCTTGTCAAGGAACTGCTCCCAGATACCCATTTGGGAACCTAATTCTTCCATAACCGGCAAATCTACCAGCATTTCTTCCCTAACCTTATTTGCTTCTTCATCGGTTTGATAATATCCTGCTTTTGACAATAAAGTGCATTCCAATAAAGGAGATAAATTATACAAACGCCAACCTAGTCCATTATTTTTCATCTGCCATTCCAGTTCTGGCGCCCATCCCTGCGAATCATTCGATAAGTCAAAATACGAAGCCCTGGTGAATCTTGCTTGAGGCTCATACTGCATCCCCTGAAAGCCCAATACCAAATCACCCTTTTCCCAATTATCAGGGTTATAGTAGCTAGTAGATACGGCACAGCCTTTCTCGTACAGAAGCTTATAAGAAAGAACTTCATAATGAGTGGGGTTAAAACTTTGAATAGAGACGGGCAGGTAAAACTGGCTGATAGCCTCCAGAAACATTGGAAAGCGCCGGGTAGTTCCGACGACAATAATTTTACTGGCGGCATGGCGCGACAAAAATCTCCGCGTCAGAACGATGGCCAGGACTTCGACGAAATAATCGCCATATAGCAGGGGCATTCCAAAATCCAGGTGCGATAATTCATGCTTTAAGCGCCTGTCTACGGCCAGCATTTCCAGACTGAAGTCTCCCGCCAGTTCGCGAGACTGCTCAAACAGGCGCTGCTTCTTTTCATCGTTCAGATGCATCAGATTCCCCGGTCCCAGGGGCAAGACGATACTGCATATGCGGCTGTCCAGATCGCGCAGTTCAACCAGCCGTGCCACCCGCGGAGGGAAAAAAATCGGGGCTAATCGATCCAAAAAATACTTCTGGTAGATCAGTCCCTTTTTATCTTCATATAGAATGTTGAAGAAACCAAAATCAAGGTCAGCCATCCTCGCTCCTTAAATCAATAATGCCGGGCTTCAAATTCAACTCCGATAAAAGCGAGTAATAATCTTCAGGTTTTATATCATCCACCGCCTTGCCCAGAATACTTACCAGCAAAGCCTCTATCACATTGGTGCCGAAGGAGCGGCCCCCCATATCCGGCGTGGTAGTAATGACCCGGCTTATTCCGGTCTGTTTGAGCAGTTCTATATCATCGCGGGTAGTCGTGTTTGTGATAACCACCTGCCCGCTCAATTTTTCAGGCAAATAGCGGCGAATATAGTGAAAATCCCCGGCCAGAATATCTGCTTCATAATAATATTGCGAATACCTGGGAATTATGACATCCTGCTGGTCCCCGGTGGGATAGAGTTTTTCAAAGGGCATACGCACTACGAAGGGCGCTACCATTCTCCCCACGACCCGCAGAGCATGCAGGGTATGCAGAGGGATAGGGATCCCCAGCGTATAGATTAGATCTCCCAGGGTAAGGCGCGAACCCGCTTCTTCGAAGGCTTCGGCCATGCCGAAGCGGTCGACCGCGCATACCATAAGTACCTTCTTGCCGGTTAGATCCATAACTTCCCTATGAACATCCGTTATGCATTTGCGCTCCAGGGTATTCTTAATACCGCTGCCATCCACCATGGGAGTTTTACGAGCCTCGGCCAGGAGGCGCTTGGCATCCTTTATCACGTAGCGTTTACCAGCTATATAAATGTACAGGTCAATGCCGCCCATGCCGAAGGCGGCTACTTTGCCGTCCAGGTCCCTGATCAACTGCGTGGCCTTATCCCAATTACCGTCGGTCCCTATCCTCTCAATCAAAAACTTTTGCCCCATAAAATCTGTTTCAAAAGCATGATCCCTTTTAGAAGAACCGAGGCTGACGCTGACGATGCGTTTCAAGGTTAAACCCTCCCTAATAATCGACTGCAGATATTAATGCGCCTTGTTAATGAAATTATTCCCGTTAATGCGCGTACGAAACCCCCGGCACAAGTCAATCAATCCTTCTGCCAGCCGACTACCGGGCGGCTTTTATGGATTTCATTATTGCCCGTATCTCCTGAGGGTCGACCCACTTATCCTCGGTTATGGGGGATGTTCCTATTTCTATACTGATAACCTGGCTGTCTAGCATACCTTCAATGAGCCGCAGGCGCTCATCTGAACCAATGCAGATGACCACTTCGTAAGACCTGATCCGGGCGGTAAGATCCATCAACTCGTTCAGCAGTTCCTTGCCGCTGCGCTGGCTTACAAAGTCAAGACGCTCCTTTTCGCTCATGAGAAAGATATGGTCGACGCCCTCTTTGCGCAGGATTTCTTCTATTTCATCCTTGTTCAAGATGGGAAAGCCTATGCAGGCAACAGACTGGCCTTTTCGTAGTTCTCCCACCCCTTCCAGGCGAGATATCAAGGTGCGGTCTATATTCAAGCGGGTAGCCACTTCCTGCTGGGAAAAGCCCCTGGATCTCATCAGCAGCACTTTGCGCAGTTTCTTCTCGATCTTCTGCCAACTTACGATTTTGTCCTGAATCCTATAAAAATCCATAATCAACCTCTTGAGCACAATTTTGTTCACATTTTATCCCAAGCTCCTGATAAAAGCAAGCAGCCCCGCATCAGCGGGGCCTCAGACCTTCAGACAAGGGACGGGAAGCAATGGGGACGGTCCTTTTGCTTCCTCCCCAGCGGTTTCTAGGAAGCAAAAGGACCGTCCCCATTGCTTCCATGTCGTCCCGTGCGAAGACCTCATCGAGCTGGATAGGCTTTTTTAACGGACTGAAGCAGTTCTTCCATTTCAACAATGGTTGTTGCCGAGTTCATTTTCTCCCGCATACGCGCTGACCCGGGCAGGCCTTTGATATACCAGGCCACATGTTTGCGCATCTCCCGAACTCCAGTGTACTCTCCTTTTAATTCACATACTCGAGCCAGATGCCGGGAGGCGGTGGTCAGCCTTTCTTCCAGGCCGGCGCCTGGCATCTCTTCTCCCTTTTCAACCAGGCTGACACATTCACTAAAAAGAAACGGGTTCCCCAGCGAGCCGCGGGCAATCATCACCGCATCACAGCCGGTCTCAAACATCATGCGCCCGGCGTCTTCTGCAGTCCGTATATCTCCATTGCCGATAACCGGGATATCTACCCGCTTTTTCAGCTCTTTGATCAGTTTCCATTCAGATTTCCCTGAATAAAACTGCAGACGGCTGCGGGGGTGCAGGGTAACCGCCGCTGCTCCCTCTTCCTGGGCAATAACGCCCAGTTCCAGGCAGGCTCGGCTCTCATCTTCCCAGCCGCGCCTCATCTTTATGGTAACAGGAAGATCTACAGAGCCCGTGACCGTCCGTATGATGGAACGGCAGAGCGGCAGATCCAGCATCAGGGCCGCCCCCTCTCCGTTGCGAACGATTTTGGGCGTAGGGCAGCCCATATTAATATCGATTATCTTGACCCCTCGCTTCTGCAGCATGCGCGCAGCGCTTCCCATAATTTCAGGATCTGATCCGAAAATCTGAACGCTCAAAAGCCCCCTTGCATCATGAGAATCAATCATGCGCAAAGATTTCTCCTGCCCGAAGACCAGCCCTTTGGCGCTGATCATCTCAGTATGTACCAGGCCGCAACCAAAAGACCAGGCTAGTTCGCGGAAAGCCTGGTCACTTATGCCCGCCATGGGAGCGGCTATGATCCTGTTGGGTATCTCGATAGGACCTATTGTAAACATGTTCAACCCCGGTTCAATTCGTAGATGAGACGCAGGCCATCCAGGGTGAGGAATTCATCAACTACATCGATAGTATCGGTTTCGCGGGCTATCACGGCTGCCAATCCGCCGGTAGCCACCACTTTCGGATTCATATCCAGTTCCTTTTTCATACGATTGATGATGCCTTCCACCTGGCCTACAAAACCGTACACTATGCCAGCCTGCATGCTGGTAATCGTATTCTTCCCGATCAAGCTGCGCGGTCGTACCAGTTCCACCCTGGGAAGTTTAGCAGCCCTGGCAAACAGCGCTTCGGTTGATATCTTTATGCCCGGGGCAATAGCTCCTCCCAGATATTCTCCTTTTTCGTTGACTACGCAAAAAGTGGTGGCCGTTCCGAAATCGATTATAATCAGGTTCCCCCCGTATTTATGATATGCCGACACGGCGTTTACGACCCGATCAGCTCCAACTTCGCGGGGGTTTTCGTATTTGATGGCCAGGCCGGTCTTGATGCCGGGGCCTACCAGCAAAGGTTTGCAGGAAAAGTATTTATTGGCCATCCATTCCATTTCCATCATCAGGCTGGGGACAACTGACGAGATAGCTACTGCTTCTATTTTCCTTATATCCAGGCCGTCATAATCAAACAGGGATTTGATCAGAACTCCATATTCATCACAGGTCCTCTGGTTGTCGGTTCTTATTCTCCAGTGCTTGAGTAGATCACTGCCTCTGTAAGCGCCCATGACTATATTAGTGTTTCCCACGTCAAATACAAGAATCATATGCAATCCCTCCAGAGCAGCCTTTCAGCAGGCCTGGGCTTATTATAATGCAAGCCCGGTCATTATTCCAGTAAGGCTTAAAGATCGTTCCAGGCCCGGTAGCCCTGAATTGAGGAGCTGGTTTGGACCGCCCGGATAATGGCCTGGGCTAAAACCTTTGCCGACAGGGTGCCGACCAGGTTTACGTCAGCCTCGATTTTACCTGTAGCCAGGGCGAACACTGTATCGCCATCGTACATGGTATGCGCCGGAGAAATGACTTTTGCCAGTCCATTCTGTGCCATCTGAGCGACTTTGGTAGCCTGGTTTTTGCTTAAAATTGCATTACTGGCTACGACCGCGATGGTGGTATTTTGACCTTGAAAAATTTTAGGGTTTCCGGCTTCCAACCAGGTGTTCAGGGTTCCGGGAAAACCACTTTTTTTCTCATCGCGCATTCCGGCTACGATGCCGCCCTGCTCATCAAGAACATCACCCAGAGCATTGACGGCCACTATGGCTCCTACGCACAAACCATTGCTCAAGCTCATCGACCAGGTTCCCAGGCCGCTTTTCGTGCAGTGCTCATAACCCTTGAACTTGCCGATAGTGGCTCCAGCCCCGGCTCCTACGTTGCCCTCCCGAACGGTCGGGCCTGCATTCTGGCACGCCTTATAGCCCATGTCCCGATCGGGGCGCACCCTGAAATCACCTACCGGTAGATCGAAAAGAACAGCGGCAGGAACTATAGGGACTACAGTTGGTCCCATAGGGTAACCTATGCCATTCTCCTCAAGGTAGTCCATCACTCCGCAGGCCGCGTCCAATCCAAAGGCGCTGCCGCCGGTGAGCAATACAGCATGGATGCGTTCGACCAGATTGATCGGATGCAGTAAATCAGTCTCCCGGGTTCCAGGCGCGGATCCCCTGACATCAACCCCGCAAACCGCCCCCTCAGCTCCCGCGAGTATCACCGTGCAACCGGTCAGGGCTTCCAGGTTCTCGCATGATCCTACAGTAATTCCTTCTACTGAAGTAATAGCACTCTGCATTTCGCTCAACCTCCACAGACGCGTTAGATCCGAAACCATTGGCAAGCCCCATTAAAGAATAGGGACATGCCCTTGCCAGGAATGCCCCCGATTGAAATTCACGGAAAAACGTTAGCCGCTGATCATGGATTAGAAACGATTGCCGCACTCCGGGCAAAATTTAGCATCAACAGGCACTTCAGTCCCGCAGGTACAGGCTCTTGACGAAGGGGCTGCCGGAGCTGCTGCCGGACTGGCTTCTACCACAGCACCAGGCTCTCCCTCCTGCTCCAGCTCTTTGATCTTATCCTGGATCTGATCGATCTCAGCCTGAAAAGCGGTAACTTCACCGCAGAACCCTTCTATTTGTGACTGTACTGCTGAAAAATCACCCTCTTTTACAGCTTGATAGGTCAATTTACCTATTTCAAAAAACTTGCCATTGATCTCTTTCTGTTTGCTGCTGATTTGTCCCTTTAAGCGCTGCACTTCCACTGCTGTTTTGGCCTTGTCGGCGGTATCACTGACTCCCTGCTTTAATTTGTCAAAAAATCCGCTCATTTTAACCCCTCCCATTTAATTCTTATTAGAAATTTTTAGGCAAAAGAGCTTAAATTCCTTTAGAAGCCTACTTCTATTAAATTGCAAAATCATGACTTAAACAAGTGAATTTACGCTATTGTAGTTTAAAGCTAATATCCAGGCTCCTGATCGAATGTGTCAGAGCGCCAACCGAGATGAAATCCACGCCCGTTGCTGCCACCTGGCTTATGGTGATCTCGTCGATGCCGCCCGAGGCTTCCGTGACAGCTTTTCCGGCAGCTAGCTCCACTGCCTGTTTCAAAGTTCCGGCATCCATGTTGTCCAGAAGTATTATATCGGCACCAGCCAGTAACGCCTCTTCGACCTGACGCAGACTTTCCGCTTCAACTTCGATTTTAACCGTGTGCGGGACTCGCTGCCGAATCCTGTTGACCGCCTGGCGAAGCCCGCCGGCCGCCTGAATATGATTATCCTTGATCATGACCCCATCATAGAGGCCGAAGCGGTGATTGCGTCCCCCGCCCACCCTCACTGCATATTTCTCGAGTAGTCTTAATCCTGGAGTAGTCTTGCGCGTATCCAGAAGCTCCGCTTTATGATCTTTTATCAGCTCGGACAGCCGTCTGGTCCGTGTAGCAACGCCAGAAAGCCGCTGCAGAAAGTTTAAGGCCACTCGCTCGCCGGTGAGCAGCGCTAATGTGCTTCCTTCGACCGCTGCGATATGATCGCCCGGTTCTACCTCCTGGCCGTCATCCTTCAATACTTGAAAGCTGGCTTGCGGATCCAAACAAGAAAAGACCATCCTGCAGACTTCCAGCCCGGCTATAACGCCATGATCCTTTGACAGAAATAGCCCCCGGCTTTTCTGCTCCTGCGGGATTAAATTGGCGCTGGTAATGTCCTGATGGCCAATGTCTTCCTTTAACGAGCTGATTACGAGATCTTTCAGGCCTATATAATCCATGATTTTGCCTCCTACTAGATAGTAGCAGTGGGGACGGTCCTTTTGGTCCTTCCTATTTATCCTTGAAAGACCCAAAGGACCGTCCCCCTAACTCGCCTATAAACTTTTCGCAAATGCGTTTATTCCCATTCCCCGAGGTATTCTTACCCTGGGCATTTGGTACAGGTCATGATTCAAAGACCCGTGTCCGTACTGGGTAGTGACTGCTGATGTATATCCGGCTTGTTGAACCGTTTGGGCTACCTCACGATTGAAAAATCCTCCCGGATAGCAAAAGCTCTCACAGGGAACCTGCAGGCAGGCTTCTATCAGGCTTTTCGATCCGAATATCTCTTCATAACAACGGCTGCTGCTGACCTTGGAAAGAGCCGGATGAGTTTCTGTATGGCTGCCGATTTCCATCCAGTCCGCTCTTAACATGTTCATCTCATCCCAATCAAGGTAATTGTCCACACCTGCGTAATGGGCTATTACAAAAACGGTAGCAGGAAATTTGTTCTCTCTTAATACCGGCCAGGCTTTGGTCATAAAAGACTCATAGCCATCATCAAAGGTAATAACCACGGTTTTGTCCATCGATTCATGGTTTTTCATCATTCGCAGACCCTGCGCCATGGTGACAACTTTGAAATTGTTCTCTTTCAGGTATTTCATCTGTTCCCTGAATTCAATCTCGCGGACGTAGAGATTGTTTGGCCCATCACCAATCTCATGATACATGAGGATTGGAACCGATTGGGGCTCGCTAGTCTGAGCGTTGTTTGCCGGAGCTGTATATCCAGGTGTACGCAAATGCAGAGTGCGTTCTGTGCCATCCCAGTCTGCCTGCAGGCCCAGCGGTTCCCGGATAAAGCTAAGCGGAACCAGTACCTGCCCATCAGATAATTGGGGGGCTATCTCTAACTTGACCGGGTGCTCATTAATATATGCTTCATTTTTTCCGATTACAGTTTTCAGGTCTGCTCTCTGAGCTTTTATGTACAAAGTCTGACCATCCTGGTCGAATTTTACTTCAGCAGCGGCAGCTTCCGCTATTGGTCTTAGTGGCACCAGCGATTTAGTATCAATGATCCGCGCCAGGGCTGATGTCCTAAGCGGTTGCTCATTCAGAGTGACCCTTATATATTTAGGCGGACCGCTAAGTTCCTGCAGCCTGGTCTGTTCACTCGCTACATTGGTCTTGTGGGTAAACATCAGCACCCCCACCAGCACAGCCGCCACCATGATACATATAAATGCCCGTAAACCCTTCACTCCAACCTCTCCCAATAATTATTCTACCTTGAAGGCCAAATTACCAAAACGAAGACCCTCTCGGGCATCCGGATAACATCTCACTTCATCAAAACGAAAATCGTTGATTGAGCAAGCTTCTTGAGTAACGAATATTGTGGCCTAATTAGCAGTTGACGAAAGATAAATGCTTTGCCCATCTAATATCATCCCGACCGGGAAAGTCTGATCGGTAGTGGCCTCCGCGGCTCTCCTGCCTCCATAGAGCTGCCTGGACGATGACCCTGGCCACGGTGAGCATGTTGACAGCCTCGTAATACTCCAATAAATCATCCCCAGCCGCCAGAGTGCTATATATTCTTTCGATTTCTTCGTGGGCAGACTTAAGGCCTTTCTCGTTTCTTATGATACCCACGTTATCCCACATCAAGTTCTGCAGTTGGATTTTCGCCAGACCAGGATCCAGGTCTCCCTGCGGCTTAAAAAGCGATCCGCAGTCGAAACCTTTCTGGATTTCTTGTGGCGAAGCCTGGCGCCGGTACAGTATTTCCTCGGCTTTGTACAATATGCGCTGGCCGAAAACTATTCCTTCCAGCAGAGAATTGCTGGCCAGGCGGTTAGCCCCGTGAACCCCAGTGCAGGCAGCTTCACCGCAGGCAAATAAACCATTGATGCCGGTTTGTCCGTATGTATCGGTCGCGATCCCGCCCATGGTAAAATGAGCAGTTGGGGATACCGGAACCAGGTCTTTTTCTATATCAATACCGCTTTCCAGACAGTTGCGGTATATATTGGGAAAGTGCTCTTTTACCCCGGGGATTCGTTTCATGTCCAGGTAAACGAATTCGCTCTCCGCCTGGTTCATTTCATTCACAATAGCCCGGGATACGATGTCCCGAGGCGCCAATTCTTCGAGGGGATGGTAGCGGGGCATAAATCTTTCTCCCCGGGTATTATACAGCCATGCTCCCTTTCCCCTTACGGCTTCCGATATTAGAAAGCGCTGGGTTGCAAGGCTGAACAACACGGTAGGGTGAAACTGGATAAATTCCATATCCTGCAACTGCGCACCTACTCTGTAGCAGGCTGCTACGCCGTCTCCAGTGGCCACCCTGGGATTGGTCGTATATTTGTAAAGCTGCCCAACCCCCCCGGTAGCAATAATTACTGCTTTGGCAGAATAAGCCAGGTGCTTGCGGTTGGGCACGTCATAAATAAGCGCTCCTAGACAATCGCTGCCTTCCTGGTTTACCAGGATATCTACCAGAAATTGGTCTTCCAAGAGTGTTATACCGGGATGATCTTCACAACGGTTGACCAGGGCAAAGCGGATGGCCTCACCGGTAGCGTCTGCCGCATGAAGAATTCTAGCCCGGCTGTGTGCCCCTTCTCTGGCCAGATCGATATTCCCGTCTTTCATATCAAAGCTGGCGCCCATTTGAATCAGTTCTCTTACCCGGGGAGGACCTTCCCTGACCAGAACATCAACGGCGTCTATATTGCACAGGCCAGCTCCCGCCTCTAGCGTATCCTCCAGGTGCAAAAAAGGCGAATCTTCTTCGTGGACCGCCGCGGCTATTCCTCCCTGCGCGAGTCCGGTATTGGAATCCATCAGGGTCTTTTTGGCTAGGACTACTACACTACCGAATGCCGATGCCTTTAAGGCTGTGAAAAGGCCGGCGATCCCGCCACCCACAATCAAAAAATCCACCGTGTTAATGGTGATATCAAGTCCAGGCAAATCGATATGCCGTGTAATGATCATATTTTTTCCCCGTAATGATTATTTTCCTTATAAAAACTACTTTTCCTGCTCTTCTGGAATTTTTTTCTAATGGTCGTATCTATTTGACAGACAGCATACGCTCCAGGGCTATGCGGGCTTTGCTGCTGATACTTTCTTCGACTTCGATTTGATACTGCAACGTCTCCAATGAGCTGGCCAGTTTATCAAGACTGATCTTCTTCATGTCCTGGCAGGAGAAATTGCTGCGGGCCAGGTAAAAAGTTTTACCCGGGCAGTTTTTTTCCAGGGTATAAATAAATCCCTCTTCCGTGCCTATAATAAATTCTGAAGCCGGGCTGTCTTTAACATATTGGAGGATGCCGGCCGTGGACCTGACTGCATCAGCCAATTCAATTATTTCCGGACGGCATTCGGGATGGACAACTACCTGTGCCCCGGGATGCTGATTCTTCTGCGCCAGCACGTCATCGGCCAGCAGTTGGTTGTGTATAGGGCAGTAGCCCTCCCACAGAATCAAGTCCCGCCCGGTTTGTTGGCCGACATAGGAACCCAGGTTGCGGTCAGGTACAAAAATTATCTCTTTGTCGGCGGGTATAGAATTAATGACTGCCACGGCATTGGATGAGGTGCAGCATATATCGCTCACTGCCTTGACCGCAGCGGATGAATTTACATAAGATACCACCAGCGCCCCCTGATGCTTGGCCTTCAGTTCTTCCAGGGCTTGTGCCCCCACCATATCAGCCATGGGGCAGCCGGCGCTTATTTCCGGAAGGATGACCATTTTATCCGGATTCAGTATTTTGGCGCTTTCAGCCATAAAGCTTACTCCACAGAAAACAATCACCCGGGCTTCGGTTTGAGCAGCCTGCCGGGCCAATTGAAATGAATCGCCGACAAAATCGGCGACTTCCTGAATTATTCCGGGTTGGTAGTAGTGGGCCAGAATAATAGCATCCAATTCTTTTTTCCTGCTATTAATGAATTCCAGCAGGTTTTCGCTCATAACTACTCCTCCAGCTTTATTCTCTGAATGAAGGCAAAATAAGAGAAGCAGGCGGCAAGGTAATGCTTCCTGCCTCTCTATTTATTTTATTCGTATTTGCCCTTGCAGGTTTTTTCTACTTTATTGTTCGAGTTGACAAATACCAGTGTAGGCTGGTAATCTTTGCATTCCTCGCCTGCCAGCAGGCAATAAGTAAGAATTATTACTATATCTCCTTTATGCACCAGACGGGCAGCAGCGCCGTTTAAGCATACTACTCCTGATCCCCGCTCTCCTGGGATCACATAGGTTTCGAAGCGAGCCCCGTTATTATTGTTTACTATGGTGACCTTTTCGTTTTCCAGTATGTCGCCTGCGTCCATAAGATCGCGGTCTATAGTGATACTGCCCACATAGTTTAAATCAGCATCTGTAACTACAGCACGATGAATCTTGGACTTAAGCATGTAACGAAACATCCCCTTACACCTCCACTAAGCGGTTGTCGATTAACCGGGTATTTCCAAATTTTACAGCCACGGCCATCAACACTCTCCCCTTGATTTCCGGCAAGTCAGATAAATCCTCGGCGCTTAATACCTCAGCATAGTCAATTATCGCCTGGGGGCTGGTTCCTATAGTATCTACCAAAATTTTTCTGACCCGGGCAACTTCTTTTTCCCCTTTAAGAATCAACTGCTCAGCCTCTTTGAGGGCTTTATTCAACACCAATGCCTCCTGGCGCTGAGTCTCATCCAAATATACGTTCCGGGAGCTCATAGCCAAACCGTCGCTTTCACGAACAATAGGCACCCTAACGATTTCAATAGGGAAATTCAGTTCCTTTACCATCTTCTCTATGATCATAACCTGCTGGGCATCTTTCTGCCCAAAAAAAGCCTTATCAGGTTGACATATGTTGAAAAGCTTACTTACCACCGTGGCTACTCCACGGAAATGTCCGGGCCGCGAGGCCCCACACAGCTTTTCGGTAATTCCCCCCGCTACTTCAACAAAAATGTTATATCCCGGAGGATACATCTCTGGAATGCTGGGGGCAAATATTAATTCTGCACGAGTAGTCTCCAATAAACTCCGGTCCTTTACAAGATCGCGGGGATATTGTTCGAAATCCTCGCCGACACCAAACTGGGTAGGATTGACAAAGATGCTGACCACCACTGCATCACACTGCTTACACGCTTCCCGCGCCAAGGACAAATGCCCTTCGTGTAGATAGCCCATGGTAGGAACCAATCCAACGGTTTTACCCATCTGTTTTTGTTCCATACACCATGCCTGAGTTTGACTAATACTGTGGAACACCTGCATAAATATCCCTCTTATATGATTTAATAGATTCGTTCCAATACTTCATCGCTTATGCCGAAACCATGTTCTTCACCTGGGAAGCTTCCCTCTTCCACTTCCTTTTTGTACTGCTGAAAAGCCTCCATGATCAAGGGCTGCAGGTTGGCATATTTCTTGGCAAACTTTGGTGTAAAGCCTGCATATATACCCAGAAGGTCGTTAACCACCAGCACCTGCCCGTCACAGTAATGTCCTGCACCGATGCCAATAGTAGGAACGCTTACCTCCTCGGTAATGCGTTTGGCCAGCATAGTCGGCACCATCTCTAAAACGATGGAGAAAACACCGGCCTTATCCAATGCCTTAGCATCCTCAATTATTTTGTTGGCGGTTTCCACATCTTTACCCTGGACTTTATATCCGCCGAATTTATTTACCGATTGGGGTGTAAAACCCAGATGTCCCATGACCGGGATCTGCGCGTCCAGTATCGCCTTTATGGTGTCGACCCGTTCTACTCCACCTTCGATTTTTACCGTCTGGGCTCCGCCTTCCTGCACGAAGCGCCCCGCGTTGCGCACCGCTTCTTGAAAAGAAATGTGGTAGGATAGGAAAGGCATATCCCCAACCACCATTGCTCGCTTGGCCGCCCGGCTCACTGCCTTGGTATGGTGAATCATATCTTCCATGGTCACCGAAAGGCTGTTTTCATAGCCCAGTACGGCATTGCCGAGAGAGTCGCCTACTAATATGATATCTATCCCCGATTCATCAACCGCTTTTGCGGTGGGATAATCATAGGCAGTAAGCATGGAAAACTTTCTTATATTTTTCATATCTTTAATCTGAGATGCAGTAACTCTTGCCATTATATCACTCCCCTTGAGTTCCAAATCGTCTGCTCTTTAAGACGACCGGTCAGTTTTGAGTGTCCCGCCCCATAATTTGAATCTTTCCGGCAAACAAATCATAAAACTCCTGCTCTTTTGCCTGGTCGATAGTTCCCTTGGCCATGGCTACCCTAACGGTATCATAGCCAAGACAGCTGTAGAGCCTGAGAAGTTCTGGAACCTGTTCCTCGATCCGTTCCAGATGTTTCATTACCGTTGAAAGATCTCCTCTGGCAATGGGACCGGTCAAAGCTTGAGGTACTCCGATACTCTTGATGTTGTTAACTGTACCGAAAATCAACGGCAGCAATGCTCTGGTAGCTGCCGGTCCTGATATACCGGTGGCTTCCAGGAGTTTTACTCCCAGGTCCACGATGGTAACCAGGTAGTTGGATACAACACATGCCCCCGCATGATACAAGGGCTTGGCCTTTCTTTCTATGAAGAAGTACTCCCCACCGAGATTTTCCACGATAGCGACGGCTATATCTCGAGCCTCCTGATCTCCCTCGATGCTGAATATCGAACCGGGAAGATTATCCAAAGCCCGGTCAAAACTAGCAAATGACTGGAGAGGATGCACAGAAAGTACTCTGGCTCCAAATTCTTTCGCTCGATCTAATATTTCTGAAGAATGTGCTCCACTCATGTGGATTACCACTTGACCTGGAAAAAATGACTTTATTTCAGCCAGCTTCTCCGCAACGCTCTGGATGAAACTGTCCGATGTCGTGATAAATAGAATATCCGCCGAGCGAGAAACTTCTTGCGGTGTTGAGAAAGCAGTACAGCCTATGCGTTCCACCAGCGCCATAGTAGATTCAGGCCTAATGTCGTAAACACCCGTAACCTCAAAGCCTTTGCTGTGGAGTACCACTCCAACAGCTGTCCCAACAACTCCCGCCCCAATAATGCCGATTTTTTCGCCCATATCGTCCCCCCCTAAAGGTTTTTGGCAGGATGAAAACATCTGCCCACCGTCTTGGTCTTTGCTTACAAAGATACAAGCGGATCGCTAATAGGAGTATCGGCGGGAGAATCCCCCTTAAATTTTCTTCATATTGTTTCTTTCCCGGGCCAGTACTCTAACCAACACCTCCCTGAGAGATGTTCCATCATCAGGAAAAACCAGATCTGCGTTTATTTCCTGAAGCGGAATCAAGACAAACAACCTTTCGCGCATGTGGGCGTGGGGAATCTGAAGCTCTTCCGAATGCAGCACTTCATCCCCGTACAACAGAATATCAAGGTCTATAATCCTTGGGCCCCATTTGATTCCATACTGGCGGCCCATATTAATTTCTATATCTTTTAAAGAGTGCAAAAGATCAGGGGCTGGTAGATCTGTTTCTATTTCCACCACCTGATTTAAAAAATCCTCTTGTTCTTTATAACCCCAGGGCTCGCTCAAATATATGGAAGACCTTTTTTTTACCACTGTTTCAGGTAGTTTATTTAACTCCCTAACAGCTGTCTCCAGATTCTTCCGTTTATTTCCTAAATTTGTGCCCAGCCCTAGATAAACAGCCCGTTTCATAGATTTATCCTTACGTTAGCACAACATGCTTTCATTGGGCAAGATTATTGTCTGAATTTTTCAATAGTTACTGCAAAATAATCAAATTCCGCCTCGACCGGAGCATCAGGTTTTTTTACCGTTACCCTTGCTGACCTGACCGGGAAGCGTTCAATTATACTGTCCGCGATCCCTCCCGCAAGCGCCTCTATAAGATTGTAGCTTCGATTTTCTACCTGCTCCCTTACACACTTGACCAATTCAGAATAATCAATGGTATCCTCAATTTGATCAGAGCGGCTGGCTGCAGACAGGTCGAACCCGATCTCCACATCTACCAGAAATCGCTGCGGCTTCTCCTTTTCTTCCGGGTGCACCCCGTGGCGGGCTGAAAACGCCAGCCCTTTAACGATTATCTTATCCATTCTCCCTCATCACCGCATCAGTCATCATCAACACTCGTTTGCTCTCTTTGACGTCATGCACCCGGACCAGGTTCGCTCCGTTGGCAGCGCCCAGCACGGCTACAGCCAGGCTTCCCTCCAGTCGTTCTTCCACATCCAGGTCCAAAGTAGCACCGATAAAACGCTTGCGCGAAGCACCCAGCACTATTGGACATCCCAGGCTTTTAATTTCTGATAAATGCTTGACAATTAAACGGTTCTGTGCCGGATTTTTCCCAAATCCGAGACCGGGATCAACTAGCAGTAGTTCTTTACGAAGCCCGGCCGCTTCCGCCCGCTTAATCGCCTCTTCTAATTGCTGGATTATATCACTAACTAAATCATCATATGCTTTGCCATGATCGATCTGGAGCCGGTTGTGCATCAAGATCACCGGCGCCTGCCTTTCCACCAGGATAGGAAGTAATCCCGGGTCCAGCTTTAATGCACCGATATCATTTATAATATGGGCCCCAGCTTCCAAGCAAGCCCGTGCCACAGTAGCCCGGAAAGTATCTATGGAAATAATCATATCTTCTTTAACCAGTTGCTGAACCACCGGCAGTATACGGTCCAGTTCTTCCTGAGCGCTTACCATTTCGGAATCGGGTCTCGAAGAGGCCGCTCCAACGTCGATGATATCCGCACCCTCAGAAGCCATCAACCGTGCCCTGTCAACTGCCGCATCGGTTTCCAGATAGCGACCGCCGTCGGAAAAAGAATCCGGGGTCACGTTCAAAATTCCCATCAGCAGGGTGCGGTCATCTATTTCCAGGAGTTTTCCTCCGGGAAGTGGTATGGTCCAGGAATCTATTTCATAGTTCTTCAATATGGCCTCTATTTCTGCCGCCAGATTTTTTAGTCCGAAAGGCTGGACTCGCAGCTTCGGCAGTAAAAGCCGGTATTGCTTCAAGCTGCCCATCAACAAAACATCAGTCTGGCCTTCAAAGGAGAGGGCCTCTTTCTTAACCGCTGCATCGCCGCCCTTGGAAAGCATCTCCTGCTTGATTATATTCGCAGCTCTGCAGGGAATGTCTTTTAGTTTCAACAGGCGATTCGAAGCCTTGGGCATCAAGTAAGGATAGGCCCCGTCATCAACCCCAATTTGGGCCAAAGCCCTTCTGGCTTCGTGCTGGTTGTTAATTGTCACTACATGGTGCCCAGGCATAGCATAAACCTCAATATTCAAAACTACTGATAGTTATTTCCATCTTCTTCACTTTAGAACAGAGATTTCGGTAGCTGCACTCACTGCACAGCAGCGATAAATTGCTCATTCTCGAAAGATTATCGGCGCGATGTAAGCGCTCCCCTAAAAAACTCATATCTTTACTAATGTTGCTGTGTTCGTATACAGCCCGGGCGATTATTTCCACCTCACGGGGATTAAAGAATACCCTCGGCAATATTTCACGGGCCAGACGAGCTCCAAAAGAGGCGTGGTCCACTCCCTCCTGGTGCTCTTTCCATTTGCCAATGTCATGAAGAAGTCCGGCTGCGTAAATAAGCTCCTTGGCTGCCAATTTGCCTGACAGTTCGCTGTCTTTGATAAAATAGTTCATATCATTATTCTCCAGAACTAGAATGTATGCAATACGCGAAACATCGAGGTGATGCTGGAAGTCGTGCAGACAATACCTCGCTTCCTGCTCTTCACGCAAATTAAGATTCATATTTTCCTGATACAGCTCATCTTTCAACAGGAGTTCAATTCTCTTCAATGCTGTCACCTCAAGTGATGGTTTTATGTACCTAATATATTACACGGGAGGATTAAAAATCCTTCAAATGTTCGGCAATAGTTTTATTATGATACAGTATTTCATATTGTTTGTAAAAAGGGTTATAAATTATGAATTAAGGATGAACAAGGGGACGGGATGAACAAGGGGACGGGTACGGTGTTCACCTGAACAAGGGGACGGGTACGGTGTTCACCTGAACAAGGGTACGGTTCTCCCGTGT
>CAZWPO010000038.1:0-19147 GCA_964635975.1 uncultured Syntrophomonas sp.
TTTTTGCTCGCCCTGCCAGGGTGTCAAAGAAGTTGACTCCCTGGCAGAGCGCCAAGGCGAACAATTTATCGTATTGAATCTCCTGGCTAGTTATTGGGATTAGTGACAGTGATCTCCTGCAGGGCGCCATCCCAGGTCACATTGCAGCCCAGATTAGCAGCCACAAATGCCAGTGGAACAAAAAGTCTTCCATTTATGATCAAGGGAACGTTATCCGGGTTGGATCCAATTGGTGTAGCTACTCCGTTAACCTGGGCGGTGTTATTGCCTACCTGTAAGGCCACGGTAGTACTGCCCAGTTCGAATGTTGCCGTCTGTAAAGCGGCGTCCCAGGTGAGATAAGCTCCCAGGGGCTCGGCGATATAACGTATGGGAATAAAGGTGTAGCCGTTAATAATAGTTGGGGCCGCATCCATGGGATAGGCTGTGCCATTGAGGTAATAAGTGGTCTGGCCTATATGATAGACTATTGTTTTAATCCCTGCAGGGATTACATCTGCAGGAGTCAAAACCGGGGCTTCATTGGTGTAAGCCGAGTTTCCCTGGTTATTAAAGGCTCGAACGCGGTATGTGTAGTAGGTGTCATTATCCAAACCGGTGTCTTCATAAGCAGTATCATTTGCCTGGACAGTGGCGATTTCAACGAAGGAACTGCTCGTGGAGACCTTCCTCTCGATTTTAAAACCGCTCTCATTGAAGGATTTGTCAGCCCAACCTAATTTCACTTCTGTAGACGAAAGCGCGGTGGCGACGAGGCTATCGGGAGCGGTTGGAAGCAGCGTAAGGACAACATCTCCCGGCATCGTGAGGTCTGGCTTTACTACGAGGGATGATTGGATTACAGTGACTTCGTTGGTATAAGATGATTTTTGGGAAGCGTTAAAGGCTCGGACCCTGAAAGTGTAAGTGCCAGCTGCTAGCGAAAGGTCAACGTAGGAGGTAACATTGGCATTTGTGCTGGCGACCTTGATGAAAGAACCGCCTTCGCTTTTCCGCTCAACTTCAAAGCCGCTTTCATTGAAAGAATTGTCCACCCAGTGTAGAGAAATGCTTTGGCTGGATTTGGTAGCATCCAAATCCGAGGGGGCCAGCAGAACCAGGGTTATATTGCCTGTGTCCAAATTTGGATTCACCAGGGTTGTGTCGATGCCGGGCTTGGCAATTGCTGCAACCGCTGATGCTAATCCTGCGCCAAAACCCAGCAGCATTATCAATGCCAGGGCAATGGTTCTGTAAGCAAGTCGTTTTTTCATCATATTTTACCTCCCAATTTAGTTGGTACTATCAAATTACCATATTTTGTTTACAAAGCCTACTGCAAATATTAATCAAGCTCTATTATCAAAGCTGGTTAATAGAAAACAGGGCTTTGCCGTACTATATATATTAATCAATATTAAAGGAGCCATGGATATGAGATTCTACGGAGATTACCATATTCATTCCCGGCATAGTGATGGGAAGCAGAATCACAGAGAAATAGTCGATGCCGCGCTAAAGAAGGGACTCAGGGAGATAGCTATAACCGACCATGGGCCTATGGCAGCAGCTATAGGTGTAAAAAATGCCGGGATTTACAGGGATCTAAACGAGGAGTTGAACAAAGCCGGTCAGATCAGCGGCGACTTACGCGTCTACGTGGGCGCCGAAGCTAATATTCGAGGTCTGGACGGAAAGCTTGATATCGAAGCTGATGATGTCGAAAACCTGGATATTCTGATTGCCGGACTTCACCCCTACACCCTGCCCGCTTCGATCGAGGACGGAATAGAGCTTTTTGCCCGCAACAGCCTTCGCCATTTAGGGAGCGGCCAGCGTATCAGAGCGATCAGCAACAATACCAAAGCTTGCATTGAGGCCATTTATAGAAATCCACAGATTGACATACTTTCACATCCGGGGCTCTTTTTTCAAGTCAATATCGAAGAGGTGGCACGCAGCTGTGTGCAGAAACAAGTATTGTTTGAAATCAATTGCGGACACGAGCATCCTGATTTTTCTGATATAATGGAAGCAAATCGATTCGGGGTCAGATTCATTGTGAACAGCGACGCCCACTCACCTGAAAAAGTAGGAGATCTTGAGTACGGGAGTAAGGCGGTAGAGAAGCTTGGCATTGACCCGGAAAAAGTAGTCAACCTTGGCGGCCAGAGAGGATCAAAAACATGGAGGAAAAAAGCCAGGACCTGCACATATTGATCATAACAGGTTTATCCGGCGCCGGAAAAACTCAGACCATAAATTGTCTCGAGGACCTGGGCTATTACTGTGTCGATAATCTCCCCCCGGTCCTACTAACCAAATTTGTGGAATTGGGAATGCAGTCCGGGGGCAGAGTCAACCAGGTCGCCCTGGTCATCGACGTGCGAGGGGGAGATTTCTTCGCAGATTTTTCCCAGGCTCTTGATGAACTGCACCAGCAGGGAATAGCCTACAGCATATTATTTTTAGAAGCTTCTGATGACGTACTGGTAAGGCGCTTCAAGGAATCACGCCGCCGCCACCCGCTTTCTGAAGCAGGCGGTCTCCTGCAGGCCATCAGGATTGAAAGAACCATGCTGGAGGACTTCCGAGGCCGTGCCAATGTTATTATAGATACTTCCGATACCACACCCCGCAGGCTGAATGAGAAATTGACCAGCTTGTTTAGCTTTGAAAAAAGCGAGGTTTTTACCATAAACCTGGTGTCCTTTGGTTACAAAACCGGGATACCTCTGGACTCGGATATCGTTATAGATGTGCGCTTTCTGCCAAATCCCTTTTACGATCCCAAGATGACGCTTTTAACAGGTGAAGACCAGGAGGTTATAGATTATGTGCTTGATACTCCCGTAACCCAGTCATTCCTGCGCCGCTTTTTAAACTTGTTAAAATTTCTGGTGCCGAACTACATAAAAGAAGGAAAAACCAATCTAGCTTTATCAATCGGCTGTACCGGGGGGCAGCACCGATCAGTAGTTCTGGCTGATTATCTCGCCAAGCAGCTGAAGAGGATGGGATACAGCACCATTACCAGGCATAGGGATATCGCAAAGTACAAAATGGAGGAATGATTGTTATCGTGAGGGCAGGGGATCACAAGATCGTTGTGATTGGAGGAGGAACCGGCCTTTCCGTCCTCTTGAAGGGTTTAAAGAGATATACTTCGCAGTTGACGGCAGTGGTCACGGTAAGTGATGATGGGGGTAGTTCGGGACGCTTGCGGGCCGAGCTGGGGGTGCTCCCGCCGGGAGATATCCGCAGTTGTCTGGTGGCACTGGCGGATACTGAGACCTTGATGGACAAAATATTCCAACATCGCTTTCGGGAAGGGAATGGCCTCCAGGGGCACAACCTGGGAAATCTGCTGTTAGTTGCCATGACTGATATTACCGGAGACTTCGTATCCGCGATCAAAGAGGTCAGCAAGGTTCTGAAAGTGAGAGGTAAAGTCATACCAGCGACGCTTGAGCATGTCGTGCTGGGGGCGCAGATGAGGGACGGCACTATCGTCCTTGGTGAAACAGCTATTAGGAAGTACGACCAGCCCATCAGCAAGCTGTTTCTAGCTCCGGAGAAATGTCGCCCCGTACCCGAGACCATTGATGCCATTCTGGAGGCTGATGCGGTCATAATCGGGCCAGGAAGCCTGTATACTAGTATAGTTCCCAACCTACTCGTGGATGGGATACCTGAAGCCATCAAAAACAGCCCGGCCAGGGTGTTTTATGTAAGCAATATTATGACCGAGCGAGGGGAGACCGACGATTATCAAGTGCTTGATCATCTGGCTATTATTCAGGACTACTTGGGTGAGGGAGTTCTCGATTGTATAGTCTTTAATTCCGGTCCGATCGATGAACTGCGGTTGCGCAACTACCAATTGCAATCTTCCCAACCGGTGGTTCTTACTAACCGCAAGGAACTTGAAAATTTGGGCATTACTATTATTGAAGAAGATCTGGTATCCAACAGTACCTGGGCATGGCATGATTCCGATAAATTGGCCCGGGTCATAATTGAGGTTCTCGAATAGGGCGGGGTGCGATATGAGTTTTTCCAGCGAAGTACGTAATGAGGCAGCCCGCTTAATTCCCGATAAAGATTGCTGCCGAAAGGCTGAGTTGGCAGCGATACTGCTGTTTTCGGGCAGCATGGTTGAGACCGAATCGGGCTATATATTAAAAATAACCGGCGAAAATGCCGCCATAGCGCGCAAAGCCTATCAGTATCTCAAAGAAATAGGGCGATGGGCGGCCAGTGTTGAAAGTGAACCGCGCAAGAGATTTCGAAAGACCAGGGCCTACGAAGTCAGCGTTCCGGTTCAGGCCAGTGATTATGATCTGCTGCAGGAGATGGGCTTCTACCCGGTTGCCAAGCGCCAGGTGCCATGGACACTTCTGGGCAAGAATTGCTGCCGGAGGGCATTTATCCGCGGATTGTTTTTAAGCCGCGGATTTATAAGCCGCCCTGAAGGTAATTACCACCTGGAGTTGGTTTTGAATGATTCGCGTCTGGCGGCAGACACACTGAAGATTCTGAATAAAGTGAAACTAGAGGCGCGCCAGGTAGAGAGAAAAAACCACCTGGTCATATACATCAAGGACAGCGAGACGATATCCGACTTGCTCCGCCTGATCGGGGCCAATAAGGCCCTACTTGATTTTGAGAATGTAAGAATTTTAAAATCCATGCGCAATGCGGTCAACCGTCAGGTTAATTGCGAAACTGCCAACCTGGCTAAAACTATCGACGCCGCAGTCAGGCAGGTAGAGCTGATGGAAGGATTGATGAACAGCCAGAAGTGGAACCAGTTGTCGCCCCAGCTGAAAGAACTGGCCCGGCTGAGGCTGCAATATCCAGAATATACTCTTAAAGAGCTGGGAGATCTGCTAAGCCCTGCTCTCTCCAAGTCAGGAGTCGCTTACAGGATGCGTAGACTAGAAAAAGCAGCTGAGGAACTCCTGGACCGCAGTTAACAGAAGGACAAATTATCTTTTTTGCCGAATATCATTTAGTTGGTAGAAAAAAGGGGGTGGGGACATTATGAGACTGGTTCATGATATTTTTGTAGAACAGCAGCAAAAGCTCCTCATGACACCAGAACTGCGACAGGCAATAGCCATACTCCAAATGTCCACCATGGAACTCAACGAATTTATCCGGGGCGAACTGGAAGAAAACCCGTTTCTCGAAGAGAGAGAGATAGAAGAAGCGGAAGAAAGCAGCCGGGAAGACGTTGAAGAAGGGGCCTGGTTGGAGGAATGGCTGGAATTGTATCATGACCGAGATATCGGTGTGGTCCAGAAAGACCAGAAAGAAGAGAAATCGTTTGAAAACTATTTGACCCGAGTTCCAAGTCTATTTGAACATCTTGAATTTCAACTTCGCTTGATAAAGGTGGATCCCAAAGATTTTGTGATCGGATATCATCTGATCGGCAATATTGACAGCAATGGCTATCTGTGCATGGATCTGGATGAAGTTGCCCATGATATGGGAACTAGCATAGAGCATGTTGAAGAGATACTGCACATCGTTCACTCATTCCATCCGCATGGCGTGGGCGCGAGGAACCTGGCTGAATGCCTGTTTATTCAACTGCGTCACTACGGAAAAGACAGCTATATAGCCCGAAAAATAATAGAAGACCACCTGGACGATCTAGCCCGGGGCAGGTTGAATAAGATTGCCAGCGCTCTGGCTATTTCTGTGCAGCAGGCCCAGGAAATAGGGGACCTGATTCGAACCTTGGATCCCAAACCGGGCCGCCAGTACAGCAGCGACCAGGAAATCAGGTACATTGTTCCAGAAGTGTTCGTGGAAAAAATTGAAGGCGAATATATCGTATATGTCAATGATTTAAACTTCCCGCGACTGGTAGTCAATCACCTGTATGAAAGCGTTCTACGCCAGCCGGAAAATTTTTCAGAAGATACCCGCCGCTACCTGGAAGATAAGATCGGATCCGCACTGTGGCTGATCCGCAGTATTGAGCAGAGGCGCATAACTCTTTACAAGGTGGCCAGCTGCATCGTGGAAATTCAAAAAGAGTTTCTGGACAAGGGTGTTCAGTATCTGAAACCACTAAAACTCCAGCAAGTGGCCCAACTGGTCAACGTTCATGAATCTACCGTCAGCCGGGCGACTTCGAATAAATATATGCAGACTCCCCAGGGGCTGTTCGAATTGAAATATTTCTTCAGTTCAGGGCTGGAGTCATCTAACAATGACGAAAAGATGTCTTCAAAAAGTATAAAACATATGCTCGAGGGCATGATTGCTGAGGAAGACCCAACCCGGCCGTTAAGTGATGAGCAGATCGCCCAGATGTTCAAAAAGAAAGGTATACGCATTTCCAGACGCACGGTTGCCAAGTATCGTCAAGAACTGGGCATTCAGTCCACTATGAGCAGAAAAAGGTATTAAGGTATATCTAAGAAAAAACTACCGGTTCTGGATGAATCCTTTAAGACGTTTTATGATATAATATTGACGTAAGGAAATTCTGTTTTTTTCTGATGGTGGGGCGAATATGTCCCTATGGTAATTTGCGGTCCCGCCAAGGGCAGGTTTAGCATGGATAGAATTTTTTCGATTATTGAAAGATTTGCGCCTGACGCGATGGAGATTATTGAGATTAGATATCAGCTTTTGCGCCAGGTAATGCACCGTCAACCGATTGGCAGGCGGCAGTTGTGCAGGGAATTGAGCTATACGGAGCGGCAGGTGCGAAATGAAATAGAAATGCTTAAAAACCAGGGAGCCTTGCAAATAACCGCGGCAGGCATTACTATAACCTCCTACGGGGAAGATCTTCTCAATGAAATTGATTCCCTGGCTCCAGCTCTATACCACACCCAAACACTTGCCAAGAGAATTAAGCAACAATTTAATCTGCAGCAGGTTATCGTAGTGCCCGGTGACTCGGAGCGCGATCCTCTGGTCAAAAAGGACCTGGGCCGGGCAGCGGCCAGGTTTTTGGAAAGGACCCTTCATCCATCCTGTATCGTTGCCGTTACTGGCGGAACTACTCTGGCTGAAATGGCTGACGCTATTGAAAAGACCCACATTGATGACGTTTTAATAGTACCTGCACGAGGTGGCCTGGGTGAAGAAATGGAACTGCAAGCCGGGACAATAGCTGCAAAGATAGCGAAAGCTATAAGCGCTCAGTACCGCCTGCTGCACATTCCGGATAACCTGGAAGAGAATACTGCCGAAATACTTAAAAAGGATAGCCATATCCAGGAAGTAGTCAATAAAATTAAAGCCAGCAATATTCTTCTGCATGGCATTGGACCAGCCATCGAAATGGCCAACAGGCGTGGCCTGGAGCCTAAGGAAATTGATTTTATCTATTTCCACCAGGCGGTCGGAGAAGCGCTGCGATATTATTTTAACGAATCGGGAAATATAGTCTATGAAGCGGCAGGCATTGGACTGGAACTGGCCGATGTAAAAAACATAACATGGGTCGTAGCGGTGGCGGGAGGACGCCATAAAGCTAAGGCGATTAAATCTGTTTTGAAAAATGGGTTGGATAAAGTGCTGATCACAGACGAAGGGGCGGCACGGGAAATCATAAATGGAAAGGATGATCTGCATGGGAATTAAGATGGCGATCAATGGATTTGGGCGCATCGGCCGTCTGGTAGCGCGAGTTGCTGCTCATAGAGACGACCTGGATATTGTGGCGATCAATGATTTAGGAGAGGTTAATGCCAGTGCTCATCTTTTCAAGTACGATTCCGTTCACGGTACGTTTAATGGAACTGTGGCCGTCGATGGTCAGGATATAATAGTCAATGGTAGCAGGATAAAGTATATTTCCGAAAAAGATCCGGAAAAACTGCCCTGGCGTGACCTGGGGATTCAGGTGGTGGTGGAGGCAACCGGAGCCTTCCGTGATAGGGCTAAAGCGGCAAAACACCTGACCGCCGGCGCATCCAAGGTTGTAGTTACTGCCCCGGCCAAGGGGGTGGACCTGACTATGGTTATGGGTGTAAACCAGGATAAATACGAGCCAGCTATGGATGTGATATCAAATGCTTCCTGCACGACCAATTGTCTGGCTCCCGTAGCAAAAGTGCTGATGGAGCAGTTTGGCATCGTAAAAGGCTTTATGAATACGGTACACTCATATACCAATGATCAACGGGTTCTGGACCTGGAGCATGATGATCTGCGTCGGGCCAGGGCAGCGGCATTATCCTTGATTCCTACTACCACCGGGGCAGCCAGCGCTCTGGGACTGGTTATACCCGAGCTGGAAGGCAAGCTGGATGGAATCGCTATCCGGGTTCCGACTCCTGACGTTTCTCTGTTGGACCTTACCGTCGAACTGGAAAAGGCGGCCAGTGTCAAGGAGATCAATGATGCATTCTACGCTGCCAGCCAGGGAGAGCTGAAAGGAATTCTGAAGTATACAGAAGAGCCGCTGGTTTCCACCGATTATCGAGGGGAAGAGAACTCTGCGGTAGTTGATGGGCTTTTGACCATGACTATGGGTGATAAGATGGCCAAGATCATTGCCTGGTATGACAATGAATGGGGCTATTCAGTAAGAGTAGTTGATGTTGTTCACTATGTTGCATCTCAAAGCGGCAGGTAATATATTGGAGGTGTATCAATCTTGAGAAACTTACGGGATACTGACCTAAAAGGTAAAAGAGTACTGATGCGGGTTGATTTCAATGTGCCTATGGACAAGAGCGGAAATATCATTGATGATACCAAAATGCGCGAAGCCTTTCCCACGATTCGTTATGTACTCGACCAGGGGGCCAGTCTTATCCTAATGAGTCATCTGGGACGACCTCAGGGCCAGGTTAATGAAAAATACAGCCTGAAAAGCGTGGCGGCCCATTTGAAAGGACTACTTTCAGTTCCGGTGTTTATGGCTACCGACTGCATCGGAGCTGATGTTGAGATTCAGGCCAGGCGTCTCAAGCCCGGCGAAATACTGATGCTGGAAAATGTCCGTTTTCATCCCGAAGAAGAGGAGAATGATGCCGGATTTTCTAAGCAACTGGCGGCGCTGGGAGAAATTTATATCAACGATGCCTTCGGGACCGCCCACCGGGCTCATGCTTCCACCTCTGGTGTAGCGGATTTTCTGCCCGCCTATGCCGGTCTGCTTATGGAAAAGGAAGTCAAAATGCTCAAAGACGTACTGGAAAATCCGGAGAGCCCAAGGATGGCTATACTGGGGGGGGCTAAAGTAGCAGACAAATTGGGATTGATTCATAACCTGCTGGGGAAAATGGATTACATCTTAATCGGCGGAGGGATGGCCAATACATTTTTAAAAGCCCAGGGCTACGAGATCGGGCGCTCCCTGGTCGAGGATGATCTACTGGATGAAGCAAGGCGCCTGCTGAATTCATCCGCTCAAGCCAACACCACCATTATGCTGCCCGTAGACGTTATAGTCGCCGGAGAGATTTCTCCCGAGGCGAGGGGGAGTGTAGTTGATGTAAACAATATTCCATCCGACATGATGATATTAGACATCGGCCCCCGTACCATCGCCAGCTTTACAGAGGCAATAAAAAAAGCAAGGACTGTGGTTTGGAACGGTCCGCTTGGTGTTTATGAATATGAACAATTTGCCGGGGGCACAAGGCAGGTTGCGGAGGCACTAGCCCATTCAAGTGCTATCAGTGTCATAGGGGGGGGGGATTCCGCTGCCGCCGTTCATGATATGGGTTTGGAGAAGAACATCACCCACATTTCCACCGGCGGAGGCGCTACCCTGGAATTCCTGGAAGGACTCAGGCTTCCTGGAGTTGCCGCGTGTGAGGGCTATGCTTCAGCAGCCCATTAAGACGGTTTCAAGGATTAAAGTATTGGGGGGATTACCAGTTGAGAAAATCACTGGTTGTGGCTAATTGGAAAATGAACAAGAATATAGAAGAGACAGAGGCCTTTGTTAAAGAATTTTTGTCCGAGATTGCGGAATTAAGCTCTGTAGATATGGTTATCTGTCCGCCCTTCACCTGCTTGGAAACGTTAAATCGCAGCCTGGCTGGTAGCGGGGTAAAAACCGGTGGGCAAAATATGTTTTGGGCTGATAAGGGAGCTTATACCGGAGAGATATCACCTTCCATGCTGGTAAATATCGGCTGCAGCTACGTAATTCTGGGCCATTCCGAGCGCAGGCAGATTCTGGGGGAGACTGATATAATAGTCAACCGCAAAGTCATGGCTGCTATGGATTCGGGCTTGATACCTTTATTATGCGTGGGGGAAACTCTCCAGGAACGAGATAATAATTTGGCACGGGAAGTTGTCAAAGATCAATTGACCAAAGATTTGACAGGTATCGCGCTTGATAAACCTTCCCTGGTAATTGCCTATGAACCTGTCTGGGCAATCGGAACAGGAATAAATGCGAACCGGGACGATGCTCAGGAGATGATCGGATTCATACGGAATTATTTGGAGAAGCTGTATAGCAGGGAAATTGCCCAGTCTATCCGCATCTTATATGGCGGTAGTGTAAATGAAGACAATATTGCTGACTTTTTTGCTGAAGAAGATGTAGACGGAGCACTGGTGGGAACGGCCAGTCTCCAGGCTGCTTCCTTCGCGAAAATCGCAAAGGCAGGAGTAAATGAATAAGAAACCGTTATTATTAATGATACTTGATGGCTGGGGCAGCCGGGCGGATTGCTCTGACAATGCAATAACTCAGGCTCATCCTCAGCATTTTATAGACCTACACATGAGGTATCCCCATACTATGCTTAAGTGTTCCGGTATGGATGTGGGGCTGCCGGAAGGCCTGATGGGTAATTCTGAAGTGGGGCACCTAAATATGGGCTCGGGCCGAATCGTATACCAGGAAATAACCCGCATCAATAAGACAATTGATGAGGGCAGTTTTTTTGAGAACCCTGCATTCCTGGATGCTATTGCTAAAGCTCGCCATCACGGCGGCGCGGTGCACCTGATGGGCCTGGTCTCAGAGGGTGGCGTACACAGCACCATGAAGCATATATACGCCCTCCTGGAACTGTGCAGGCGTCAGGGCCAATCCCGTGTATTTGTGCATGCGTTTTTGGACGGCCGCGATGTTGGACCTAAAAGCGCGATGGATTATGTGGGTGCGCTGGAAGCGCAGATGAAAGAAATAGGTATCGGTCATATTGCCAGCGTCCATGGGCGCTTTTATCCTATGGACCGGGACAACCGCTGGGAGCGGGTGGAGCGTGGCTACAATGCCATGGTTCTGGGTCAGGGGGAGATGGCTCCCAGCGCCCAGGCGGCGATCGAAAACAGCTATGAAAAGAGAATAACTGATGAGTTCGTGGAGCCGGTCGTTATAGTAGACCTGAACGGGCTTCCGCTGGCGACCGTTCAGGACGGCGATAGTGTGATATTCTTTAACTTCAGAGCTGATCGGGCCAGGCAGATTACCCGCGCCTTTGTCGACAGAGACATGGAACATTTCGAGCGGGTAGTGTGGCCCCAGGTCCAGTATGTCTGCATGACGCAGTATGATGCTACCATTAGTGCTTCGGTCGCTTTTCCACCTCAGAACCTGGACAACACGCTGGGTGAAGTATTATCAAGAAACGGATTAAAACAGCTGCGTATTGCCGAGACAGAAAAGTATGCCCACGTAACTTTTTTCTTTAATGGCGGAGTCGAGGAAGCGGATCCGGGAGAAGACCGTATACTGATACCTTCGCCCAAGGTGGCAACCTACAATCTGAAGCCGGAAATGAGTGCTTATGAGGTTACTGACAGGGTCATACTTGAAATAAAGCGAGATTTTTACGATGTCATAATAATGAACTATGCCAATCCTGATATGGTAGGGCATACTGGCATCATGGAAGCGGCCGTCAAGGCTGTCAAAGTAGTCGATGAATGTCTTTCGCGGGTGGTAGAGGCGGTTCAAGAAGCCTCGGGAAGCATTATCATAACAGCAGATCACGGCAATTGCGAGATGATGGTCTGCCCTGTGACAGGTTCGCCATACACGGCCCACACCACGGATGAGGTCCCCTTTATTTTGATCGGTCAGGATTATCATGACCGCAGACTGCGCGATGGGGGGGCGCTCTGCGATATTGCTCCCACCATCCTGGAAATATTGAAAATACCGGCCCCACCGGAAATGACCGGTATCAGCCTGATAATACAAGAATAACACTGGCGATCAAAAAAGGAGGAAGATAGATGAGTACCATTATTGATGTATTTGCCCGCGAGCTTCTGGATTCACGCGGCAATCCCACCATAGAGGTCGAAGTGATCTTGGAAGACGGTAGCATGGGCCGTGCGATCGTGCCCTCGGGGGCTTCTACTGGAGCACATGAAGCCCATGAATTAAGGGACGAGGACCCGCTTCGCTATAACGGAAAAGGGGTTCTAAAAGCGGTTGAAAATGTAAATGAAATTATTGCTCCTGAAATTATTGGCATGGAAGCCGTCCGTCAGATCGATATAGATACTTTGATGATTGAACTGGATGGCACTCCCAGCAAGCAGAAACTGGGCGCCAATGCCATCCTGGGCGTATCCATGGCCGTAGCCAGAGCAGCAGCCACCTACCTGGGCCTGCCCCTCTATCAATATATAGGAGGAGTAAACGCCCGTGAGTTGCCGGTCCCCATGATGAATATCCTAAATGGAGGGAAACATGCCGACAACAACGTCGACATCCAGGAATTTATGATACTGCCGACGGGAGCTGGTAACTATTCACAGGGGCTGCGCATGACTGTGGAAATATACCACACTTTGAAAAAAGTACTTAAAGATAAAGGTCTGGCAACAGCAGTGGGTGATGAAGGCGGCTTTGCTCCCAACCTTCCTTCCAATGAATCAGCTATACAAATCATCTTAGAAGCCATTGAGAGCGCCGGCTATAAGCCCGGCAAGGATGTGTACCTGGCCCTGGACGTGGCCGCCAGTGAGCTTTTTAAAGACGGGCGCTATTACCTGGCAGAGAATAATCAGATACTGACATCAGCAGCTATGGTAGATTACTATGCCATGCTGGTGGATAAATATCCTATCATTTCAATTGAGGACGGTCTGGCTGAAGATGACTGGGAGGGCTGGAAGCTGTTAAGCCAGCGCCTGGGGCAAAAGATCCAGCTGGTGGGAGACGATCTTTTTGTCACCAACACCGACCGGCTTTCCAGGGGGATAAAAGAAGGAATCTGCAACAGCATTCTTATCAAACTGAACCAAATTGGAACATTGAGTGAAACCCTGGAGACCATAAATATGGCGAAAAGAGCGGGCTATACCAGCGTTATTTCCCACCGTTCAGGTGAGACCGAAGACGCCATCATAGCAGATATCGCCGTAGCTACCGGAGTTGGCCAGATCAAAAGCGGGGCTCCTGCCCGCACTGACCGGGTGGCCAAGTACAACCAGCTACTGCGCATCGAAGAAGAATTGGATGTGTTTGCGGTATATCGCGGGCTCGATACCTTTTATAACCTCTTCCGCGGTTAGGAGCAAAGCATCCTACTTGTAGGAAAATGGACGATATGCTAAAATAATCGATAGTGTCTATAGGGACTTCGGAGGTGGAAATTTGCTCAAGATAATACTTATAATTCTGCAGGTAATATGTTCTCTGGCTTTGATTGCAACCGTTCTTCTCCAATCTGGAAAGAGCGCCGGGCTTTCTGGCAGTATCGCCGGCGGCAGTGAGGCGATATTCGGCGGCAAGAAAAAAGGGATCGATGAGCTTTTAAATAAGCTCACTGCCTGGATCGCTGTTTTATTTGTGATATTGACTACAGCTTTAACGCTGGTAAAATAAGCTCAAGCTATAGAAAGAATAGAATATCCGCGTTATAAAAAAGCCCGTGCGATTAACGTACTTTTAGTACGCTTCAATTACGGGCTTTTTATATTCTCTGATCTTACTTGTTAACTAGATTAAATAGTGCTATGTTACGGGAAAGGGAGGTGTATCGTGCTTAAATTAGGGGCTGCCCCTTTTATATTAAATGGTAAGAGTCCAGATGCACTTCTATTTGTGCATGGTTTTACCGCTTCACCATCAGAGGTTTTCCCCACTGCTGCTTTGATCAATGAAATGGGGGATATTACTGTAAAAGGGATTCTGCTCCCTGGCCACGGCAGTTCAGCGGAAGAGCTCAACCGTACGGGGTGGCAGGATTGGAGCCGGGCTGTAAATAACGAATGCCGGTCCTTACAAAAAGATTACCTGCGGGTATTTGTAGCCGGATTGTCAATGGGCGGAATGCTGACACTGCATGCCGGCCTGCAGGTTCATGGTCTGGCCGGTGTTGTTTCAATCAATGCACCTTTATTCATCAGAGATACCCGAGGAATTAGGTGGTCTCCTTTGATAAAATACTGGCGGCCTTACTGGCCGAAAGATCCTATTGATTTCAAACTTCGCGAACAGGGGCGCTGTGATCTGGATTGCTACCCACTCAAGGCCATGCATAGTATGTGGCGGCTGCGCAAGGTACTTATGAAGAACCTTCATGCCATGCGGATTCCTGTTCTTGTCATACAGTCTCAAATGGACGAAACAGTTTTAGCAAGCAGTGCCGATTTTATAGTTCAATCTTGTAGGCAGGCTTCTGTCTATAAAGTGGAGTTGCCTGATTCCGAACATGTAGCTACCATGGGAAGTGAGAAAGAAAAAATTGCTGCGGAAATAGTGCGTTTTATCAATGACATTAAGGGAAAGGGACGATAACTTTGGAAAGAGAGCAAGCTTTGGATCTATTAAAGAGCCATCTGAAGACCGAGAACCTGAGGGGGCATTCCCTGGCCGTCGAAGCAATCATGCGAGGGTTGGCAGACCGTTTTGGCCAGGATTGCGATAAATTCGGATTGGCCGGACTACTGCATGACATTGATCTGGATCACATCGAAGGCGATATGGGCAGACATTCACTCGTGGGAGGGGAGATTCTGGAGGAGAACGGGATAGATCCAGATGTTGTTTACGCCGTAAAAGCTCATAATGATGTTCATGGGTTGGAGCGCGTATCACTGCTGGACAAGTGCCTGTGGGCTGCCGATCCGGTAAGTGGATTCATCATTGCGGCTGCCTTGATTCGTCCCGACAAAAGTCTGTCTGCAGTGGAGCTCAAATCGCTTAAAAAGCGGTTTAAGGAAGCGCGCTTTGCCGCAGGGGCCAACCGGGAACAGATGGCCAGCTGCATAGATCTGGGTTTGGAACTGGATCAATTTCTTACTATTGCCCTGGACAGCATGAAACCGATTGCTTCAGAATTGGGATTGTAGAATTAAAAGAATAAACTGCGAATCAATTATAGTCAGACAAAGCCGGGGGAATAATGAAAATAAGAAAGCAGGCAGAAAAAATACTGCCGCTAAATTAGGAGGAAAACCATAAGCATGGTAAGTAAAGATAACATCCTGGAATACATGCGCCGGGCAAGCTACAAACCGCTTTCCTACAGGGAACTGTTGGATGAGCTTGGCGTTGGCCAGGGTGAAGATGAAGTAAGATTTAATAAGTGCATTGGACAATTAGAAAAAGACGGCTATATAGTTCGAACCCGCAAAAACAGGTTTGGCCTGCCGGAAATGATGAATCTGACCCGGGGTGTCATGCGTTTGAGCCCGCGCGGGTACGGAATACTATTGCCAGAAGAACCGGGATATCCTGAAATCTTTGTCTATGGTAAAAGGTTGAATGGCGCTATGCACAATGATAAGGTTATGGTCCGTATCCGGGAATCGGAAGAAAACGGCCAGCGTCCTGAAGGAACGGTTATCCGGGTCATAACCCGGGCTAGCAAACAAATGGTAGGCACTTATCAAAAGGGGCGCAGCCTGGCCCAGGTCATTCCTGATGACAGCCGTCAGATTTATCCGGTATATATACGCCCATCGAAGAAGATAAAAGTAAAAAACGGGGACAAAGTGCTGGTTACCATCACTACTTTTCCGGATGGGGACCATGCTGCGGAGGGCAGGATCCTTGAAGTAATGGGCGGCAAAGGCCAGCCCGGAGTCGATCTGCAGGTGCTATTAAAAAAACACAACCTGCGTGTGGAATTTAGCCGGGGAGTGATAGAAGAGGCCAAAAAGGAGGCTCAGCCGGTTAATGATGCGGAAATTGCCAAGCGCCGGGATTTGCGGGGCTTGAGTATGGTCACGATCGATGGTGAGGATGCCAAAGACCTGGATGACGCAGTATCTGTGGAAAGAATCGCCGGAGGCTACCGGCTCGGCGTACATATTGCCGATGTATCACATTATGTTAGAGAGGACAGCAAGCTTGATAAAGAAGCCTGCGCCAGGGGTACCAGCATTTATTTAGTGGACACAGTTCTTCCCATGCTGCCCAAAGAGCTGTCCAATGATATCTGCAGCTTGAATGCCGGGGTGGACCGCCTGGCTGTGACCTGCATGATGGATATCGATAAAACTGGCAAAGTTTTGAATTACGATATATTTAAATCAGTAATAAACGTGAGAGAGCGTATGACCTATACTGCTGTCAACCAACTTGTAGCTGGTGAGGGCGGGGATCTGCGTCAACGGTATGCCCCGCTGTTGGAAGAGTTTGCCCTTATGAAAGAGTTGGCCGATATTCTGCGGGAAGAAAGGATGCAGCGCGGCTACCTGGATTTCGATTTTCCGGAAGCCAAGGTGATTACTGATGAAACAGGTTTCCCTACGGAGATTCGAAAGAGAGAGCAGGGAGTAGGGGAAAAACTAATCGAGGACTTCATGATCAAGGCCAATGAAGTAGTAGCTGAGCATCTATACCGCCGCAAAATCCCGGTTTTGTACCGGGTCCACGAAAAGCCGGAGGAAGAATCCATCAACAAGCTGAACCTGGTTTTGGGAGTATTTGGGCATAAGATACAGACTATGAAACCGGAGCCACCGGTACTGCAGAAAGTCCTTCACCAGATAAAAGGCAGACCCGAGGAGCAGCTCATATCTCTGCTATTACTGCGTTCCATGAAACATGCCCGCTACGCACCCCAGGAACTGGGCCATTTTGGACTGGCATCCCAGTACTACTGCCATTTTACCAGCCCGATTCGGCGCTACCCGGATCTGATAGTACACCGGGTTTTGAGCAGTCTGCTGGACAACAGTATGAATTCCCGCCGGAAAGCGGCTTTTGAAAAGCGCATGGGGCATTACGGGGAGCATTCGACCCTTCAAGAAATGAAGGCGGAAGAAGCGGAGCGGGAGTATGTTTCCATAAAGAAAGCCCAGTATATGCAGAAGTTTCTGGGTGATGAGTTTGAAGCGCGGATTGCTTCAGTTCAATCTTTTGGCTTTTTTGTTGAGCTGGACAATACTGTCGAGGGGCTTGTTCATATATCCAGCGTAGCCGATGACTATTATGAATTCAATGAGAGAAACTACACACTGGTAGGCAGGCACAGCGGCAGGAAATTCGCAATTGGAGATATGGTTCGGGTACAGCTGGTTAAGGTCGACGTTGATGATGCCAAAATTGATTTTGAACTTCTGGATCAGAAAGTTAACACGGAAGATTCCACGAGCGATGGAGCTGAAAATGTTGAGAATGGGAAAAAGGAAAGAAGCCGGGAGAAGAAGGGGAAGACGGCTAGCAGGCGCAGCCGCCGGCCGTAGGATGAGCCTTGACGTTCAAATACCTGCTCAGGTATAATCAATTTGCAGATGTTGTAAAATTATGACCCTGGCCGCTGGGTGGATGATCCCACGGCGAGGGTTATGTTTCTTTTAAAAATATAGAAGGTGGGCCCATATGGCAGCAAAACAGAAAGGGATCAAGCCGGTGGTGGACAACCGCCGGGCTCGGCATGAATATCATATAAACGAAAACTTTGAAGCCGGCCTGGTTTTAGCAGGAACCGAGGTCAAGTCTTTACGTATGGGCAAAGCCAACCTCCAGGATGCCTATGCAGTGGTTAAAGATGGGGAGGTATGGGTAAACAACTTCCATATCAGCCATTATGAAAAGGCAAATCAGTTCAACCATGATCCTCTGCGGCCTAAAAAGCTGCTTTTGCACCGGAGGGAAATCAACCGCCTGCAGGCGCTGCAGAGAGAAAAAGGTTTTACTTTGATACCGCTTAAAATATACTTTAAAGACGGCCGGGCTAAAATGGATCTGGCAGTAGCAGTGGGGAAAAAACTCTACGACAAGCGCCAGGACATAGCCAACCGCGACGCAAAACGTGATATTGAGCGGGCTATTAAAGAACGCTCGCGTTAAGTGAAGAGGAAAGCTGATGTTAAGTATAAGAGCGGAGAAAACCGAAGATATAGAAGCAATTCGCCAGGTCAACCAGGAGGCATTCGGACAGGAAATCGAAGCCAACCTGGTCGATAGGATTCGCAATTCCCAGCACTTCATTCCCGAGCTGTCTCTGGTGGCTCTGGATGGAGATGAAATCATCGGGCATATCATGTTCAGCACCGCCTGGCTGGAGAAACCCGGAAAAGTAATAGCCATATTGGCGTTGGCTCCTATGGCGGTTGCGCTTGCATATCAGAAGCGGGGCATTGGATCGGCTCTGGTGACAGAGGGATTGCAGCGCGCAAAGTTAACCGTATTTCCGGCTGTAGTCGTGCTGGGGTATCCAGATTATTACCCGCGTTTTGGTTTTGCGACTGCCCGCGAGAAGGGGATAGAATGTCCTTACCCCGCGCATGAAGAAGCTTATATGGTTAAAGAATTGTACCCTGGAGCCATAAATAGTCTTCAGGGAAAGGTAAAATATCCGGGGTTTTTTGACGAGGTGTAAATATCAGGAATTGACTTGACAAAGATCTTGCCAGGGCTTATGATGGCCTTTGCAGATATATTATTTAACAAGGGGGCGTACTGGTTTCGACGGGGGAGTAGATGGGTTGAGCAGCGAGCCGAGTTGTCGCCAGCTCGATAAAAAGGCGAAAAACTTATAACTGCCGAAGATAACTTCGCACTAGCAGCCTAAGGGCTGCTCGTCCGGCCTAGAGTCCTAACGGCTAGGTGCAGGGCGTCACTTAGTTAGGGTACCCTGAAGCCTTCTTTCTCGAGGGGCTTTAAGGGGAAACTAATCGGGGATAGCTCGAAGGAGCCCGTTCGTGGGCGCCGGTTGAGCGAAACTCAAATCACGAACTGCGCTCGGAGATACTCGGCTGGTCTTTCTTTCGGACGGGAGTTCGATTCTCCCCGCCTCCACCA
>CAZWPO010000039.1:0-18591 GCA_964635975.1 uncultured Syntrophomonas sp.
TGAATAATGGCAAAAACCTAAATCTGGTGTGTCCGTTTTATCGAGAAAGCCTCAAATACTACTAAGTAAAGCCTGATGGAGGATTATAATCTTGGAATCAAGTAATAGTAGCGGAGAAAAATCACTTAGTAAGAACATTACGCCTTATCCCCCTGAGAAGAGAGGCTTTTACCTGGCTTGTTCGTTCTTCTTGATAATATTGATCACGCTCATTGGACAGCGCTTCGGCGGCTACCTGGGAACAACCAATATAGGAATGCTTTACCTTCTCCCGGTAATCCTTGCATCATCCCGGCTGGGAGTACTTCCGTCCATAGTTGTCGGTTTGATCAGTGTACTGTCTTTCGACGTTTTTTTTGTCCCACCTGTCCTGCGGGTGACGGTTAATGATGCGAGATATCTGATTACTTTCGTGGTGTTCATGGGGGTGGCGGTTACAACCGGCAGTATGGCCGACCGCCTGCGTTTTAGAATGAAAGAAGCCATTCACAGGGAAACGATTACCCGGGCCCTATATGAATTAGCACGCGGGCTTTCGACAGTAAGCGATCTGGGAGAATTGGCCAAACAGGTGGTAAAACACGTGTCGGAATCAGCGAATGCAGAAGTTGCGCTATATCTTCCAGAAAAAGACGGGCGATTGAGGGTGGCTGCAGCCAGCAAGGCATTTAGCGACCTGGTGTTGGGGACCAATGAACTGGCGGCTGCCCAATGGTCATTCAATCATGCCGGACGCAGCGGCATGGGGACAAAATCTTATGAAGGGGCCAAGGGCTTTTATCTGCCGGTTATAACCGAGGAGAAGACCATCGGCGTCCTGGGTGTCAGGCCCCGCGACGAGCTGTTCACGCCTGAACAATTGAGTCTCCTGGAGGCATTGACCGGGCTTACCGCCCTGGCGGTTGTGCGCCTTGAACTGGCAGCTGGAGTACAGGCTGTAAAAACGCTGGAAGACAGCGAAAGACTTCGATCAGCCCTGTTTAATTCTATTTCCCATGATATGAAAACACCGCTTGCTTCAATTATGGGCGCCATTACCAGTCTGCTAGACGATGGTGATCTCTATGACGCCGAACAAAAAAAGACCCTTTTAGAGGGGATCAAAAAGGGCGCTCTGCGTATGAACCGCGTTATAGAGAATCTTTTAGATATGGCCCGGCTGGAGAGCGGGTTCATAAGGCTGCATACCGACTGGTATGACATCCAGGACATTATTGGGGTGAGCCTCAGGGAGAGCCGGGAGGTACTGCAGGAACATGAAATCAAAGTGGAGCTGCCCGGTTCGACCAGGCTGATAAAAGTAGACTACGGTCTCATTGAGCAGGTAATAACCAACCTTCTGCATAATGCGGTCAAGTATTCTTCAGCGGGGAGCGAGATACTGGTGAGCGCCAGTGAAGATGAAGATCAATTGCGGGTTTCGGTGGCTGATCGTGGCGAGGGCATCCCTGCCGGTGATGAAGAAAAGATATTTGATAAGTTTTATCGTCTGCAGTCCCCGGGGAGTGTAAGCGGTACCGGATTAGGACTATCCATCTGCCGGGGGATTATTGAAGCTCATGGCGGCCGGATATGGGCAGAAAATAGAAATGATGGCGGAAGCGTTGTGTCCTTCACGATGATGATAGATGCAGCTGCGCCCCGCTCCGGGGGAAGCTGGCAAGAGGATGATGATATTGACAGCAGGAGCTAGGATACTGGTTATTGATGATGAACTGGAGATACGCAGGCTATTAAAGGTAGCCCTGACTGCGCATGGTTATGATTACCTGGAAGCTGCTAACGCAAAGGATGGTTTATATCAGGCTGCAACCGCCCGCCCGGATGTGGTGATACTTGACATGGGTCTGCCGGACATGGAAGGGTTAGCCGTGGTCGGCCAGATCCGGGAATGGAGTAAAACGCCGGTAATCATCCTTTCGGTTCGCGGACTGGAGAGCGATAAAGTAAAGGCCTTGGACCTTGGCGCTGACGACTACCTGACGAAACCATTTTCCGTCAGCGAACTATTGGCACGTATCCGGGTGGCGCTGCGTCACCAGGGCAATCAGAAAGATGAGCCAGTAATTCATATTGGAGATATTTTCATTGATCTTTCCCGCCGGCAGGTCAAGATAGCTGGAAGCGAGGTGCATCTCACCCCAACCGAGTATGACCTGTTAAAAATTTTGATCACCAACGCCGGCAAGGTGGTGACGCACCGGCAAATCCTCTCAAGCATATGGGGAAACGAGGGGCAGGAGTACTCACAATATCTGCGGATATACATAAGCCAGTTGCGTAAAAAGATTGAAAGCGATCCCAATCAACCCAAGTATATTTTGACGGAACCGGGCGTCGGCTATCGAATGGCGATTGTGGATTAGTCAGGTTGCTTACATGACATCGCCGCCGAATAGTCGGGACTCGGCATCCAGGTACTCCTCCATGGTCATGGCTCTGCTGACATCAGGCATGTTCACTGGCTGGCCGTAATCAAAACGGTCCTCCCTGGTGCTATCCTGCAGTTCATAAACATACTTCATGCTGTGGCCCTGTGAATCCGGCATCGGGATATCGACGTAAAATTTCACAGTAAACTGGGATTCCTGATGAATTTCCAGGCCGCTGGCTTTGTCTATCCAAACTTTGCCGCTGCCGGATACCCGCTGGCTTTTTCGCACCTGTTCCCAGATCGACTTGCCGGTCTCGGCTTCGACTTCCGAAAGCGCTAGTTGTTCCTCAACCAGTTTTTCCAGGAGGGGTTCAAAAAATTCCGGCCGGTAGCTGAAAAACACTACCTTGCAGTCTTTGCCGCCCATTGTTTCATCCGCCAGCATAGACAGATCTATGTCTTCGAATATGTCCTCATCACTTTTGCCTATGGATTCAAAGAATTGGGACGGGGTGGGTTCGTCGCTTTTTATCCAGACCCCGGTGGGTGCTTTGAGATAGATGAAATCCTTGCTGGTCACTTTCTCATAATTGTCCCATTCTACCATGCTTTTACCGGCGGTAGGAGGTATGCCGCTACGGATATGTTCATATTTTTGCGCGGATTGATAATCCCTGCAGCCTTCGCTTTCTTCATAGCTTATATCACATGATTGATAGCTTTTTCCCCAGGAATAGAGCATGGAGTTTATCACTTGAATCGTCCTGGACTGCTTAAATTTGAGAGTATTCTGCTCGGAGGCCGCATTCCAGGCCTGGGTCATCAACTCCGAAGCGGATTGGCTGGCCGCTTCGGCCATGCATACGGAGGGTAGTAACAGCATTAAAACAGCCAATATTAAAACAATTAAGTTCCTCTTCAGCTAAGACGCCTCCCAATATAATTATCCCGGTGCGAGCCGCTGCAGTGTACCATCAGCCTTTACATATTCAGGTAGCCAAGCAGGTTATAAATCAGAAAGGCAGGCCATAGCAAGGCCTTGAAGAAGCCCGCCACATAAGCTGTGATGGTGGTGGCATGCTGAAAATAATAAATGAGCGCGCCAACAAAGGCCAGACCATACACTCCGCTGGATACATGCTGCGGCGAAGCTTTGCGATATTCGCTCATGGTTAGGAGCCCCCTTTAGTCAGCCTTTAGCAGCTCATTGATCCATATGCCCAAAGTATAACATATCGTCAAGCTGAGTAGCAGTTATGAGTAAATAGGGGAAGACATTCGGATTCTAATATAGAGACGATGAGCGATTGCTTTCTGGATTTCTTCCGGCCGTCGAACCTGTATCTCGGGAAAGGAAACACTGGGAGCCCCTGTTTTTCAGGCAGAGCAGCACTGAAAATCCTCCTCCTTTTTAGCGGCTGGCCAAAAAAGTTTCGAGACGGTTCAATCCTTCCCTGATATTTTCCAGAGAGTTGGCATAGGAGAGGCGAATGTAGCCTTCACAGTTAATCCCAAAATCAATGCCCGGGGTTACCGCAACTTTTGCTTTTTCCAGTATCTCAAACGCAAAAGAGTAGGAGTCATCAGTATACTTTTTAACGTTGGCCAGGGCATAGAAAGCCCCGCTGGGGTCATGGCGGGTAGCGATACCCATCTGTTTGAGGCGCTGCAATAGATAAAGGCGTCTTTCGTTATAGATATCAAGCATTTTGCTTACCTCTCCCGAGCAGTCGCGAAGGGCGGCAATTCCGCCTTCCTGGGCGAAAGAAGATGCACAGATAAAGAGGTTTTGCTGCATTATCTGCATGGAGCGTATATACTCCCGGGGGGCTATCACATAACCCAGGCGCCATCCGGTCATGGCATAAAGTTTGGAGAAGCCGTTGACGACAAAGGCCCGGTCGGTGTATTCCAGGATGCTGTGTTCCTCTCCTTCGTATATAAGGCCGTTATATATTTCATCTGATATGATCATCTGATTCAAATCCGCCAGCGCTTTCAGGTCGTAGGCATTCAGGACAACGCCCGTGGGATTGGCGGGTGAGTTTATCATAACTGCCCGGGTGAGAGTGTTGACATTTCTTTTTATGTCTTCCGGGCGGTATTTGAAGCCGTCTTCCTCGCTTATAGGTATAAAGACCGGATGACCGTCTACGAATCGGATGAAATTGGGGTAGCAAGCGTAGTAGGGATCGGGCAGAATGATCTCTTCACCTTTTTCAAGCAATACCGAGAAGACCAGGAGCATTCCTGGTGATGTCCCCGATGTTATTATTATCTGCTCAGGGGATATCTGAACCCGGTACTTTTTCCAGTAGTGCCTGGCAATTTCCTCCCGCAGGCTCAGCTTGCCCAGGCTGTGGGTGTAGTGAGTGTCATCATCTTTAATGGCGCGCAGGGCTGCCTGTTTAATCGGTTCCGGAGTGGGAAAGTCGGGCTCGCCCACTTCAAGATGTACGATATCTTCTCCTTGAGCCATCATGGCCTGGGCTTTTTCCAAAACCTCCATGACGATAAACGGAGACAACTGGGCGGCTCGCGAAGAAGATAAAATATTTTTCATCATAGATCCCCTATCTTTGATTTCTTATTATTTTATAAAAGGGTGGCAGGAAAGTCCACTTGCTTGAATATGCGATTATAAACATTATTCCGGCGTATAGTTCAATTGTATTTACAAATTGGGGGGCGAGGCGATTCATGACTCTTTCTGGTACCAATTTGCCAGTGTTAGCCTGGGTATATGCAAAGGAAGCAAAGGGACGTTCCTTTTGCTTCCCCTTGCTTCTTTGTATATTATCCCGCTATAGAATTGCATATAATTTGATAGTTTAGAAATTTCGCAATGGAGGGGTTTAATATGAACGCTTTCTTTGTAACTGTATTCCTGGCGATCTCAGGAGTTGTGGGTGCTCTTATGTCGTCTCTAATGCTCACAGCTTCATTTCTGCTGGGAACAGGTGATGTATACTATGATCTGAGCGCCATCGGCATATCGATAACAGCATTGATCGGTTCGATTATGATCATAGTATTTGCGGTACGCTTGAATGCGGAACGGACAAAGAAAACCGAGCTGACCTGTCTGGCCCTGGCGGCAGTGTTCGCGGGTCTGTCATATTTGCTGTCATCCCTTCCCAATGCCATGTGTTCGGGGCTCTTTGCCTTGTCCTGCATCTTTTGCCTCTTCTACAAAGATAAAGTCGAGGTTAAGGCGGAAGAACCAGATTGCCCCTCTTAATGGCATTGGAGCCAAAACGGCTGCGGAGCGAATCCATAAGCTGGTCTAGATCCCGGCCCTTGGCATTGTCATCAAAAAGGTTTCCCTGTTCCAGAGCGGTATCCTCACTGGCAAGTTTGCTCAAAGAAAGCCCCAGCAGGCGGAGTGAGGGTACCCCGGTGTAGGAATTCCTGAATATTTCACAAGCCGCCTGCCCGATCACCAGGTCAGCATGACTGGCAGGGATGGTGCGGCTCCTGGTTAGGGTCTTGAAATCATTATGGCGTAGTTTTACGGTAACAGTTGAGCAGGAGAGATGGTTCTTGCGCAACCGCCCGCACAATTCTGCTGCGAATGTAGTTATAAGGTTCTCCAGATAATTCATATCATTGATATCTTCTGGGAAGGTTATCTCACGGCCAATTGATTTCCGCTCCTGTGCGGGTTCGACCGCGCGGAAGTCCAAACCGCGGGACAGCTCCCAGTAGTGCCTGCCGCTAATGCCTAATTTTTCTTCCAGCCAGCCTTCGGGAAGGGCCTGAATATCTCCGATAGTGTTTAGGCCCAGGCGGTGCAGGGTCTGTTTGCCTTTTTCACCCACTCCCCAGATCCGGGTGACGGGAAGCGGCTTCAGGATGTCCAGGGCTTCTTCAGAGCTGATAACATATAAGCCGTCTGGCTTGCCGAGATCAGAGGCCAGTTTGGCCAGGAATTTGTTATAGGATATACCCACTGAAATGGTGAGTCCCAGCCGAGTTTTAATTTGAGTTTTGATCTGGCGCCCTATTTCTTCAGCATTCCCAAACAGGGCTTCGGTTCCGCTCGCATCCAAAAAGGCTTCATCTATAGAGAGCGGCTCCATCAGCGGGGTAAACTGTGATAATATGGCAAAGACCCGCTTTGACAATTCCGCGTAGCGCTGCATCCTCACCGGCAGGTATACTCCATGCGGGCAGAGCCTTCTTGCACGGGCCATGGGCATAGCGGAGTGAATTCCAAAAGCCCGAGCTTCATAGCTGCAGGTGGAAACAACTCCCCGGGACTCTGCCGCGCCGCCAACGATTACCGGTTTGCCTAGTAATGTGGGATTATCCAGCTGCTCAACGGATGCAAAAAAAGCATCCAGATCGCAGTGAATTATATGGTTGGAATCTAGATGCTGACCTGCCATGATCAGACCTCCTGAGGCATAAGCCCATAGCTTATTCTTTAATAATAGCAGAGCCGCGACAAGCAAAAACAGGTTGATGGCAGAAGAATAGCGGATTTAATTCTTCCTGCAGTCTTTTTGGGCGGGGATCCTGGCAGAGCAGAACTTGCAGCGGGTGCCCTCGCGAGCGGCCCGGGCGGTAGTGGTCTGTACGCGTCTACACTTCGGGCATTTCACCTGGCGGAATAAGGCCGGCAGCATAAAAAATGGGTTCATTTTAGGACCTCCTTTTCTTCAAAGAGGTGGGCGATATTATTGATGACAGCCGGGGACCCCAGCAATACAACCTGGTCCTCTGCCTGCAGGCAATCATCGCGACCAGGATTGACGACGGTATCCTTGCCCCGCTGGATGATCAGAATGGAGACTCCGTATATACTCCGCAAATCCAGCTCAGCAAGGGTTTGCCCGAGCACCGGCGAATTTTCTTCCACGCGCACCGTAACGATTTCGGCATCATGAAAATGCAGCTTGATGTCCTGCAGGGTAGGAGACTTCTTGGAAAGGCTGCGCAGCATTTCATAGCCGTCGGCCCGGACCTCCTCGACAAATCTCTCAATGTCCACTCTGGGCACCAGGTACTTTTTTAAGACCAGCGAGAATATCTCAACCGAAGTTTCAAATTCCTCGGGAATAATGTCATGGGCACCAGCCATGTACAGAGGTTCAATTTCCTGAATATAGCGGGTTCGAACGATCATATGAACATGAGGATAAGTCTTGTGAATCAGATCGGTTACCCGAATTGTCGCTGCTGGATCGGAAATAGCCAGCACTGCTACCCGGGCCTCTGCTATGTTGGTCTGCTGAAGCGCTTCCACTTGGGTGGCGTCTCCGTAATAAACCGGTTCGCCCTCTAATCGAGCGAGTTTGACCAGATCAGGATTCATTTCCATGATTGCGTAGGGAATACCGGAAGAGGAGGCAGCTCGGGCCAGATTTCTTCCATTAATCCCAAAGCCTATGATTACCAGGTGGTCGGTAAGCGGCTCTGCCTGGGTTTCCATTTCCAGTTTGACTCCAGTCTTGAGGCGGGCCGGCAGGGGAAGGTTCAAAAACAGCCGGGAAACTGCCGGGGCGCCGGCGATACAGAAGGGGGTAAGGGCCATGGTGAGCACCGAAACAATGATAAACAATTGATAGAATTCTCCGCTTAAAAGCTGGTGCTGGGTGCCTACCCGTGAGAGTATAAAAGAGAATTCTCCAACCTGGCTTAGGGCCAGCCCAGCTAGAACCGCTGTTCTTAGGGGATAGCCCAGGGCGATTATCACCAGGCCGGCAATGAGAGCTTTGGTGATTATAACTGCCAGGGCCGCGCCGCTAAAAGCCAGCGGGTGGGCAAGAAAGGTCTGCACATTGAAAAGCATGCCTACCGAAACAAAGAAAATGCTGGTGAAAACATCTCGGAAGGGGAGAATATTACCCAGTGCCTGGTGGCTATACTCCGATTCCGATATAATGAGTCCGGCCATAAAGGCTCCCAGAGATATGGAAAGCCCAATGCTGGAAGTCAGCCAGGCGACCCCCATGCACCCGGTGATAATGCTTATGAGAAACAGTTCCCGGCTCTTCTGGCGGGCAATTAGGTGGAGCAGGTAAGGCGCCACCCAGCGGGCGCAGATAAAAAGAAAGATCAACACCAGAATGACTTTAAGCAGTAATACAAGGGCCGACTCATTGGTCCCGCCGCTGGTCCTGGCCAGGACAGGAGTAAAGAGCATCATGGGGATTATAATTATGTCCTGGAATATCAATATACCCAGTATATTGCGGCCATGGGGGGTGTCTATCTCCGCGCGGTCCTGGATGAGCTTCAGCACTATGGCGGTACTGCTCAAGGATAGCAGGAAACCGATAAAAATTGCCTGGTTTGTTGCCCAGCCCAGTTTATGAGCAACAAATAGAGCCGTCAGGGTGGTTAACAGCACCTGCAGGCTGCCTCCGATTAGAACGCTTTTCCTGATGTGAAGAAGCTCGCGCAAAGAGAACTCGATTCCAATGGTGAATAAGAGCAGGATTATCCCCACTTCGGCAAGGGCTTCAACGCTTTCAATAGCCTTTATAAATCCCAATCCATGCGGTCCGGCCAGCACTCCGGTTATAAGCAGGCCTACCAGGCTGGGCAGTCTCAGCTTCTGGCATAGAAGTATGACCGCGACAGCCAGGCCGAAAATGATTACAATTTCATGAAGAAGGGGAATCCCCATGTTTTCCTCCCTTCCATACACTGACCTTAAAAATAAAAAATAGCCGGGAAAGGGCTATCCATATGATTAAAAATTGAAAGCACATAATAAATGGCGCAAAGCGATAGCCTTGAAGCCAATCCCGAAAATAACTAATAATGCCATTTTATTATGGATAATTCTATTATACCTTATTATTGAGCCTATTGAGTCCGAAATTTCCGCTTATTTGCGTTTTTTATGCTTGGCAGCTTCTTCCTCGCGTACGCTTTCTTCAACCTTGTAATCGATACAGTCCTTGTTGCAGCATTCCCAGATAGGAGATTCTTCAGTCAGTTTATCACTGGAGAAAAACAGAAAAACTGATGAGAAGAAACCGGTATTGCTGGTCCTCTTTACCATGGGATGACCGCAAGTGGGGCATTTGTGTTCCATAGCCATTCTCCTTTTTATCTCTCTCCTAATTGCAGTTTGCCTATCTGAAGCAATAATATTAAGCGGGACCGGGCCCAGTCGATCAGCCCGGCAGATAATGAGTCTATCAATTCTCTTTCCAGCTTAATAACTGCCTATTATTCATGTTGCGCCGGTTTAATAACCGGTTTTGAGGATCCCTGATAAATGAAGACTACAATACGCGGTTGGCCGCGATGTATATCAAAAAGGTCTTCTGGTCAAGAATCAAGTCTACCCCTGGATTTGCCAGCAAAGCTCCGTCCTTAAGGATTCCGATCAGTATTGCTCCCCGCTTTCGGCACTCGGTAAAAGCATCTTCAAAACTGCGGTTGATCAGAAAATCCGGGATTAGTTGCGAGTATAGCTCATTCCCGGAATTATTGCTCATCAGCTCATCGAAGAGTTTGGTCATGCCTTCATTGAGGCTGGCGCGTGAAATCAATTTGCTTGATATATCCCCCACACATACGATCTCATCGGCGCCTGCATGGATAAGGTGGTGGATATTCTCGGGATTTAAAGACTCGGCTATTATCTTGCATCCGGGATTATTATCGTTGACGGCCAGAGTAGTGAGAACCGAGTGGGCATCCGCGAATTGAGGGTCCATTTTATCGTCGACCAGAACGATAACCGTCCGGGCCTTGCCGATATTAGCCTTTTCTAAAATCGCTTCTCGGCAGCTATCCCCGCGGATAAAACTAATACCTTCCTTCTCAGTCAGGGGGTTCTCTTCCCGCTCGGCGACCAGAACTATTTTGCAGCCGGGAAGTTCATTCTTTATTTCCGCTATGATTCTTTCGGCCTTGTAGTTATAGGAACAAATGACAAAGTGATCTGTAAATTTTACACTCATTCTTCCCCGCCCTTTCTCAATCAATTCTTCCAGGATCGATCCGGCTATATATCCAAATGATCCAATCCCGCCGATCATGACCACACCTGCAAGTATGCGCCCAGCTGTAGTTACCGGGGACTTATCCCCGTAGCCGACGGTTGTGACTGTAACCATTGCCCACCAGAGAGCGTCCTCAAAGGTTGCATACTGGCTGTTGACTTCTCGCTCGAATAGAGTCATAAGCAAAGCGCCGGCAAATATAAGGAATAGTAAAAAGAATATGGCTTTCAAGTAGTTGTGTGAAACTCCTAATTTTTTCACTTTATTAAGCAGATTGATAATAATATGCACTATATTCAAACCTCGCTTCAGATAAATATAATTTCTCCCAAAAGCACCGGTATCCTCCTTTGCCCATGGATATGCTGTTTATTTAGTATATCGGTTAAAAAACTATGATAATGAGTGCTTATGAAGTTAGCATAGACATGAGGGGGTGGGGCTGAAGGCTATAAAAATGAACGATTATTTTGCAGTGCTCCTAATCTGTATCATCAGGTCTGAGATATCTGCAGGTATGGGAGCTTCCAATTCCAGCAAATCAGTGCTGCGTGGATGGGTGAAGCTCAGACAAGCGGCATGCAGAGCCTGGCGGGATATCAACCGGGAAGGGTTGCCGTATAGAGGATCACCGCACACCGGGTGCCCGATGTGGCTCATGTGGACCCTTATCTGGTGAGTGCGGCCGGTGCCCAGAGTAAGGCTAAGCAGGGTAAAAGCGTCGAACCATTCCAGAACTTTAAATTCGGTGGCGGCTTCTTTACCGTTCGAGCTTACTGATCGCCGGGGGTCGCTCTCGGGATGAAGGTGAGCTATGGGCAGGTTGATCAGCCCGCTGTCAGCCTCGACAGATCCTTCTACTAGAGCTATATAACGGCGTTTGACCCTTCCAAGTTTCATCTGGTTGAATAGAGCCTGGTGCGCGTACTGGCTCTTGCCAATCAGGATCAAGCCTGATGTATTTTTATCAAGGCGGTTAATAGGTCTAAATAAGCTGGATAAACCCCGCTGCAAGTGATAGTAGGAAATTGCGTGGGCAAGGGTGGTTTCGCCCGGATCGCGCGTAGGTTGAACAGCCAGTCCGGCCGGTTTGTCTATGACCAGGAAATCCTGGTCTTCGTAAATGATATCCAGATGCAGCGGGCGGGGTTCAATAGGATTGCTTTCATCAAAGGCCAGGTCGACAGTGATAACATCTCCGGCTTTCAACTTGTAATCAGTGAGGGTCCATCGTCCGTTGACCTTGATCTTGTGCTGCTGTTTGAGTCTGGTCAGCAAAGAGCGCGACAAACCCATCTCTCTGGTCAGTGCATCGCGGAGATAGATGTATTTATCATCAGGCAGCTTCACATAGACGAGCAGATTCTCCGGCATCGATCAACCTCCAGCTTTCATCAGCTGCTAAAGTACTCCTTCCAACGCCGGTCGACCAGCTGTGCGATATCTTCGCGAGGTGCGGTAAGCGCAGCCGGGTAATCGGGCTTCATGCGCGCATCGATAACCAGGGGAAGTTCATAGCCGATAACGTTGCGCCGTACTTTCTGATCCGCGTATATATCCAGCACCGGATCAAAACGGGTAAAAACCGACCACAGGAAATCAATCTGGCTGTTTACCTGGTCTACATCATCGACCAGGATGACCAGAGGCCAGTCCGCCAGTCCCGCGGGAGCCTGTTTAACTATCAGATCACCCAGGTCTGACTGGTCTGCATATGCCGGACCTGATACCAACAGGCATCCGGGGCAGTAAGCTTTGATCTTTTGGATATTCGGAAGAGGACCGTGAACATAGGTTTCGGGCAGTCTTCTTACCGGTTCTCCCAGCCCCAGCAGAATTGCTTTGCTCCCCTGATTGAATTTCCGGCCTGTATAATCCAGTGTGTCCATAGCCGTATCGTGGATAAGGATCAGGTCGCGAGCAGGATTAAAACGCTCCAGAATGCAGGCCAGCAGTCGTGGAAAATCTTTTAGATCCAGGTCTACATCAGTGACAAGTAGAATTTTGGTAAGGCTCAACTGGCCTTCGCCCAGAATCCTGAAACAGTGAGCCAGGGCTTCACGGAAATAGCTCTCCCGGACCACCGCACCGCAGAGCGCGTGAAAGCCGGCTTCCGCGTAAGTCCAAAGGGATTTCAGACCTGGCATGATTAGCGGGAATAGGGGAGAGATCAGATCCTGCATCCATTCTCCAATGTAATAGTCTTCCTGCCTGGGTATGCCCACTATAGTGGCTGGATATATCGCATCCTTGCGGTAGTATATTGAGCTGATGTTGAAGACCGGAAAGTCATGAATCAGGGAGTAGTAACCGTAATGGTCTCCGAAAGGCCCCTCTGGCTTCCTGATCAAGGGAGGCACTTCTCCGCACAATGCAAACTCGGCCTCGGCGATCAGCGGGTGGGGGTGTGCAGGCAGGTCGACCAGATCCAGCTTGCCGCCCATCAGGAAAGAGGCGTAGAGCAGTTCGGGCACCATTTCCGGCAGTGCGGTAATGGCGGCAATTGTCAGGGCCGGAGGGCCGCCCAGAAATGCCGTAACCGGCAGCGCCTCTCCCCGTTTCTCGGCTTCGTGATAGTGGAATCCTCCGCCTTTATGGATCTGCATGTGCATCCCGGTCTGGTTCTCGGAGTATACCTGCATGCGGTACATGCCCAGGTTGTGGTCGCGGCTGCCCGGCTTCTGGGTATATACCAGGGGCAGGGTGAAGAAAGCCCCTCCGTCTTCCTGCCAGCTGGTTATAACCGGCAGTCTGGTCAGATCTACCCTGGCCATAGAATTCCCCAGAACAGGGGCATGGGCCGTTGACACCCGACGGGTTCCGCTGCGAGCGGCTTCCATAAGCCAGCCCCGCTCCTCCCAGAGTGTCTTTAAGGTAGGGGGCAATAGTTTGTCCAGGGCATTCACTGCCTGATTGATAATATGCTCCGGTTTAGGCCCCATAGCCATCTCCATGCGGCGTAAGCTGCCGAATAGATTGCTGGCCACCGGAAATTGCGACCCTTTGATTCGGCTAAACAGCAGAGCCGGGCCATCTTGCGCCACCACTCGGCGATGAATCTCGGCCAGTTCAAGGTACGGATCGACTTCTGCTCTGATTTCTACTATTTCTTTCTCTTTCATTAATTGGGCTATAAAGGTCCGTAAATTCTTGTGCATAGCTGATTTGCAATCTCCTCGCATTGTTTTGTAGCACTCTGCGGCTAGCTTTATCTTCTATATGTTCCTGATCAAAATCCTGCTTGAAAAATCTATACGATGACTAAAAACCGCGATAGTCGCAGCCCGGTTGAGTTCTGACCCGCTAACTGCGGGCGGTAAAAAATTTCAGGTAGAGCCTCCATACGGATTGGATGCAACCGTCACTGTATTGCTGGATGCGTCCCATAGAACGTCAGCCCCCAGTGCCTCGGCGACAAAGCGGAGGGGAACCAGGGTATAGCCGCCCACTATTTGCGGCTCGACATCAAGGAGAATGGGAAAACCATTCTTGTATGCGGTAGAAGAATCGATAGTGAGTATGATGGTATCACAGCCGGTAGAAGCCGTGATAGAACGGGTGGGGGCATCCCAGTAGACCGATGCGGATAAAGATTCAAATATGGCCCGCAGGGGCACCAGGATTCGCCCATTCTCAATTAATGCAGCTGCCTCACTCTGCAGCTGCTTCCCGTCGACGATTATGAGCGGGGAAGCAGCTAAGGCTGGAGAGGCGCATGTAAGGCAGCAGGTCAGCAGCAGGACGACAAGGATAAACGCTTTTTCACGGATCAAAAAACCACCCCCAATGATTTATCTTATGTTTAGCAATTTAGACTGACACGATTACCATTAATATCGTAAAATATACCATGTACCGGCATGAGAAGTATACCGTCTACAATTATATATGTGTACCATAATGGACTGGCATTATTATATAATAACCAGTGAGACGGAATTTGACTGAACAGCGCGACTTTAAGCGGCAGTAAACATTGTTTGTGGAGGTAGAAATATAATGAAGAAAACCTTTGTAAACCTCAGGCAGTTGCAGGAAATAACCCAGCAGTTCCCCACTCCTTTTCATCTTTACGACGAACGGGGTATTCGTGAAAATGCACGGCGTTTGAACCGTGCGTTCTCGTGGAACAAAGGTTTTAAAGAATATTTTGCCATAAAGGCCACCCCGAATCCCACTATCTTGAAAATCCTTAAAGAAGAAGGCTGCGGTGTGGACTGCTCCTCCTATACCGAGTTGATGATGGCTGATGCAGTAGGATTCAAGGGCGAGGAAATCATGTTCTCATCAAACGCCACTCCCCGGGAAGATTTTGTTCTGGCCGGCAAATTGGGAGCTACCATAAACCTGGATGATATAAGCCACATAGATTTTCTCGAACGGGTGGTCGGGATACCCGAAACCATCAGCTGCCGCTACAATCCGGGCGGGGATTTTGTCATTGACAATGCTATCATGGATACACCGGGTGAAGCTAAATACGGATTTACCAGGGAACAGCTTACCAGGGGCTATAAAATGCTTATGGAAAAGGGCGCCAGGCATTTTGGCCTGCACGCCTTTTTGGCCAGCAATACCCTGGGAAATGAGTATTATCCGGCGTTGGCCAGGATACTGTTCAAGACTGCCGTAGAATTAAACCAGGAAACTGGAGCGCATATAGCTTTTATAAATCTGTCGGGCGGCATCGGCATCCCCTATCGGCCCGAACAAGAGACAACCGATATATTTGCTATTGCAGAAGGAGTGCGGCAGGCGTTTGAAGAAGTGCTGGTGCCGGCTGGGATGAGCGATGTGGCAATATACACCGAACTGGGCAGATATATGGCAGGTCCCTTCGGATGTCTGGTGGCAACTGCCATACATAAAAAGCACATCCACAAGGAGTATGTAGGATTGGATGCCTGCGCGGCCAATCTCATGCGCCCTGCCATGTACAGGGCCTATCACCATATCACGGTTATGGGCAAGGAAGATCAACCTTGTGATTTCATGTATGATGTGACTGGCGGCTTGTGCGAAAATAATGACAAGTTCGCGATTGACCGGATGCTGCCTGAGGTTGAGATCGGAGACCTGGTTGTCATCCATGACACCGGCGCGCACGGCTATGCCATGGGCTACAATTACAACGGCAAACTGCGATCCGCTGAAGTGCTTCTCAAAGAGGACGGAAGTGCACAGCTCATCCGCCGTGCGGAAACCCCCAATGACTATTTTGCAACATTCGACTTCGACCCGGGACTGAGATCCAAGCTGATAACAGACTAACGCGGATGACTATCTGGGGACGGGATGGATGGCGCGTTCGTGGGCAATTCTAATGTGCCATCGACCCCGTCCCCCCCTGTTTTGCAGACTCGACGGAAGGAAAGAACAATTTTTTGCAGAAGTTACAATATATTTATTGATGTTTTGGGGGCGTTATGAGAAGGACCGAAACTCAGCGCAACTTTCAAAAGCAGATGAAAAAATACTCGAAGCCGGACCGCTTAAATAACCGATCCAGATGGTCGTCCAGGCGAACAAGCCACGAGAAGCTTCGCAACATCATCATACTGGCGGTAATCATACTGCTGGTCTATTTTCTTCGCCAATGGTAATGAAAAGCAGCCTACAAAAGAATCCAGGGCAGACGGCACGAGTGTTATCTGCTCTTTTTTTGGTATTCTCTAATAACCCGTTCTTTGTTTCGGTTTCCCATACCGCTTAAATAAAACTGCGACCGGCAGTATATGCAGTAGGCTTGTTCTTTATCGCACTTTATGAAGACCCCCTGAAATCCCTGGGGGTCCAGATGGATTAATACTGCAGCCTCCATTAGTCTGCGGCATTCTTCGCAAGATGTCTCTTTCATGCAGATCCCCCCAATATTACTACCGCCATATGTCCTTAATTGAAATAAAAAATGACACAAAATAGGACCAATATAGTACAATAGTACCACCTTTTGGTATTGGCGGCAAGATGTTGTTGGGAAAACATTATTAATCAATAGAAGCTTGAATTATAGCGGCTGAGCATATATAATTGTACAGAGAATAAAAATGAACGAAGTACATAAATGAACTTAGCGCAATAACAGGACGGAGGATTGAAGGCTTGAAAGAAACAGCTGCGGGAAACCGGACGGAAAGAAGAAAGGAAGCAACCCGGCGGAAGATTATCTCGCTGGCGATGTCGCTTTTCAGAGAGCAAGGGGTGGATGCGACTACCATGGAACAGATTGCCCGGGAGGTTGATATAGCTAAAGGGACACTGTACAATTATTACCCGGTTAAAGAAGCCATAATCGCCGATTATATACAGCAGAGCTTCAGCAATCAGAATCCTGCCAGGGTGGAACAGTTCCGAGAACTTGCTGATACCCGTTCCCGGATGGAGATGATTCTTGGCACCTTGATGGATGGTATTCAGGCTCAGCCGGAAATATTTGAGAGGTTTCTTGTCTACCAGGTGCAGAACATGATTTCTGTTCATCGGGAGGCGGGAATAAAAAGCGGTCTAAGACTGCTGGCCCGAGAAATCGTGGATCTTGGGCAAAGAGCTGGAGAACTTCGTGCTGATGTGCCTTTCGATATTCTCGTAGCTCTTTTTGAATTCACCTTTGTAGAATTGGCCCAGGAGTATTATCTGAGTCCGGCGGACTTTGATGCCAGGCTGACTATCAATTACTGTGTGGACCTTTTTATGAATGGTGCCCGGGCTGTTTAAATACATACCAGAGGGAGTGATTTAGTTTGGCTTTTGCTAAAGTAAACGGATTAAAACTGCACTATGAAATTCGTGGTTCAGGGCCGAGGCTTTTATTTATTCACGGTATCGGAGCTGGAATGAACCATCCCGCCGGTTTGTTCAACTCTCCGCTTGCCGGGCAGTTCAAAATACTGGCCTACGATCCTCGTGGTTTCGGCGAATCTGACGATGTTGACAGTCCTTACAGCATTGCAGATATGGCCGAAGATGCTGCTGCGCTCGCCATGGCTGCGGGGTGGGACGATTACAATCTGTTCGGTGCATCTATGGGAGGCATGGTAGCACAGGAATTGGTGCTCAAGCATCCCGGGCCGGTCAAAAAAATGGTCCTGGCCGTTACCCATGCTGGTGGTGATAACGGAGTTCCGGCAATAGTTGAAAACATGTATGCGCTGCCTCCCGAAGAGATGCTGCGTCTTTCCGATACCCGTATGGATGCAGCATGGATTGCGGCCAATCCTGAATTGGCCAGTCAGATTACGGCTCGATATATGGAAGCCGCTGAGGAGATGCGCTCCGATCCCAGGCTGGCAAAAGCCTACAGCCTGCAGGCCAAAGCTGTGGAGAAGCACAACACCTTTGAACGCCTGCCACAGATTAAAGTTCCTGCGCTGGTCTTTGCAGGAAAATATGACGGCGGCTGCCCGTTCGAAGCATCCCGCATTATGGCACAGCGTATGCCGAATGCTCGCTTCGAGCTGATCGAGTCCGGCCACGGCACCTGGCTACAGGACCCCGGGGTGTGGTTGATGATAAGTGATTTCCTTATAAATTGAGATATTCTTGCTACCTAGACCAACCGGCATCGGCGCTGCCTCCAATTCAGGCAGCAACTATGATTATTGCCAGTCCAGGCTGGATGAACGGGAGCGAGGAGAGAGTATTCTAAGGATCAGGAAAGGCAGATCGCAAAACAGCAGCACACTGTCGAACTTTTTTAATTTCCAGCTCCAAATAAATGATATAAAACACAATGTGAGGCCTGGCGTGCAGGCCTCACATAATTCATCAGACCTCCAGCAGACGGGAAAAATTCAAAAAACCCTCTACATCTCCGTTTTCTTCCGGCTTGGGCCGTTTCAAAAGAAGATCGTCGCGCTTGTTTTTTTCCTGCATAGCATTGAAGGTTATAAGAACCTGGGAAAGGAGCAGCTGTTCATGGTTTTTCTTGTCGGGGAACACGTATTCGCGGTCTACTTTGGCGATTTCGTCCAGCTTAAAGGTGTGAATTCCCATCTGACCGTCCTCGGAAATGCGGGTCCAGATGATCACCTTGTTCATCAGGAAGATATTTTCCTCGGCAAAAAACTTGTTAGCCCACTGATTGCCTCCCCGGTACCATCTATACCAGGCCCTTATCTCCCCGGCTGCCTCAAGGCGTTCTTTCAAAAAGGAGAAAGTGAGCTCGCTTTTGTATAGCTGGGATTCCACCAATTTCAGCATTTCTTCCATACCCGACCTCCTTCAATATGTGCTTCTAGATAAATGTTG
>CAZWPO010000040.1:0-18551 GCA_964635975.1 uncultured Syntrophomonas sp.
ATCCATATACTTATGAGAAAATCATTGTTCAATGATAGACATGCCGTTTGATTTGACTTTTTTACTCCAGCGCAGTTATCGATAGCATATCTCCCACCCGGGTAGTGGTGGCAGTTGCCCGGCCGGCAGGCAGCTCAACAACATAGGCGGCTTTTCTGACATAGGGACTGAAACGATAGGGCTTCATATTTTCTATAATATACACAACTTCATTCTCAGCCGACACAAAAACAACATCTATTGCTATTTTCATGCCTACACAATGTACTGATTTACAGGGTCTTATCAAAAGGGCCTGCCCGGGCCTAAAAGTCTTTCGACCCAGAAGCCCCCGCAGCCTGGTCAAGAAACTATCGGCACATATACCCTTATCTGCTATAAGGTTTCCGTTGCTAAGGTTCTGAATCCGAATCATCTTCATCCTATCCCAAACCCTTACAGCATATCTTTGAGCTTGAGAACCGCCGGACCCAGCAGCACGATAATGATGGCGGGGAATATAAAAATGACCAGTGGGATCAATATTTTGATAGGAAGCTTCTGAGCTCTTTCCTCAGCCCGCATGCGCCGGTTGGCCCTCCCCTGCTTGGACTGTACCCGCAGGACATTGCTGATGCTGACCCCCAACTGATCGGCCTGGATTATGGCACTCAAGAACACGGTCACGTCATCCACATCCACTCGATTGGCCATATCTCTTAACGCCTCACGCCTGGGTTTACCCATGTTTATCTCCTGAAGGGTCTTTTCAAATTCGTCAGCCAGGGGACCGTTAGATTTTTCAGTAACTTTCTGAATTGCCTGGTCAAAACCCAGACCAGCTTCTACACTGACACTGAGCAGGTCGAGGATATCCGGTAAACTTCTGATGATCTCATCCTTGCGTTTCTTTTCGCTGTTCTTCAATAAATAGTTGGGGGCCAGAAGTCCGAAACCGGCAAAAACAATAAACAGCGGCATACTGCGCGACAAAAGTCCAATAATCAAGCAAACTACCAGAAGACCATATTTCAAGGCAATAAAACCTTCAATGTTAAGTCCCAGTGGGTATCCTGCCGCACTGAGTTTGGCTTCATATATTGACATGTTTTCTTTGCGCACGATCCTGGCGGTTAACCAAACTGACATCCTTTTAAACAGGAAAGTCAAGCGTTTAATGAGTGGTTGATTCATTTCCGGGCCGGAGTAGAGGGCCATCTCGTCCTTGCCGATTCTTTCCAAACGCTCGATTACGGCTATCCGCTCTCCCTTTATCTTAATTAAAGAGGCAAACGCAGCCAGTGTGGCTGTGAGCATTACCATAGCTAAAAGAAGCAGATCCATCATTACTCCCCCATTGACTAGTTAGTAATCAAAACTGACCAAACCCTTAATGACCAGAATGCCGATAATCTCCATCAGCACCGCGCCAACCAACATAAAAACTCCAACTATATTAGACACCATGCCATTGAAATAGTCGGGACTGATAACTAAAATAAAGGCAGCCATAATAATTGGTAAAACCCCAATAACGATGCCGGACATTTTTCCCTGGGCAGTCAAAACCTTGACCTCCCGTTTCACCCGGTCTCTCTCTCTTATGGTTCCAGCGATATTTTCCAGAATTTCAGCCAGGTTTCCACCTATCTGCCTTTGGATTATGATTCCGGTCACGACCATATCGAGATCATCGCTCCCAGCTCTCTTACTCAGGTTTAATAAGGCTTCCTCCTGGCTAAAGCCCAGGTTCATTTCCCTTAAGGTCCAGGAGAATTCGGTCGAAATGGGATGGGGCATTTCCTTACGGACCGCGTCCATAGCCTGCTGAAAGCCAAACCCGGCTCTTAGAGCATTGGCCATTATGATCAGCCCATCACCCAGCTGCTGATTGAGGGCTTGAATGCGGTTTTCTTTCTTTCTCTTAACATAAAATTTGGGCGCCAGCAGTCCCCCGATAATAGTCAAAAAAGCCAGCGGCACATTATAGGTGAGCACATAGATCAATATCGGCAAAACCAGAATCAATGCAAAACAGGCCACCAGGTATTCCGCTGCTTTTAATGGGATCCCGGCCTTGGTCAAGTCGCTCTGAATGTTGTCCGCGATCTTTTTGGGAGCGATAAACCTGGATAATGATATTATGAACTCCAATAAATTCTTTTTAGGATCATCACTCTTTTTGATTGGAGCGTTCATACCTTTGATCTGGTCAAGCCTTCGCTGGTACAGCCCGTATTTGGTGAAGGTTTTGAGCAATGCTACGCAAATATACGTGGCCACCAGGAAGGTAAAGATTAATAATAATGTTTCCATTTCGTTTCACCCTTTGCTATTGATTGGGGTCAAAGAAATTGGCCGGGAAGCTTATTCCCACCGCGGTGAGCTTGTCAAGGCATTTAGGCGTGATCCCGGTCGCCCGGTGCTTACCCAGGACATTGCCCCGCGCATCCACACCTGTCCGCTCGTAAACGAAGATATCCTGCATGGTTATGATATCGCCTTCCATCCCGGTTACTTCCGTGATGTGAGTTATTTTTCTGGTCCCATCGGACAATCGGCTCTGGTGAACTATGATATCGACAGCTGAGGCCACCTGTTCCCGTATGGCTTTGACCGGCAGTTCCATCCCGGCCATCAAGACCATGGTCTCCAGGCGGGATATGGTATCTCGCGGGGAATTGGAGTGACCGGTGGTCAATGAACCGTCATGCCCGGTATTCATGGCCTGGAGCATATCCAGAGCTTCGCCTCCGCGGACTTCGCCAACTACCAGGCGGTCGGGCCGCATGCGCAGGGAATTTCGCACCAGATCCCTGATAGTTATTTCACCCTTGCCGTCGATATTGGGCGGGCGGGTCTCCAGGGTTATCACATGATCCTGCTTCAAATCCAGCTCGGCGGAGTCTTCAATGGTTATGATGCGCTCCTCAGCCGGAATAAACGAAGAAATAATATTAAGTGTACTGGTTTTTCCTGCTCCGGTGCCTCCTGATACTACAATATTAAGCCGGCCTTTTACACAGGCTTCGATAAACTTGGCCATATTTCCGGTCAATGTCCCCATGCTGACCAGGTCGTTTATCCCCAGCAGCTGTGAGGAGAACTTTCTTATGGTGAGGACACAGCCGTTTAAAGCCAGGGGTGGTATTATGGCATTGACACGGGAGCCATCCGGCAAGCGGGCGTCAACATAGGGCGAACTCTCATCGATGCGGCGTCCCAATGGGGCGATTATTCTTTCTATAACCGTCGCCAGGTGGTTGTTGTCTCGGAACTTTACCCTGGTCAGCTCAAGTTTACCCTTTCTCTCCACATATATCTGTTCAGGGCCGTTGACCATTACTTCGGATACGCTTGAATCGTTCAGGAGTGGAGTGATAGGTCCGAACCCGGCCAGTTCATCCATAACCTGCCTTATGATCTCCTCGCGATCAATGCGGGTATAATGCGACGTCTCATTGTCCAGCATGGCATCGGCAAATTCACGGATCTCCGCTTCCCATTCCAGCTTCGACTGCTCGTCCTTGGCTTTTTGCTCATCAAAGCCTATTTCTTTGATTACCTCACGGTGGATGCGGTGTACGATGTCCTGGAAACGAGTACCGCCCACCTCTCTAGCCGGTTTGGCTGCAGGCGTTACTGCTGTCGCTGCTGCCGGGTCTTCGATTTGTTTTTGCTGCAGACGGCTTAAAAGAGACATATGATCAACTCCAAATTATTTATTAGTTAACAGGCATTATTCTTTTTGCAGCAGCTGCAGGGTATTGTTGATTCCCTTGGTGATCGGCGACTTGGGGTTGATTTTGGCATAAGGAATGCCCTGGTTCATGGAGGTAAAGACCAGCCGACCGTCGCTTGGTATCTCAGCTCCGATGGTAATGTTCAATACCCTGGCCACATCGCGCGGGTCGATCCCGGCCACTCCCGAGGAGCGGTTCAAAACCACCTTGGTTCTTGGCAGCAATCCCAGCGAGCGCAGTATCTCGATGCCCTTTTTAGCGTTCTGAATGGAAGGCAGATCAAGGCTCACCACCAGCAGGATGGTGTCTGACATCTCCAACCCGGTCAGGGTGACTTCATCCACATAGGAAGGTGTATCAATAAACGTGTAATCATAGTCATTTCTGAACAGGTTTAAGATTCGAGCAACTGCTCCGGGGCTGACCAGTTCGGCTAATTCCGGTCTTGAAGGAGGAGCTAGTATATGTACTCCATGGCGTTCATAGAGGAAGTCTTCCAACATTTCTTTTCCCGACTCTTCGCCTTCCTGAATCAGTTCCAGTATGGTCTTGCGGGGTTCCACGTTCATCAGAATACAGACATCTCCAAATTGAATGTCAAGATCTACTATAGCCACGCGGGTTCGGGACTTTTGAGCAGCGGCATAAGCCAGGTTCGTGCAGATGACGCTTTTCCCAACGCCTCCCTTGGTTCCGAAAACACTTATTATTTTTCTCTTGGTGGAGTTGTCAGTAAAAGCGGTGGGAGCAGGCCCTCCCTGCCTCAACCCGAGGTCGCTCCGGTTGAGCTCCGCGACCTGATGTATAGATGCCAACAAGTCGGCACTGGCTACCGGCTTGGTGAGGTATTCTTTGGCACCCGCCATCATGGCTCTCCTAAAATTCTGTATCTCATCATTTACTGACATAATGATAACTGATACTTTGGGATAGCTTCGGCTAATCTGCTGGGTGGCCTCAATACCATCCATTATTGGCATATTGAAGTCCATCAGGACTATTTCTGGTTCATAGGTCGGGATCTTTTCCAGGACTTCCTGGCCATTGCGGGCCTCAGCAACAACATCAATTGTGCTGTCCAGATCCAGAATGCTCTTGACGGCAGAACGGGTATCATCACTATCATCAGCTAGAATCAATTTAATGTTTCTCATAGCAACCTCTCCCCTAGTGTAAGAAATCCGCTCCCTGGAATGGAGCTGGAGCAACAGTTCCCTTGTCGACCGGAGACCTGAGCAGCAGGCGGATAGCGCCTTTTTCGACTGCCAGCGCCAGGCGTTGTGCTTCCTGGACAGATACAGCCAGGGTCACGGTTTTGCCGGCTGCCTCCTGGGCCTTCTTTTCTGCACTGATAATAGGATTATCACCAACCGACAGTACCTGGATGTTTTGGAGCACCACCACACTGTAGGGTATGGCATCGGCTCCGGTCTGTTTGAAATCCAGGACTGAAATCACATCGACGTGATCGCCGGGCTGAACATAGCCGGAAACCCCTGATACACTGGTCACCGCTACCGACATGGCTCTTTTATTCTCGGGAATCGTATATGCCATCCGTTGCTCCTGGTCTCCACTGCTGAGCAGATTCTGGTTGAGTATCTGCTCTCCATTAAATATGCTGCTGGTAGCTACCTTGCCCAGCACGGCTGCCTTGTCGCGCACAGCTTCGCTATGCACATATTGGGAAGGTATTTGCTCAACCACTATGTGGTTGGGATTGATTACTGTATCCTTGGGAATATTTTGAGCTGCTTTTACTACCGGGACTAAATCTCCCGGTGTGTACGCCCTTTTGATCTGCTGAAGATATACATAAAAGAGACCGGTTACTATTAAACCGAATACTATTGCCATTACCCAGTACTTCTTTGATCCTCGCAGCATCTTCTTTCTCCCCTTTTGCAAATGATTTGATTTATGTTAAACCATACTTTTTATAGGAATAAACGACCTCGCTTGTAATATCGTAAAAAATAGAAATTAACTTCACGCAAATTAGCAGATTTTGTCGTATTATGGTCCTATTATCTTTACCACTGGTGCCTTCTTCTTTAATAAAAGCAGCCTGTCTGGTCTAAAGTCTTCAAACGCTCGGATCATAGAGCTGAGCCGAATATACTCCTCGATCGGGCGCGGTTGAACTTGTCTCCCCGGGCACCATATAGCGGATAAATCGCCCGCTCACGTCGCCCCCGTTTCCATTTTGGCTTGAATCGTCCAGCAAGAAAGCCGCAAAACCTGTGACAATGAAATCGACATTCGAACCGCTGCCGGCCGTATTGTATCCCAGTGGGACTATCATAATCCGGGGACAGCCTTCAACATAAGAGCTGATCGCACACTTGGGCGCATGAGGGCAGGCATCAATTCGGGCCTGGATGCCCTGCTTGGTTGGTCCCGCCATCACCCCGGTCTCGACCGGCAGCACATCGCCAATTCTAACAGTATTCCAGTATCCATTGGTGATATTGTCCTCATATATACTCGCACCTCCACCTCCCAAGGCCAGTGCTCCAAACCAACCCGGAGTTAAAGTATCATTGTTAGGGGGCGCGTATTTGATTTCGACCAGGTCGCCAAATGTGTAGGGATGGTCTCCGACTCCGAAAGGCACAATTCCGTTGACCGCAGAAGCCGCTCCCACCCTCGCGTAAGAACTAGCATTAATCAACTGGCTGTTCAAGCCAAATACCCGGAAAAAAAACAAGTCCAGGTTTACCTGGCCGGTACCAGTAATGGTCATCCCATCCGCACCTACTTGGAAATTAGCTGTTACATCTTCAAGCTCGTTCAATTCAACATAGGCTTGAGCTTTTTGCAACGCCTCGGCAGGATCTCCGGGCAGGTCATGGGCTCCGGCCAGCATTGCAGCATCAATAGTATTGGTCAGGCGGTTTTTAGTCAGATACATCATCCCCGCGTCTACCGCAAAAGCCGCCATGCCGATCAGGGCAGCCATGCCCAGGCATAGCAGAACTGAGATGTTGCCGTTTTCCCCGAAGAACAGTTTGGATAAAAGGGCCTTAATACATTTCATGCCTTATCACTTACCTTCCCTGCAAGCTTCAATACGGGCTATTGTATCAAACTGGCTGAATATAGACCGGTATCGGCCCCGCTCGCTCCGGCATCAGTATACTGTGCCGGTGCCACATAACGGATAAACGCTCCCTCGACATCATTGTTCGTCCCGTTGCCGGGCACATCACTGATAAGAAAAGCAGCAAAACTGGTAACTATAAAGCGCGCATTGGATCCATGTGCGCCATTGTTGTATCCAATAGGGACAACGACGATACGCGGACATCCTTCCACATAGTGATCAATCGTGCATTTGGGACTGTGGGAGCATTGATTTATCCGGTAGGAGACTCCCTCACTGGTTGGTCCCGACATGTTCCCCGGTTCCACGGGGATCGAATCACCGACCTGGACTTTAATGTCGCATCCATATTTGATGTTGTCTCTGTAGTTGTCAGCGCCGTTTCCGTCGATGCGCAGAGCTCCGAACCATCCGTAAGTCTGGCCCTCCCCGGCGCCGTTCTTAAGTATTACCGTATCGCCATAATCCATTTCCCGCTCCTCAACGCCGAAGGGAACTATCCCAGTATACGCGCCAACTACTGATAATTGGGCCTTAGCATTAGCGTGTATGGTCTGACTGTTTATCCCTAACACCGGTGCAAAAAATAGTGACATTTGCTCATTTGCGATACCGGTTATGCTTTTATTGTCTTCTGATACCTGAAAAGAAATATCTCCAGCATCTATCCCGTTGACTTGCGCATACTGCTCGGCTACCGCGGTGGCGTTAGCGGGATTCAAAACCAGCTCGTGGGCCCCGGCCAGCACCGCCGCATCGGTGGCGTTGACCAGCCGGTTTTTATGTAAATACATGGCGCCAACATCCAGAGATAGGGCCGCCATGCCTATAATCGCGACCATTCCGAAAGCAAGTAAAGCTCCCACATTTCCATCTTCATTTTTTATAAATTTTCTTATTTCCATAAACACACCCCCCAACATGTATAATTTCTCGCGTTGTTTAGACTATTACTCAACACGCATTGTACACTCCGAACTCAGTGGCACTGGATTGGGAACTATACTGGGTGGGATTGGCGTGAGAAGTTCCACGGAATAATTCACCGTAACCGTTAATGGCTGGCCTTTAACCCGGCTGCCAAAGCTGGGGGAAATCTCTACCTCAATATCTGCGGCTTCCAGCGAAGCGTGATCTGCCAGTATCGCAGCCGATATCTGGCTGTCATTGTAGCCCACGGCACCAAATCGGGCTCCTTCCCGGGCCAGATTGCTTATGACCATCTGGGCATTGATTATGCGGCCGAATTCGATGATGCCCCATAAAAGTGCCAGTAAAATCGGTAGAGCCAGTGCGAACTCCACCAGTGCCTGGGCCTTTTCCTGTTTGAAAAATCTAAATAATAAGCCCTTCATTTTACCACCACCCCTTCAGATAGGAGCAGAAAACACCCAGAGCAATAGCCAGGGCATATGGATATGTAACCTTTTCATTCTGCTCAGCCAGCACAGGACGAGCCGAAAATGAGAGCCGGTATTTTATCGTACCCGGCAATAGATTTACCAGGGTTCTCCCTAACTGGCCTTTTCTATACAGTACAAAGACAGCCATCAATCCGCCCCAGAAAGCCATCCACAAAAAAGCACTAACCACAAAAGCTACCCCTTTAAAAGCTCCGACCAGGCCCAGAAGTTTAACATCTCCGGCCCCGATCCCACCGACGGCAAAGGGAATCCATAAAAGGCCTATTCCTAACGCAAACCCCTTGAGAGCAAATATTACCGCTCCGGTCCCCCCGCTCAGAAAATGAATCCACAGGGCCAGAATAAGTCCGGATCCGATCAGCCAGTTGGGTATCCTTCTGTACTTGATGTCAATAATTGTTGCGGTTATCAGTATGACAGCTAATAGATAATCCATTATCATCTCTCCTTATGAGCTGTCTGCGCCCTTTAGGAAAATGAGCCCCGCTTACTTTAAGCAGGGCTCATGCGAAGATCGGCATCCTATTTCTTAGAGGCTATCGGTAATTTCGCCCAGTTTGTCGTTAATTCCAGTTCCAATATCAGTGAGAGCGGTGATACAAACAGCCGCTATCAGAGCCAGAATCAGACCATACTCAGCCATACCCTGTCCTTCTTCTTCCTTGACCAATCTCTTAAATAAATTCATCAAGATCCCTCCTATTAATTGTTCGTTTTTTTAAACAATACTGATTATGTATTAATAGTACACCCGCAGCTATTTTTAGCCCATCAATCGAAAGACTCATTTTTTATAGCTTTCAGGTCTTAATTTATTCTATGACCTTTGTCGCAAGTTGTCAATATTTGTAGGACTTTTTTTAAAGCTTAGAAATCGTTCCCGCTGCCTTTGAAGCCCATTCCGTAGACTTCATTGCTTTCATTTACGATAATAAAGGCGCGGGAATCGATCTGGAAGACCACTTCTCTGAGCCTGGGCAGTTGGGTCTGAGCCACGGTGACCATGATGATAGGCCTGACAACCCCGGTATAGCCTCCCCTGGCATCAAGCAGGGTGCAACCCCTCTGCAGGTTTTTAAAAATAGTAGGGAGAATGGTTTCATGTTCATCCGATATGATCATAGCCGTGTAAGTAGTCTGGAGTCCTGAAACTACGGTTTCGATCACCTGGGATGATATAAAAATAGAAATAGCGGAATACAGGGTCAAACTGATGCTGGTGCTGAAAATGGAGAGAGAAATAACGATAAGGTTGGTAATAAATGAAGTCTGACCAAGACTTACTCCCCAGCGTTTCCGGGCGATGACGGATATAATGTCTATCCCCCCGGTTGATCCCTGGCTGCGAAAAATGATCCCTGATCCCACTCCCGCTACAGCACCCCCGAATATAGCCGCCAGAAGAGGATCTTCCATGCTGTACCGGATGCTGGTCAATATTGACAGGAACATGGAAAGAGCTCCAGCGCCCAAAAGACTGTAGACCGCAAAGCGCCTGCTTACCATCTTGTACCCGGCGGCAAAAATCGGTATGTTGAGCATAGCGTACCATAAACCGACATCCCACCCGCTAATGTAATTAAGAATAATAGCGACACCGGTAACGCCTCCGGTCAGCAGGCGGGAAGGCACCAGAATAATCTGTATTCCAGCTGCCAGTATAAAGGAACCGACGATTATCGCTACGATGTCGGCTGCCTTTATTCTATCTAAAAAGCCGGGCTTAAAGTTCCTGGGGTAGTTGATCACTATTTCCCACCCTCTGCCCATAATACTTTGTTTCATTTTCCCGTTTTGGGAAACATATTATGTGCATACTCTAAGCCTATTGCCCTGACCCGCTTAATCAGGCTATAGTGAATAAGGTTGATCTTAGCAGCATTATTTAAGCAGGTGAAAGCTTGAAAAATTTTCGTCTGGTGGCCACCAGCGCTTTCGGACTCGAATCAGTGGTGGCCAGGGAGATTAAAGAACTGGGATACGAAAAAACCAGTGTCAGCAACGGGCGCGTCAGCTTTGATGCCGATCTAGCTGCTATTCCCCGCTGCAATCTTTGGCTGCGCAGTGCTGACCGATTACTAGTGCAGCTTGGCCAGTTCTCAGCCACCAGCTTTGATCAACTCTTTGAACAGACCCGAGCCCTGCCCTGGTCTGATTGGCTGCCTGAAAATGCAAACTTTCCCGTACAAGGTAAATCCATAAAATCCCGTCTGTTCAGCGTTTCAGACTGCCAGGCTATAGTAAAAAAGGCTATCGTAGAAAGCCTCAAGACCAGGTACCGCCGACAGTGGTTTGATGAAAATGGCCCCCGCTATAAAATCGAAGTAGGACTGCTTGATGATATGGCCACTCTGACGCTGGACACCAGCGGTGCGGGGCTCCATAAACGCGGCTATCGCAGCTTGAGCCACAGTGCTCCGTTAAAAGAAACCCTGGCCGCAGCTATTGTGCAGTTAAGCCGTTGGCGTCCAGATCGCGCCTTGATCGATCCTTTTTGCGGTTCAGGCACTATTCCTATTGAAGCGGCTATGATAGGGCGCAATATGGCTCCCGGCCTTTTCCGAAATTTTGATGCGGAACAATGGCCGGTAGTTTCCAGGTTTTTGTGGCAGCAATATCGTCAGGAAGCCAAAGATCTGCTTATCCCAAATCCCTGTACCGGGATATGGGGTTTTGACATAGACGCTAGTTCCATAAAGATGGCTCGCTTTCATGCCGAGCAGGCCGGATTAAAAAAAGATATCCATTTTGAAACCAAAGAGATAAAACAACTCAACATGCATCATCAATACGGATACTTAATTGCCAATCCTCCTTATGGTGAACGCATAGCCGATAAAGAGCAGCTTCCTGCTTTGTATAAGGAAATGACAGGTCTTTTCAAGCGGATGCACACCTGGTCATTTTATATAATAACGGCTGACCTCAACCTGGAAAAAAAATTGGGCAGAAAATCAGATAAAAAGCGCAAATTGTATAATGGCAGAATTCTCTGCTATCTCTACCAGTTTTACGGCCCCAAGCCTTCCCGCCTCGCCGGTCCTTTTACCATCAATTAAGTACCCGGCTCCGTATGTAATCCATATCTCTTCTCATGAATTCAGGTCATTTCTAGTTGTTAAGTACATGAGTTATAAGAAAATCATGAAAAAGCCATAATATATTCAATGTCTGTATTTATTGACTATACAGGTAATTTTTCCTGCAAGAATATTGCTGGCTTATTGATGCATAAAATAACTTGTCGGCCCTTAAAAGGAGGTAAAGAAAAATGCTATCCGTCATTCTGGCCGGCGGTAAAGGCTTGCGTCTATGGCCTGAAAGCCGTCAAAAAAGGCCTAAACAACTATGCGAATTTTTTAATAATCGTTCCATGCTAAATCACACTATTGATCGCCTTATCCGTTCAGGTTCGACCGAGATAATGATAGTAAGCAGCGAAGACCTTCGCGAAGAATTGGAAAAAAGAATCAAGCACTATCCCGCGCAGATCAGCATAGATATTTTGAGTGAGCCTGAGGGGAAAAACACTGCCCCGGCAGTCGGTTTGATTCTGGCGCGGCTCTATGAAAATAACAAGGAAGGTATAATGGGAATATTTCCTGCGGACCATTACGTAGGCAATGAGAAAGCCTTTTCCAAAAGCCTCGAAAAGGCTATTCAAGCAGCCAGGGAAGAGCATCTCGTGACCATTGGTATCATGCCTCAAAGTCCGGAAACTGGTTATGGCTACATAGAAAAAACGCGCTGGGAAGTCGGTCAGATCGAAGATGTGTTTGAAGTAAGCGCTTTTCGTGAAAAGCCTGATTTAAAACAAGCTGAAACTTATCTGGAAAGCGGAAACCACCTTTGGAATGCAGGCATATATGTTGGCCACAGCAATACCTTTCTGGAAGAATTCGCACTTCATCTTCCCGAAGTCCATCAACATATATTGAAAGGATTTGACGAATATATTTCATCCTATGCCAGTCTGCCCAATGTGAGCCTGGATTATGGTATTGCAGAAAAATCCAAACGAATGGCAGTAGTCCCTTCTGAGTTCAATTGGTGCGATCTCGGGCATTGGAATGCCATGGCTGATTTCTACCCGTCTGATTCTGATGATAACGTCGTTGCTGCCGGCGATTCCGTTTTTATTGAAAGCCACGGCTGTTTGGTCAGACAGCGTAATAAACCACTGGTTCTTTTTGGAGTAGAAAATCTTCTGGTCGTAGAATGTGAAGATCTGGTATTCATAGCTGATCGTTCCAGGTCCCAAGACCTCAGGCAAGTAACCGAAACATTGCAGGCCAAAAAGCGTTTAGACCTTTTATAAATCCCGGCATTTCCAGCATAGTATGACTTTCTAAAACCCGGGGAGAATAATTATAAACGCCTGCAAAGATGATGCAAGGGAGTGAAATAGGTGTATATAGTAAATGTTGGTACTTACCCTCCAAAGCAATGTGGTATTGCGACGTTCTCAATGGACCTTCGCAACAGTTTGATTAGAGCTGGCAACGACGTCCGGATTATAAGTTTGTCAGACCATAATCATGAATATGTTTATCCTCCTGAAGTCATTTTCAATATCCGTCAGCATCATAAACCGGATTATATCAAAGCTGCCCAGTTTGTAAATTCATTGCCTTTCGTAGATATGGTAATAATCCAGCATGAATACGGTATTTATGGAAACCGCGACGGAGAACTCGTGATGGATTTCGTCAAATTGCTGCGCTGCCCTTATGTTCTGGTGACCCATACGGTTCTACCACAGCCATCCAAATACCAGAAGCAAATCTTAAATTATCTATGCCATAGAGCAGCCGGAATTGTATGCATGACTCGACATTCTGCAAATCTTCTAGCCGACCTCTATGAAGCTCCCGAAGAAGTGACCAGTGTAATCGCACACGGGGTACCTGATTTCAAAGTGGAATCTTCTTCGGTCTTAAAGAAACGCTTTTTATTTGAAGGACGTGATATTATCAGCACTTTCGGCCTTATTGGTCCGGGCAAAGGCCTGGAATTAGGGATCAGAGCTATTCAAAGAGTTTGCGAGAAGCATCCCTCAGCTCTTTATCTTATTCTAGGGCAAACCCATCCCATGTTAAAAAAGCAGGAGGGCGAGAATTACCGAAATATGCTGGAAGAATTAGTAGAAGAACTGGGAATGGGTGAAAATATTCAATTTGTAAATCGATATTTAAGCGACAAGGAACTCGGAGAATATCTATATCTTAGCGATATTTACCTCAGCCCTTATCCCAATCGCGACCAGGCGGTAAGTGGCACCATGGCTTTCGCCCTGGGATGTGGGAGAGCTATCGTTTCGACCTCCTATGCCTATGCCCAAGAGGTTCTGAGCAATGGTCGGGGACTGCTGGCTAAGAAACCTGAACCAGATTTTCTGGCCGATTTAATCATAGATATTTTAGAAGATCCTCAGCTCAAAGAGCGTTTACAGGCCGCTGCTTTCAGTGTGGGGAAAAATTGGACCTGGACAAATGTTGGTCAGGATTATACCGCCTTTTTCAAAAAAGTGATCGACAATTCACTATTGAGCGAAGAGAAAGGGGTTCTTTATGCCAAATCTTAATCATCTCAAGCGCATGAGCAGCGACCAGGGCATTCTGCAGTTCTCAAAAAAAGCAATACCCGACCCTGAAAGCGGCTATACGCTGGATGACAATGCGCGGGCCTTTATCGCATCATTATACATGCCGGAAGGCGAATCATGGGCCCGCGTCTATACAAATACTCTGAAAAACTTCCAGCGCCCCGACGGGCGCTGGGCTAATTTTTTTTTAAACGGACGATACATCCATCATTGGGATTCAGAAGACAGCATAGGCCGTGCTCTAATAGCCTGCAGTCTTGGCAGCAGCGCCCCCTGGCCTGACATTAGAGAAACCTGCTCGGCGATCTTTAAACGTCAGATAAAAAAATCAGAATCATTTACATCACCGCGAGCGATAGCCTATACAATCGTGGCCCTGTCGAAAGGCAGCATAGATAATGAAAAATTGGCCATGGTTCATAAGCTGAGCAATGTTCTCATTTCGCTATACCAGAGAAAGAGCAGCCGTTCATGGTACTGGTTTGAAGACTACCTGACCTACTGTAATGGGATACTCCCCCAGTCAATGCTCTCCAGCTTCCAGGTAACCGGGGACAAAAAGGCTTTGAAAATCGGCCGCACTTCTCTTAATTTCCTGTGTTCAGTCCTGTTCCGCAAAGGCTATCTCGATATCATTGGAAACCGGGGGTGGTATCAAAGAGCCGGAGATATTCCGCTTTTTGATCAACAGCCGGTAGACGCAGCCTCTATTGCGATTGCCTGCCAGGAAGCCCATGAGATTCTGGGTCTGAATGAATATCGGGAAATGAGCAAAACCGCTTTCAGCTGGTACAAAGGTAAAAATATTCACCACGTCTCCATGATAGATCCAAAAAGCGGAGGCTGTTTCGATGCCCTCACCCCCGAGGGGGTCAATTTAAACCAGGGCGCCGAAGCAGTATTATCATATATCTTAAGCGATCTGCTGGTAAATCAGGCGACCTCAACTCTTAATGAAAAAATTGAGCATTCTCTTTAGCTACTTCCCGCTGACTCTGAAGCGTTCGGGGATCAGATCCGCAAGGGTACACCTAGCCACCCCTATGCTGGTATCGGCAGCTCCGTAATATACAAGAATCTCATCTTCATCCTCTAGAATATCTTTATCAGCACCCGGCACTGCACCGCAAGTGAAAACAACATTTGGTACCCATGAGCCGGAGAAGCCGATTTCATAGTCTTCCTCAGGCTCAAGGATGGGATTCGGTGAGCGAAAAATTACCCGGGAAGGATTGTAAAGATCCACCAGAATCACTCCCAGTCGGTACACGTAATTATAGTCAACACCGTGGTAGATCAGCAGCCATCCATAGCGGGTCTTTATGGGTTGGGCACCGGCTCCTATCTTCAAGGAATCCCACATTCTACCCGGACGGGGTCCGATAATTATGGCATGTTTTTCTTTAATAGGGAATTTAATCTGATCGACAAAAGTAGCCCAGATGCTAGGTTCGATCCTATGGTAGATGACATAACGCCCATTGATTTTTTCCGGGAATAGAATGGCATCCTTGTCCCATATATTCTTGAATGCCAGGCCATCCCTCTGCCAATCCCGATAGTTTCCTCTAATAAAGTGATCGGTCGGGATGGAAGCGGCTGCTATCTGAGCTATGTTTCCATCGTAGGCAGTATAGAGCATATATATCCTGTCGTCTACGATTATCAAGCGCGGGTCCTCACATCCCATTTTCTCTTCTGGAGTTTCAGGAGAAAATATTGGCTCCGGTAAACGCTCCTGCACATGATACCCATCGGTTATAGCCAGCCCTATATGAGAAATGCCATCTTCACCGACTGCCCGGTAAAACAGGTAAACTTTATTGCCGATTCTTAAAGCTCCCGGGTTCAAAACATACTTTGACTCCCAGTGGCTGTTATCTAAAGGCTCCAAAATTGGATTGCCATGATAGCGCTTTAGATATTTGCTGGGCTCATTGGTGGTTTCCTGAATCATGACCGCTACATCTTTAGGTCTGGTTGGCAGTAATGAGTCGAGGAGGTTCTGATCACTCTTGCCTTCTTGGATAAGCCGCATCACCAAATCCATGAACTCTCCCACATCGTAGCCCATTGCCTGGTACAAAGATTCCAAAAAATCTTGATTGAACCAGCGGACCTCGACACTGGTGGTTATGGGTGTGGGTATTTTAAGCCCACCTTTAAAACTATAGCTAGCCCAGCTCCAACCGGTACAAGTCAGAAACGTGCCGTTTTCCAACACCTGACTCAGTCCATACCCCTCGGCTAACAGGTTAAACAAACGGGCCAATTCCGGTTTCTGTTCTTCCTCAAGAATCCCTGCCATGTAACGTATTTTGGCCACCAGGTTCCGGTGGTGGCTGTTTTCAAATACGTTGTGGGCGGAAAACTCCTCACCTTTATGAATTCCAAGCAGTGAATTACGCACTTTTAGACCGATGTTTTTACGCTGGGCAGTGTTGAGTAAAAAGAGCCGCGAATAATTTTCGGCCAGAGCCAGCCTTCTTAACAGGCCGGTAAAATAGCGTAAACGCGGGAATTTACCACCTTTTCCTGGCTCCAAACATTTGATAGAAATCCGTGCCGTCATACGGTTAAAATTAGAGATTTTGCCCTGGGATACCATGCCCAGACGCAAATCATCCGTTAGAATCAGCGGCTTTATATCCACCCATTCGAAATTCTCCGGCTTTAGATTGTCCACCAGCCACATCAGGTCTCGGTCAGTGTAGGTCCAGGACTCGATCATATTGGCATAGGTGACTGCATCGCGAGGCCCCATATGATCTATCAACTGCTCAGCCTTGTAGAATCCCAGCGGTATCATTAAATTAATAGGAGGGAAACGCACCAGCATCTCCCGCAATATATCAGAACTTATAGCATACATCTTGCGCTGGGGGAAAAGGTTAAAAAGCCCTTCAACAAACTCCCGAGTCCCCTCATCGCTCTGGAGATCTCCTGGTAATATCGATCCCAGGGCAGCTTCCACCCGTTCCATGAAATTCTCCACCCCAGCAATAACCTGTGCGGGGCTTGAGCCTGGATCTAATCCTAATCCATCATTAATAAAACTATTGAATTTTTCTTCATAGCGTTTGCGCAAATCTCTAAAAATATTATCGGTCTGAACCAGGCACTGATCTTTACCGAGCAGCTTTTTGGGCACCACGATGGGCTTGCCTGGAACATATTCCATGTATCCTAAAGGAACGATTGCCGGTCTGAGCTGTTCTTGTTTTTGCAGCCAATTGTGTACAAAAGCAGGTTTATTGCGCCAAAAGCAGGTGGTCAAGTTCTGCCTGATAGATTCGACTTTGCGGACCAGGACTTCATCTATTTCAGGCTGGTTAGCCCCCTGGATCTTGGCACAGAATTTATTCATATCCTGAAGGTAGTCCGCTACCCTGCCGTTGTATAATGCAGTCAGCAAAGCGATAATTTTCCCCTGGTTTTCCGGTCCTTCAAAAGCATACATTTCCATCAGTTCAAGAACAGCAGAAACCCATATATCGTCTCCAAAATCGAGGGTCTGATTGTCTCTTTGTTCAGCCAGTTGCAAAATCCTGCTGCCTTCACTCAGCTTCTTGACCAATTCGCCGAACTGCTGGCAGCCACTATTAAAATTATTGATCAATTCCGGAAGTAAATCCCCTATGGTATCCGGATGCCTTATCTCGCTGCGGGCCAGGATATCGGCAACTCTTATAACCAGGCGGTCACTCAGCCAGATGGTTGAATCCCTCTTAACTCCTTCAAAAATTGCCCGTGCAGTTTGGCTGAATATCCGGTTGCGGGCGTTCAGGTTATGGGTTTTTACCACCCCGCCCATGCTGATTTCGCAGACATTTCGATTCCAGCACAACGCCCGGGTAATCAGCCAGAAGTCTATACCAAAACCACGAATACTTTCTCCCCAGAACCTGGCTTCATGTGCAAGCTCCTCTATAAAGTCATGGGAGATGGCATATATCCCCCCTAGAGGATCGCTCACCCGGAATCCATAGAAAACCTCCAGCACAGGTGCGGCCAGCATATGGGCTATGCTGTCCATCCCCAGGTAGCGGCGCAAGCTGCCGATTACCAGGTCATATTGTCCCTGAATTGGAGTCAGCAGGCTTTCCAGCCAGGTGCTGTCAATTCCCGGCCCCTGCTCAGAAGCCATGTTAGCGCTGAAAAGCAGCAGGTCTGCGTCCAATCTTTTACTGATTTCTATAATGGTCCTTATCGCCATACCTCTTCCACTTAAAGATTCTGGAAGCAGCATTTCCAGGTGAGGATGTTTCAGACGGGTGTTCCTGATTACTTCAAGACAAAGATTTGCTGAAGCATCACCGATACAAATGATTAGCTGTCTACGTCCGATCCAGGACTGCAGCACCTTATCGATAGATTGAAGAAGAGGTCCTATGGTATCTGCTTCATTAAAAAAAGGAATGCCGATTACCAGATCATAATTGCTGAATTCACTCAGTTGGGGTTTTATTTTGTTTAACACTTCATTGAAAGTTGATTCCGTTCCAATACCGCTCAAGCAAGCAGTCCTCCTTCATATGCCAGATCGGTCTTTAATAATTATGCTCAAAAAGCTACAATAATATTTCCAACCAACAATAACGCTGACAGCAAACAAGGGGACGGTTCCCTTGTTTGCCTTTGAAGTGCACCCCAGATGTTGGACGAAAAAGTTCAATGTTTGGAGGTGCACTTTT
>CAZWPO010000041.1:0-16048 GCA_964635975.1 uncultured Syntrophomonas sp.
ACGGTTCTTCTGCCTCGCCATTGCTCCGTAAGAGCGAGGCAGAAGAACCGTCCCCATGCCCCGTCTCCCTAGGCACCTTAGCACCCACTTATTTAAGGAGCCGACGGTGTTTTGTTATTTAATTCTTACGAATTCATAATTCTGTTCCTGCCAATTACATTCGCCCTCTATTTCATTTTTAACCGTCTGGGTTGGAATTTAGCCGCCCGGACCTGGCTGGTAATGGCTTCGCTATTTTTCTACAGCTGGTGGAATATAGTCTACCTACCCCTTATCCTGGCTTCTATCGCCTTTAATTATCTGCTTGGATCAGCATTGAGCCGGGGTAGAGACGAGTCAGGAGCAAAATGGCTGCTTATATCAGGTATTGTCGCAAATCTTGCCCTGTTGGGTTATTATAAATACGCTGATTTTTTCATCAGCAACCTGAATCTCCTGCTGGGCGCCCGCTACGAGTTACTGCGAGTAGTCCTGCCGCTGGGTATCAGCTTTTTTACATTCACCCAGATCGCTTACCTGGTGGATGCGCATCGGGGGCAGGCACGTGAATATAGCGCGGTAAACTATGCCCTGTTTGTCACCTTCTTTCCCCACCTGCTGGCCGGGCCGATTCTTCACCACAAGGAAATGATGCCCCAGTTTGAGGATCCTGAGCGACGTGGTTTGAATTATGAAATGATAGCCCGTGGGCTTTTCTTGTTTTTCGTGGGTCTGTTCAAAAAAGTCATTATCGCTGACAATTTTGCGGTATGGGCAAACCTGGGTTTTGATCAATTGGCAACGCTGACCCTGGTGGAAGCCTGGATGACTTCTTTATCATATACCATGCAGCTCTATTTCGATTTCAGCGCGTATACTGACATGGCGATCGGGGCCGCTATGCTGTTTAATATTGAGCTGCCCATCAATTTCTTTTCACCATATAAGTCCACCAGCATCCAGGAGTTCTGGCGGCGCTGGCATATGACCCTGGGACGCTTTTTCCGCGATTATATATACATTCCTCTGGGTGGAAACCGGGCCGGGGAGCAGCGCACCTATGTAAATCTGCTCACAACCTTCTTACTGGTGGGTCTATGGCACGGTGCCGGTTGGAATTTCGTATTCTGGGGATTCATGCATGGAGCGGCTTTGCTCGTGCACCGCTTCTGGCAAAGATTTAGAATAAAAATGCCAGCATGGCTGGCCTGGTTCATGACTTTTAATTACGTGAATTTAGGATGGGTGTTTTTTAGGGCCAGCAGCTGGGGCGACGCATTGAAGGTAATAAAAGGCATGCTGGGGATGAGTGGCGTGATTCTACCGCGCTCGCTGTACGGCTTAATGCCCGGACTCCAGAATTATGGGATTCGCTTCGATGCCCTGCCCTGGAACACCGATGCCCGGCTTATAATAGCGGCAATTGCTGCGGGGATTCTGGTCTGTGTGGCGACCCCCAATTCTATTGAGATGAAAGACCGTTTTAAAGGCAGCCTGGTCAGCGCCATCCTTACAGCAGCCATGGCCCTGGCCGGATTACTGAGCTTAACCAAGATTACTGAATTTCTATATTTCAATTTTTAGGTATTGGGAAAGTGTCAAGTGGACCGTCCCCATTGCTTCCCCATCGCTTTACGAAAGGACGACCGCTAGATGAAGCGTTATCGTAACTGGACGATTGCCACCTTAATTTTGATTTTGATCCCCCTGCTGGCCGTGGGCGGATTCAACTGGTACATTGATCCGCTCTGGATTTTTGAGCACAGCAATGCCTACAATAACATTCAGGCCGGGTTTGATGAGCGCCAGCAGAAAACCAACCGTATCGCGTTCGGATCTAATCATTATGATACGCTCATACTGGGCAGCAGCCGGGTGACTTATATCAGCCAGTATGATTTCGCAGGGTATAATGCCTTTAACTATGCAGTCGATAATATGCTGCTGGATGAATATTACGATTATATCGAATTCGCCAAAGCCAAAAATGGGCAGGACTTCAATCTCATTGTAATAGGGCTTGATTTCTCGGCTACCAACCGCAATCTCACCTTCAAAGATTTTCAGCCGCCTAAATTCTACATTGAGACAGCCGAGCAGCCCATTTATCGATTGAAAACCCTCCTCTCTACCAGTGTGCTGGAGCGTTCCCGGGACAATTACTATTATGCAAAAGAAGGCGTGGCCAAGGACTTTTTCTATGATCGCCGGAATATCAAGACCCTTATGAAGGTCAAGGAATCCGCTGAGAGAGACAAGAAGGTCTGGGCAACAGTTTGGAAATATGAAAATGACATTTATGCCGGATACCAGTATGATGGTGTAAAGAATAAACTGGCAAAAATCAGGGACAGCAATCCGAAGAGCAAAATCATAGTATTTACAACTCCTGATTCCTGGCCTATGTTTGAGTTGATGGTCAAGCAGGGGCTGTATCCGAGTTATAAACAGTGGATGAGGGACTGTGTTGATGTATTCGGAGGAGTTTACAACTTCATGACCATCAATGCTGTAACCAGAGACCTGGAGAACTTCTATGACGGCGCCCACGTTTACCCATCGGTTGGAGCCCTGATGGCTCACCGAATCACCGACCAAGCTGATGCGAACCTCCCCGCTGATTTCGGCATACTGATCAACCACGAGAATATAGAAGAGCACCTACAGGATGTGGATAGACAAGTGAACGAGATAAAAGCCCGGCTCTAAAGCCGGGCTCAGGGTGTCAAAGAAGTTGACACCCTGGCAGAGCGAGCAAAAAAGTTGAAGATCGCGGAATAAACAAAGCCCGAGATTGAGGCGTACCTGAGTACGTTGATTGAACGGGCTTTGTGAAATGACAAAGATATTCGGCTTTTTTGAAGGTTTGAAGCCTGGCTCTAAAGCCGGGCTTCTTTGTTAGTGTTTATCTGAGAAATCGAGTAATCCTGGTGCCCAGCTCTTTAAAGCTGATTCCAGGGCGCGGAGCACCAGCCAGGTGAGAAGGCCCGCCAGAATCCCCAGGACCAGTCCCCCAGCGGTGCGGATGATCGAAATGCTGGCTGCCGTAAAGACATGGCAGAAGCTGTTTACCATGGAAATACTACCTATTACCACCCCAAAACCCAGAATGAAAAGAATGGCTTCCTGGCGGTACTTATGGAAAAGATAAACCGCTGCAAACAGAGCCGGGTAGCCGATTATTATCTCTTTAAAGCGGGGGCGCGCCAGCAGGTGGCCTTCCAGCAACTCGCGCAGCTTGATCTCCAGAGATGAGACCTGGACGATATTGTTGCCGCTGCGCCCGATATAGTAGTAGCCTGCCGCCGCGGCCAGGAAAAAGAGCGCCAGCACCAGATAGCTGGGCCTTTGCTTGAGAGCGGTCCAGATCCGGTTTATGAGGTTTTCCTGTCCGGAGAAGCAGCTGAAGTAATTGAGAGCGAACAGCAAGAGGGGGGTCAAAAACGAGACTTTTACACCGCTGAACTCCTTGATATTCATAATATATTGGATGTTGGAGAAGCTGCTTATTATCGTATATGCGCCGATCATATTGACTCCTACCAGTATCAACAGGGAGGTCAGCACTTTGGGAATCAGCGCTGTGCGGCTCTCCCTCAGATATATGAGCAGCAGCAGGCTGGATAGCGATGGGTAGAGGATAGCTGCGGTCAGTGCATAAAGCTTGGTAAGGTCCATATGCACCATAAAATTGGCGGCAGCCAGCAGCAGGGAGCCGGCTCCCAGCAAGGCATAGATCCAGCCGGGCTTGAGTTTAAAAAGCAGTCCCAGGTACAGGGCTCCCGCGCTGAGCAAGCTCAAAGAAATCACAAACAGCCGCCAGGGAGGATTCCCGGTACTGGGCAGATCTGACAGATCATTATTGACGTTGAAGCCTTTGGCATCAATGGTCTGATTGAACTGGCCTATGATATCGATAGTGTTGTTAAGATTCACCGAAGCGTCTTGCTTGAGGTCTTTAAAAGGTGAAATATAGACGATGCGGATGCCCCGGTCAATGACCGCCCTGACCCAGCGGTACAAACGCTCATTTATGGTGGTAACAAATTCATCATTGGTCGAAGAATAGACCCGGTTTATCGGATAGGCTGTGGAGAACATGAGTTTTTCCAGACCGGGTTGCTTAACATATAGAATTTGCTCAGAGGGTTCAATCACACCGATTATGAGTTGATACTTGTTTACCAGCCCGGCTAGAGCCTGGACGTTATCAGGATCGCCTGGCACTTCATTGGAAAATAAAAGGTATTTGATATTATACTCACTGATGATATCTTCGTATTCGTTCAGGTATTCCAGGCCAGGGCCCTTATTGTTTTCAGGGCGAAGTATGATAGAGAAGCCGTGGTTTTTTACCCGGGCCAGTATCTGAGGATCGAAGCCCAGAAGCGCATCCAGCTCTTGTTTGGCATCCTTTCTCTTATCCAGCTGAGTGAGGGTCGCATTTATAATAAAATAATCGATGCTGTTGTTTTTAAAGAATATGATCTGGGAGGGGTAATAGCGATTGGCCAATCGCTCTTTAAGAAATTTTGAAGTCTCCTCCTTGCTTACGCTTATAACCAGGCAGGAAGGACTGATCTTCTCCGGGCCGATATTTTGAGCGGCTAAAGCTCCGCGGGCTTGAACCCACACAGCCGGGTAGTATGCCTGGTTAAAGGAGCTGAACTGGCTATAATCCTGTATAAAAATATCGCCCCGGAAGGCCAGGTCGCGCAGGGTAAGCTCTCTCACACCGACATACCTGACGCCCTGACCATAGAGGCGGTCCAGTATCTCATCCATATCGCTGTTGGTGTTGGCCGCGCTTTTGAAGAATTCATTATAATCGACAGCGGCAAACACATTTTTATTGGCAGCCTCGATGCCGGTGCGCAACTTCCAGCCCCCGTATGAAAACGCCAGGGATAGGAGCAGTATTAAACCCAAGACCACCTTGACCTTTTTATCCATTTATTTTTGTGCCTCCCTTGCAAAGAATATCCTTGTTAAACCACAAACATGAGCGATCAGCAGGTAAGCTGCACCGCTCAGGAACAATGGCAGTAAAAATCCGTAGACCCGGGTGCTATACGGCAAAAAGTGAAAAGCTGCGACCACCCCGATCAAACCCGCGGAGGGCAGCAAAAGCCGCAAAGCATAGTAGATGAGATCCCGGCTTAGAAAATTTCCGATCTGTTTTATAAGCATAAATGTCATTATTATAGCATATAGCAAAAGAGCCGCCGAAGTTGATAAGCTTAGTCCTACAATACCAGTCTGCCGGTAAAACAGATAATCAAAAGCAAATTTCAGCGTCAGACATATCAAGCTGGCGGCCATGGGCACAAGAAAATTCTTCATAGCGTAAAAAACCCGGTTGTATACCTCCTGGCAGACATAACCTGCCACAGCGAAGCTGTACAGCAAAAAGGCCAGTGAGGTCATAGCTGTTGAACTGGCGTCAAAAGCCCCGCGTTGATAGACCAGGGTGACGACTTCCTGGCGGTAGCAGATAACCAGCAACAGGTAGGGAAGCAGGATGAACAACAGCATCTTAAAAGCCTGGCCCAGCAAGGCACTGATGGAAGGATAATCTTTATCCAGGCAGTATTGAGACAGCTTGGGGAATACTACCGTGGTCATGCCAACGATGAAGACACTGGTAATAGTAACAAAAAGCGTGCTGCCGTACGACAGAGCCGAAGCGGTGCCCTGTGAGAGACGCAGAGCGGTGGAACGGTCGATTACCAAACTCAATTGCAGCAGCGAGTTGCCGATCAGTATAGGCAGCAGGTTGCGAAACAGGTTGGTGGTATAAGGATCTTTAAAATTGATGCGAAAGCGCAGGGAATATTTCTTCTTTATCAATACCGGGAGCTGGATGAGGAACTGCAAGAACCATCCTATGGTTGTGACATATCCGATAAAAACAACATCATTTCCCTTCCAGAACAGCCCGGCTATGATCAATACATTGAAAGGAATGCTGATGGCAGCTGAAAGGCGGAAATGAGAATGGACCTGCAGGACACCCGTGGCCAGGTAAGCCAGGCTGACAAAAAGCAGAGTGGGCATCATGATTCGGGTTAGCAATACCGCCAGGCGATTGATCTCCGGGCTCTGGTTGTGGGCTATCACGCCGGCTATAGAGGGCGCGAAAACGATACCCAGAAGGCAGATCAGCAGAGCCATGAGGCTCACCTGAGCGAAAAGGTTGCCCAGGTACTGGTTGCGCTCTTCCAGGCTCTTTTGCTTTACATAGTAGGTCAGATCCGGAATATTCACCGACGACAAAGCGGTGCCTATACTTGAAAATATAAGAGTCGGAAAACTGAATATAGTCTGAAAAAGATCGGCCAGGCCTCCGGTACCGAAAAACCTGGCGAATACGATATCCCGGCAAAAGCCCAAAACCTTGGCCATAAATATCATTAAAGAGACGCCCAGAAAAGTCTTTCCAGTTCTTGCTGTTTTTTTATCTGTCATACTAGAGCCTCATCCTTCTTGCCCGCTATGGTCTGATAGTTTCGCCTTTCAATCCGCGAGAAAAGGCCGATACATAGGCAGGGCTCTCATCCAGCCGGTAGATACGGGCAGGATTGCCGGCAGAGTCGCGGTCAATGCCATTGAACCAGTTGGCTACTTTTATGTTGGGATAACGGTAAAGCTCCCCGAACATGTCTATTATCCAGGCCTCTTTATTACCGCCGAATGAGCTGCAGGCAAATTCGGTAATTATAAAGGGATAGTCGAATACCTGCATATATGGCCCATATATCGGATCATATATGGTTTCGAAGCTGCGCCAGGATTCCCCGTTGAAGTAGTTGCCGGTGTTATAGCCAGTGAGGCCGACGATATCTACATATTCACTGCCCGGGAAATAGGCCAGGTAGTGGTTCCATTTGAAGCCAGGGAAGGATATCTCATTGGGATTGAACACCCAGAGGCAGTTGTCCACCCCGTTGGCTTCAAAGATCTGGTAGATGTGGCGCCACACGGCTTTAAAAAGTTCCGGATCTTTACTGCTGTGCCAGCTGCTCCAGGAGCACCAGTCCCCGTTCATCTCATTATTGAGCCGGAACAGGACCGGATGTCCAAAAGCTTTGATATCCCTGGCGTATTGGCTGAAATAATCATCATAATGTCCGTTCAATATGTCATACATGACGCTGCGGTTGTCGGCTCCGGCCACTTCCGTGTGGAAGGTGAGTTCAAGATATTTGTCTTTTGCATAGGCCCGGTCCATAAGTTCCCTGGGGAGCGAAGTATTCAAGCTTTTATACCAGACCAGGATGTGGAACTGGTAATCGAGCTGTTTTTCGAGTGATTCGAGAAAATCAAAATTTTCCCCGGCCGAATATTCGTAGATACCCCACTGAAGCCGGGACAGGGGTGAGAAGAAGCGCTGGTAAAACTCCTGGGTCTCGGGATTCAGGCGGCTTACGTGGTCGCTTTTCGTATAGCGGGTATTGATTCTCGGCGTCCCCTGCTGCTCAATCAGGCGAAAACTCTGGACATAGGGGAGATAAGCAGCGGGGTCCCCGGTGGACTTTACAATAATGGTGAAGGCTTCATAATTATTTCTAATTATTTCCGCACTCAGGTAGTTATTGCGGTCGTTTTCCACCCTGGCCAACGGCGCCCGATTCCATTGCAGCAAATGGGTTTTCATGCCGCCTATGCTTATGTATTTGTCCATAGCCACGTAATGGTCCTGGCGGTTGTTCAATAAGCTCTTATTGCTATAACCCACATAATCAGTACTGTTATTGATAGTGTCATAAAAGACATCATGGTAAATTTCGATACGGGTGCTTGTATTGGCGAGCACGACTCTAAATGCAGACAGGCTGACATCTACGGTCATATCAGACGGATACTCCAGGGCATAACCGTGGGCATAATCCAACAGCTGGTTGTTCCCCGAAGGCAGAAGGGTAATAACTTTATAGTCATCTTCAGGGGCGAATCCCGAACCGGAAACAATGCTACCATTTTTTAAATATGTTTCCCCGGACAAAGCCTGCCCCGGAGTTACAGCCATAAAGCAGCACAGGACTGCGGCTAAAAGTACGCGGATCTGACGGTTCATCACGTTCTCCTTCCCTATTTGAGGAAACCAGGGGGTAATCCTCCTGTTCCATTACTGATTCACTCAACTGGACGTTCCCGACCGCTTTGACACACGAGAACCGTCCCCTTGTTACTTGTGGATCAAGGAAAGAGCCAGGCGCGCGTTCTCCCGGGAGCGTTCGCCGAGCTCTCTGGATTTATTCTGAATATCTTCCTTGATCTCCTGGCTGCCAAGTATTTCCTCGATTCTTTTCAACATGGTGTCGCCTTCAAAGGGCAGGGGAGCCTGTCCATAAACATTCAGAAAGGCTTCGACCTTGGGGTCGTAGGAAATACCGGAAAACAAGGTGCCCTGACTGGCAGCGAAAATCAAGGCATGCAGTCGCATACCGACCACCATATGAGCCTGGGATACCAGAGCCAGCAGCTCTTTGGCATGCAGCTTTCGTTCGGCCAGGTATGACGTCTTTTTCATCAAGCCCATCACCCGGCGTGACTCGGAAATATCTTCTGGCCAGGCCATAGGCACAAACAGAATATTGTAGCCTTTATCAGCCAGACGGTCCAGTGCATCCGCAAGGTTGTTCTGGTAGCCTTCCAGGGCTGGCCACTGGCGCACCGAGACCATGATCAAGGGAAGCCGGTCCCAGCCTGAATCGCCAATATAGCGGCTCATTTCCCGCCGTTCCTGTTCACCCGGCTGCAGTGCGAAAACCGGGTCGGCGGTGATAACCGACGGGGGGCGGTCAACCCCCACGGCCCGCAAGACCTGGGCTGATTCCCGGTCGCGAAGGCTTATCAGATCGACCCGGTTGCCTACCCGCCGCATAAGGTGCTTGCTGATGCTCCGGTTTATCGGCCCCACGCCCTGAGCGTAGAACATAACCGGTTTACCCAGCAGTTTAGCCAGGGCAACAACGCTTATATAATAAGGAAGCGAACGGGCGCTGGTGACATCCTGAAAGATACTACCTCCGCCGCTGATGAGCAGGTCGCTCTCTTTAAGCGTTCTGAACACTTTCCAGGGATTTTTATGATAAACGGCTGGTATGCCATGTGAAGACCAGGTTTTATCGGGATCACCCGAAAGAACAACAAACTCTGTGCCTGGGGCCAGTTCTTCGATCGAAGAAGTAATGGCTGACAGCAGGGCTTCATCTCCAGCATTATCGAATCCATAATAACCGGAAAGGGCAATCTTCATTATGCCGCTCCTTAGTAGATAGTTACCGCCCGGTGGACATCTGTTTAATTATATTATTTGTCGCCTGCCCATAGCAATACAAAGGAGGAATCTGTCGTTTGAGCGAAGCGATCGAAACAACCTGCAAAGGCCGGTAGCAGGCCAATCAAAAATAAACCATCCTTTACTTGCCATATGGACAAGGCAAGACAGCGATGTTAGAATGAACCTAGTATACTGCGGTTCCAATTGTATACATTATCATGGCAAATTTGCGTATGACCGGGTCGTCTCAAGTAGATATCACAGAAGTACTGGCTCTGTCATACGAAAATGATCGAGAAACATGAATAATTGAAACAGCGGTATACCGGTTGTTGGACTTGGGAGGAAATAGTCAACATGAATCCACAGTTATATACAATAATAGCAATTATTGCATCTTTTGTTTTGTCTATAGCTTTTGTCCCTCTTGCCATCCGTATAGCATTTAGAATTGGTGCCGTTGACCGTCCTGATGAACGCAAAGTTCATATCCGGATCATGCCCCGCCTGGGAGGGACGGCTATTTTTGCAGGTTTTATGATCGCGCTTGTCGCCTTTACAGAGCTACCGGGGCCGATTTTGGGGCTGGCCTGGGGCGGATGTATCATCTTTATAGTCGGGACCCTTGATGATATATTCCAACTTTCCCCCAGAGTCAAACTATTCGGTCAGTGCATTGCCGCAACGGTAGCCATGTCTTTCGGGATTCAGGTGCACTTCCTCACTAATCCCTTTAACGGGCCATTGGAACTGGGCTATTTGAGCATCCCCCTTACTCTCCTGTGGATCGTGGGTGTCTCCAATGCCATCAATCTGATTGACGGTCTTGACGGCCTGGCGGCAGGGGTGTCTGGAATCGCTGCCGGTTCCATGGGCGTGGTGGCACTGCTGCAGGGTCAGACCGGTGTGGCTGTGGTTGCTTTTATTCTGGTAGCGGCCGTCGCTGGTTTTTTACCCTACAATTTTTTCCCGGCCAGAATTTTCATGGGTGACGGAGGTTCGAACTTCCTGGGCTTCTGCCTGGCCTGCTTGGCGATCTTAGGCACCGCCAAGAGCGCGACCTTGATTTTTCTATTCGTGCCTATCGTTATCCTGGGAATTCCCATCCTGGATACTTTCTTTGCCATAATCAGGAGGATAAACAAGCGAGCTCCGATTTTTATGCCCGATAAAGACCATCTCCACCACCGCCTGATGGCTATAGGTATGAGCCATCGCCGCAGCGTATTGATCATATATGCCATAAGTGGCTTTTTCGCATTAGTCGCCATCACACTCATATTCATCACCGGAGCCAAAGCCACTCTCGTACTTGCTTTAATGCTGCTGCTTACCGTGCTGGGGGCTGACCGCATCGGCCTATTTACCGGCGAACTCCAGTCCACCGGCCAGCGCATCGCTGAACCCGGGGTGGGAAAGGTTGAAGCATAGTACATAATAAACAAGCTAATTACGGAAGGATTTATATAATGACCAAAACCCAGGCTAAATTCTACCTGCGCATAATGTTTGTGACCGGGCTGATGTTCGGCATTTTCTTTGCCATTGGAGCCGGCCTGGGCGAAGCCGTCCACAGGCTGATCCCCGCCAGCGCCCAGGATGAAGAGAAGGAATTTTTGGTCGAAGGAAAAAGGACCAATATCCTGGTTCTGGGCGTAGACGCCCGTCCCGGGCAGGACAATATTCATTCCCGCGCTGACACCATTCTGCTGGTATCTATCGATCCCAATCTAAAGCGAGTAGCCATAGTATCCATTCCCCGTGACACCCGGGTAAAAGTCAAGGGCAATACGGATAAGATCAATGCCGCCAGTGTATACGGAGGTCCTGAACTCGTGGAACAGCTGGTGGGCGAACTACTCTCAATAAAAGTGGATTATTATGTGGAAATGGACTTCTCCGGATTTAAAAATGTTATCGACGCCCTGGGCGGTGTGGAGATAGATGTACCCCAGCGCATGTACAAACCATCGGAGGATATTGATCTGCAGCCCGGATTGCAGCGCTTAAACGGCAGACAAGCCCTGGGATTTGTGCGTTTCCGCGATTATACCTATGGAGATATAGGCCGGACCGAGGCACAGCAGCAGTTCCTCAAGGCGCTGGCTAAAGAAGTGTTGCAGCCCAAGACCATAACCAAGCTGCCCGGCATGGTGAGCGAAGTAGCCGCGAGCCTGGCCAGCACCAATCTATCCGTGACTGATATGGCCAAGCTGGCTGCTTGGGCGCCTGCTTTCAGCTCTGACGCCGTCTGCGGCCAGACGCTGCCGGGCACCTTTTATAATCAGTATGACGAGTACGGCGGTCTAGCCCAGAGCTACTGGGTGGCGGACCAAAAACTGGCGGTACAACTTCTGGACAGCCTTTTTGCCGGGCAGACATTGACAGTCGTAGAGGGCGCTAATTCCGAATCTCCTGTAAAAAATGAGACCAAGAAGGACTCGACAGCTGGCAGCAACGCCACCACCAATACTCAGAAGAGCACCGGCACTAAATCCAGCGGTGCACAGCAGGATAAAGGGACGCAAAGCAGCGGGCAGCAGAATAAGGGAACCCAGACTACGACCCCCAAAAGCGAGCAAAAACCGGCGACCGGTGGTAAAACCACCACAAAAACCATAACAAATTAAGTTTGAATATTTGGCACGCATTAGTCGATATAGATATTGAAAGTACCTTGCCGAATCTATCTTCAAGCAGTTGTCCGTTGGCTCCAGCCCAAAAAAAGTTTTGTTGTATCAGAAGTGTAAGAAAAAAGGCATTAGATTTGTATATATGGATAATAAAGGCTTTTTGTGTGCCCTTAGGGAAGGAAATAAGGAAAGCATGTCGAAGTTCCTAAATAACAAGATGTAAGAAATTTACTAATTGTAAGAAAGGTTAGTCAATTATGAAGAAAACCAATCGCCTGTTATATAGAATCCTCTTATTATTTTTATGTATTACCCTCGTATCCCCGGCCTTCTTGCCCGGACAGGCTGCGGCTGAATCTGCTGCCATCAGTGCCAGCGTAGCCAACGTGCGCTCCGGACCCGGGGAGGCGTACGATATTGTCGGTATGCTGGCTAAAGATACCATGATAAATATATTGGATAGAAGCGATGGCTGGTGCAAGATGCAGGCCGGCAATGTGAGTGGCTGGATTAATGAGTCCCTGATTGCTTCGGCCCCGGAGACGAGCATAAAGGTGACCGCTACTACAGCCAATCTCAGGGCCGGGGAGGGAACCAGCTTTGCCAAGCTGGGCGAAGCCAAACTGGGGGATAGCCTGAAGCTCTTGGGGATTAATGGCGATTGGTGCCGGGTGCAGACAGCATCAGGCTTGTATGCTTACATAAATGCGTCGCTGGTCGAAGGAGCGGGCACAGTTTCAGCTTCCAGCGCTTCAAAGTCAGGTTCGGCCGTGAAAACCAGCACAACAAATTCAACATCGACCACAAGTACCAGTACTTCGACTTCCAGCTCCAGGGGTGCTGAAAGTGAAAACATTCCGGTATATGTTAACGGCAGCCGGCTCGCTTTTGATGTTAATCCCATCATCGTGGACGGGAGAACCCTGGTACCGATGCGGGCAATTTTTGAAGCCATGGGGGCCAGCATCAACTGGGACGGTGACAGCCAGACCGTGAGCGCTCAGAAGAACGATACCAGCGTGGTTCTAAAAATAGGTTCGTCTACGCCCAGCGTGAATGGTAAGGCGGTAAAACTGGACGTTCCGGCCAGGATCGTCAAAAGCCGCACCCTGGTTCCGCTGCGTTTTGTGGGCGAAGCGCTGGGGGGGAGGGTCGCATGGGACCCGTACGCCCGCGAAGTCAGTATATTTAGTTCCAGCGATCCGGATGACACGGTTACAGCGGTCATAATCGACCGTGATGAAGTCAACCTGCGCTCAGCTGCATCGGCCAGTTCCAGCCTGGAGGGAACAGCGATCCAGGGGCAAAAATTCACAGTCATATCTGAAAAAGACGGCTGGTACAAAATCAGCGATCAAGGTCAGCAGGTCTGGGTGGCAGGCTGGCTGGTCAGACCGGTCTGGTCTGCCAGCAGGGGAGGTACAAGCACCCCGGCAGTACCCAGCAGCGGCCCGGAAGTGAGCATCCAGCTCAACAAAGACTCTGACGGCTTCCGCATACTGATGGAGTGTGCTGAGAAGCCGGACACTAAAGTGAGCGAGTCGGCAGGATGCATCGATATTACTTTCGAAGATTGCAGGATCAGCCAGGACGCCTATATAGAACAGCAGGTGGGAAATGGCACTATCAGCGTCACCGGAAGCAACCAGGATGGGAATGTCAGGGTGCATGTCTCCCTTCCCCAGGCCTTGACTTATAAAAAGAGCAGCGAAAACAATGGCAAGAAGCAGGTCATATTCATACCCAACTGCATCGTCGGCCTGGAAAGACAGACCTTCAACGGCAGCGGGGAAAGGATTATCGTCAATACTGCCCTTCCCTGCACCTATACCCAGCGGCAGAGCGGAAACGAAATGACCGTAACTCTACCCGGCGTGGTCCGGGGACTGGCGAAGTCCAGTTACAATTTCAAAAGTCAGTCGATGGAAAGCCTGGACATAGAGGAGAACGCGTCTTCTACCGAGATCAAGATTACGACTTCGGGAGCAGCCAAGTTTTCCATCGGTTCCAGCGATGATGAGACAGCCATCCATATACTGTTTATTAAAAAGAGCGACATACCTCCGAGGGATTCGCTGGTGATCCTGGATGCCGGGCACGGCGGCAGGGATATCGGAGCCAGCGGTGATACACTCTGTGAGAGTGAAGTAAATCTGGACCTGGTGCGCCGGGTCGGAGCACTCCTGGTCAAAAAAGGCATAAGGGTCGATTACACCCGCGGGGACGACGGCTATGTGTCTCTGGCAGATCGGGCGGCGACCGCCAACCTCATGAATGCGGCCCTTTTTGTGTCGATCCATAACAACGCCAATGCCGACCGGTCCAAGGGCGGAACCGAGACTTATTATTACGCGCCCATGAGCAATCCCAATCAATACCTGCAGAAAGAGGAACGGGAGAACCTGGCTACCCAGATCCAGACCAGGCTGGCGGCCAGCCTGGGGCGCCTGGACCGGGGAGTAAAGACTGCCAACTTCCAGGTATTGCGGGATACCGAGATGCCATCGGCTCTGGCGGAATGCGTATTCATCAGCAATCCCGAAGAAGAGAATCTCCTGCAGCAGGAGAATTTCAAGAATTCGATCGCTCGTGCGATCGCGGACGGGATCGCTGCCTGCATGAAAGGCACTACGGTACAGAATCCAAGCCTTTAGCAAATTGGGAGGAATAGGATATAATAAACAGGGAAGCAGAGGAGTGCTCTTCTAGCTTCCTTTCAGTTCTATAAAAAACTTTGGGAAGCAAGGGGACGTTCTTTTTGCTTCCTCTTCCCAAAGATATGAAGATGACAAGGGAAGCAAAAAGAGCGTCCCCTTGCTTCCGGGGTATAGTCTATGTACATACATAATTTGCGAAAAATAAAATATATAATGATCTGGTGCCTGATTTGGTGTCTGATCACCGGCGGGCCTATGAGTTACGCATTGGCCTCCAATTATGATAGTGAAGCCGTTTTCCTGAATGACCGCTCGGCTGATATCGCTGCTTCGCTTCCTCTGCAGACGGCGGGCCTGGCAGTTCCCGGGGGTCTAAGCGGTGATGGCGTGATTGTGGGATTGGCTGATAGCGGTCTGGATAAGGGCGGCTTGAATGACATCCACCCAGACCTGCAAAACGATATCGGGCGGATGCCCAGGGTGGCCATGATAAAATCCTATGCCGGGCGGGAAATGCCTGATGATCCGGTGGGGCACGGCACCCATATGGCCGCAACCATAGCCGGAAGCGGAGCAGCCTCCAATGGACAGTATCAAGGCATTGCTCCCAGAGCCAGCCTGTATTTCCAGGCGCTATTAGACCAGGGGGGCAGCATCAAGCTGCCCGCACAGCTCGACGATCTGTTTGGCCCCGCATATTCCGCAGGAGTCAGGATACACGTGAATGGCTGGGGCGAGGGAACAAACCAGTACGGCAGCTATTCGGGGCAGATAGACGACTTTGTCTACACGCACCCTGATTTTTTGCCCGTATTCGGGTCCGGGAACAACGGCCCCGCCCAGGGCAGTTTAAATAATGAAGCCAACAGTAAAAATGCCTTGATCGTGGGCTCCAGCCAGATACCCCGACCTGTCTTCAGCCCGGAAGCGCATGACGCAACTCAGGTGGCTGATTCGAGCAGCCGAGGTCCGGCCGCAGGCGGTAGAAACAAACCGGACCTGCTGGCTCCCGGGTCGGCAGTTATTTCAGCATGTTCCAGTCTAACAGACAGCAATTTCGCGGCCAATCCGGCTTATACAGAGATGGGCGGCACCAGCATGGCCGCGGCGGTTACCGGCGGAGCTGCCGCTCTCCTGGAGGAGTACCTGCGAGAAGTGCAGGGCATCAAAACTCCTTCCTCTGCTCTTATTAAGGCTCTGCTGATAAACGGCGCCCGGGATCTGGAAAAAAGTTCAGCAGGGGCGAGCGGCTTCGGCACCCTGGACTTAGCCAACACTATCCTGCCGCTCAGGGAGGGCAGCTCATTGATCACGGTCAACCGGGGTAACCTGGTGGACGGGATCACAGTCGAGCAGGTCTTCCATGTTTATGATAGCCGGCAGCCATTTGACTCAACATTGGCCTGGATTGACTCGCCAGGGGCGGATGGTAATCCAACCGCGTCACTGGTCGATAACCTGGACCTGGAAATAATATGCCCGGACGGGCAGGT
>CAZWPO010000042.1:0-15832 GCA_964635975.1 uncultured Syntrophomonas sp.
CTTTCGCCCCTGACGCGCAAGAATAATATTATCATGCCCATTTAACTGTGTCAAGCTGTTTTTCTCAGCTTTAATACCATAAAATAAGTACTCCTATATTTTAAGAAGTACTTATTATGTTTATTCAGCTGTTTATTCCAAATTGCTCTCGAATCGGACTTTTGCTTGATTCAGATATAAACCTATTGTTTTCCTTTGCGGATTCTTTCTATATATATAGCGCAATCGGGGCAAACCATTTCACAAATCATGCATGCTATACAACTGTCCTGGTCCTTCGGCGTTACTGTAGGTGTACCGAATACACCCAACTTATCCGACCAGATTAACACATCATTAGGACACTTCTCTTTACATAATCCGCAACCCTTGCAATAGGCCGGAAAGATGTAAAAGTTAGCTTTCTCCATATGGGTTTGAATGGATTCGATTTCTTTGTTCATCTATACGGCCACTCCTTCCTTAAGGGCTTTTTCTGCTAATTCTTTTCCTATTTTTAAAGCCTGGAAGTTTAGATCTCTTAAATCCGGATTTTTTTCAAATTTGTAGGCTAGTTTGTGCTCAAGAGCATCCTTTGCAGATTCAAAGCTTACCAGGTTGCTCAATCCTATTACCGCACCCATTATAATAATGTTGAAGACTCGAGAATGCAGGTCTCGATTGGCTGTCTCCAGCGCCGGAATACCAATCACCTTTTTCGCTTCTTTGGGAAGATGTTCTTCAGGGACTTCGAATCCTGAATCGTAAACAAAAATGGTGTTTTTATCCGAATATATGGTTGTTCTCTCAACTGCCCGTTCACTGAGTGCTACAACGATGTCAGCTTTGAAGAATTTAGGCGCACCGATCCGTTTATCACTAACCTGGATGAAGGCTATGGATACTCCGCCTCGCTGCTCCAATCCAAAGTTGGGTATATATATGGTCTGCATCCCCGAATTATATGCTGCCTCTGCCAAGATCTCGGCTATTGATTGAACTCCCTGGCCTCCCTCTCCGGCTAAAGCCACTCTAATCAGCGACATTTGTCTTTTCCCCCTTTCCGAAGGGACTTTTGAGCTCCCCTACGGGGAAGAATTTTTCCATTTCATCCTCCAAGAAGCTCCAGGTCTGCTGGGCATTTGTCCTCCAGTTTGTCGGGCAAGTGGACAAAACCTCAACAAACGAAAATCCATTTCCTTCTATCTGATTGCGAAGGGCATTGCGAATAAATCTCTTCAATTGTTTATATTTAGCCACTGTAGCTCTGGCAACATATGCATTGTCAGAGGTTATTGCCGAAATAAACTCTGGTCCCTTGGTAGGATAACCGGTTTGTTCGGGATCACGTCCAAAGGGTGTGGTCTCGGTCTTCTGACCCGGCAACGTAGTTGGCGCCATCTGCCCCCCGGTCATCCCGTAGTTGGTATTATTGACAAGAATAAGGGTTAGCTTTTCATTTCTGACCGCTGCATTTAGCAGGTGCTGGGATCCGATTGAATAGCCGCCTCCATCACCCATATAACCGATCGTAATTAACTCTGGACGGCTTCTCTTTATCCCTACCATAACCGGAGTGGTTCTACCGTGATGCGTCTGAGTGCTGTCACAGGCAAAGAAGTTCCAGGAAAGTAAGGAGCAGCCAATATCACATCCAAATATAGTCTTATTCTGAATGTTAAGTTCGTCTATATTTTCCCCCAGGGCTTTGAGGACGATACCATGCCCGCAGCCGGGGCAGAACTTATGCGGTTTAGATGGTAAGTACCATGACTTCGGTGTTGCTGGTGCAACCACGGTTATTCCTCCCTTCTCTACAGAATACTTTTTACCTTATCAATAATGTCATAATCTATTATTCCAACTCCAGGTTTAAATAGAGTTTCTATTTTTATAGTTTCTCCATATATCTCCTGCCGGGTCAATCTCTCCAATTGCCCATAAGCAGATTCGGCTATCAATAACTTCTTAGCTCCGGTTCGAGCAATGGTGTCTTTCAGCTGCTGCCGGGGAAAGGGCCTTAATGTAATGGGACGAAAATAACTGGCTTTTATACCCTGTGCACGCAGAGCCTTTACTGCATCATCGGCAGCTCTGGACACTACGCCATGGGTTAAGATAATTACATCAGAAACTTCGCATTCTCCTTCATCCCACTCTACAATGCTAGGTGTCATCGCCTCATATTCTGCTGCATGCTGCATTACTACTTCATAAAGCTCCTCTTCCAGACTGTAAATATTGCAGAGATGCTGAGGTTCCCTCTGAACACCAATTTCACCTTCGAGCCCGATTAGAGGATAAGTTTTTACCATTTCAATGCCTTTATCAATCGGATCGTACAGTTCCATAGGCTCCCTCATTTTTGCCTGATATCCGTCTCCAAGTACAAAGGTTGGGAAACGGTACGTCCAGGCTACGTTAAATGCTTTTATGGTGTAATCATAAATCTCCTGATGCGTAGCAGTCGAATATACGATTCTATTTCCTTCTCCATTTCCACCATAGGTAGTTAATGTAACCTCTTGTTGTGAATAAACTACGGTTCCTGATGAAGGACCGCCGCGCTGCTGAATCACTGCTACCAGAGGCAGCCGCATGGCTTCAGCCATTCCAAACGGTTCTTGCATCAGCACGTTGCCCGGTCCAGCCGTTGCGGTGAAGGCCTTCTTTCCGCTTTGCACTGCTCCACAAACTGTAAATCCTGCAGATATCTCATCTTCAGTCTGAAGAAACTCTCGGCCAAATTTCGGTGCCAGCCTCGTCCAGTAATGCATAACTTCGTTTTGCGGCGTGATAGGGTACCCGAACATAACTTCCGCACCAGCTGCTAATGCCGCCCATGTAACGGTCTCGTTGCCAGTTATGAAAGCCTTTTTCGGTTCTCCTATAATCTTTTCCATATTTTAATAGCACCTCCTAATAAAAATTTTCCGGATGATCTGCCTGCTTACCAAATAGCTTCAGGCATGTAACGGTAAATGAATTTAACGGGTATTTTACACGCATCCATATCAAAATTATCTTTAAACTTATAGTCAACCGCCATATAGGCCACATCAATTCCAAGTTCATTAACAGCCTGGTATATTTTCTGATTTCCGTCACAAATCAAATCGATGGTGGTTTCATCGCCCAGATGTGTATTGGCTACCACCACGTCAACCCGCCCAAGACTCTTGATGTATTCCTTCACGCGCTGAGCTGAGTTTGTCATAGGTCGTGTAAAATTCACTACTGCTATTATCCGGAGTTCGGTTGACTCGTGGCTCCCTTCCACCAGATTTAATGTCCTGGCGCCGTGAACTCCATATCCCACATCCATGATTATATCCCCGTCGCGTTTTAAGACCCATCTGGCCTGAGGATTCATCATAGCTCCCGTTTCACCTAATCCAAAGGAATCCTGGCGAGAAAAGCCAATTACCTTCAAGCCCCTGCTTTCCAGCATCTCTTTTAAGGGCCTCAAGGTGTAAAAGGGTTCTACCGTATCCAAATCAACTAACGTAACTAGACGTCCCATTTCCAACAATTCGAACGCCCTGTTAATCGCTATTTCGCTTTTTCCACTGGCATATTCCCCAATAAAAGCTTCAACTATCCTGGTAGAATCAATAAAAAACGAACACCTCCTGTATTTTCGCCAATAGCCGATTGAATTAAGTATAAGTCAGCTGCAATTATGCGTCAATAATATTATTTCCGCAAGAAATGTTACTCACATTTGATAATATATGTGACAATATTACCTTAACAGCCTGTTGCTTTGAACGGCTATCGTTTATATCTTTTCATATATGCTCTAACTTATCCCTTGAATAAAAAGCCCTTTTAAAAACGAATAGCCCACGTCCACTGACATAGGCTAGATGAAAATGGCTCAAACTAGCAGTAAGGATTTAATGCTCATCACGGTCCAAGTGATCAAGCAATAAGTATCTGAAAACATATCAAAACCAGGATTCCCGGTATCCCCAAAAAACCTGCAACTAGAACCGTAATGAGGTTTATTGGTATTGATAAAGAAAAATACCCCCCTAGAAAATTAACCAGCATCAATAAAATCAACCCAATAACAGAGTTGACCAGCAGCTTCCACAGAAGCTTGACCGGCTTCATAAAAACCTGGGCTACAAAATATATAATGACCAGCAACAGAATGGCGGCCAGGACTATATTAAAGTACTCCATATTATAAATCACTCCGCAATCAGGTTGGGGACGGGACTTCCGATCGCTTCCGAGTTTTGATGGCTTTGACTAGATAGTCGAATCGTTCCTCGGCTGCTTTCATCGAGTAGATTGCATAATCAATCATATCGGGGTCCTCCACCCTGGAAAAGAGGTTTTGCGCCTGCACCAGCTCCTGGTGCGCCTCTTCTATCAGGTTTTCTTCAGAAAACCGATCCACGCTTTCCTTGGAAAAATCTTGTACGGCCCCGTTCCAAAGGGAAAATCTACCGGCCAGCGATTTGATATCCATTGACCCACCTCCCGCAATAGAAGACAACTTATGGTAATTCTATGCTAGAGTTGGTAAATTTATGCTACAAATCTCGTCGGCCCTCCATGGCCCTGCGCAAAGTAATTTCATCCGTAAATTCAATGTCGCCGCCGACCGGCAATCCATGAGCTAGGCGCGATATTTTTACGCCGTAGGGGCTTACGATTCCGGCCAGAAGACGTGCCATTATCTCTCCGTCGATATCCGGATTCAATGCCATAATGACTTCCTTAACCTGCCCCTCGGCCAGACGAGCTTTTAGCGAGCTCAGGTCCATCTCATCCAGATGGTTGTCATCAAGGAGATTGAAGGTTTTATTAAGCACAAAAAATTGCCCTTTAAAACCACTACGGTCAATAGCAATAGCATTACTGCTCTCTTCTACTATACAAAGCAGCTCCCGGTCCCGGTTTAAATCGCCGCAGACAGAACAGGGATCTGAATCAGTTAGAAAACCGCATCGTGAACAGGGAATCACTTTTCGCTGCACTTCGATGATAGCCCTGGCTAGCATTGCCGCTTCTTCTGGAGGAAGACGCAGGATAAACAAGGCCAACCTCTGTGCAGTTTTTGGTCCTATTCCAGGCAGTTTAACCAGTTGATCGATCAGATATTCCAGGGGTCTGGCCAGCCTCATTAAGAAGCCTCCTTAATCACATATTCATCCGGTTTTTTAAGTTAATCCGGGAATGTTTAAACCGCCAGTGATTTTGCTCATCTCACTAGACACCATCTCTTGTGATTGCTTTATTGCTTCATTAACAGCCGTTAACACCAGATCTTCTAACATTTCTACATCCTCTGGATCGGCTGCTTCCGGTTTAATTTTTATGCTGAGCAGTTCCTGTTTGCCATTAACTCTGACCGTAACCGCTCCTCCTCCTGAGGATGCTTCTACTTCACGGTTTCTCAGTTCTTCTTGTAACCCTGCGATACGTTCTTGAACCTTTCTGGCTTCCTTCATCATTTTGCTCATGGAAGCACCTGCCCCGGGATTGAATTTCATTCTGATTTACCTCCTTAATCTATTATCTCAACCATATCTTCTCCAAATAGATCAATCGCTTTCTTTACGGCCATATCACTGGCCTGATCATCTTCGAGGAACACTATTTCAACTTTAATATCCTTCTTCAGCAAAGCCTTTAGAACACCTTCCACTATCTCCCGGTTGCCCTTCTCTTCTAAACGTTCTTTATGGAATTTATAAGATTTCTTGAAGCCGATGTACATTGCGTCATCTCTCAGACCAAGGAATTTTCCCTGGGAAAGCAGTGCATGGGTTGGTATCTTTTGTTCTTTTACCCCGGTCAGTAGATATGTCCAAAGTTGCTCGCGGTTCTGGTTTTTTTCTTTCTTTACCTTTGGAGCAGTTTCCTGAAGTTGTGCCCGCCCCTGCACTTGTGAAGTCATGGGCTCCTTTTTTCGCTCCCCGGTTGCCTGGACCAGATCAGCTATTTGCAGAAGGGCTATCTCCAACAGAAATTTATTCCCTTCACTAAAACGGAGGCGATCAGCTGTTTCCAGCATAATCCGCAGAGCCGCCATTATTATATTGGAATTGGCCAGGTTTTTCTGAACTGCCAGGTGTGCCCTGGCTTCCTGACTAACGGTGTGAAGGTCGGCCCGCTCACCTAACAGCATGTAGAGCAGCAAATCGCGTAAATAGTAGCTCGCCTCACGCGCAATTTGTTGAGCTTCTTTTCCGTTCATCAGCGCCAGGTTTACTTTTTCAACGAGCTCGGCAGCATCTCCTCTAAGTGCTGCATCCACTATCTCCGCCAGGAATAAATCATCAACCAGGCCCAAAGCCTCCAGCACATCCTGCTTTTCTATTCGCCCACCGCGATAAGCCTGCACCTGATCGAGAATGCTTAGAGCATCCCTCAGCCCTCCATTGGCGCGACCGGCAATCAACCTTGCGGCGGCATCCTGCAGCTCCATTTGATGGCTTGCCGCCACCTGTTGAATTCTTTCCACGATTTCTTCACTGGTTAGTCTTCTGAAATTATAACTCTGACAGCGGGATCGAATTGTTGCGGGTATCTTTTGGGGCTCAGTCGTTGCCAGGATAAAAACGACAGCTGGTGGTGGTTCTTCGATTGTCTTGAGAAGAGCGTTAAACGCCTCTGTAGTAAGCATGTGTACTTCATCAATGATATAGACCTTGGTTTTGCCCTGGGCGGGAGCAATTCTGACCTTCTCCCGCAAATCTCTTATTTCATCAATACCGCGGTTTGACGCTGCATCAATTTCAATAACATCCATGAAGTTGCCCTGGTTTATATCTCTACACGAATTACACTGGTTGCATGGTTGTCCCTCTTTTAAATCTTCACAGTTTAAGGCTTTGGCAATGATCTTGGCAACGCTGGTTTTCCCCGTTCCCCGCGGACCAGAAAACAGATAGGCATGGGCGAGTTTACCTTGTTGTAAAGCATTTTGCAAAGCCAGTACTATATTCTCCTGCCCTACAAGCTCTGAAAATGTCTGAGGCCGCCATGCTCTGTACAATGCCAGGTAAGCCATTGATTAACCTCCTCACCGAATAGACTAGTTCATTGAATTTCTACTTATTATAATAACATCATCCAGGATTTTCTTTCTTAAACCGGTAGGCTCTTACCGCTGCAGTGGTTTTATACTTTATAAATACAAAAACAGCAGGTGTTATCCTGCTCACTGCTTACAATAAATTTAAATGCCGTGCACCTGGCTTCGAGAATACCTTCCGAGCGTTACTTGAACAGTTAACTCCATCCAGGCTGCCCCGCGTCACACAGGATTGATCCCTTAGTGCTGCTTCCTTCCGGACCTGACACGGTTCAGAATGTCCCATTGCGCGGGACCCAGACTTCTACGCCACTTATCCAAGCCGGACCTCACAAGATAGACCCTCAGCACAGGAATTCGATCCTGCTACAGCGGGTTGCAGGTTACAGGGCACCGCTAATTCCCCATCTAGCACGGCAATTCTAAAATGCATTTATTAGTCAGTATATTGTACATCCTTTTAAGGGGCTTGGCAAGCGAAGTTAATCCCCCCGAAAATAATCCGTCCCCTATCGCTCATAAACCACCAATAAGCGAATATAACATATTTAACTCTGAAAAACACCGTGGCAATCTTTCCTGGTATTTTTTACGCTGAAGCTCATTAACTTCCATATACATGAGAAGCATTCTTACTACTTGCTTGTCGAAGATGCCTGCTCTGTGTCAAAATAGAGGCAAATCAATCAATCGGAGGTTAATCATTTGGATCTCAGTAAGCTGTGTGCCTACTGTTTCAGCAATAAGCTTCCTGGAGCGGTCTGCCCTCATTGCCATTGGCAAGAGGGACTATCTACCGCTTCTCCGTCTTATCTGCCCCCTCAGACGATTCTGCACGGAAAATATCTACTGGGCCGGGTGCTCGGTCAAGGTGGTTTTGGAATCACCTACCTGGCTCTGGACCTGGATCTGGGAATTAAACTGGCAATTAAAGAATATTTTCCCCGTGAATTTGCCAACCGCAACAGTGGTGAATTCTCAGTATCTATATTCTCAGGAGATGCCAGGTCTTATTTTCAAGAAGGCCTGGACAAATTCCTTGAAGAAGCAAAAACCCTGGCCCGCCTTGAAGGGCACCCCAACATCGTATCGGTGCGTGATTTTTTCAGAGAAAACGGCACCGCATATTTTGTTATGAACTACCTGGATGGATCCACTCTGAAGGAATATTTGGCCAAACGCTCAGCCCCCCTGGATTTTAACAGTGCAATGCAAATAATACTGCCATTGATGGATGCTCTCAAGGAAATCCACAGCCATGGGATTTTACACCGAGATATAAGCCCGGATAATATTTTTATAACCGATAAAGGGGTTGTTAAGATCCTTGATTTCGGCGCTGCCCGCCAGGTGATGAGTGGGCACAGCAAGAGTCTTTCCATTATTTTAAAACCGGGTTATGCTCCTGAAGAGCAATACCGAAGCAAAGGTAATCAAGGTCCCTGGACAGATATCTACGCTCTTTCTGCTACAGTATACAAAATGTTAACCGGGAAGACTCCCCCCGAGTCGCTGGACCGCATAAATGGAGAGCTCTTGGTACCTCCTTCACAGCTTGGTGTTCAGCTCCCCGAACAGTATGAAGCGGCTTTGTTAAAAGGTCTAGCAGTCAAAGCGGAGAATAGATATCAAAACATACAGGAATACCGGGCAGCGCTTACATCCGCAAGTACAATCCCCATTATATCTCCAGAGATTCAAACTCCAGAGCCAGCCGTAAGGCAGCCCCCCCCTGCAAGCCTGAGTATTGCTCCTGTGCCCAAGGCTCAGATTTATAATCCACCAGATCCGAGCAAAAACAATAGCTTAATCATTGGTTTAGCGTCACTGCTTTGTCTGATGGTAATAGCAGTAGGAATATATTTTTACCTGGAAGAAGACAGCCCTAAATCGACCCCTTCTGTGTCAATCTCGTCCAAAAATAATCAACCGTCCCCTTCTGCTCCCGGGCAGTCTCCGGAAAAAGTAGTCCGAGACTTCTATGACAATATGTCAGCTAAAAACTACCCGGCAATTTCTTCCCTGCTGGGCGGAGAGATGCTGGCGCATTATTCTTCAGAAGCATTTTCGCTTGATGACCTTAGCATAACCAGTTATAGAATTATTGAGAACCAACCACTGAGTACTAATCAGGCCCGGGTATCGGTAGAAGCTAATTTTGTTGATTCTCTTCACAATTCTTATAAAGTTACAGACGTATTTCTGCTAGAGAATCAAAATGGCCGGTGGCTAATTGTTCAGCTGATGGATGAAAAATATTGATTTAGCCAGGTGTTTTTCAGCTCATGTAGCAAAGATGTATTCTGGTTTTTTATCTAAATAAAAATTTACATGTTTTGATTTCTTAAAGATTTAAGTACGGGTTTTTCATGCTCCGGTTTTTTCGCGCTTTTTATCCGGTTCGCCCGCCTTCCAGATAGTGTAACAAAGCAGGAATTTTATCATATAAAGGCGAATTTATCCTGAATCTTACTCATTTGCTGCTTTCCCTATGCGAATACAGCGTTTAGGTGAGGCATGATTTAATTACCAATGGCTACAGGAAGGAGGTGCTTGTCGGCTCGCTGGAACCGTATCCCGGAATGAAAGGTCCCGGCACATGGTATAGGGAATAGTTCCCACCTTTTTCTAGGAGTGATGCTCATTTTTGGTCTTTTTAAGAAACGTGCTCAAAAAGCTCCGGCTCCCCTTCAGAAAACAATCTATGCTCAGGTGAACGGTCTGCTTAATATTGTTCCCGGCAACTCCCAGAATATAGGAGCACGGGAAGAACAACAGGACTCTTTTTTGTTCTCAGAAATGGAAAATGCTGAGTTGGTGGCCAGAATCGGAGTCCTGGCGGTGCTGGCTGACGGTATGGGTGGTTTGCGTTTGGGTAGAGAAAGCAGTTCCCTGGCAGTTAAAACCTTCCTGGTTGAATATTGCAGCAAGACTCCCGATGAGTCGATTACCCATGAACTGGCACGCGCAGTCAGGGTTGCCAATGCTGCCGTTTTTGATATGGCCAGCCGTGCAGATCTAGCCTGGAATACCGGAACCACTCTGGTTGCAGCACTTATTGACCTGGATGAGCTTTTCTGGATATCTGTCGGTGACAGCCGTATTTACCTTTTCCGGGATAACCACTTGCAGCAGCTAAACCAGGACCATAATTACTACAATGAATTACAGGTTCAGGTTGAACAGGGCCTTATTAGCTCCGAGGAAGCGGATACACATCCGGAAAAAAATTCTCTAACATCTTATCTGGGAATGGATGTCCTGAAGGATATCGACCAGAATTATGAAGCGATTCCTTTAAAGGCCGGGGATCGGATTTTACTGTGTAGTGACGGATTATATGGTTTTTTGAGCCATGAAGAAATTACCAATGCTTTAACTCTTCCAGCTCAAGAAGCTGCTGATCTGCTATTAGCGCAGACGCTTGCCAAGGGGCACCGATATCAAGACAATGTAACTGTAGCCATTTTAGCCTGCGAACAGGCATCCTGATTATTACAGCAAAAGGGGTTTTTTTCATGAAGAAAAGGACTAATTTGACCAAGCTTATATTTATTGTTTTTCTTACCGTTTTGATTTTCTCTTTACCGGTATCTGCCAGTCCAGTCATAGATTCCGCAACCAAAGGTGTTGTTAGGATAGTCGTTTTTGACCAGAATAACCAGCTATGTTCAATGGGTTCTGGTTTTGCTGTTGGAGCCGGTGAACCCGTAAAGTATATTGTTACCAATTTCCATGTGGTGGAGCCCAATCCTTATGGCGTTTTTATGGTTCGTGGTACCGACGACTTGGTTCCAGCCATCGTCGTTGGCCCCCTTCAGGTCTCTGATATTGCTATTCTCGAATTAACCCAGCCATTATACAGCATACCTCCGCTGACAATTGGTTCTGAGTCAATTGCTTATACCGGGGACAGTGTTTATGCCCTTGGCTTTCCGGGCGCCGCAATCAGCGACTGGATGACCTCTTATCCCAAGGACGTTACCGTAACCAATGGCGTTATCAGCAAAAAGACGGAATGGAACGGAATCAAGGTATTTCAACACGATGTTTCTATAAATCCCGGTAATTCCGGAGGGCCACTTATTAACAAAGACGGATATGTATTGGGTATTAATACTTTTACCATGCGCAATCAGGCCAATATTAACGGAGCCGTGCAGATAGACTATGTTCGGGAGTTCCTGGACAGCCGCGGCATAGCTTATAAAAAAGCCGAGACCGTTGCTGCAACAACTACTACTCCGGCTGCCACTACCACTACTCCTACTCCAGCTGCCACAACCACTCCGGCTGCCAACACATCAGATACCACGACCACCAGCGAAAAGAGTAGCAACCTGCCCATGTTCCTGATGATTGGTGGAGCAGTAGCCCTGGCGGCGGTAGTCCTGATTGTTGTCTTAGCAGGAAAAGGCAAAAAGGGGAAAGTTGTTCCAGCCGCAGTTGCTCCATCTGCCCCCCCCCCTATAGCACCCCCGACGACTCCTATTATAGATAGTCCGGTCACTACTCCGGTTCAAAAGCAGCAGTCAAAACCACATGCGTCGTTAAAAGGCGTATCCGGTCATTTCTCAGGTCAGGAAGTTGATTTCAGCACGGGCGTCGTAACTATCGGGCGAGACCCCCGGCTCTGCCAGGTAGTTTTTCCCCAATCTGATACTGATGTGAGCCGCAAACATTGTACCGTTCGATTTGACGAGGCAACCCAGACCTTTACCCTTGAGGATTTCTCTTCCAATGGGACTTTCCTCTCCTCCAACCAGAAGTTAGAATCGGGTAAACCGTACATTTTAAAGCCGGGAGATCGTTTCTATGTAAGCGACCCTAAAAACGTTTTTGAGGTGCGATTGGAGAAATAAACTATGAAACTACTTGCTGCAGGTATTTCTGAAGCAGGAGGGAGAAAGGTTAATGAAGACAGCTGTGCTATCTTCAGCCAACCTCCTTGGGATTGCTTTGTTGTAGCCGATGGCCTGGGAGGACACGGAGGCGGCGAGGTGGCTTCTCAGGCGGCCATTCAGGCCATAGGCGTTCTCTTTAAAAGCCAGCCCGGTTATAACGAGGCCAACCTGCGCCATTATATAGAAAACGCCCAGCAGGAGATTCTACGAATTCAGAAGACCAATACGAGATACAGGAATATGCGCACAACAATTGTGGTGATGGTAAGCAATGGTGTGAAAGCAGCCTGGGCTCATGTTGGTGATTCCAGACTTTACATGTTTAGAAACCATAAGTTATTTTCCCATACCTGGGATCAGAGTGTTCCCCAGGCCCTGGTACGAGTTGGTGAAATTACTTTTGACCAGATTCGCTTTCATGAAGATCGCAATCGCTTGCTTCAGGCACTGGGTGGAAATAATCCTCCCAAGATCGAGTTCAGTCCTGGTCCAGTGCCCCTGGAGAAAGGCGATGCCTTTTTATTGTGCAGTGACGGCTTTTGGGAATGGGTTACTGAGAGTGAAATGGAAGATGATCTGGATCGAGCGAGCGCTTCCACCCAATGGCTTGAACTCATGAAAAAACGTATATTGAAGAGAGCCAAGCCAGGTAATGACAACCTCTCTGCCGTAGGAATCCTGGTTGAATAAGCTGCAGGGGGTAGCAGCTATTTATAAACCTTTGACTCGTTTTGATAGGAGGGCAAAAAATGCAATTAACAAGGTGTGACAACGGCCATTACTATGATGCTTCCAAGCATAGTTCCTGTCCCCATTGCGGGGTTCAGAATCTTGACATCGATTTTCAAAAAACCGTGGCCCGGAGACCAGAGTCTGCCGGAATTGCTCCTACTCAGGCCAAATCCGGCGAGGGCACTTCTGATGGCGAGGCTAAAACCGTGGGAGTGTTTCGCAAAAAAATGGGCATTGATCCCGTTGTGGGTTGGTTAGTTTGTATAGAAGGCCCTGATAAAGGCAGAGATTATCGCCTTCACAGTGAAAAAAACTTTATTGGCCGTTCTGAAAAAATGGATATTGCTATTGCCGGAGATGAGAGTGTTTCCCGTGAAAATCATGCAACAGTTAGCTTTAATCCCAAAAAGAGCTTGTTCCGAATCTTACCCGGAGATTCAAGAGGCTTGGTGTACTTAAATGAAGAGGAAGTGATTACTCCTATCGAACTGAAAGGCTTCGATATTATTGAATTAGGGCAGACCAAGCTTCTTTTTGTTCCATTCTGTGGCGAAAATTTCACCTGGCAGCAGGAATCTCCGCCTGAGGAGAAAAACGAAGAGGCCTGATCGGTTTAGAATAAACAAAAGGGGAAGCAGTGCTTCCCCTTAGACCGTCAAAAAAGCCGAATATCTGTGTCACTGCACAACGCCCGCTCAATCAACGTATTCCATATACGCCTCAATCACGGGCTTTGTTTGTTCCTTGATCTTCGACTTTTTTGCTCGCTCTGCCAGGGTGTCAACTTCTTTGACACCCTGAGGGGAAGCACTGCTTCCCCTTTTGTGCGAACACACAAACCGAGTGGAGGAAATGTAATGAATATAAGGAAGCTGAGCAAACGTCTGTCCCGCTTATTTCTAGTATTGTCATTGCTTATTACTTCTGTGGTAGCGGCTCCCATGCTTGCTGCCAATTCGCCGATAAATATCGTGATAAACGGTCAAACCCTGTCTTCAGCCGTCCAACCCATAATCGTAAATGATCGCATCCTGGTCCCTATGCGGGCTATTTTTGAAGCTCTGGGAGCCGATGTCACCTGGGACCCTGTCCTTCAGGAGGTTACTGGCCAAAGAGAGCATGCTGTTGTCGTGCTTCAGATTAACAATCCTTTGGGTGTAATTAACGGCAATGTAGTGGAGCTTGATGCAGCCCCGATGATTTATCATGATAGAACTATGGTTCCGGTTCGTTTTGTGGCGGAAAGCCTTGGTGAAACCGTACACTGGGATTCGCTGTGTAACACTGTATTTATTGGTGGGGAGTCGCTAATCAAAGAAGAACAAGCCATTACCCGAGTGATGCAAGCAGCCCATCTGGACGATGGTGTTGAGTATATTATAGCCGGGGAAGAATTCCGCAACGATACTCCTTATTATGTGATAAAAGCATTCGTATCAGTTGATGATGGGAGCGGTTATGGCCACACCTCCGCAGTTGGATGGTACTATGTAGATAAATATCGGGGATCGGTTTATGAATGGGACTTGATCAATGATACTCTCAACTTATTAGGTTAACCTTTAGTAAAAAAATGAGCCTACCCCCAGGGCAGGCTCAGACCGTCAAAAAAGGCGTATATCTTTGTTGCTTCGAAAAACCCGTTCAATCAACGTACTATAGGTACGCCTCAATCACGGGCTTTTCGAGCGCCTCGATCTACGCCTTTTTTACTCGCTCTGCCAGGGTGTTATTCGCTGGCGCCGGTGCAGGAAGCAGCTGATTCGCTAAGCCCAGAAAAGGGTGTTTTATTGCTTCCAACTATACGGGCTAAAAGAATATTAAGCAGGGACGCGCTGTCCGCTCCTGCAACAATATCTGGGGTGATTTTAACATTTCCGGTAGAGATTAGCTTCATTAATTCTATTAAAGCCACACTCTCAGGTCCAATTGATTGTCTGGTAAGCTGATAGGCTTCAGCTGTAGATTTACCTATTGCCAATATTTTCTCAGCTTCGCCTTGTCCCTCCAGCTTAACCCTGCTCGAGTTGCCTTCGGCGATAGTAATAGTCTTGATTTTCTCCTGTTCAGCAACTTTAACGCCCACTTCTGCAGATACAATCTCACCCTGTTTATTAGCCTGCGCTCTGGTACGCTCTACATCAATGCGCTTTACTTCCGCTTCCCGCTGTTGCGCATACATATCCTGCTGCTGTGCCGCGATAACTTTGTTGGTTTGAGTTTCCATCAATGCTTCCGGTATCTGTATCTGGCAAATTAATACACTTAAAACCTCGACATGGTATTTTTCTAATTCATTCCTTACTCTATCCAACGCTTTTTCCTGTTGCTCATGGCGATCCTGCAAGAATTTCATGGCTTCTGTAGAAGAAGCCTGATTGCGAAAGCTGCTGTCAATCAAAGGATGAATCACATTCATCACCAGGTTGTCGATGCTGCCGATTCGTGCCACCATATATGGTGCCTGCTCGGGTTGGACACGGATGACCACCTTTACGCCTACCTTGATAATAAAACCGTCTTTGGAAGTTACGCTCAATGGATTGAAACTTCCTCCCGGTGTCTCGTCATCCCAATCAATAGTTATGTTAGTTGTGGTCACAATTATCGGTATATAGGCTCGTTTGTTAATATAGTAGGTCCCCGGGCCCACTACATCCAGCTGAATTCCCCGGAAGCCTTTTTCAACAACATATGATTCGATTTTCTCTCCAGTGAGCTCCAGTGGGCCTATTGCCGGGCTTTGTCCGGGCCTCCTGCCGACGTTTGATATTATGACCGCTACTTCGCCCTGATTGACAACTGCCGCCTGATCCATGTCAACAGAAAACATGTATGGATTGATATAATACGTTCCCGGAGGAAGAACATCCAGCTGTGGTCCCCTTTGCCCCTTATTTTCAAGAAATGCCGACGCCTTCTGGTAGCTGTCATGACCGCTGACTGAATCAGCAATGAGTTCGTTGGCTGGCAGCGGTTCTCCATCTTTAGCGGTTACCAAACCAACATTGCCCGAACTGATAACGATGGCCGGATTTTCGATGACCTTAAACATGTTGGTGTTAATCCTGTATTTACCGGGCAGCAGTATATCTAGCTGGGGTCCTTTTTGTCCACCGTTAAGTAAAAAAGTCGTTCCGTTCTGAAAATTATTATGCCC
>CAZWPO010000043.1:0-15625 GCA_964635975.1 uncultured Syntrophomonas sp.
AGTTAAGATGCTTAGTTGTCATTTAAAAACTATATAGTATTTCAAAATACAATAATAATTTCTAATAAAAGCGGTTGAAATACCTAATATTTTGTCATATTTTTATTCATTCGCTCCCACCGGTCAAATCAGTCATTATTCACCGAAGGAATACCCGCTTCATTGTTGAATAATTCCATATATAATTACAAATCAGATCAGGTAAGTACTCTGGCTTGATCATCCTTTGGAAAATGAGGCTGTAAATGAACCTGTTGTCCAAACTGACAACCGCAAAATGGTATTCACAGATTATATACTTCGTTAAGTTTTCGATCGTAGGCATTGTAAATACCGCAGTAGATTTTTCAGCATTTGCCCTGCTATACAGCGTGTTGGGAATACACTATCTGCCCAGTCAAGCTATTTCCTATACGCTTGGCCTCTTAAACAGCTTTGTTCTTAACAAGTTGTGGACCTTCAATAACAGATCTTGTCAAATACCGGTTCAGCTTACAAAATTTTTTTCCATCAATATTGTTTCACTGCTGATTTCGCTGCTCGGCCTGCGCCTGTTATGCGGTTATTTTGGTTTTAATGTATATATTGTAAAAATATGTATTATTATTATAACCCAGATGGTCAACTATTGTGGATACCGTTTTTGGGTTTTTCAAAAAAACTTGAACCGTTTTTAAGATATCGGGCATCATTAGCATGATTTGAATGCTAATTTTACACAGGATGCAATACGTTTACGTTAATGTTTAGATTCGTAATCATTGTTTATCAAAAAAATCTCCGGGCACCTGCCCGGAGATTTTCCTGCCGTTCACTTTATTACGCTCTTCTAGGAGTACAATTCCAGTACCTTAATTAGATATGAATAAACTTCCGGCCTATAACCTTAACAACTTAACAGACGACCCATGATTCTTAAAACCACATTCATCCATTAAGCCCCCTTATCTTTCTATAAACCCGAAAACCTTCTCTCGGCTAACTGTTTTCTATCAATATCCTTCATTCTACACGACAGTAGCCTGAGTAATCCTCGGCCAAACGTTCAACATGTCGGCAAGCTGAGCATCGCGTTGTTCACCACTTATCTTCACTGTCGCCGCACCGGTGCTCACATCTGCCACTGATCCCAGTGTGATCCTCGGCCATTCATTACTCACCTGCCTCACCCGTTCTTCTGCGTATTTCACCGCAAATGATCCCAGTGTGACCCGAGGCCAGTGTTCGATTAGTTCTGCTGGCAGCTCGGCCGGGCGCATAGTTGACGAAGTATCACTTCGTATTCCCTGCGATATAGAACCCAGCGTGACTCTCGGCCACTCTTCCTCCAAGCTGTCCTTACTGTCTAATTCAAATTCCTGGCAACGATATGCATTGGACACCTCTGGAAGCGCATCCAGAAGTCTGCATATGGCATCGTATTTCTCCGAACTTGCTTTCACTTCGAGCAGAATATAGTGTTGTTTTTCTCTGCCTTTCTTCACTGCCGCCCTGCTTTTAACCACGTCACCAAATTCACCCATAACGCGCTGCATCAACGCAGTGTTTTCATGGATGTCATTCACTACATATACCAAAGTCATGCCAATACCTCCTTAGTTAAGCAACTGCAATATGAAGGGTGACATGTGGCTGCGTAGGCCGCCTTATTTAGTTGAAAAGGTTTTATTAATTAATAGTAATACATTTCACAATCGCCGTCGACAAAATATTTTGTAATTTTGACCTTGCTTTTTCTCCAAAATGCTAGATTAATCAGGTTTTGAGTCGCTTGACGTTCCAGGATCTGCAATAGATTTATTTAAGCAGGATTTCCAGGCTGTCAGGCGAATTTTTTTATAAACATATTGCTGTAATGCGAGGTATTGAAAATGAAAAAGAACTTCATACTTTTTCTGTTCATGGTCGGAGTAATTCTGACCGCTATGTGGTATAAAGGCCTCTGGTCAGACCACCCGGCTTCTAATGATACACAGAATACGATTACGCAGATCGAGAGCGTTGCCCAGCGAAATAATAAATATTCCAGTCCACCCCAGATGACCATCGACTCCGGCAAACAGTATACGGCTGTCGTAACAACCAACCTGGGCGCGTTCAAGATCAAACTGCTGAACAAGGATGCTCCTAGCACCGTAAATAATTTCATCTTCCTGGCCAGAGAAGGCTTCTATAATGATGTGATTTTTCACCGCATCATCAAAGGGTTTATGATCCAGACCGGCGATCCATTGGGTACTGGTTCTGGTGGTCCGGGCTACAAGTTTGCCGATGAACTGCCCAATAAGCTTACTTATGCCCCGGGCATCGTGGCCATGGCTAATTCCGGCCCCAACACCAACGGCAGCCAGTTTTTTATTTGCAACGGCGATCAGGCAAAAAACCTTGATAAAGCTCCGAACTACACCATATTCGGCCAGGTAATCGAAGGAATGGATGTAGTCCAAAAAATTTCCGATACTCCTGTTACTACAGATTCCCGCGGTGAAAAGAGTAAGCCCACGCAAAAAGTATTTATCCAGGGAATAAGCATAGAAGAAAAATAACAAGCCTAAACTGAGCCTCCCGTTACCGGGAGGCTCAGTACTATTCGCACAAACAGTGTATCGTATGCCTTTCATAAAGCACTGAATACGCCTTGAGGCGATACGCATCATTCTTGCCATTTTATCACGGCTTAAGCAGCTATGTTTTGTGTAGAAGATTTAGCGCTCATCCCTTCTCTCACAATCTATTTCAGCATCCATTTTAAGATTTATATGGTATATGATACACTGGCCTCGTTCTCCTATCATGCAGCCTCTGCACAGATGCATGGTTACTCCAGCGTTAATTACTTTCTCTTATCTGAAGTTTGCATGTTTTAGAACTAGTGTTTGGTCGGGGCCGCTATTCTATGTTAGAATGCATATAGAATACATGTTCGGGGTGAATAAATGTGGAGCTGATAGACAAATTAAAAATCTTAGCAGATTCGGCAAAATACGACGTGTCCTGCTCCTCCAGTGGGAGCAAACGGAGCAATCAATCTGGCGGGCTGGGCAACAGTGTTTCCTGCGGCATTTGCCACACCTGGTCAGCTGACGGGCGATGCATATCTCTGCTGAAAATCCTGCAGAGCAACTACTGCGTATACGACTGCTCCTACTGCATCAACCGCGTTTCGAATGATCTGCCCCGGGCTATGCTTTCCCCTGATGAACTGTGCGATCTGACCATGAACTTCTACCGGCGCAACTACATCGAAGGGCTGTTCCTCAGTACCGCCATATTTTCCACACCTGACCATACTATGGAAATGCTGCTTACCACCGTAACAAAATTGCGAAAGGAATACGGATTCAACGGCTATATCCATCTCAAGGCTATACCCGGGGCTGACAACCAGCTAATCGAGCAGGCGGGTATGTATGTGGACCGTATGAGCGTCAATATTGAGCTTCCTTCCAGCCGCGGTCTCAAGATGCTGGCTCCACAGAAAAAGAAAGAAGGTATCATAAAACCGATGGCTTTCCTGGCCTCTCACATCGCCGCGCGCAAGGAAGAAAGGAAAAGGTCTCGCAAGGCCCCCCTCTTCGTCCCGGCCGGGCAAACCACCCAGCTAATCGTGGGTGCTACATCGGATCACGATTTGCAGATTCTTAAGCTTTCAGAAAATATGTATAATAAGTTTCGACTTAAAAGGGTGTATTATTCGGCATATGTTCCAGTGAGTAGACATCCTAATCTACCGCAGATCAGCAGTCCTCCCCTGCTGCGCGAACATCGTATTTACCAGGCCGATTGGCTGCTCAGGTTCTACGGATTCACAGCCAGCGAGCTCCTCAACGATGCCAATCCCGACTTTTGCGAGGATTATGATCCTAAAACTGACTGGGCACTGCGCAATCTCGGCTATTTCCCGGTAGAAATAAACCGCGCTGACTATGAAAGGCTGCTACGGGTGCCGGGAATCGGAGTCAAATCAGCCCGCAGGATCCTGGCAGCCAGGCGCATGCATTCTATCGGTTTTGACGACCTGAAACGGATCGGCATTACCATGAAGAGAGCTCAATATTTTATTACCTGTCGCGGTCGATATCACGGTCAGGTGCCCATGGAGGAAAAGCTTCTCCGTCCGCTCCTTTCCCTATCTCCTTCAGGACCTCCAAGCCTTGAGCAACCTGGCCTATTTGCCTTCCTGCCTGATCTGATCAATACTGACGAATCAATATCTACTATCACAGGGGAATTATAAATGCTCTACTACATTTACGATGGCAGTTTCACCGGACTGCTGTCCGCCATCTACGAAATTTACTACCGGCGCCAGGTGCCGGACGCCCTGCTAGCCGGTGGCCTGGACTGTCCCAACTTGTTCGCAGAAGAGGAGATAATAACTACAGATGAAAGTAAAGCCGGTAAAGTCTACGACGCAATCGATGAAAAAATCGGTTCCCGGTCGCTTCGGAACGCCTACAATGCATATCTTTCCGAACATCCTGAAAGTCCCTTATGGATCTATAACTATTTGGATCTAGGATGGAAGCTAGGCAGCCGATTGGACATGCTCCTGACTGACGAAAGGGTGAGGCGCATACATTCCCTCAGCCAAAAAGTGGGGCTGGAAAAGCATCGGATGTTAGGTCTGCTGCGGTTTCAACTGGTGCAAACAAACACCTATTATGCTGCCATAGAGCCGGACAGCAACATCGTCGAACTGATAGCCCCGCATTTTGCCACCCGGATGGCGAATCAAGACTGGGTGATACATGATATAAAGAGGAACCTGGCTGCCATCTACAACCAGAAAGAATGGGTCTCCACTCCGCTTACCCTGCAGGAAAGCCTGGAATTGACACGTGAGGAGAAGTATTACCAAAAGCTCTGGCAGCAGTACTACGCAAAAATTGCCGTCACCAGCCGGATAAACCCCCGCCTTCAGCGCCAATGCATGCCCCAGCGCTACTGGAAGCACCTGGTGGAAATACTCTGAGAAAAAGAATCTGGCGGCGCAATTACCCCGCCAGCAATAATACAGATTATACCAGTCATTTCATTGATTGAGGGAGCTAGCTCTTTGTTTCTTTGTTTAGCACGTCGCGAATGGGTTCAATGGAGGTAAATGCCTCCTATGTTTCTACACCGATCTCTTTAATTAGTTTCTTGAGGGCCCGCTTCTCTATCCTGGAGACGTAAGAGCGGGAGATGCCTAGTTTTCTTGCGATTTCCCGTTGGGTTTCCTTGAGGCCGTTAAACAGCCCGTAGCGCATCTCTATAACCTGCTGTTCCCGGCGGTTTAACAGACCCATCTTGCTGCGGATTTTCTCGTCTTGCATCTTGGCTTCTACCTGGTCAATAATCTCATTGTCAACGGTAAGAATATCGATCAAGGATATTTCGTTTCCTTCCTTGTCATAACCTATCGGATCGTACATGTAGACTTCCTGGCGCATCTTTTTGATGTTTCGCAGATGCATCAACACTTCATTTTCGATGCACCGGGCGGCATAAGTGGCCAACCGGACGCCTCGCTCATTTTTGAATGTCCGTATCGCTTTGATTAGCCCTATCGTTCCTATAGAAATAAGGTCCTCCATGTCCTCGCCGCTGGTTTCATACTTTCTGACTACGTGAGCAACCAGGCGTAGATTATGCTCGATTAAGGTATTTCGGGCTTCCTCATTTCCATGTTCCATCCTTTCCAGCCATAATTTCTCCGATTCCTCGTCCAACGGCTGTGGAAAGACCTGATGATTAAGGTAGCCTAATAATACCAGGGAACCCTTTATAAGGGCTGAAACCGCTAGAATCCAGGCCAAAAAAGTCAAGATCCCACCTCCCTACAGATTGAGCGCTCTACACTATATGAGGTAGGACAACAAAATGTGACTTAATTATAGGTAATTACTCTGCGTAATATTAAGGTTTTATTTAATAATAAACCCTCGTCTGGTTTTTTTTCCAAGCACAGATTATTTGGGGTTACTTGAATACGAATGCCCGGCGCCTATTGTGTTATAATGCGAGGTGATCTGCCACCATACTGGGCTCTTCAGATACTCCAACATAGTATTATTGCACGTCTAATCAGGCATCCTAACATGGAACTTATAGTTCGTTGATTATATTCAAGCTAAGAACTATTATGTGGAAAATTTTGACCATGTCCTCCTGGTTGACCTGTGAAGCGTTTTTTAAGGAGTCAGGTGCGTGATGATGAAAAAGGCCGGTGGCAAGTACGGGGCAGCTAAGAGTCCACTGAGTGCTGGGCAAGTAAGGCGATGGCCATACCTATAATTTACACTTTGATTAATCGCTCCCCTGTTATTTTGAAAAAAATGATAAAAACCGGCATAATTGAATTAAAATAGATTAAGGAGTTTCTCCCTGTGAGCAATCTTGTTAAGCTAAATATTTACTGGTATGCGGAAGGAGTTGACTAACCATTACTGAACGTCCGCCTCTAACCCCAGAAGAAGCTGCCCAAATACTTAAAATCTCCAGATACACCCTCTACGAGCTAATCAAACGGGGAGAAATCCCTTCACGGCGCATTGGAAGGAAAATACGTATTGATTATGATTCGCTCATGCTATACTTGCAGGGAGACTCAGGGGAAAAACGCCCCCAAGGATATTCTGACGCGCACAAGGATGTATCCTCAGATCATGGCTTTTGTTTTGTGGGCAGTCATGATTTATCTGTTGAACTATTGGCAGAGTTCTTAAAACATTCCTCTTCTCCTCTTTCCCTTAAGACTATTTTTAAAGGCAGCATGCAAGGCTTGATTGCTCTTTACCACAGAGAAGCGCAAGTAACCGGTATCCATCTTTGGGATGAAAAATTACAGGAATACAATCTGCCCTTCGTGGAACACCTGCTTCTGGCTGAAGCTTATACGATTGTTAACCTAGTTCAAAGATCCCAGGGCTGGATTGTCTCCGCAGGCAATAATCACAATATCAATTCCTGGGAGGATATCACCAGGAAAGGTCTCCGCTTTGTAAACCGACAGAGAGGCTCCGGCACCCGTTTAAGAATAGATCAATACTTGTTGGAAAACGAAATACCAACCCGCCAAATACAGGGCTATGAAAACGAAGAACAGACTCATTGGGGAGTTGCGCTCAAGGTCGCTAATGGAGAAGCTGATTTCGGCATAGGCATTCAATTTGCTGCCCAAAGGATGGGTTTGGGTTTTGTGCCCCTGTTCAAAGAACGATTTGACCTGGTTATTCTTTCGGAAACAGCGGAAAAGCCGGAGTGGCAGCAGATACAGGCAGTTCTAAACTCAACCGCATTCAAACGGGCTATTGAACAGCATATTGGCTATGATACCTCCCTGACCGGAAAGACAGTCTACCAGACTCCCCATTCTTCCCGCGTAAAGGTGCGTCCTTAGGAATTACCTGTATGTCTTAACAAACTGCATAATAGAACCGTCCGCTCGTCATATTTAATCTTATGTAATAAGAAGATCGTTCCCCTTGCAGGAGCATTTACAACTGTTCCGATAGTAGGTTTTATTCAAATTCAGGTAAGACAACTGTGCTTGTTAAGCTAATTAACGGACAACTGCCTGATTGCCGCTATTAAACACACAGCCTAAAAGACAGTTATAATTAAGGAAGCTTTTTGAGTGAGGGTAATATCATATGGGGGGGGTCTGGCCTGCGACCGTGGCTGGCCACAAGGTTATTATTGGTATTCGAATGTTGATTTTAAGGAAGGAGCCTTAAGACATCTTCTCCCGGCGCTTAATCTACGATTAATCTAGCTTTAACCATGACTATTTCTTCTCCCTTCCTTTTCTGTACATCCAATAGTAAAGGAATATTTCCCTTATTAATAACTTTTCGGCTTACCGGCAAGGCGTAGGCATGTCCATTCTTAATAATCATTTCTCCCCGGTGCAGGCTGCGACCCGGCTTTAAATGATCAATCGGGCTGGCCAGCTCTATATTAAACCACTCCCCTTTAAACAATGACTCTCCTTTTAACTTAAGCAGGGCCGGTTTTACCAGAGCTTCAAACAACATCCCAGCCGCGGAGGGGCTGCCGGACAGGTTAAAAACAAGTTTCCCATTCAGGAGGGCAGCTGAAGTGCTTTTGCCGGGGAAGACGTTTATACCCTTGTAAAGATGCTGGGCATTCAAATACTCGAAGGCGTTGTGAACCAGGTCGAAAAGGCCGTTGCCGGTTCCTCCGCTTACTATTACCATATCAGAAATCTGGGCCGCCCTTCTTACTGCAGTTACAATGCTCTGCAGGTCATCGTTAATTACAGATGGCGACAGTAATGGTGTAGCTCCGCTGCTGGTTATCTTGCCTGCTAATAGGCTCCGGTTGCTGCAATAAATGCATCCTTTTTTGATGGGGGACCCGGGTAAAAGCAATTCATTTCCCGTGTCTATAATGAATACCCGAGGAGCTTTGTATACCGGCACCCTTTCAATTCCACAGGCAGCTATTCTTTCAAGGATTTCCGCTTTTAATACCTGCCCTTTAGCTGCAATCTTATCTCCTGCACTCAATTCATGGCCGGCTCTCCGGATATTTTCACCCCGCTGCAGCCTGCCGCTGACAACAATATAGTTTTCACTTATCTCAACGTCTTCTTGTTTTATTACGGCAACGCTGCCTTCTGGAAGCAAAGCCCCGGTCATAATCCTACAGGTTTCCCCGGGCCTTATCGGTCTGTTTTCGAATGAACCGGCTCCGATAATAGAGGCTACTCTCAAACGGAGCGGTCGCCCGGCTTGCAGTCTTTCCAGATCAGTCTTACCTATCGCGTAGCCATCCATTGCTGAACGGTCAAAAGTGGGTATATCGATAGTACTTGCTATATTGTCTGCAGCCACCCGCATGTAGACATCATAGATGTGCAGATACTCAGTGTCCATGGCTTGAATACTTTCACAACTCATAGAAACGGCTTCATCCAAACTTATAGGTTCAAGTAATTTATCATCGACCCATTTTTCTAAGCTATTCATAAACAACCTACCTCGTAGTCGTGTTATTTTCTTTGTTGGTTAATTAGCCCACATTATATTTTATTACATTTACATGAATATTTGTTGGTTTATATTTATTTTAATGTGATATTGTTTACTTAATGACAATATAATTTGTTTGTGATATATTAATTTTTGTATAGTAGGGTTCTATAAAACATTGTATATTCCTCTTTGCCTGTTGGGTAAATAGTTGAGACAATTGCATAGCTCCGAGCTTTTTATCTAAAGCCAAAGCCATGATAGTAAAGCCGTTGGGTTAGTCTGGAAACGGATTGGCCTCCCATTGTTGGAAAGGAGCCTAATAACTCTGGCCGGGTAGACAATACTTGCTGGTTGTATTTGGCATAAATTCCGAGAATGGTTTTTTTATGTCCTAGCCTATGCTGGAGGTATTTTTGCTTTTTGCTTTCAATGGGGATTATTGGTTGTTCGGTTCCACAAATGGCAACGGATCAAAAAGTTTTGAAAGAAGGGGGGCATAACCTCGAAGAGGAGCGGGACTGAAGTTTCACCCCTGGCACCGGTAGAGCAAAATCCAGGGGAGATAAAGATGTCTTTAACCGGGAGACCGGTTCTAATTACTCTGGCCATGGGGTTCATACCCACCGTCAACCATATTTACACATATATGAATCGAGTACTCTGACAAGAAGAGTATGTGTAGGTAGAAAGTAGTTAAAGGGAGGTAGAGATTGGTGATGAAAGTATCTCGTCGTGGTTTTCTGAAGCTTTCAGGTCTCTCCGCTGCCGTATTAGCATCCGGCTTGGGATTTGACCTTAAAGCGACTGCAGCCCAGGGGTATGTACTGAAGCTGGCAGGCACCACAAAAATACCCAGTATCTGTCACTTCTGCTCAGGTGGATGCGGATTGCTCCTGCATATCAAGGATGGAAAATTGGTCCACCTCGATGGAAACCCGGACAATCCCATCAATGAAGGTACACTTTGCCCCAAGGCGGCCAGCCTGGCGCAGGTAGCCTATTCCCCTGATCGTCCGAAAACTCCGCTGTATCGCGCACCAGGATCTGACAAATTTGAAGAGATCACCTGGGAAGATGCTTACGATCGGATTGCCAAGAAAATCAAAGAAGTAAGGGATAAAACCTTCAAAGAGACTGAAGAAATAACCGACGCTAAAACCGGAGCTAAAACAACGGTTACCGTAAACCGGGTAGAAGGCATAGCTATGATAGGATCGGCTGAGGTCGATACTGAAGAGAGCTATCTGCTTTCCAAACTCGCCCGCCTGATCGGCACACCATTCCACGAACACCAGGCCCGTATCTGACACGCGCCCACGGTGGCAAGTCTGTCACCTTCATTTGGACGCGGCGCCATGACCAACTCCTGGCAGGATATGCAGAACTCCGAGTGCTTTTTGATTGCCGGCAGCAACTGTGCGGAATGTCATCCCATCGCCATGAAATGGGTTAACAAAGCCCGGGCAAAAGGTGCGAAGATGATCGTCGTCGATCCCCGCTTTACGCGAACCGCTTCTCAGGCGGATATTTTTGCCCAGATCCGTCCCGGAACCGACATTGCCTATTTAGGCGCAATTATCAATTATATCATTACAGAAAAGCTATATGATGAATTCTACGTCTTGAATTTCACCAACGCGCTCATTAAAGTCAATAAAGATTTCAAATTTAAAGATGGTATGTTCTCAGGATTTAATGCGCAAACCAAGAAATATGATTATGCCACCTGGGCATACCAGCTTGATGCAGAGAATAAGCCTGTAAAGGCGGCCACCCTGGATGACCCGGACTGTGCTTTCCAGAAGCTCAAAGAGCACTATTCCAGGTACACCTTCGATGTAGCCGCGGACATCACCGGCATACCGGCAGCCAAAATAAAATTAATAGCCGATACCTTCTGCGCGGCCAAACCGGGCAATATTTTCTATGCCCTGGGAATGACCCAGCACACCACCGGGGTGCAGGGCATCCGCTGCTACGCGATTATTCAGCTGCTCCTGGGCAATATGGGCAAGGCCGGAGGCGGCATCCAGGCCCTGCGCGGTGAGCCCAATGTTCAGGGTTCCACCGATATGGCTAACCTGAACGCCAACCTGCCCGGATATATTCCTTATCCCACCAATGCCGAGAAGACTCTGCACGATTTTGCGGTTAAAAACGGAAATGTTCAACTAAAACCGATGGTGGCGTTACTCAAAGCCTGGTTCGGCAAGAACGCCACCGCGGAAAATGATTATGGCTACCAGTGGCTGCCCAAGAACAATCCATCCAACATGCCTATCCAGCCCCAGTTCTTCACCAAGATGGAATCCGGGCAGTTCAAGCTTCTACTCAACTGGGGTTCCAACTCCACGGTTTCCATACCGGACAGAAAAGGAGTAGCCAGAGGTCTGTCCAAACTGGAGATGCTGGTGGTGGCCGACATATTCAATACGGAGACCGCCCAGTTCTGGAAAGAGCCCGGCATAAACACCAAAGACATTCCAACCGAGGTGATCTTCCTGCCGGCAGCTTTCGTTTATGAGAAGGCTGGCTCTATGACCAATTCATCTCGTTTGATCCAGTGGAAAGAAGCGGCCTTAAAACCCTTAAACGACTGTCACCCCGATCTTGATATGTTAGACCATATCTTCAAGAAAGTTCGTAAACTATATGAAGGAAGCACCGCCGCCAAGGATCAGCCGATTTTGATGGCCAACTGGGACTATGGCCCGCATGAAGCCGAACCGCTAAAAGTCCTGCAGGAGCTCAACGGCTACAATGATACTACCGGCAAGCTCACTGCCACTTTAGCCGAATACCTGGCAGCACCGATCGGCACCGTTTCCACCGGGTGCTGGATATATGCCGGCGTAACTCCGGAAGGCAAAAACCTGGCTGACCGCCGGGGCAATGCCGACCCCACCGGCCTGGGCCTGAACAAAGACTACGCCTTTGCCTGGCCAGGAAACATCCGCGTTCTCTACAACCGTTGCTCCTGTGACGCCTACGGGAAGCCGGTTGATAATAAGCGCAAGCTGATCTGGTGGGATCCCGCCCAGAACCTCTGGGTTGGAAACGACGGCGCCGATGTGGTCGACAAGACCAAAGGTCCCGATACACCGGAAGGAATGATTGGTTTTAAACAAAATCCAGAAGGCGCAGGCCGCTTATTTACCGCAAAATATACCAGCGGTGTTCCCGTAGCACCACCGGCGGATAGCACTGGTGAGATTCCAGTCCGCGCTGCAGGTATGACCGTAGATGGACCTATGCCGGAATTCTTTGAACCGATTGAGAGTCCGACCACCAATATCCTGCACCCCAGTGTGCAGAGTAATCCCATGGCCAAGATCGTATCGACCGAATTCGGATCACCTGAGCAGTATCCTTATGTTCTTACCACCTATGGAGTGGTCGAGCACTTCTGCGCAGGGGCCATTACCCGCAATATCCCCTGGCTGAATGAGATCGCGCCCGAGCCTTATGCTGAGATCAGCAAAAACCTGGCCCATAAAATTGGTGTCGAAGAGGGCGATGAGGTTGAAGTATCCTCGGCTCGCGGCAAGTTGACAGTGCGTGCTATGGTAACTGACCGCATTCAGACACTTAAAATTCATGGAAAAGACCAGGAAACCATCGGTATGCCTTGGAGCTGGGGCTTTGCCAGCTTGAGTCCCGGCCCCAGTACTAATAATGTGACAATGAATGCTTGCGACCCCGGCGCGGGAACTCCGGAGTACAAATGCTGTCTTGTCAATATAAGGAGGGCTTAACGATGGCGACACCAAAAATGGTTTTCATAGACACATCATTATGCACCGGGTGTAAAGCCTGTTCCGTAGCCTGTAAAGCCTGGAACGATCTCCCGGCTGAAAAGACAAAACGGATTATCAGCTACCAGACCCAGGCTGACTTTACACCGACTACCTGGACCTATATGAGGTTTAAGGAAGAATACAAAGAAAATAAAATGCATCTCAATATGATCAAACTACAGTGCATGCACTGTGCAGAACCTTCTTGCATGAAGGCTTGCTCTTCAAATGCCATCTACAAGACGGAATCTGGCTACACTTTAATCGACAAGGAAAAATGTATTGGCTGCGGTTATTGTGCGGCGAACTGCCCCTGGGGCGTTCCCAAGGTTGACGAAGCCAAGAATAAAGCCAGCAAATGCACGGGCTGTATCGACCGCGTTGAAAACGGTCTGAAACCGGCATGCGCTGCAACCTGCCAGCCCGGCGCTATTCAGTTTGGCGAACGTGATGAGATGATGGCCAAAGCCAAGGCCCGCCTGGCTGAACTCCAACTGACAAATCACAAAGCTCAGCTGTATGGTGACAAACTGATGGGCGGAACCACCTATATGTATCTGCTCCAGGACAGGCCGGATGCCTATGGCCTGCACCCGGATCCATCTACACCGATTTCCCTCTATCTGTGGAAAGATATCATCTATCCGCTTGGTGGAATCGCGATTGGCGCATCGGCTGCAGCCATTACCGCCGGGGTCGTTGCCAATTTCGTAAGGGGCAATTATGCCAATAGAGCGAAAATGATTGCGGAATCCCACGACGAAGGAGGTAAGTAGAGATGGCAAAAGAGGTATTACGTTTTACTAAAGGAGAGCGTTTCGTTCACTGGTGTCACGGCATCTCCTTCCTACTCCTGCTTTTTACAGGGCTGGGAGTGCTGGTCTACTCTTTTCAAGGAGCCATGAACATTTTCGGTGGCATCCAGGTTACCCGCAACATTCACCGGGTTGTGGCCGTTATCTTTACAATAGGGATGATAATTGGTTTTGTAGGCAAAAGCGAAGGCGCAGTCCAGATGCGGCGCTGGTTTAAAGATGTCATCAACTTTGGCAAAGATGACTTTGCCCATGCCAAGAATTTTGGCATAGAGTTCTTTGGCGGACATAAACCCTTCCCGCCCCAGGGCAAATTCAATGGCGGTGAAAAGCTGAACTCTATGTTCACCATCACCGGAACCCTCTGCATTGTAATCAGTGGATATATCATGTGGTTTGCTTCCTCGCTGCCCCCGATGCTGGTTCAATGGGCATATCCCATACATGCAGCCTGCGCGCTGTTTATGTCCGCTCTTTTAATAGCCCATTTATACCTGGGACTTCTGCATCCCGATTCCAATCAGGCTATCAAAGGCGTGTTCAATGGTTATGTACCGGCCAAGTTCGCTTTCGAACATTACGAGAAATGGTATAACGATGAGGCAAAAGAAACCTTAAAAGGATAAGGAGAATCTAGATGGCTGCAAAGAAAAGCAAAATAATCCCCAGCGCGGGCGTGGAACAAGCCTACCAGACGTATCAGCAGCTAAAACAAGAGGTCTATGCCTGGCGGCAGGAACGTGGTACCCACTGGCTTTCAAAACTGAGCCTGGCTGAAGAATCTCCTTACTTACCCGTAGTTGATTTGCCCGAAGATGCGATTATTGAACTCTGGCAGAGATTAAACATCTCTGCCAGAGCTGAAATCACTGAATCAGCCCTGCGAGATATGTGGGAGCAGCTTGAGCAAGGCCAAAACACTATGGACCCGGATATGGCGACCCGTCTTCAAATGGCAGTAAGCGGTGTAGCGGAGCTGGCCGGCCAGATCGCCAATGAGAAGGGTGTTCCGGAGCTAAAGTACAATCCCCGCGCATCAGAAATTTCCGAGAAAGTGGTAGTTTGCCCGGTTTGCGGTGAAATTTCCACTCTTGCGATTCTGACCGAGCCGGATGGAAAAAGAATGATGCACTGTACCACATGCCGCTTTGAATGGCCTGTGCAGCGCACCGGATGCCTGTTTTGTGGAAGTGAAGACTCCAAGCAGCTCATCTATCTCGACAATGAAGACTTTCCAGGTGTGGAAATGGCTGTTTGTCAGACCTGCGGGCAGTACTTCAAGGAAATAGATGGGCGCAAGCACTCTGCCGCGGATTATGTATGGGAAGATCTGAGAACTCTTCCGTTGAATTTTGCAACCGAACGCTGGATAGAAGAACAGGTGAGAAAAAACAACCCGTTCCAATAGTCGGACCCATATAATTGCCAGGCTATTTATTCGAGATTATTCGAGATTATTCGCTATTAACCCTTGCTATTATATGCATAATATTCTATAATTAGAAGATAGAGGTTATTTAGGCGTTTTGTGTAAATTAATCTTATGTAGTGTTAGAGTCCGACCTATGGAGTGCCATTACTATTATTGATGTCAAAGCCTCAGGCTTTTTCATACAGTCCCAATTTTTCTCTTCCCGCTTTAGCGGGAATTTTTTTTTAGTCAATTTGATGGGTCAGATTGATATTTTTTATAGCTAAACGATATTTTCAGTTTTCAGCTACCTACCAGGCTGCTCGAGCCAACCTTGCCTGTTTGGGTACCGAGATCAGGTTATTGGTATAGTAATTGAAAAGACAGATTTGATAGTCGAATGGATAGGCTTGAGGGGGGCGCCTTCCTTGATGGAATGAGATCATCTTCTCAAGGGATTCACCCTTGAGAAGATGAATTTCTATTAAGCTTTTACACTTATGTCAGCCTTGGCCTGTGGCTTGATATAGCTGTACCAATATATGCCACCCACGAATATAGCTCCACCTACGATGTTGCCCAGGGTGACCGGGATCAGGTTCTTCATGATGAAGTTGC
>CAZWPO010000044.1:0-15357 GCA_964635975.1 uncultured Syntrophomonas sp.
GCGTTTCTTCTTTGGGTTGTCCATATCTGGAGTTCAGTCGTTGTCCGACCCTTGACTTCATGGTTCTTATAGCCATGAAACTCCTGCCAGGCATCATTCACTTCTACTATAAGACCATCCTGTAGTAAGGTCAGCGACATGGGGTCTGGTACCGAGTTGAAAATCTGAAAAACTTTAGTCTGCGAAAGGCGTATGACTTCGTCAGGACTTTTGGAAAATACCAGGCCGAACTTGTCCCCCGGTACAGAAGGAGTAATTTGCTGGGCTTCTAGATGGTCAGCCTGTTTGGCAAATCTCTGAGCTTCAAGTTGTTCGACATGCCTGCGCAGTTCTGAAAGCTCTACTAATAATTGCTCCCGGCTCTTATCTTCGTCCTTCAATCCTATCACCCCATAATAGTCGACATCCTGCTTAGCCATATATTAATCTTATCGCTCATTAAACTCTTTTTATTTACATTATTCGACAACTATTTACATCTTAGCATCTATTACCGCATTCTTCCAATATTGCTGCACAAAAGCTCCTTGCAAATACCTCGACTTAAAATTCACAAGGAGTTATATCACGATATTATTCTATTTGGCGATTTTAATAAGAAAATATATATACCCTTGTAATTAACCAGGGTAAATTACTAAAAAATACGGGGGACAGACGGAAGGTGTGTCATGGGTGGGTGTCATGGGCCGGGAATAATGGCTGCCCAATGCAACTCACTGGCTAATGCAGCCCTCATATTCCCGGCCAATTGCTAATAATTTAACTTACTTTTATTATCACTGATGCCCCCAAATCACCCGCTCCACATCCTGTAAACATTCCATAACCCCCACCGTCTGCTGCTAATGCCTCGATAAGCTCTATAATAGCCCTCCCCGCGGTTGCTGCCTGGGGATGACCATATATGATTGATGAACCATAATTATTTATCTTTTTTTGATCTATCCCCAGATGTTTCGATAAATGCAGATCATTAGTAATAAAGGGATTATGGGTTTTTACCTGTTTAAGATCTTGTGCCGTTATACCCAGTTCCTGCAAAGCTTTTTGTGAGGCTGCTGCTGGAGCAGTTGGCATGCGTCCAGCCCCAACTTTTGCTACTGCGTATTCCAGTACTTGTACTTCTATTTTAGGGTCTTTACTCAACTCCCTGGCCTTGTCTTTTGTTGCAACTATAATTCCAATGTTGCCATCGGCAGGATGGGTCTGGCTGCCAAAGGTCAGCACTGTATTTGGCGCGCCTTTGATTTTTGCCAATCCTTCTCTTGTTGTCTCTGTAACTCCCTCGTCGGCTTCAACTGTTATTAAATCTTTCTTGGTCAGTCTTGCCTGAACGGGGAACAGATAGCGCTTCTGAAATGTCCTATCATTTTTCAGCGCATCCAAGTACTGCTCATATCTCATATATGTTACATCATCGCAGTCTTGCCTGGTGAATCCTTCCTCTTGGGCTACTATCTCAGCGGTTGTGATCATTGCCAACCCGGCACCTGGAGATGGATCTCTAGCGAAATTGTCTAAGACAATGTTCTCCAGGGCCACCTGCGCGGAAAGAGCATCCGGCAATACAAGTTCAGGTCCGTTTGATAAACGGTCGGTCGAAAGACAAAACACTACCTCCTGTGCTCCATTTTGAATGTCGCCACTGGCCAGGGCTAAAGATGTTGCTGTTGTCGTGCATACTTGATTAATCTGTAAAGCTGGCACCTCCTTTTCACGATCGAGAATTACGGCAGATGCATATACATGCCCGTAAAAAGACATCGGCTGGGCTATGGTTATTCCAAAATAAAGAAAATCAAGAGTTTTCGGATCGTATTGCTTCTCTAGAAACCATCTGCGTGCTGTTTTGGCTGCCAGCTCAACAGAATTTTCTCCTTTTAACGATCCTCCCCAACGGCAAAAGGGTGTTGAATAATATCCTCCGTAAGGAATAAAAGCTTTGGTCAACAACATATAATAACTCCTCCCTCATTTTAACTTTTTTTGAGACCCATCCCACTCTCCCAGGTTGCCACCAAATGACTGTTCTTGTGGGTTTGGGCCGCCTGCCTGTTTAATAGTGCAAGTTCTGTGCCAGGCTGAAATTTTGCGCGAGTTAGCCCGCAATCGCCTATTTTCAGGCAAATAAAAAGAATGGCTATTCTGCCATTCCTATGCAAGCATTTCAGTCGTGAAACAAGATAAAAATCAAATTCCCTTCTGGAACAATTCTAAGCTATTAAATCCGGCGTCTGACCGCAGCTTTATGGCTCCTACCCTTTGTTTTACTGGGGCAACAATTGGTTTCATCTCGGTAACAATAGCTTGAGGCACGTTATTTAAACTTGGTTATTCCATACTTGGCGGCTTTACGCACAACGGTGGCTGCGCTTATATCTAAGGCCTCGGCCATCTCCCGTGTAGTACGGTATTGCTTGTAGGCTTTTTCGATGAGCTGCTTTTCCAAAATGTCTATAGCATACTGCATGGGTATGATCCCGGATATAAATACTTCGCTGCTGTTGTTGCCCAACAAGCGAGGAGGCAGTTCCTTGCGGCCAATAACATCTTCAATTGATGTAACTAAGAGGTTTTCAACCACATTCTGGAGCTCCCTGACATTGCCCGGCCAGTCATAGTTCATAAAGTCGTCCAGAACATCTGGCGAAAACGTTTGGGTCAATCTATGCTTTTTATTAAATATTTCCGTGAAGTGTTTTACCAGGACGGGAATGTCCTCTTTTCTCTCCCGCAAAGGCGGGATCACTACGGGTACTACGTTGAGCCGGTAATATAAGTCCTCGCGAAACTGCTTATTTTCCACCATTTCAAACAGGTTGCGGTTGGTGGCGGTAATTACCTGTACATCAATAGGCAAAGATTTTTCGCCGCCTACCCTGATTATTTCTCGTTCCTGTAAAACCCGTAAAAGTTTTACCTGAACATTGTACGGCAGGTCGCCTATCTCATCTAAAAATATGGTTCCCCCGTTGGCCATCTGAAAATAACCAGCTTTACCACTTCTTTTGGCACCGGTGAATGCCCCGTAATCATAGCCAAATATTTCTGACTCCAGCAGATTCTCGGGTATAGCTCCGCAGTTGACTTTTATGAAGGGCCCGTCTTTGCGGCTGCTGTTGTCGTGAATCAGCTCAGCGACGAGTTCTTTGCCAGTCCCTGTCTCCCCGGTAATCAGTATTGTAGAATCAAACTGGGCCAGGTGTATCACTTTTTCCACGATATCCTTCATTTTGGTTGAACTGGCAACTATTTTATCGGAACCAGTGTACTGCAGTCGTAATGTGCGCAGCTGTTTTTCATAGAGCTGGCTCAGGTCTTCCATCTCTTCGATCCTTTGCTTGAGATTTTCCAATTCCGTAAGGTCCCTGACATTGTTAACCACCCGAAAGATATTGCCATCTTCATCGAAAATCGGGCTGCCGGTGGTCAAGAGTATTTTCCCATTGCTCTCCTGCACAATGGTCAAAAGCTTTTTTAGCTCTAAAACGAGGCTGGTAACTGATCTGTTCACTTTTCCCGCTTTTTGCATTTCTTTCGTGGTTCTTCCCAGGAAATCAGCCCTTTTATGGCCGGTTATTCTCTCGAAGGCTTCGTTCACCCGCAAAACCACACCCTGCCCATCGGTTATAAACATACCGTCAAATGAGAACTCGATTATTTGGTCCAGCTCATTATTCAGGGATTTATAATGCTCCAACTCGCCGGCTATGTTTTCCAAATCGGAGATATCCTGAAGTACGGCGACGGCTCCGATAGTCTCATCATCATCGTGTATAGGACTGCGGTTGGTAAGAAACGGACGTCCCCTAAGTGATGTTTTTTGTGCAGGTTCTCCCCTCCCTGTCCTAACTATATCAGGAAGCCCTGAATTCGGGACAAGATCGCGCACATCCATCCCAATAACCTCTCGGGCCGGGCGGCCGAAGAACCTCTCGCAAGCCTTGTTGAAAAGGGTAATATGTGAATTTTTGTCTACTGCTACAATCAGATTGTGAGTAGAATTTATAATGGCATCCAATTCACTTGCCTTTTCTATAAACGAATTATATAACGCTACGCTTATTTCCTTGGTGCTTACGATGCCTACTAATCTCCCGGCATCAACAACCGGTATCGATCCTAACGACAATTTCCTCTCCCGGTAATCATCAATAGAATTATCCGGGCTTCCGGTAAATACCCTGGTAATCATCACATCTCCTACCCGTGTAGAAAGATCTTTTTTATCATTTATGACCCGGTATATCTGCCGGTCCGTAAAAAGCCCGATTAAATTCCCCTCTTCATCGATGACCGGTGCAGAGTATATTCGATGCTTGAAAAAAAGCCTGGCTGCATCTTCTATCGTTTGTTCAGGATTTAAGGTGAGCGGATTAAGGTGCATAATTTCAGCAACTTTCATGCCATAGCCTCCTTCAACTGCCCGGGGCTTATCAATGATCGTGTAAAACCCCTTGAATGGTTTTTAAGACCTGGTTAAATTTTTGACAGGCTTCTAGGTCTGTTCTGGAGCGGCGTTATCTATATAGAATAACTATGAAGTCCAGTGCCGGGTAAACTGGGTTTTCTTTCGAGTCGCATTAGATGCAACACTGATTATATCTTTATATTAATGTTACTCTTGAAAAGCATATTTTGCCAATATCTCGTAGAACTACAACTTCTTAGTGGCATTTCCTTCGCAAGTGGCTTTCGCTATTTCTTTATTTATTTAGACTTCTCTCCCTATCATTTTTGTAGAAAGAGAAGTCTATAAAACTTAAATGGCATCAGTACAATCAATAGTTTGAACGTGGCAGAGGCTAGAGCTCTGTGTATTGGCAGTAAACTTGTCAATTTATCTTGGCGGCATCCTAATAGCCCCATCAAGACGAATAATTTCTCCGTTTAACATACTATTCTCAACTATCTGCTGGGCTAACATGGCATATTCGTCAGGTTTACCTAATCTTGAAGGGAACGGAACCGCCCTGCCTAGAGAAGCCTGAACCTCTTCTGAGAGGGTCTCTAATAATGGGGTTTTGAAAGTGCCAGGCGCTATAGTGCAGACTCTAATACCATCCCCCGCCAAGTCACGCGCTAAAACTATGGTCATTCCATTCACACCCGCTTTTGATGCAGCATAAGCAACTTGCCCTACCTGTCCTTCTATAGAAGCAACAGATGAGGTGTTTATTATTACACCTCGTTCTCCATCCTCGTTAGGATTATTGTTAATCATCCGAAAGGCTGTGTTTCTAATAACATCAAATGTTCCGGTGAGATTCAAATCGATAGCCTTTTTAAATGCATCCAGATCATGTGGTCCTTTTTTACTGACCGTCTTTATTCCTGTACCGAATCCAGCACAATTCACCAGAATATCCACTTGTCCAAACGATTGCACTGCAAAATCAACCGCAGCTGCTACACTATCCGGTGATGTAACATCCGTTTTAATAAATTTAATGTTTGTGCCCAATTCACTGCAAAGTGCCAAACCCCGTTCCTCATTCATATCAAAGATAACTACATTCGCTCCAAACTTTAGAAATCTTCTAGCTGTAGCCTCCCCTAACCCTGATGCCCCTCCAGTAATAATTGCAGTTTTGTTTTTTAGCTCCATTTATCACTCTCTCCTTCCAGTTTTATATCCGCTTTTATCCCATCCTAGCTGCCATCAAAAGCAAGTTTTTATGGATTTGGGCAGCTTTCCTTTTAACAATGCAAGTTCTTTGCCAGGCTGAACGTTTTTCGTAAATCGGCCCTTAAATGCCCTTTCATTGGCAAATAAAAAAGAATGGCTATTTTCCCATTCTTTTAACAATGTTTCATCTTGGTAACAAGATCTAAAATCGATTTCCCTCTAAAACAATACTGCGATATTCTATCCAGGGTTCTGACCGCAACTCTATAGCTACCATCCTTTGTTTCAGCCATAGTAACATTTTGTTTCATCTCGGTAACAACGGCTCCTTCATAGCCCCCATCAACCAGACACTACCCGGGGAATTCTTCTGCACGCTAAATCCAAACTCACTATCCGAGCTGTCGATCCATTTCAGAATTACGTCATATACGGATTCAGGCGTCAGGCCTGCTGTCAGAGAATCTCTGTTTCGAGCAGATCCTGGGCAAAATTTACTGACAATTCTTACCTGTATACAAAAAATCTTTATAATAATCTTAACTAAACTAAAGGAGGCTGATTGCAAATTCTCCCATCTGCAGTGGAAAATGAGATATCTGTTGAGCGAAGCGAACTGAGACTCTAGTGCCCTTTGGGATGCTTCAACTTTTTTGCTCGCTCTGCGGGGCGTCAACTTCTTTGCCACCCTTCTTTTTTGATGGTGATACGTAAGCGGGAGATATGGGGGCTTCTACCTGGCAATGGGTCCGTAACGCTTCACGTACGGCATTCCATCTTTAGGACATACCGCCGTTTCGATGAATACCGAGAGCCGATTGGCTCTTTTTGCTCCATAATTCTCTTCTATGAAAGATAATGCTTCATCGACAGAGGTCCCGCGGTAAATAATTATTACGTTCTTGGTGTCCGGGAAATACGGCACATTATCCTCTTGTATGGTATCTACTACCACCACTGCATCCCTGGTTGGCATGTTCCTATATGGATTTATGATTTGATCCTCGGTCAGCACTTCGATATATGTCCCGGGGATTTCGTTAGCTACGGCTCTGGCAGTCATTGATTTGCCGCTTTTGCGTTCCCCGATTACCAGGGTATTTACTCCTTCTACAGTGCACAGTTTGCTTATTCCTTGTTTATCAGTTTTGCTGATAAAGCCTTCTTTCTCAAGCTCGTCGAGCGTCATCCCCTTGAATACTTTGTCAGTCTTCTTTTTCCTGCGAAGTATCCAGGTATTATAATCATGGTCTACGTCGTCCTTTGCGTCCTCTTCCTGGTCACCAAATAAAAAGCTCATTATCTTGCGCAGCAATCAAATCCCCTCCCGCTCTTTTTATTCAGCTTCTCTATTTTACTAGTGTATTATGTTTTCCTATCTCGTTTAAAGGCTTAAAAACTTCTACCCGGCTTCATGAGTTGCACCTTCATAGGATCTTCTTGGGTAATATTATACCATAGGCACTTAAATGGCAGATATTTACTTTGCTCCTTACGTTTCCCTATCCTTAGGGGCTATTGGCTAATGACCGAAATATCTTAACACACAAAAAGGCTTCTCGAAATATCGAAAAGCCTTTGTTTTCATAAATGGTCGGGATGACAGGATTTGAACCTGCGGCCTCCTGGTCCCGAACCAGGCGCTCTAACCAACTATGCGCTTTGACAACCCCGAATTACTTAGTGTTTTTTATTATATAAAATATGGCAAGATACAATTTTTGAAAATTTCATGTCGCATATTCAACCGTTCATGTTCCAAATGCAACAATTCATGTCTTAATTACATATTAGGAAGGATTTTACATGCTTTTGTAGAATTGGTTCCATTACCACTTTGTGGTTATTATTTATTCGAGGAGGTGACGGTATGCTTAATGGCTTAAAAAGATGCAGATGGCCCCCCTTTAGGCAAAAGTAATAGTGACCTAGTAGGTTAAAAGGGATCAGCTCTTACCCTGCGCCCAACAAATCCTAACCAGCGCCACTATTATTTAAATTATCGCATAATTTAATCCTAAATAAATAGGGGGAGTGAAAATTTATGAAAACAAGAAAATTGATTTCATTGTTTTTATGCTTATCACTAATGCTTGCACTTTGCATAAATCCGGCTTATGCTGCTAATTCTGCTTCAAGTAACGAGAGAACAAATCCAATCCAACAACAGAATGAATTCAACAAAGCAGTAGATGTCTTGCAAAAGTATTTGAAACTTAACGCCGATGGAACCATTTTGCTGGATGCTCCAAATAAAATCATTAAGAAAATTGACAAAAACACATTTGCAGGAATTCAAGCAGGAATAGAACAAACCAATGAGATGATTAAAAGTGGTGAATTGTCATGTGATAAGGACTTTAACCTTAGTGTCACACAAAAATACAAGGATGATGTTGTTGCAGCCAGTCCTAATGCCACTGTTAAAGTTAGTACGAACAGTATAGCAATAACTAATAGTGCGGGCGGTGTAACGAAAATAAACTGGTATTGGTGGGGATTCTACCTGTTTCTGAATCATCAACTAACACAAAACGTCGCAAATGGGAGTGCATGGGCAGGCAGCATAATGGCAATCTTCGGTGCAACCAAAGCTTGGATAGGGAGAATAGTATGCGCTTCTTTAGCAACGTTAACTTTGGTTTTGAAGTCATATGACAACGGCAATGGAGTATATTTAAAATATAATTATGCTGTCGTTGGAGGACTTCCTAGTGTTGTGTGGACTGGTATATGGTCTCAATAGAAAGAGGGCGCTATGACCAAAACAGTTTGGGGATTTATCCTTGTAATATTTATAATAGGATTATTTTCTATACCGTATCTAGCAAAGCTTGATAAAAAGCAGGAAAAGACGTTTTCATATATATGGTGCTTAATATATTTCATTATACAAGCTTATATTATAGTAGTTTTAAAAATATAATTGAGAAAAAGGCCTCTTTAAGAGGTCTTTTCTCTTTCCCCACAAAACACCATTTATGCAAAAAAGGAGTAGTATTACTACTCCTTTTCCATTCCAAATGGTCGGGATGACAGGATTTGAACCTGCGGCCTCCTGGTCCCGAACCAGGCGCTCTACCAAGCTGAGCCACATCCCGACGCAACACCTATTTTATCATCAACCCCAAGCTAATTCAAGAGAAAGGAATAGATGCGCTTTAAGTGAAGGCGAGCTAGCTATACCCGCAAATCGGCTGGGCAGACAGCATTTGAATTAAGACTATTTCTGGGAAGAATGAGTTCTTTATATGTTTTTGGCGTTTATTGTTATTAATTGCTGCCCTATTAAAGGAGACAGCTGCCATTGAGGAAGGCCCAAAAGCACATACTTACATCGCCTTCGGGGACAATAATAGCGGAGGTGATGTAGTCTGGAGTTCAATCTTAAAGCAAATGTAGGCCGAACTGATAGACTGATTCGTTTGCTTATCAGTGCGCTCATACTTCTTGCAGCGTCATTTCAGCTTTTTGCTATGACCCCAACATTAAATTTTGTGCTGCTGCTTGTCGGGCTTGTTCTTGCCGCAACAGCCATAAGCGCTTATTGACCGCTTTATCATCTGCTGGGTTGGTCAACCTTGAAAGAGCGCGTGCACTAGCTGGTACACAAAAAGGCCTCTCCCGGCTTATCTCGATTCCCCGGAGAGACCTTTTATGTTTTCTGATTATTATCTTAGATGGGTATCGTTGTCTACGAAGTACATCTGCTGCACTTCTTGAATGCGCGGGAACCACTCGTTTACCTTGTCATGCACTTCGGTATCTCTGGCCTGATCAACTACCAGGATCTTATCTCCATCCAGCTCGATTCCGATATTATATATTTTGTTGTCCACATCAGCACTTACAATCAAGCCCTCGTACTCTTCCTTGGAATAACTGCCGCTCTTTAGAAAGGTCTGTTTATTCATGACGGTACCGATCTGCTGTTTTTCCACACCAATGCTCCTTTCCTCATTTGCTTGCATTATTTTCCCCTGCTCCAAAGAAAATATGTAAGCAGTGTAGAAAGGTCAGGTGAAAGCAAAAAGCCCGCCTTTCCGGCAGGCTTTCTTATGTTCTCCTACAAACCGTTAAAAACGATGGTGGCTTACTCTAAGCGGCAGGTTGAGTTTATGGGTAATAGTGTTGCCGACCTCCTCTATATCATCAAGGGTCACGTCGATAACCAGGCATTTCAAACGGGCGAATATGCGGTAAGCATTGTCCAGTTCCTCGGCTACCATATCGTCGATCGAGTCGATGTCCTTGGGAAGGTCAAAGCTGCGCAGCCGCTCTTTGCGCAGGGCCATCAATGTTTCCAGGTCTACGGTTAAGCCCACCATGTCAACCTGGCCTTTTAAATCTTCGATTTGCGGAGGGATGACTGTATCCAGAGTGATCGGATAATTCGCCACCTTTATGCCCAGGTTAGCCAGATGCATAGACAGCGGCGTTTTCGATGTGCTGGGCAGTCCCAGTATGATCAGATCAGCTTCATGGATGGTATCCAGGTTCTGACCATTATCATGCTCGATAGTATATTCGATAGCTTTCATGCGGTTAAAGTACTGATCATCCATCTGATGGGTCAAACCAGTAATATATTCTGGCTGCAAGCCAGTCTTCTCCTGGATAACCTTGAACAACGGCGCCATAACATTGACAGCTGTGACGTTTTTCTCTTTGGCCTTTTCATCCAGGAAACAGCTTAGCTCGGGTTTAACCAGGGTATAAATGATAATTGCATCCTCTTCAGCAGCCCTTTCAATGATCTTCAGGACCTGTTCCTCTTTTGTGACTCTGGAAAAACGGGTAATGCTTCTGTCGACCTTGAACTGGAGAACTGACGCAACCGCTATTTTCTCAGCCGTCTCACCCACCGAGTCAGACACAGCAAAAATATGCAATCTGTCCGCCATAAAATCATCTCCTTTGCCGTAACTTTCTCCATTTCTTTGGGTCCCTTTAGTATAAAGATATTCTACATGAGGCATGACTTTTCCTTTTTTTTTGCAAGTTGTTAATTTTGGGTGCATCTTATCCAACCGGCATAAAATCGGGAGTCAGGAAACCATGTAATTTTATTATCGGCTTATTTGCTGAAGATGTTTAGCCGTCTATCTCAGTAAAAAATTTTTCTCGTGAAAAAGTGCACGAAGCATTGAATTCGTGATATTATATTCTATAGGGGGAGTCTTAGGGGGCGATCTCATGGATACATCAGCAGACAGCACTGTAGCACTCGTTATGCTTCTTTGTTTGGGCGTAGGCTTGATTGCGTCAGTGATCGGAATCTTCCTTTTTAATGGTGGGTTTGACTGGTGGAATAAACTATAAGAGAAAGTAAAAATCATACAAATCATTGGCATACTAGTAGTATGCTTTTTTTATGTTCTGTTACCTTACAATGCTACAAAAACGCTCATATTTGCGGATCTCAATATGTTATGGATTATTCTTATCCAGGTTTTCCCGGTGCCCATTTGAAACCTGGGGGTAGTTGGGCCAGGGCACCGGTTCCGGTGACTGTTCGTTCCCCGGCTTGCTGCCGGGCGGATTCTCTTCTTTGGGTGTTTGATCCTGGGGCGGCTGCTCCTCATTCGGTTTTTTTGGCTCCTGCGGGGCTGGCTCCTCCTTCGGTGTCTCTTCCTGGGCCGGAGGTTCCGGTTCGACTACCTTTGCCGCCGGCTTTTGCTTGAAAGCTCCAGCATAGTACAGGTTGGACATATAGTCTCTCCACAGCGGCGCCGCCAGCCTGCCCCCGTAAGTATTATAACCGCTGATAGCTTTGCCATCGCTGTTGCCCAACCATACCGCAGTTACCAGTTCATCGGTGTAGCCCATGAACCAGAGGTCTTTGCTGTCAGTGGTGGTCCCGGTCTTCCCGCCCGAAGGCAGGGCAAAGGCGCCCGCTTTCCCCGTACCGTAGCTGACCACATCGTGCAGGATATCATTCATGGTATCAGCTGTTTCGGCGCTTATCACCTGGCGTTTCCAGGGACGGTTGCTGTAGATTTCATCTCCGGAACCGTCCTCGACTTTCTCGATGCCGTAGTAGGGATAGTAGAGCCCTCCGTTTGTAAAGATAGCGTAGGCGGCAGCCATCTGCACCGGCGAGATACCTCGGCTCATCCCGCCGAGGGCCAGCGCCAGGCTGTTGTCTTCATCTTTTAGTGTGGTTACTCCGACATTTTTCAGGAATGCTACGGCTTCATTGACTCCCAGATCCTCCATGACTTCCACCGAGGCGACGTTATAGGAATTCAACAGGGCCAATCGCGCACTGACGGTCGCAGGAGCTGACCCCTGGTCGTTCTTGGGCGCGTATGATCCCCCGAAATCCCTGGATTTGTTATTCATCTGGGTATCTGCTGTGATTATCCCTTCCTGCATAGCCGCGGCATAGTACAGCGGTTTGATGGCCGAACCGGGCTGCCTGGGCAGCAGCGCCATATTATACTGGTTCTTGTCCCAGTTCACTCCCCCCACCAGAGCGCGAATCGCCCCGGACCCCGGATCGATGGAAACCAGGGCGATGTCTTTGGCGCCCACTCCGTTGTTGGCAAGTGAAAGGGCATGATATTTAACCTGCTTTTCAGCCTGCTTCTGCATGGCCAGATTGATGCTGGTATATATTTTAAGACCGCCCTGGTAGACGCGTTCCTTGCCGATCTTGCTCTCCAACTGGCTCATCAGGTAAGCCATCAGGTAAGGATGTTCTGTCTTGGGAGCCTGGTAGGATTTGATGTTTACGGTCTTGCTCTTTAGCGTCTGTCCTTCCTTGGCGGTGAGCAGGCCCTGCTCCACCAGGACGTCGATCACGGTAGCCTGCCTGGCTTTTAGTCCGCTCATATTGCTTTCCGGCGAATAGAATTCCGGGGCTTGAATCATCCCTACCAGCATAGTCATCTCAGCCTGGCTGAGCTTGCTGGGATCCTTACCGAAATATGACCGGGAAGCACTTGTTATCCCTGAACATCCGCGTCCCATGTATATCTCGTTCAAATACATGTTGAGGATCTTTTCTTTGCTGTATTTCTCCTCAATCCCAATCGCCAGTATGAGTTCCTTGATCTTGCGGCTTATGGTTTTTTCCTGGCTCAAGAAAACAGTGCGCGCCAGCTGCTGGGTTATGGTGCTCCCGCCTTCTGCCTTGCTGCCTTCCTTGATATCGTTTAATAGAGCCCGGGCGATTCCCTTGGGGTCGATGGCGGCATGCTCATAGAAACGGCGGTCTTCCACGGCAACTACCGCCGATTCCAGGAAATCCGGAAAATCCTCGGAGTATATTCTGGTATAGCCGATGCGACTAATCTCCTCGCGATTGCAGTCGTAGATTACGGTCTGGTTCTGGGCGCGGTATTCCCAGTCATCCAGGCCGGTGGCGTAAAGCATCAGCTGAGGTATCACCAGCGTGAGCAGTGCCCCCAGTATGAAGCAGGTAGCAAATACTATGAAAATCAATAAGCCTCTTCTTCCTGAGAATTGCATATCCAATATTTCCTTTACATAAAACCTCTGTACAGGCAGCCCTCTTTAAGATAGTATAAATCAGTCAGCTTGTGTTAAAAACAAAACCGGCATTTGAAAAATTCACTGTAAATATCCATATATAGTCTTTACGAAGGAAAAAAGGATATCTTTCATCTTACTAAACGGCATAAATCGAACATATCATGATAACCCGCTTTTGCTTACCACAGCTTTGTGGCCTGGCCTGGATAGAGCAGGCCGTCTTATCTTAGCTGCCTTTAAAACTGACTGTCGGTTTGCCTATCTAAATAATTAGTAAAGTAATTGGGTTATTTTGTCGTAATATGATATAGGACTAAACGTCTAAAATTCCGATTTACCAGATTTAACAGTTCAATCAAATGGTAAAATGTTTTAAAATTAGATTGGTGTTAATGCAAAAAAATTCTAAAATTGATTAAAATCTAAAATAAATTGGGGAGGACCGTAAAAAATGGGGACTAATGCCACTGAAGGCCAGGTTTTTGTCGTCACTTCCGGAAAAGGTGGAGTAGGTAAAACCACTACCGTGGCCAATGTAGCTACGGCGCTAGCCCGGATGGGGCACAAAGTCGTAGTGATGGACCTGGATATCGGGCTAAAAAAACTGGACCTCATTATGGGGCTGGAAAACCGCGTAATATATGATATCGTCCAGGTAATCGAGGGGGAATGCACATTAAAGCAGGCTCTGGTCAAGGACAAGCGCTTCCCCGACCTCTACATGCTGCCCGCCGCTCAGACCAGAAATAAAGAAGATATAAGACCTGATCAGGTCAAGGGCCTGTGCGATCAGCTGCGGCCCGATTTTGATTACATAATTATCGATTGTCCGGCCGGCATCGAGCAGGGCTTCCGAAATGCCATCGCTGCAGCGGACCAGGCCATAGTGGTTACCAATCCAGAAGTGTCGGCAGTCCGCGACGCTGACCGGATCATCGGCATGCTGGAATCGGCCCAGTTCAAGGATATACTGCTGGTGGTGAACCGCCTGCGCGCTGATATGGTAAAAAGCGGTGACATGCTCAGCATCGACGACCTCATGGAGCACCTGTGCATCGATCTTGTAGGTGTGGTGCCGGAGGATAAAACCGTAGTGATATCGACCAACCGGGGCGAGCCAATTGTCCTCAATGATAAATCTTCTGCCGCGTTGGCTTTCAATAATATAGCCCGCCGTTTACTTGGTGAGGAAATAGAATTTCCTAATTACCAGGAAGACGAATCGGTTTGGGGAAGGATCAAGTCCCTGGGAAGGAGCCTTTGGGCTGGAAAGGGGGCATAACAAATGTTGGACTTTTTAAAGAAGATATTTGCGAGTGACACGAAATCCAGCCGCAGACAAGCCAATGACCGGCTTCGCGTGGTATTGACCCATGACCGTTTTGGCGCCTCTTCACAGCTCATGGAAACATTGAAAGAAGAGATCATGCAGGTTATCGCACGCCACGTGGAAATCGACGGCACCCCTGAAGTTACTCTGGTTTCTGAGGGAAGGCATTCCGCTCTGGATATTAATATCCCGTTAAAAGGCAGGTAGACAAATTGACAGTGAATATTAAAGGGGTAAATGACAGCCTGGTTTTGTTTTTTGACCAGGGAGATTATGATGAGCACTTTGCCTTTTTGAAGGAGCGTTTCTCGAAAAACCGCCAGCTCTTTGCCGGTTCACGCATACTTTTCCAGGGACCGGCCTTGAATGATTTTAGCCAGGAGCAGCTGGCTGCGCTCCAGGGCCTTTGCCTCGAGCACGGCATGGTACTGAATAATTTTCAGGCCCAGATCACTCCGCGGCCCACAAAGAAGAACCGAGATTTAACCTTGAAGCGCAATGTCAGGAGCGGCCAGAAGCTTCGCTCTGAAGGCTCGGTAGTAGTATGGGGAGACGTGCACGAAAGCGCTGAGATAACTGCGGTAGGCGACATCGTAGTGCTGGGGCGCATGCAGGGTGTAGCCCACGCCGGTTGCGAAGGCGATATGGATAGTATAATATTTGCCCTGGAACTGGCGCCTACCCAGCTCAGGATCGGCAATCGAGTCTCCCGGGCCTCCGGCGACAAGGTAAAAACCGACTATCCAGAGATGGCCTACTGGGATTCTGAAAATATCTGCATCAAGGAGTATAATCCCCGCGAGAACTTCAGCAAGTTAAATAATAAATAATCGGATAACAAGCGGGGCATGGGGACGGTTCTTCTGCCTCGCCCTTGCTCCGGGGGCAAGGGCGA
>CAZWPO010000045.1:0-15203 GCA_964635975.1 uncultured Syntrophomonas sp.
GAGCAACGGTTTCCTAAACCGTGGGCCAGGGGTTCGAGTCCCTTCGGGCGCACCATATGGCGGTGAAGCTCCATGCGGGATGAAGAATACATGCGCATGGCCTTGGAAATAGCCCGTGCAGCAGCAGCCCGGGGAGAGATCCCCGTTGGAGCCATAGTGGTCCATAACGGAGAGGTAATTGCCCAGGCTGGTAATGAGAAAGAACTTCAGGACGATGCAACCGCCCATGCGGAGCTTCTAGTATTGCAGAGAGCTGCCCGGCACTTGGGCAACTGGCGAATGAATGAAGCAACTCTGTATTGCACCCTGGAACCCTGTCCGATGTGTGCCGGAGCTATGGTGAATGCTCGACTGGGGAGACTAGTTTTTGCAAGCAGGGACGTTAAGGCAGGCGCGGCAGGTTCTATTTTAGATGTAGTGCGCTGCCCGGGACTTAATCATCAGGTTCAAGTTGAACAGGGTGTTCTGAGCGAAGAGTGTGCAGAATTGCTCTCTGCGTTTTTTGCAGATTTGAGGAGAGATGGCCGAGTTGGTCGAAGGCGCTCGACTCGAAATCGAGTAGGTGGCTGATAACCGCCTCGTGAGTTCGAATCTCACTCTCTCCGCCAGAAGAAAAGCCTTACAGGAAGAAATATATGATTCAGGAAAATTGAATATTTTTATGGAGAGATGGCTGAGTACGGCTGAAGGCGCTCGATTGGAAATCGAGTAGGGTGTTAATAGCGCCCTCGCGGGTTCGAATCCCGCTCTCTCCGCCACTGAAGAAACTATGGGGGTTTCAGCGATTAGACTGAAACCCCCATTTATCATTTTTTACAATGACAGGAGCAGGTTAATACATGTTGGTTGCAGGAGGCTTTCAGATGAAAAGAAGCAGATTTACCGAGGAACAGATTATCGGCATCCTCAAACCCCATAAAAATGGCATGAAGATCACTGATATTGTTCGGGAATACGGAATTGCTGAGCAGACATTCTATCGCTGGAAGTCCGAGTGTGGCGGTATGTAGGTAAGTGAAGCTAAGGGGCTCAAGCAACTTGAAGAAAACCGCCGTTTGAAACAACTCGTTGACGAATAAGCCTTGGATATCCAGGGGGCTGAAATATATCATAGAAAAAACGGTTACACATGCAGCTAGGGGGCAGGTCAGAAATAGATACAAATATCAGGGAATACGTGTTGCTTGCAAATAACATTTTTGGGGAGAAGCCTTTCACGCATATTGACTGACGGTCAGTCTAGTGGTATATTAGTATTATAGCCCGCCGGTCAGATATTGGAGGTAAAGGTGAAATGAAAAAGAGAACTGTTAAAGATCCGGAGGTTCGGCAAGCGGAGATACTCAAGGCCGCCGGAGGATTATTTAAAAGTCAAGGGTATGTAAATACAACCATAGAGGCTATCATTCAACAGGTAGGGATAGCCAAAGGCACATTTTATTACTACTTTAAATCTAAGGAAGATATTCTGGATGCCTTTGTTAACGAATTGGTCGATCAGTTCTGCCAGGAGTACAAGAAAATAGCTGCTGACCCTGAAATGAGTGCGATGGATAAAATGAGGGCAATACTTAGAGGTAACAGATTGTCGGAACAAGAAAGTGAATTAACGCAGAGCCTGCATAGACCTGAAAACAGAGAACTCCACGAGCGGGTTAATACTGCCATTATATTACGAGTCGCACCCATACTTGCTCAAGTCATTGAACAAGGCAAAAAAGAGTCTGTATTTGATGTTGAACATCCTCTGCAGACTATTCAATTTCTGCTAGCCGGATCCCAATTCTTGCTGGAATCAGGCCTCTTTAGGTGGAGTGAAGAAGAACAGATGAAGCAGGTACTGTCTTTGCAGGCTATCATTGAGCGGTCTTTTGGCGCTGCCCCGGGATCCTTCTCATTTATTTAAACCCTTAAAGCTCTATAGAGCAGGGGGGATAATCGCTTACCGATCTACAGAAATATTTTTTTAACCACTACAGACTGACGGTCGGTCATGAAGGGGGCGGTAAAATCCCTGGTTGAGTAATTGCCATTCGAAGTGCTGAAGTTCATCAGTTTAACTTTCATTTTAGGCTTAAGGTTTTCTGAAGAACCGGTATAAAAAAGGAGGAGGAAAATGATTTCAGATTATAAGTACAATCCCAAGCGCTATTTTATTACGACGTTTCTGGCAACCTATGCCCTATGGTTTGCAGGCGCATGGGCAAGTTTTCAGTGTAGTAAAAGCGGGCTGTATATGCTTTTTATGCTCCCTGGGATAATGGCGCCTTTTATTACCTCGGCTGTAATGATTGCGAAATCAAAGAACATCGATTTGAAAAGGGATTTTATCAACCGGCTTATCAATCCCGGGTTGATACGGTTGAAGATGCTGCCGGCATTTCTTTTAATAATGCCCTTATCTGTACTGGTCTCCATCGCCCTCTCGCTGCTCTTGGGCGGTTCAGCTTCCCAGTTCCAATTTGCTGAAGGGTTTTCTTTTTCATCAGGTTTTGTCCCGGTATTGCTGCTGTTTGTACTTACCGCTTGTTTTGAAGAGTTGGGCTGGAGACAATATGGATTCGATAGTCTGCAAAGCCGCTACAATGTGTTTACAGCGTCAATTATATTCAGCATCCTCTGGTCGCTTTGGCACTTTCCCCTTATTTTTGTCAACAACTCCTATCAGTATCAAGCTTTTCACCAGAACATCTGGTTTGGCGTTAACTTTTTTGCGAGCATCATCCCCATGGGAGTGATTGTCAGCTGGATTTGTATAAAAAACCGGAAAAGTGTTATGGCGGCGATTCTCTTCCACTTTATTATCAATATGTCACAAGAGACCTGGGCAGTGTCTCAAACAACAAAGTGTATTGAGACACTGGTTTTGGCTGTCTTTGCTACCGTAATCGTGATATTGGACCGGGATATGTTTTTTAACCAGAAGCAGTCTGAGTTGAAGAATGAGCCAGACTCATTTAGACCTGCTTATATAAATCTTTAGGAAAGAAGGTAAAGAAAGATGACCGTTCAGGAAAAATCTTTCAAGCAATTTCTCATTATCTGGTTGGGGCAGTTGATGTCGGCCATTGGAAGTGGGCTTACAGCCTTCGCACTGGGCGTTTATGTATTTCAGAAGACCGGGTCGGCCATGAGTTTTGCTTTAGTCATCCTTTTCGGCTTTTTGCCATCATTTGTTCTGCTTCCTTTTGGGGGGGTGCTGGCAGACCGATTTGATCGAAAGAAGATGATGATAATTGGAGATACCGGTGCTATATCAGGTTTATTATTTATGCTGTTCTTTATGTTCTCTAATAATAATGAATTATGGCATATATATATCGGAGTGGCATTGAGTTCAATATTCGCGGCCGTGCAAAATCCCGCATATAAGGCGGCCGTCTCCGACCTGGTTTCAGAAGAGTTGTATTCCCGGGCCAGCGGGCTAATACAATTGGCAGGATCGGCGCAATATCTTATATCTCCGATTGTTGCAGGGCTCCTGATAAGTGTTTTTGACATTAAACTGGTCTTGATATTTGATATCATAAGCTTCCTTATTGCCGTTGCAGCAGTGTTTATGGTTAAAAAGCAGAAGGCTGCTCTCAAAAAGCAGGAAAAACCGGAATTTTTCCATGATATGGCCGATTCCCTTCGCTACTTGCGCTCCAGGCAGGGGGTTTTATGGCTGCTTTTGTTGACAACCATGGTTTGCTTTTATGTAGGATTATTGCAATCTTTGTTCGGGCCGATGATGCTGACATTGACCGATTCCAGGACTCTGGGCATGGCCCTTTCCATATCAGCATCAGGGCTGCTGGCAAGCAGTCTGTTTATTAGCATATTTGGAATAGGAAAAAACAAGGTATTGATACTTTCCTTGTCACTTGCGCTGGCCGGGCTGTTTTATGCTCTTATGGGCCTGTTCACTACAATTGTTTTAATCGTAGTTTTTTGTTTTCTATTTTTCAGTACACTACCGTTTGTTAATACCAGCTTGGAGGTACTCATTCGTAGTAATGTGGACAATGCTAAACAGGGCAGGATATGGTCCATGGTTTACGCCATCTCCCAAATAGGATATATATTAGCCTTTGGATCGGCTGGTTTTTTAGCCGATCACTTGTTTAACCCGCTGTTTTGTTCCGGCGGGGCGCTCTGCCAAACCGCAGGTCAAATTATAGGCACAGGGCAGGGAAGGGGCATCGGTTTTCTATTTATAATTTCTGGATTAATAGTATGTATCCTGGCCTTCATTATCGGACGGATTAAGAAGATAGGAGCATTACAGTTAAATGTAGTCGAGCAATAGGATATATGAGCAGTATATAACTTATAATTATATCGGGGAGTAAAAATTTATGAAAGCCACAATTATTAGCGAATAGGACTGTCAAACTTATTTTGATTGGGGGCAGGGGAATGGTTTTAATTAGACTTCTGATATTTATTTATATTATCTTAACGATTTTGCCGGTCTTGGATCTTCCGCTGGCTACTTCGGTGCCTATTTATATATGGCTGCCATTGGTAGGATTAGACGGATTTTTGGTAATCCTCTGGTGGCGCCGAAAAAAAGATAGACGTAAAAATGCTGCAATATTGATAGGTTTTATTATGGTGGCAATCCTGGCTGTGGCCGCGTCACAATTCTGTGCCGCCACTTCACCTATTGCTGGAGATAATAGCATAGCGGTGTTGGAAAAGGTTCAATTGGGAGGAACAGAGCAATGGATTACCATTCGAGGTAAAGATGTAAATAAACCGGTTCTTCTATATCTAGGTATCGGTGGTCCCGGTGCTGGTGGATTCCCTGCTAACGCGTTCAACCTCAAGCCTTTGGAGGATTATTTTGTAGTTGTGAATTGGGATCAACCCGGTACCGGTAAATCATACGACGCTACACCCATCAGTACCCTAACCGTCTCCAAATACGTTTCAGATGCGCATGAACTTACCCAGTTAATGGAGGAACGGTTTCATCAGGATAAAATTTATGTGCTGGGGCTTTCCTGGGGCACAATTTTAGGTATCAAGCTAATTCAACAGTACCCGAGCGATTACTATGCTTATATTGGGACCGGGCAAATGGTTAACACGACGGAAAATGACCAACTGGGTTATCGCCTGGCGCTTAAGATAGTAGAGGAAAAGGGCGAAAAGAAACTGCGCAACGAGTTAATTGAATATGGAGAACCACCCTACACTGGAGAAAGGATGGCCCTCAAGTATGCAGCCTATAATAATGTGCTTTTTGATTATATGGGCTCAGCAAATTTACAGACGGTCTTATTGCTAGTCCCGCAGTTGGTCCGTGAATATGGCCTGGTTGATAAGATAAACTTCGATCGAGGACTAATCGAATCGTTTACCGTGGTTTATCCTCAATTGAAAGACCTAGATTTTACTATCCAAGCTACCCATATAGATGTGCCTATGTACTTTTTAGTGGGCAAGAGAGATGTGAACGCAATGGCTGTTTTGGTGGAAAATTATTATGATATACTGCAGGCTCCTTATAAAGAATTGATCTGGTTGGAATCTGGTCATGGAGCTAATGCGACGGATATCTTGGACGCTATGACAAACCACGTCATAGTAAAAAGCCCGCCCGATAAATAATCCTTTAAATTTTACAACCATCTTATCAAGGGAACGTAAATTCATTAAAAACGTAGCCCTCCGTTCTCCTTATTGTATTTGTAAAAGTGACAAGGCCAGCAGTAGCTCGGCTTATAGCCTGATAATTTGAGGTTTACAGCTTATTCATACAAGCGAAGTGTTTTAAGGTGATTCTCAGGCTATACCCATTATTCTATTTTGCCTGAACAAATATTACCAGATAATTTTCTCAGCCATCCTTTTGCATATCTTTTCACGAATTACCCCGCTGCTTCGCTTTTCATTAAAAACAACTAGCGTATATTTTTAAAAGCTCAATTTCTTTACGGAGTTTTGCTTGAGTGATTCTTTTTGCGCAGCCATGATTAGGCAAAATATAGACTTTTACAGCTGAGGGGAAAAACGAAATACTATTGCAAAACCATAGCGCTTTGTATAATATATATTATATAACGCATGTTATATAATATATATTATACAAAGGGAGTGTTGCCATGGGGCCCAAGGCGAAATTTACCAGGGAGCAAATAATTGATGAGGCCTTTGAAATAGCTAAAACAGAAGGAATTGACGGTATAACCATGAGGAAAATTGCTGACCAATTGGGCAGTTCTGTAGCCCCCATCTATGTAAATTTTAAAAATGTTGATGAACTGAATGAAGCTTTATTAGAGAAAATAATAAATGTTAGTCAACAGCTTTTATACGAAGAAAGTTCAGGAAACCCATTTCATGATATGGGAAAAGCGAGTCTTAGATTTGCCAGCGAGTACAGCGTTCTTTTTAGAGATTTAGTGATGAAAAACAATAACTACATGAAATGCTATGATGAAAAAATGATACCTGCTTTAATTGAGGAGATGAAGAAAGATCCTAAGATGAATGACTTCACCGAGAATGAGTTAAAAAACATACTTTTTAAAATGAGGGTTTTTCAACTGGGCCTTTCGGTAATGGCTGCAAACGGTCTGCTGCCACATGATTATAAACAACAAGATTTAATGAATATATTATCGAGTGCATCCAATGATGTAATTCAATCAGCCAGATTAAATAAAGGGCAATTAAGACAAAAAGATAAAAGGGGGTGACAAAATGTATAGAAGAGGTAAATATTATATATTTTTTGTATTGATAGCGTTAGTTTTAAATTTATCTCCTGCTGTTTATGCAAAAAACGTTCAAGATATTAGTTCAGAAACCTTTTTAGATAATACAATAAAGTCCAAGTTGGAGAAATATCATATTCCCAATGCAACCGTAGCGGTTGTGAAGGATGGCGAAATTGTATATAAAAGAGGATTCGGCCTGGCAGATATTGAGAATAATATCCCAGTGGATGCCGACACTACCCTATTTCGTATCGGTTCTACTTCAAAATTAATTACCTGGACGGCAGTAATGCAGCTTGTTGAAGCGGGCAGGCTGGATCTAGATACTGATATTAATGAATATTTGGATTTTGAGATATCGCCACAGCTCGAAAAACCCCTCCAGAAAACTATAGCAGGCCCGATAACCATGACCCACTTGATGACCCATACACCAGGCTTTGAAGATCACCCAGACATGCTTTTCAGGCTTTCGCAAGACGAACTTTTACCTTTGAATGAATATATAAAGAAATACCTGCCGGCAAGGATATTTCCAGCTGGTGAAGTTGCTGCCTATTCAAATTATGGCACGGCTTTAGCAGGGTATGTTGTAGAAAGAGTATCTGGTCAGCCCTTTTCTGAATATGTGGAGAAAAATATATTCGAGCCTTTGCATATGAACAACAGCACCTACCGACAGCCTCCAATATTAGAGTCATCAGCTCTTATTGCTAAACCCTATAGATTTATAAACGGATTATATACGGAAGCAAGTTTCGAATACCTCCTGCCCGAACCAGCCGGGAGTATGAGCAGTACCTCCTCAGATATGGCCAAATTTATGATAGCCCATTTATCTAGTGGTGCTTTTAATGGAGGACGAATCCTCAAGGAAGAGACACTAAAAGAAATGCATAAGCAGCACTTTACCCATGATCCGGCATTGGGAGGCATGACTCTTGGATTTATGGAGGGGGTCTTTAATGAAAAACAGGTGCTATTTCATAGTGGAAGCACTATGCTCTATAACACAGGTCTTTATCTGGTGCCGGAAGTGAATACTGGAGTATATATTTCCTACAGCGGTGGGAATCATCTTGTCCATTCCGAAGTTTTTCAGGAGTTTATGGATTATTATTATCCAATTCCAGCAAAAACACAGGGAATACCTGGGGAAACCAGCCTGGAAAGGGCTGAAAAGTTTGTAGGTGAATACCAGATGAACCGGAGAAATGTTACTACTGATGAGAAAATTGCCGGCATATTAGCCGGGGGTATTATAAATGTTGCTGTGAATGAAGAAGGATATCTGATGGTAACTAACTGCGGAGAAACAAATCAATTTATTGAAATTGAGCATGGAGTCTATCAGAACCTCAGAGATGGAAGAACCCAGGATCCCTTTGGGCAGTTTCATAAAATTATATTTAAAAAAGATCCTTTGGGCAGAATTATGTTAACTACTGATGGCCCTATGACCTATTCTAAAGCTCCATTTTATTCAACTCTGAGATTTACAGCCCTGGCGGCATTAAGCATAATTCTTGTCACAATAAGCGCATTTATTTACTGGATAATCAGAATGATATTTGCTTGGTTCAACAGGGGTAATAATAAAAGATTCGACTTGTCTGTCATTGCATCCTGGGTTGGAATTGCTACCAGTATTACCATTCTAATTTTATTCGCTCACTTGTTTTCTTCCGGTATCGATCCTATATACCAACTGCCAAGAGAAGCATACATGCCTTTAGAAACAAATTCGTTAATTGATTTTGTACCAACACTAATCTTGATTTTTTGTTGTTTGCTGGTGTTTTTCACAGTGGTTGCCTGGCGCAAAGGATTCTGGGGGCGGTTTGCCCGGGTGCATTATAGTATATTTACCATGGCAATTTTGGGCTTGATGTGGATGATAAAGTATTGGAATCTATTAGGTTAGTTACATCTTTCAGAGCAAGCTGTTTCAGGGGGATAGAATCGTGTTATTGTGGATATGCCTGGCTTTGTTTTTCATGTATTTTGTGTGTTACGAAATCTGGTGGGGCCTGACCCGGTATAAGAAGATAATATTGGCAATAACTCAGGGAGATATGCCAAAAACCAGGTTGTATGTCAGGTTCATGCTTGGTTTATGGATTCCTGCAGGTTTAGTGTTCTTATTATTATTAACCGGACAGTTGGCCTGGCATGATTTGGGTTTAAGCTGGTTTAGGCTCAGAGGGCAATCCTGGCTATTTTACATATTGGCAGTAACAGCTATCCTCTATTTCTTGTATCTCATATATTCATTAATAGTCTTAAGAATTTATGCATTGAGAAATGTGAGTATAAACCAAAAAATGTCCGATGAAGTGAAAGCGCTTATTCCGGCGACCAAAAAGGAGAAACAGATTTGGATATTTACTGCTATTACAGCCGGAATAACAGAAGAAGTACTTTTTAGGGGCTTCCTTTTTTATTTACTGGCTGAACTTTTTCCCGGTTTTGATACATTTTTGATTGCAGTTATTTCAGCATTGGTATTTGGAATAGGACACCTTTACCAGGGTTTGCTTGAAACAGTAAAGGCTATATTTATGGGCCTTATATTCGGACTGTTTTATATCGCTTTCAGTACTATTATTCCCTGCATAGTATTACACATGATGCAAGATCTATGTGCTGTATATATGATAAATGAATCTTGCAGCAGTGAATAGTTTCCGCCACTATTTACAATCAAGACTTCACAAGAAATCTTTTTTTCCAGAGAGGTGGGGGGAGAACCCGCGATAGGGTTACGACGGCCATGGTTAGTCTAGTACCGAGAGCGCCAAAACGGCGCAGGAGCCAGGGAATCCTGCTCTCGCCACTTTAGAAACGATTGGAGTTTCAGCATGATCGCTGAAACTCTTTTTTATATATGTCAGAAGTGGCCCGAAATAGGGTATTAATAATTTCCTACTAAACAATACTAATCTCTATAAAACTATGAGGAGTTTGCTAAAAATAACCATAATATTTGGATGCAAAGAACAAATCTAATTGGAGGCGGTAGGGGACCAAATGATCAAATTATTGCGCATAGCAACCTTCCTTTAACTTTTGGAATTATGTTACCCGTCTTATTAATATTAATGTGTTTTGTCAAAGTATCTGAGTGGATGCCTCTATCCGAATAGCCAGGTAGAATTATGATATAATCTACGTATGATTATCACAAGCCGATAATAAGGCATTTAACCAAACTGCCCGCAGGTCAAATAGTTAACTTTTAACTTGCAGAAACATTTTCCATTGCCATAATGTTGAAAATTATTATATATAAGAGTCAGATTTTAAGGGGAGGAGAAGCAAATTACTAATCAGTTTAAGCAATCATTACTGGATAAATGCACATTTTCTGTCACATGGGAATTAGTGCCTGGGCGCGGAGCCCGGGAAAAAGCGCAAGAAGAAGTCATTAAATCGGCTATCCAGGCAGCAGAAGACGGAAGAATTCATGCACTCACCATAACCGATAATCCCGGGGGAAGACCGGCAATATCAGCCGCCTATCTCGGCATGGAAATATTGAAATTGGGTATTGAACCCCTGGTTCACTTTACTTGCAAAGATAAAAACCGCAACCAGATTGAATCTGAATTGTATGCTATGGATAGATCTGGAGTGAAAAACCTGCTTATTATGACTGGCGACTACCCAACAAGCGGATTTACAGGCCGTGCCAAACCCGTATTCGATTTGGATCCGGTCCATATTTTGGACTTGATAACCAAGATGAATAAAGGTCTGGAAGTCGCTGAAGAGAAATATCACCAGGCAAGTAGTTTCTTTGCGGGTGCTGTGGTTTCACCGTTTAAAGCCAGTGAAGCCGAATTGCTGCCGCAATATTTTAAATTAAAAAAGAAGATAGATCAGGGAGCTCAATTTGTAGTTACCCAGCTGGGATTTGATGCCCGAAAAATCCACGAAGTTCTGCAATACATCCGAGAGTACAAGTCAGATATCCCTGTAATCGGCAATATATATGTCCTGCCTTTCGGAGCAGGAAAGATGATGAATTCAAATCAGTTGCCTGGCTGTGTAGTAACTGATAAAATGCTGGCTGAACTTGATCAGGAGAGGAATGCTGATGATAAGGGAGCAGCATCTCGTCTGCTGCGGGCCGCTAAGATGTATGCTTTTATGAAAGGTATGGGTTTTGATGGAGTACACGTCGGCGGTCATAATTTAAAATACGAGCAGGTTAAATTTATTATTGAACGGGGAGAGGAGCTTAGTTCTGATTGGAAGAGTCTGATCTCTGAATTTGAATATCCGCAAGCCAACGGATTCTACTATTACGAAAAAGACGCACAGTCCGGTTTGAATAATGACGTACCCATAAACCGTGCATCGCTGCCGGCTGAACAGCCAGCAGGATTTGCTTATCGCCTCATGCGATTCTTCCATCATATGCTGTTCACGCCTAACAAGAACTTATATCCGCTTATGAGCAGATATTATCACGGCATTAATAATCCGCGAAAGCATGCATTTGAACATTTATTAAAGACTATTGGCAATGACTGTAAAGACTGCGGTGACTGTGCATTACTCGATATCGCCTATATTTGCCCCATGTCACAGTGTCCGAAACAACAGCGAAACGGGCCCTGCGGCGGTAGTTATAATGGCTGGTGCGAAGTCTACCCTGATGAAAAGAAGTGTATTTGGGTAAGAGCCTATGCAAGGCTTAAAAAATATCAAGAAGAGGCTGACCTTGAAAGCCTAAATATGCCTCCGGTTAACTGGGAGTTATATCAGACTTCCGCATGGTATAATTATTATACTGGACGGGATCATTCGGCAGCCGGTAAGAAAAACAAATAGAATAAGCAGCGTTTACGCGGGAGGGGAATACCTCTCCTTTGCTGTTCTTCCAGTAGTCATCACGTATTTATTATCGTCTATAAATCATTACATTATGCAATGAAAGCAACACATATTTTAAGGAGATATCTTCATTAGAAGGGAAGATATTTGAAGGCGGAGGCAATAGAATAATATAGCATGTATGCTGATTTCCTGAAACATGAAGCCAGGTTTTCGACGGAATAATCAATATTATCCATAAATAAGCACTTGCTTGCTTAAAGGCGGCGAGATAGAATATTAGCAGCAATCTAAGTATATAACAACACCTTTTTGGTGCTAAACAGGAGAGGAGGGGGGCATATGCCCCCCTCTCGGAGTAAGGAGATCAAAGTCAAGGGATATACCCTTGATTTCTAATTTCTACGTCTATTAAGCAGCGATGTTCTTCTTGGCAGCTCTTGATGCAGGAAGCACATAGCTGTACCAGTACACACTGCCCACGAATATTCCGCCACCTACGATGTTGCCCAGGGTGACCGGGATCAGGTTCTTCATGATGAAGTTGCCCCAGGTCAGGGGTGCCAGTGATGCCTTGTAGGCAGCTATGGCAGCCGCGGCAGCATCAGGAGTCATGGCAGCGGTAACGGTGGCATTGGCAGCAAAGTCTACTATGCCAGGGATATGGGATACCAAAATGCCCATGGGGATAAAGAACATGTTGGCTACGCTATGCTCGAATCCGCTGGCAACGAAGGCCATGATCGGGAAGAAGATTCCGAACACTTTGCCAACCACGTCTTTGCTGGCCAGGGCTAACCATACAGCCAGACATACTAACCAGTTACAGAGGATAGCCCGGCAGAACGCGGACATCCAGGTCAGTTTCACTTTGCCGAGGGCTACAGCGATAGCTTTGGCTCCAACTGCTCCGTTGAACAGGCCAACTGCAGGTGCGCCATCGAAGAATCCATAGAAACCACCGGCTAAGATATAAACCAGCAGGAGTGAACCGATAAAGTTGGCTATCCAGATGATTACCCAGTTCTTAAACAGGTCGCCCCATGTGCAGTCGCCATTAAGGGCGCCGATCATGAAGAACATGTTGTTGCCGGTGAAGAGTTCGGCTCCACCTATTACTACCAGCATCAGGCCGGTGCTGAAAACTGCTCCAAACATAAATTGTCCGAAGCCGTTGCCCAGGAACTTGGGAAGGTCATTGCTGATAACTGTGGCCAGGTTGGCGCCGAATCCGATGTAAGCACCTGCCAGCATACCCAAAACGATCAGCTGTCCCAGGGACAGGGTGCTCTTCTTGCTACTGGCTCCGCACGCGGCGGAAGCTACTTCTCCAGGAGCTAGGAAATTCATCAAGTATCATCCTTTCAACATGTAAATTAGAAATATGAAAGCAGTTCTTTTAAACTACCTTTTCCAAGCGGGCAGCTGATACCTTGTATTCAGGAATACCCGCAACAGGATCTAATGATTCCGGGGATGAATTGGTCAAAACATTGGCTGCAGCTTCAGAAAAATGGAAGAAGGTAAATATCACATTTTCGGGTAAAATGTCTGTGACCTTGGCAGCTAGCTCGATAGCTCCGCGCCGGGTCACTACCCGCACTTTTTCCCCATTTTCAACGCCAATCCGCGCAGCCAGGGCTGGATTAATCTGTATCTCATTGGCAGGTTGAATAGCATCCAGACCAACGGAACGCCGGGTCATAGTCCCGGTGTGGTAATGGTACAGACTGCGTCCAGTTGAAAGAATCAGCGGGAATTCTTCATCAGGCAATTCCGCTGCTTCTTTAAATTCAATCGCACTGAAAAGACCGAGGCCCCGGGTGAACTTTTCTCCATGCAGGACCGGGGTTCCCGGATGTTCTACGGTTGGACAAGGCCACTGCAGACCGGATCCCTCGAGACGATCATAGGTCATACCAGCATATGAAGGAGTTAATGTCCGGATTTCCTCGAAAATCTCTTCTACAGAGTTGTAAGCCATCGGGTATCCCAAGCGTGTAGACAGGTCGCAGAGGATCTGCCAATCCTGCCGCGCATCCCCGCGCGGAGAAATGGCCCGGCGCACCAGCTGTACCCGTCGCTCAGTATTCGAGAATGTGCCGTTCTTTTCTGCGAAGGTAACTCCGGGGAGAACTACATCGGCCTTTTGAGCAGTTTCGGTCAGGAATATATCCTGTACCATCAAAAAGTCCAGATTCTCAAGTGCTTCTTCGACGTGCTCCAGGTCAGGATCGCTGACCATGGGATTCTCACCGATGACAATAAGACCCTTGAGGTCGCCATGGTGTGCCTTGTTGATAGCTGCGGTCAGAGTTAAGCCGTTGTTGGGGGATAGTGAAACTCCCCAGGCTTTCTCAAATTTCTCCTGAACTTCTTTATTGGTAACGGCCTGATAAGCTGTGTATACGACAGGCAGGGCCCCCATATCACAGGCGCCTTGTACATTGTTTTGACCGCGTAGAGGATTGACCCCGGTTCCAGGTTTGCCGATGTTGCCGGTTAGCATGGCCAGGTTGCATGCCGATTTTACGTTGTCGGTACCGGTGCTGTGCTGAGTCAAGCCCATAGCATAGCATATCGATGCCCTGTCAACGCTGGCGTAAATACGGGCGGCCTTCTGGATATCCTCGGCAGGCACACCGGTGATTTTCGAAACTACTTCCGGTGTGTATTTAGCGATTACTTCAGCCATGGCTTCGTAACCTTCGGTGCGATTATCGATGAAATCTTTGTTTAAAAGACCCTCGCTGATTATAACGTTCATCATACCGTTTAGCAATGCCACATCAGTCCCCGGACGGAACTGCATATAAACATCAGCCATTTCAGCCAGTTCGATGCGCCTCGGATCTGCCACTACCAGCTTGGCTCCGTTTTGACGAACATTGCGTTTGATTTTATAACCGATAACCGGATGGTTTTCGGTAGTATTTGTTCCAATAAGGAATACACATTGAGCATCGTTTTGTAGCTCATTAATAGAATTGGTCATAGCTCCACTACCAAATGCTGCCCCCAGACCGGCGACAGTAACGGAGTGTCAGAGACGGGCGCAGTGGTCGACGTTGTTCGTGCCGATGGCTGCGCGCATCAGTTTTTGAGCCAGATAATTTTCCTCATTGGTTACGCGGGCAGATGAAAACATAGCCAGTGAATCCGCACCGTCTTTCGCTTTAATCTCCTTAATGCGGGAGGCAGCAAAGTCAAGGGCTTCATCCCAGCTAGCCGGCCTTAACTCACCATTTTCGCGAATCAAGGGAGTGGTGAGGCGATCTGGAGAAACGATGAAATCCCAGCCGAAGCGTCCTTTTACACAGAGGGCGCCCTGGTTGACAGGGCTGGCATTATGATCCCGGATGGAACTTACTCCGACCACGTTATCATCTTTAACATTGAGCTGCAGAGTGCAACCGGTACCGCAATAGGTACAAGTGGTAGCAACTTTCTCAACCTGGTAAGGTTTTCCTTTGCCTGCGGAAATCTTGCTGTTTAAGGCACCCACGGGGCATACCATAACGCATTGTCCGCAGAAGACACAGGGAGAATCCTGCAGGTTGCCGTTAAAGCTGGTGGCGATTCGCGCATGATGGCCGCGATCTTCAACATTGATTGCTTGAGCACCGGTTATATCTTCGCAAGCTCTGA
>CAZWPO010000046.1:0-14725 GCA_964635975.1 uncultured Syntrophomonas sp.
ATAAAGAAGGCTTTAACCGTGAAGGATTCGATCAATCAGGATTTGATAAAGAAGGTTTTAACAAGGAAGGCTTCGACAAAACCGGGTTTAACAAAGAAGGATTCAACAAGTCCGGATTCGACGCCAAAGGATTCGATAAGGAAGGATTTAATCAGGCCGGGTTTAATAAAGAAGGCTTTAACCGTGAAGGATTCGATCAATCGGGATTTGATAAAGATGGTTTTAACAAGGAAGGCTTCGACAAAACCGGGTTTAACAAAGAAGGATTCAATAAGGTCGGATTTGACAAAGAGGGATTCGATAAAGAAGGCTACAACAAAGAAGGATTTGACCGGGAGGGCTACGGTCGGAATGGATTTAACAGTAGTGGCTATGATCGTGAAGGATTTGATGTTAACGGTTATAACGCCAAAGGCTTTAACCGCAGCGGTTATGATGCCAAAGGATATAATGCGGCTGGTTATGATAAACAGGGCTTTAACCGGGAGGGCTGGGATGCTGATGGCTATGGCCGGGACGGCTTTGACAAAGCGGGTTTTGACCGTAAGGGCTATGACAAGGCCGGTTACGATAAAGACGGTTATAACCGGGAGGGGTTTGACCGGGAAGGTCGGCAGCAGCAAGGTTATGACGAAGACGGTTATGACAAGAACGGATTTAACAAAAATGGTGTTGACAAAGACGGTTTTGACCGGGAAGGCTTTGATTACGAAGGCTACAACCGCAATGGTTATGATCCCTGGGGTTATGACAAACAGGGTTATGGCAAAGACGGCTACCACTGGAGCGGTTATAATGCGGATGGATACAACCGCGATGGAAGACATTGGAGTGAGAATCCCTTTGAAGGAGATGGCAATCCGTTTAATGTATCTACTCAAGATCCCTTTGGAGAAAAAGAGGTCATACCCTTTGGCGCTACATGGGTTCCAACTAAACCTAAATTGGGAGAACCGTACCCCAAAACCCTGGAAAAATATGGGGCAAAACCATGGAATAATGAGTTGCCGCAACCAGAGGTGGAAAAGCCAACAGTTCCTTCGCCAGAAGATAGCGGTGTAATTGGCCCAGAAGATCCGATGAATACTCTGAAAAATCATGGAATAGATAAAGATGCTCCGACAGCGCCGGATGATATGGAACCAGTGGATGCTGCCACGCCAGATGGATTTCCCCGTGATGGGGAAAAGAGGGTGCTGGTGGGTAAAACTGATGGCCGCAGCCTGGAAATAGAATATGATGCCAAGACGGGAGAGTGGCGGAACACTGAAAACGGGAATCCAGTTGACCCTGACAAATTTGAGCAGTGGCAAGATGATCTTGCTGAAGACAACCGTCGCATTGTGGAAGATATTGAAAAAATGAAGCAGCGTCAGGATGCCAACAGCAAGGCGATTAAAAAATCGTTGGACGATTGGCAGAGGCTGGAGCAAATGCAGAAAGCGGCAGATAAATATAACATTGGCGAACCGGGTGGACCGGGCGATGTTGACAAGGCCATACAAAATCTTAAAGATGATATGCTGGCCGGCAAAGAGGTTGACCAGGATAAACTGGAGCAAATTAATAAGATTATTGACAACCGTATAATGGGAAAAACAGCTGGAGATACCGGAGAACGATGGGAAGAGGATTGGTTTAAAAACCTTGGATGGGCGCTCGAAGCCAATGCCGCAACAGCCAGGGAAGTAGTAACCGGAGAAAAAGCTGATGGCAGCACCTCCTGGCTGGGAATGGGTGCCCGAATTATGATTGTAGGCGCTACCGGCGGAACTGCGCTTGTGGGACAGCTCGGGGCACAAGTTGCGATGGACGGAGCCTTGACGGTGGCAGAAGCCATGTATCGCATCAAGGACTCCATAAATAAGGGAGAATCGGACTTCCAGGCAGTTTCCAAAGCGATCGGCCTGCTTGTTTTAGGTGAGGAAATTGGGTACCTCGCTGGTGCTGCCGGAGGAACTTTAATGCGGGAAATGCTGGAGAGATTTCCGGTGTTTACAAATAAAGCTGCTGACTTTCTTGAAAAGGGACTGCTAAAAATTATGAAAGCTGATCAAATTACCAGCCGGGGGTTGGGATTGGTAAGCAAGGAAGGCGCAGATGAGACCCTGAAACAAATCAATAAACGCTTAACCGAGTTGGGTGGCGATGCAGCTGAAGAGGCCATAGAAAAGTCAGCTAAAGGTGTAGGCCGGGAAATTGCCGGTTCCAGTGATGATATAGCAAAAGGAGCAGGTAAGGCGGCTTCCGGCAGCGGAGATGATCTAGGCAAAGGAACGGGTAAAGCAGCCTCCGGCAGCGGCGACGATATAGCCAGAGGCGGTAGTGCCGGGGATGGCTCCAAAACTCCGGATGGCTCCGGCAAAGCTGCAAAAGCAGCTTCCGCTAGCCCTGATAAAGCAGAAAAAACGCCTTTCCATGGAGCTGATGATGCTGGTAAAGGAACAGGAAAAACCGCTCCGGGAAGCGGCGACGATCTAACGGATGGTGCGCGCAAAACAGTGAGCGGGGGGGATGGACCCAAGGCTGCGGATGGCTCCCATGAAGTTGGAAAGGCAGCATCTGGCGGCCCCGATGCTCCTGATGGCCCGGGAAAGGCGCCTTCCAGTGGAGCTGATGATGCAGCGGATGCGACTGGCAAAGCGAAAGGAGCGGATGAAGGATCCGTCAAGACAGGGCCTGCAACAAGCAGCGTTCCTCAAGCAAATGAATATTATGCGCAACCAGGAAAGCAGGCTGAGATAGATAGTCATGCTCATATAAATATGGATCTTGAGAGATTAAGAGGGGCCATGAAGGATAATCATCTGGCAGCAGGAGAAAGTGGAGCTGTATATGCCGCTCCGCCAAAAGCCGGGGTACCTGCCTACGAATTTACCAACACCCAGACCGTTCGTATTGCTGATCAAAATCTGGTGGATGTGCGGATCAGAAGAGGACCCGGGGGGCAGACACAGTATCTAACCCCCCAGGGCGAACTAATCAATCCCGCCGATATGAGAGATAAAATCTTGATGACACCGGCCCCGGAGGGAACAGGCATGGTCTTAACATACTGTGATCCCCAGGGAAACATACGCACTTATATTCCTACAAAGTTTCTCGAACGCTGGTCTGATGCGGTGAAGGGCTTCGTTTCCATGGGATAATGGATTTGTGGACAAATGATTCAATCATATAAGAGTACTTCTCGAAGGAAGTGCTTTGACAAATATGAAACAAAGTGAGCAGACAAGGGAGGTAATATTATGGATATTAATGAGAATGTTCTGGCCGGCACCGATGTTTTCAAGCTGGCACCTGGGGATATTGACCATTTATTCAGACGCTCGGGCCTAACCGGGAATAGTCTTTCGCCTTTTAGTTATAATGCTGAACAGGCGGCAATCAGCAGTCCCTCCTCATGGTTTAAAGCACTATCGGATAGTCCCAATTTGCCGCGGATTGCCAGGTTGTTATTGGAGCCAGATTTAAAAATATACTTCAATAAAGGTGGGGCAGGTTCTGCTGATGATAAATATTACGTCCTGCTATCAAATGATGATAAAGCCGTGTTAGCGCAGTTTGTGAACTCTGAGGAAGATTTACTGCTCTTGCTGTTTAATGATTGGGAGTCGTTTCTGGCATGGTGGTCCGGTGTATATGCTACCCAGGGTATGGGCGATTATAAAGTAGTATTTCCGAATATTATGGAAACCGAAGTCTTAGTCTGTGCATTGCACTGTATAGATATTTACCGTCGATCATATATGGAAAGTATGCTGGATTATGGCAGCGAAGTGAGTTCATCATTAACGACTAAGGATTTTGTGCAGCTATTAAAGCGTTCATTAGCCAGTAAGGATAAAAGGTGGCTTCTGCCCACCATGTTTGAAATTACACCCGGCCTGAAAAACAGCAGTATCGCATTAAAACCTGAACATATAAAGCAGCTTGAGGAATTGGGCTTTATCACCAGTGATGAAGCGATTTTGACTCTGGCTGAAAGGGCCAGGATAATGGGAACAGAATTTATAAGCAGTTGGATGGGTTCCATCGCTTGGCAGGCGACTGCTGTGATTAATGGTGAGGAACGTAATCTTTCCCGGGTATTCCTGGCTCCAACCGCATTTGCCAATCATCTTTTCTCCTTTGAAATCCAGGCTAATGGAGATACACGTTTCCGCCATCAGGCCAGTACTGCTACAGAGCTTGCCCAAACCCTGGCAAAATGGATGGAGGCATTACAGAAAGCAACTGGCAATGTTGTTGGGAAAGTTAAAACTGCTGAGGGCAGCGCCCCCCATACTAAATTCTGTGGTCAGTGCGGCACCGAAATCAGACCAGGCAAGAAATTCTGTACTGGCTGTGGTATAGCGCTATAAAGAGGAGTGACGGAATGTGAGTGACCTGAAGTTTTGTCCTGCTTGCGGAGCAGTACTAGTGCCAAACGACAGGTTCTGCGGCGATTGCGGCTTTGATACTGAATCTTTGGCGCCGTCGCCTTCGCCTAGAGTAGAAAAGCTACCAGCTCAGGCTGATCCGTTGCCTGCTGCCTTACATCAGCAGACTGCGCTTAAGCCGGCAGCATATCAGTCTGCCGGAGGGCAACCTATGCCTGCCAGGGGACCTTCTCAGCCGCTGGGTGTTAAGACCGGGGGTAGTAAAAATGCACTATTGATCATAGTGTTCTTGCTGGCCGTGCTATTAATGGGGGGCGGGGGAGCTTACTGGTGGCTTTCCCGCGGCGAAGATCTGGGGAAAATGGCCACCGTACCATCTGCAAATCAGAATCAAGTGACGACAGTCCCTGCCGCCCAACCAGCGACTACAACTAAGGCAGCTGCGGTTGATTTAAGCCGGGCTTCTACCTACCTGTCGGAACCGGGACTCAAGTGCACATTTTCCGTCAATTACCCGGATGGAATGGCGGGAGTGGTTGAGCGCATCAGCGCCAGGGTAGTTGCCAATGAAGCAGTTCGGGTGAGCGAAGTGGAAACCGGAGTGGAGCAGGGAGAAGCCTTCGGCTATGGTTTTCATTATGTTGAGCGGTCGGATGGGACCTATTATATTCTGGATCAGACTCCCAATGAGATCATCCCGGTCCTAAAAAATAATTTAGCCGTCGGGAAAACCTGGAACTACCAGAATAATGCTGGCAAGATTACCTGGACTGTGCTTGAAATGGGTGTAAATTTGAACCTGGGATTTGCCACTTTCGAGGACTGTTTGCTGGTGAAGGAAGACAACCAGGCGGTGGGATTTCAATCTATCACCTATTATTCTCCGGGCCGGGGCAGTGTTCTGGTCAAAAATCCGGGCAAAACAGTGGATTATTATAAATTGATTGGTTTAACTTCAATAGATTCAGCCCAGGCGGCAGCCATTGTGAAAAAGTGGTCTCCCAATTATTACAATATTGGGGACTATCAGACCCAGAATTAAATGTGCCAAGAGACTGTCCTCTTGACACACAATAAGTCCAATAAAAGGAGGACTTAAGATGTCGGAAGTTTCAGACCGGATGGAATTGTGGCGGCGCGTTGCTTTACTTTTGGGTATTTTGATAGGTCTGGCACTATTTTTCTATGTTACCCCGGCTATGATCAGTATAACCACGATAGACTGGAAGCAGGAGCAGGCCGATGAAATAAAGTCGATTAGCGGATATGTCTCAAAGGAAGATAAACGGCTGAATCAACTGCCGCTGGCCGACTATATTGAGGAAAAAACCGGCGGCGAAGTGATGGCAGTGGAGCCCATTCAATGGTGGGACACTTTTTACCAGGTGCAGCTGGCCAGCAGCGGGCAATATGAAAAATCATCATACGGCAACCGAGTTAGTGAAGAGGACAAAGACTCTTTCTGGAAGCCATCGGGGCCGGTGGCGGTCTATTTTAAACCAAACGAAATACCTTGGGCAAAGTGGGGGCTTATCCCAGAAGGCGGGGCTAGTATTTATGTAAGTGCCACTGCAGGCGGCAAAACAGCCTATTTTTTGATGAGCTACCAGGATTACAGCAGCAGTGTATCGGCTATGTCCCAGCCATACCGGGTGGCGCCTGGTTGGCTTTATCACCCTTATCGCAATATCGGTATCGGGGTCATGGCCTTGGGTTTGCTGCTCTATATATTCCTGCCTCGCCGCAGGAAAGAGCGGGAGGATATTGCATACTCCGCGGGGAGTATGCTGGCAGGGGATATTGTTGCGTTGATACTTTTGTTGCCTTTTTATGGGCTGCCCTTATTAGTCAACGGCGGGACGGTGCAAGCTATTACCGGAATGTGGCCTATCAGCGTTGTTATGTGGTTTCTGGCCTTCTTTAGTGTTATATTGCTTTATTATAATGCTTGGCATGCATCCTACCGCATTGAATTGACTCCTGAAGCACTTTACCTGATTACTTTTAAAGGTATTCGGGTATGTCGCTATGATCAAATAACTTCGGTTAATCTGGTGTCCTTAAGGAATCCAGGTTGGTTTCGCAAGCTGCTTTTGACTATGGCCTTCTTATCCATAGCAGGCGGGCGGACTTCCACCCAACCGGCGGGCAGTGCTTTGCTGGCAGCCAGTGCAACCTATAACGGGTTGGAAATTCGCGGCAAGAGCGGCAAACCCTTATATATATGGTTTACTAATCAAATGGGAGGAACCATAATTAAAAATTTCGAGCGGGTGCCGGATAGCCTCCGGGCAGCGGGTATCAGTATAAACCAGGAAAGCAAAGAAATAGAGGGATTTTCCATGTTTATGTAATTGTAGTCGCGTACAAAGAAGCAGATTACATCTTAGTTGACTTAATGGAAGATTGGGCAGCATCCATAGTAAAAGGGAGGAGAGAAATTATGGTTGGAATCATTGTTTTAGCGGTAGTGCTTCTTGGAGTGGGGTTATTCTTTATAGCTACCTACAATAATTTGGTGAAGTTACGGCAAAGAGTTCAAAACTCCTGGTCTCAGGTAGATGTGCAGCTAAAGAGGCGATACGATCTAATACCAAATTTAGTGAATTCGGTTAAGGGCTATGCCGGGCATGAAAAAGACGTCCTGGAAAGAGTCACTCAAGCCAGGAACATGGCTATGAATGCCGGTAACCTCGGGGAACAGGCTCAAGCCGAAAACTCTTTAAGCGGAGCATTAAAATCGCTGTTTGCTGTGGCAGAGGCCTATCCTGAACTAAAAGCCAACACCAATTTCCTGCAACTGCAGAACGAACTCAGTGATACCGAAAACAAGATTGCGTTTTCCCGCCAGTTTTACAACGATACTGTACAGAATTTTAACACCAGAATAGAACTGTTTCCGGCTAACCTGGTTGCTGGTATGCTGGGCTTCCAGATGGTTGATTATTTTTCTCTTCATGGTGAAAACGAAGCCAGGCAAAATGTACAGGTCAATTTCTAAAAAGGGGCTTCTTGAATTATGAAAAAAAATATATCTGGTTTCAATTGGATAAGCAGGTTGATTTTATTAATAATGGCCTTAAGTCTGCCCTTGGCGGTATTTGTTGATATCGCCCGGGCGGCCGATCGTAGTTTTAAGATGGAGCGGGTCGAGATAGAAGCCGAGGCTCTACCGGACGCCTCTTTGCAGGTTACGGAAAAGCTGACTATAGATTTTTCTGGCCAGTGGAAGGGGTTTTTTATAAGCATACCCCTGGATACCACCACTATTCAGGATGTAGTAGTCTATGAGAACGGCAAGCCATACAAATATAATTCGGGGAAAGAATACGGCCCTCCCGGTACTTACTTGCTCAAGAAGGAGAGCAATAATCTCACGATTGACTGGAGTATGGAGGCAAAGGATGAAAAGCGCGTTTTTAATGTAAGCTACCGGGTAATTAATGCGGTTAAGATGCATAATGATGTTGCCGAGTTATACCGCAAGTTTATTGGAAACAAAAATGCGGAGAAGATTGGCGAAGTAAAGGTAAACCTGAAACTGCCCGTGGGCGCCAAAGAATATCAGCAGGGTAAAGATATTAGAATCTGGGGACATGGACCTTTGCAGGGCGAAGTTAATTTTACTGCGCCCAATGTGGTCACCTGGCAGACCAAAAACCTGCCCGCCTATACGTTCGTAGAGGGGCGGGTAGTCACGCCTTTGACTTTATTCCCTAACGCGCCCGCAAGTGTTCAAAGCGGGAAGAACGCTTTATCCGGCATACTGGCTGAGGAAGAGAAATGGGCAGATGATGCCAATCGTGAACGCTGGTTGGCCCGGGCGGAGATTGTGGGGTCTTTTCTTCTTGTAATAGTAGCCCTGGGGGCTGTATTTTTCCTTTGGCGCAAATACGGAAGACCTTATCCAACCCAATTCGACGGTTCTTATTACCGCGAACTGCCGGCTAATTATAGCCCGGCTGAACTGGGTTTACTATGGAACCATAGGAAGTTACAAGCTCGAGATTTTACAGCCACCATAATGGATCTGGCCCGCCGCAAGTTTATTTTGATTGAAGAAGAAAGACAGGAAGTGCGCAAGTTATTGGGCACTAAAGAGGTAACAAGATATCGTCTCACCTTTCTGCTCCCGCCTGATCCTGCTGGCATGAGGAAGCCCGGGGAAGCCAGTTTGATTGACCACGAGCGCGAATTACTGGATTATCTACACTATACTATTGCGGGTGGTAATGGTTTTCTGTACCTGGACGACATAGAAAGATTCACAAAAAAATATGGGGAAGCATTCTATGCCTTCTGGCAGGGTTGGACTGCCACGGTAAGCTCACGGGGTGAAGAGGTGGAGTTTTTTGAAAACAGTGGTAATATGCCTTTGTTTACGGTATTAGGAGGTCTGGCGCTTTTCACGATAGGCGCCATGGTTGTATCTGAAAAGGCCATACTAGGAGCTGGGTTACTGCTTGCAGGGACTATTTTGGGAGTCGTTCCCCGCCTGTTTAAACGCAGATCACCGTCCGGACAGGAAGACTTCGTACGCTGGCAGGCTTTCCGGCGCTTCCTATTGCATTTTTCACAGATGCAAAGACACGAAATACCGAGCCTCATTATTTGGGAGCATTTTCTGGTATATGCAGTTTCACTGGGAGTTGCACGGGAAGTAATAAGCCAGTTGGAACTGGTATTTCCTAACCTGCAGGACGGCGATCACCGTTTTGGATATGGTTGGTATACTTACGGAGCCTGGCATGGTTTTAATTCATTCCAGGATTCTTTCAGCGATATTGGTAGCATTGTAGAGAGCGCAATCAAATCGGCAGGCAAGGCAGCAAGCAAATCATCATCTGGTTCAGGGGGTGGCGGAGGTTTCTCTTCCGGCGGCGGAGGAGGCAGCGGCGGTTCCAGCTATGGAGGCCGATAGAGCTGATATAATCTATAGCAACTGCAGCTAAAAGGAGTGAGATATATGCTTTGCCCCAAATGTGGGACGGATTCAGATAAAAGCATCAGGTTTTGCATAGAGTGCGGCAGTGCTCTGGAAAATACTGACCAGGTTAATAAAACAACCGGAAGAAACCTTATCGGGTTTTCGCCCCGAATTCATGATCCGGCTTTTGCTAAATATATCAAAGATACAAAACGATGGTCTTTTATATTCGCATCTATTATAGCCATAGCCGCTGTAGCCGGATTTTATATTTACGGAGAAACCAGCTCGGAAATGGATAATCCCGAGGCGCTATATATTGGCCTGGGAATTGGAGGAATGTTCATGGTCATTGCATTGCTCCAGACGATAGGTAGAAAAATGGGCACTACCTGGGATGGACAGGTAGTTGATAAGAAAATTGAGAAAAAACAGAGAAAACGTCAATCTGGCAGTGACCACTACTGGGAGAACTATACTTCATTTATAATCGTTATCCAAAGCGACACCGGCAAAATTCACAATATAAGTACAGATGATGACGATACGGTTTTTAACTACTACCAGATCGGCGACCGTGTTCGGCATCACAGGGGTTTGAATTCATACGAAAAATATGATAAATCAAAGGATGCCATTATATTTTGCACCGCTTGCGCCAGTTTGAACAACATCCAGGATGACAGGTGTTTTCGCTGCCAGTGTCCACTGCTAAAATAATAAGACTTACCTCTTTTTGGAATATATTGCTTCTTTTTTTAAATTCAAACTGAAAATAGACAAAAAATTAAGAGGGCTAAAACCCTCTATTTTTCTTTGGTGCCAGAGGTGGGACTCGAACCCACACGCCTCGCGGCACACGATTTTGAGATTTACCAACAGATTTTTTCTGATATTTTTACATCCGTTGGATGTTAATGCGATCCCCGAAGTGTAGGGATTAAATAGCGTTTTTGTGCCTATGGGTCACTTTTGATTTTTTCTAGTTTTTTTGGGCAAACGGCAGTAAAAATGGCAGTAAAACTTTTCTGAGGGAGCTCCGTTATTTCGGATGATGTGGGTATTTTCATTTTGCAAATATTAGCTTAAATTAATCGCCTTTTCTTTTAGAACATCAATATGGAAAATAATTCTGGGAATGTATTTACTTAACATGGTAATCAGTCTATAATGAAAATGCAAATTAAAATAATTTAATAAAAATCTCCCGCTTTACGGGAGGAACGAGCGAACCAAAAGGGCTCCGTTTAAAACGGAGTCTTTTTTATTGGAGAAATATCTTATTAAAATCTTCTGCAACAGCGGAAGGAAGGGAGTGAAGTTTAGATGTTTGAAGAGAGCTTTGTTGCTTGTATTCGTGCAGGAGTACCGGCAGTCGCAGTTGCTTCTTCAGAGTGGGAACGGGTAGCCCGTGATATGCACGGTATTGCTGCAACAACTGGGATGCAAATTGCTGTTTGGACCTACCTAAAGGGATTGGTGATGGACGATAAAACCATCTCTACCGCTGACAACCCTTTGGAGGCCCTCAATGCGCTTGAAGACTTATCTGATACGGTGGTGATATTCATGAATTATAACCGCAACTTGCTCCATCCTGTTATCCAGCAAAAGATCAGAGAGCTGCTGCCACATTGTAAAAGCAATGGGGTGGTTTTGGCTTTTATATCTGTATCAGGTAACCTGCCGGAGGAGCTTGAAAAAGAAGTGATTCTTCTGGAGTATGCTCTGCCCAGTAAAGAAGCTATTGATCTGGTTCTAAACAATTTTACCGAAGTCACGGAGGAAAAGGCGGAGTTACGGCAAAAGCTAGTCGAGGCAGCGGTTGGGTTGACCCAGAACGAAGCCGAAAACCTGATTGCCCTGGCCCTTGCCAAGAACAACTTGATAATAACTGAGCAGGCCGTAGCAGATGTAAAAAGGCAAAAAGCTCAAGCCTTGAAAAAATCGGGAGTATTAGAGCTGTATGAACCCGAGAGATTGCCGAAAGTCGGGGGTCTTGACCAACTAAAGCTTTGGCTCTGGGAAAGGGGCAGAGCCTTTTCGCAGGAAGCCAGAGAATTTGGCATTCCGTTTCCAAAGGGAATATTGGTATTTGGTATTCCCGGCACCGGGAAATCGCTAATAGCCAAGACCATTGCTAAACAGTGGGATATGCCGCTCCTTATTCTCGGAAACATTCTTGATAAATTTGTTGGAGAAAGTGAAAGGAAAATGAAAGAAGCGCTGAAGCAGGCCGAGGCCATGGCTCCGTGCGTCCTGATGATTGACGAGGTGGAAAAATTCTTTGCCGGAGTGGGCGGCAGTTCCGATTCTGGCGTATCTACTCGGTTGTTCGGTCAGTTTTTAACCTTCATGCAGGAGACCAGGGCGCCGGTTTTCGTGGTGGCAACTGCCAATAATATCACGGGGCTTCCACCCGAGCTGCTCAGAAAGGGAAGATTTGATGACTTGTGGTTTGTTGACCTGCCCGGTGAGGAAGAAAGAGAGGAGATATTTAAAATTCATATCAGTAAGTTCGGGCGATCCCCGGAGAGATTCGATGCTAAGAAGCTATCTAATGCCACTCCGGGATACACCGGATCAGAAATCGAACAGATTGTTGTAGCGGGACTTTTTAGAGCATTTGCGAGGGATATGGATATAGACACGGACATATTGATTGAAGCGGCAAGAGAGACTGCGCCTTTGTTTATTACTATGCAAGAACAAATTACGCAGATGAGAGAATGGGGCAAAAAGAGAGCAAGAGCGGCATCATCAAGCCAAGAAGCACCGGAGAGAAGGATTTCTGCGTTTGAAGTTGCCCGGAAAATACGATCAATAAGCTAATAAGTACGGATCATTTAAGCGACTTAAAGGTCGCTTTTTTTATGCGTAAAAATCAAGTTGAAATCCTTTGTCAAACAGAGGGAAGGAAAGGAAGTGAGTTATTGTGAGTCATTGGTTCTCAGTAAAGACTCGTTTTCAAAACGAGAGAGCTATTAAGCAGGCAGCCAACTCCTTAGGGTTCTCGGTAGTTCATCGGAAGAGCTGCCGTGGATACGGAGGCCAAACCAAAGTTTGCGACCTGGTCTTAAAACTTCCTGGGGAATATGACGTCGGTTTTATGAGATGGGATGACGCATTTGTAGTTGTAGCCGATTTTTGGCTAGATGAAATAGCAAAGTACCTGGCGGACCCTCAAACGCTTGCTAAAGCAAAAGAAGGATACGACCAAATTTGCAAAATGCAGGGATTTGGGCAGGCAGAACAGAGCTTAGCAGATGCTAAGTTATCAAAGTTTACCCAAACCTACAACCGTTTTGCCGTTAAAGAGCTTATTCATGCCAAGGGGCTACAGTATATGGAAACGGCGTTGTCAGATGGCACAGTCGTTCTTGAAGTGAATGGAAATCCCTACTAGGAGGTGCTATTAATGAAAAATGTCATCGTAAAGCTCCTTCCCTGCGGTTCTATAACGGTTGATGCCCAGGGGTATGCCGGTAGTGCCTGCGAGTTAGCTACGGCCTTTCTTAAGCACTTGGGTGCTGTTGAGAATGATGTTAAAAAGAGTGAATATTTTGAGACCCTGAATCTAACCGAGGAGGTTAAAATTGATGGCTAAAATATTCATTCGATTGGATGGATGTGTTGAAGGCTTATATACGGACATTATTAACCTTCAAATCCTTGGACGATTGTATGTTAAACGGGCTTCAAATGTGGAATTTAATGTGCCCGGGCAATCATGGGAGGTGTCTCTTCCATCTGGGGAAGTAATCTATTCAGATGGGAGCCGTGAGGCAGCATTGGATTGGGAAAGAACCTATTGTGAAAACTGCTTAACCGGAGGATTCCGGGTTGAGGCAGAGATAGCTAATAAATAGGCGGATAAATCTTGGCATACAGCCAAAGGAGTGATTAAAATATGACGGAAGGTTCTCTATGGAATACAAGCGATCTTGTTGGTGCGCTCGGCGCTAACGATTATCTGGGGAAAAGGCTCGCCTACAGGCTTAAGGATGCTGATATTCCCTACGATTATGTAACGGCTGTGCTTATGGAGCTTAGCTTAGAAAGCTATATTCCTAAACGCCCGTCTCCACCAGATGTATTTCGAAGAGTCACGGGCAAACTCAGCGGATATTACCTTGTTGATGACAGGCGGCATAAGGCGGATGTCATAAAGGTTAATGAGAAAGATAACCCTCTTGAACGAGTAATAATGCTGGTCGAGGTTGATGAATTAAACCGGGCAGTATCGGATGGTAAGAAGGTGGTCTCTCTGACATTTGATAAAGAAACCCATCACCTGGAGGCGCGTTATGGACCGGGAAAAATCAACGGGGACTGGTATGAAGAATGCCCTGAATATCTTTATAAGCTTGTAGAAAGAGCTCGCGCTGAATATCACAATCAAGTGAACATTCTATCTCCCCAGCAATTGCGAGATATCTTTATTAACATATTGCGCAAGTCAGGTAATCCGGTGAAAGGAATTGCGTCTCTTTGGAATATCCCCGCAACTCGTGAAATAAACGCATCCAAGCTAGAAGAGTTGTCTGTAAAACTCAACGAAATAGGGCAGGAGATCTCATTTATAGATGTTATCCCGGTTGTTAATTCCAAGGAACAGCGCAAAAAAATGACTTCAGATGCAGTATTCTTCGCGACGGAGAGATTGAAAAGACTGCTCATCTCCGAGCAGGAAAGTATAGTTTTTTCAAAAAACCCCGAAGTTCAAAAGGAGAAATCTCAAAACCGCTTTCGGTCAGAGGCTGAAGAGGTTATGGGTCTCATTGAGGAGTATGAGCTGTTACTGGGTGAGGCTTTGGATGAGGTTCGCCAGTCCAGGGAGATAACCCAGGCCGCCCTTGATAATTTCTGCAATAATTCTGTTCAACAGGCCATATTCAAATCCCAAACCGAGGATAAAAAGCTAGGCCGTAGAATACGACGGGTGTTGGATACGGATCAGATTCAAAAACAAATATCTGAAATAAGCGCACCTGGGCGCCGTTTTAACCTAGATATTAAAGAAGCTGTAGCAGTTTAAATAAATAACTATTGAGCATCCGCGAAGGGTGCTTTTTTTATGGAGTAATTTTATTACTTTAAATCTCCCGTTTTTGCGGGTTGGAAGGAGTGTGTAGGATGAGCAGTTTTCTAGACAAGATGAAAGCATTACAGAATAATGCCAGGAAGAAAAATGACGCCATTATGGCGGCAATACCGGAAAAGTACCATCACCACATAGAAATGCTGGACAGAAGCCTTAGGGTTGCTGCAAAAGCGATTGAAATTGATGAAGCACTGTCCGAACTAGGCCTTTGGTTCAAGGGCGGCAATACCTACATTAAAATTACCAATGCCTATTTAACGGTAGCTGGCAGACTGAGCATACTGGTGGACTTTTGTGAAGAGAGGGGATTAA
>CAZWPO010000047.1:0-14056 GCA_964635975.1 uncultured Syntrophomonas sp.
ATCTATAAAAATGGACAAAGTTATTATAAACTTTGCACCAACTGGGATGATACCGACCAAAGCCGATAGTCCTTATGTGCCAATAACCACTTCCGAAATAATCAAAGATGTTGAGACGGCATGCCAATTAGGTATTTCTATGGTCCACTTGCATGCAAGAAATGCGGACGAGACATCGAGTTATTACAAGGAAATTTATGGCGAAATCATTGAGGGCATACGACGTTTTGCTCCCGAACTAATTATTTGCGTTTCTACTTCGGGAAGAGCTATCAAAACCTTTGAAGCTAGATCAGATGTTTTATCTCTTACTGGAGAGATAAAGCCGGATATGGCCAGCCTAACTCTGAGTTCACTTAATTTCAACAAAAGCACAAGTGTTAATGAACCTGCAATGATTATAGCACTTGCTCAAAAAATGAAAGAAAATGGGATTAAACCTGAATTGGAGATATTTGACATCGGAATGGTTAATTATTTACACTATTTGATTAAAAAGGACTTGATATCTCCGCCTTATTACACCAACTTAATTTTGGGAAATATTGCTTGTGCACAGGCAGATTTATCACATATTGGATGCATAATGAATTATTTACCCGGTGAAATTAATTTTGCATTAGGGGCAGTAGGCGGGTCTCAATTAAAAATGAATTCATTAGGTATCGCAATGGGCTGGGGGGTACGGGTTGGGTTAGAAGACAACTACTGGTATGATGAAACCAGATCTAAACTGGCAACCAATGAATCTCTTTTAAAAAGAATACACAGGATTATTTCTGCCAATGAAAAGACGTTTATGTCATCAAAGGAATTGCGGCAAAGGCTGGGCTTGGAGCCTGGGTTTGGACACTATGGTATTGCTGGCTTGCAGCCTTAAACAGAAATTTTATGCCTGTGCCCCGAACTTAACCTACTGGTAATCCCCATTTTCCGATTCATGAGTGTCTATTTAATCTTTAATTCGAATATGTTAAGTTTGTGTTTCATTGGGGGCGATATCTGAATAAATAAAATTATGGAGAAAAGCAGTATTGGCTCTGATATCAGCAACAAGGTAATAGATACCATTAATTATTTTCCCATCACACGTTTCATCTGTGGGAATTCGAGTACGCTTGACAGTTGTAAGATTAGAAGTCAAAACATCAATTCCCATCTTAATAAGGTCGGTTTGACTGATAGTGGTAACCGTATAGGGAAGCAACTCAGATACGAGTCCAGGCACCGCATCTGGACCCAATATCTGTGCTTTATAAATAACTTCGGTTAGTACACTTCTTTGACGTTCTGTCCTTTGATAATCACCGTTGCCAACATATCTTATTCGAGCGTAGTCGACCGCTTGCTTTCCGTTTAGGACCTGTCGACCCGATTGTTGAAGCCCATCGATGTGAGGAACTTCTGATTCCAGTACATCGATTTCAACTCCACCAACTCTATCAACGATGCTTGCCATACCCAAAAAGGATACATATGCATAGTCCCTAATATCCAAATCAAAATTACTGTTAATCGTTTTCACTGCCAGTTCTGGACCACCAAAAGCAAAGGCGTGGTTTATTTTATCCATACCATAACCTGGGATTTTTACATAAGTATCACGCATGATAGATGATAATTTAATGCAGTGATTTCTTTTATCAATCGACATTATCATGATAACATCCGATCTTCCCTTATCACTAAGATCTTCTTGATCAATGCCAAATAAGGCAATATTTAAAGGTGGATATTCTGGTATAAGTAAACCTTGTGCTTCTATAGCTATATCATCATTTATTCCCAGTGATTCCTTGCTTCTATCCAAAGGCACGTAAGTTATTTTACTAGTCTGCCAGTAAATGTATATTGCGAATGATAATGCGGATATTAGCAGAACAACAGCTATCGAAAAAATTATATATTTATTCTTAGATTTTTTAGCAACTGACTTCGCCATTATCTTATATGCACCTCGCTTAGCTTTCTGCAAAGAAAATATTTAAAGGAGACAATTCAAGACCTGGATATTGAATTTGCATCAACAAGAGAAAATTGAACAGCATTGGTATCACTATAAATAAATTTATGTAAAACTTCTGTGCTTTCAGGTAAATCTGCAATAAGATAATAGACACCATTAATAGTAGTGCCTTCACATGCTGAATCAACAGGTATCCGAAGCTGCTCTATTGATGTGATGTCTAAAGACAATATATCTGCTCCCATTTTCAGCATATCTATTTTGTTGATACTAGTCGTGGTGTACGGAGCAAGCTGAGAGACAAGATAGGGAACCTGATCCGGGCCAGATGCGTACACCTTATTGATTATTTGAGCGAGCACAGTCCTTTGGCGCTCGGTCCTTTGATAGTCTCCATTCCCGACATATCTGATGCGGGCGTATTGAACAGCCTGGTGCCCGTTTAGATGCTGCATCCCTGATTCGCAAAGCCCATCAATTCTTGATAGTTCCTCACTCGTAACATTGATGTCGACACCGCCTAATCTATCGATTATCTCTGCCATACTGGAGAATGAAACGGAAGCAAAGTCTCGGATATCCATATTGAAATTGCTGTTTATTGTATTAATGGCTAATTGCGGACCGCCAAAGGCATAGGCATGGTTTATCTTGTCCATACCGTATCCAGGTATATATACATAAGTGTCACGCATTATTGATGACAGCTTTATGGCTTTATTTCTTTTATCAACTGTCATTATCATTATTACATCTGATCTGCCAACATCATCATTGTATTCCTGGTCGATACCAAAGAGGGCAATATTAATAGGGGCATCGTCTAAATGTACTAATCCTGGTGCGTCTGGACTTATTCCCAGGGCTGCGTTGCTTCTATCCAAAGGTGCTTTTGTAATTTTATCAAGCTGCCAGTATACATAGATTCCTGAAAGGGACACGGCAGTCAGAAATAGAAATGCAATGGCTATCATAAGGTTTTTTCTATTGAATTTTACAGCAGTATCCATCTGTGTCACCTTGAGTCAGCACCCCTCGGTATTTGAAAAACCATAATAATTATAGCAATAATTTGGTTCGCGAGTCTTTATGTTTATATCGGAAAATGGTGAATTCCCTTTATGACTATGTCCAAATAAAGGGATATGAAGGTAACGCCCACAAAAACAAGATCCTTAAAATATGCATAACATACCAGCCTGCGTTTTATAAAACTCCGCATAGACTGTCGCACTTAAGAATAAGTTTGAATGAGATGCCTGGTTTTTTATAACCGCTAACCGGGTGTTAAAGATCCAAGGGGGATTTAATAATGAAAGTCTGTTTTGTATCCCGCAAAGGTATCATTTCTGCGCTGGTGCTAATTGGCTTGCTGGTGAGTATTTTCAGTGGATTTGTTATTTATACGAACAGTATCTCTTCGGCTTCATACATGCAGGAACCGATTTATCAAGGAAACACAGGGCAAAAAGCAGTTTCCATAACTGTGAATGTCGATTGGGGAGAAGAATTCATTCCCGAGATGCTAAAAGAGTTTGAAAAGAGCGGAGCCAGGGTCAGCTTTTTTGTAACTGGGAACTGGGCTGAAAAGAATGCCGAGCTTCTAAAAAATATGCATGAACAGGGACACAGTATTCAGAATCATGGCTACAAACATGTCCATTTTGCTTCCCTGTCTTCCACGCAGACCGCTGAAGAGATAAGGAAAGCGGAAGAAGTAATATACAATATTACCGGGAACAAGACCAGGTTTTTTGCCCCCCCCTACGGGGAGCAGAACCGCCAGATTCTTCAGGGCGTACATAGTCTTGGTTACGATTTAATTATGTGGAGCGTCGACACCATCGACTGGCAAAGGCCTGGCCCGGACACAATTGTCAAACGGGTAATCAACAAAGTACATAACGACGCTATTATATTGATGCATCCAACGGAGCCGTCATTAAAAGCGCTACCCCAGCTGCTCAAATACCTTAAGGATGAAGGCTACCAAATAGTGACGATTGATCAGATAATTATTAAGAAAGATTCGGAATAATCATATATGCATGCAAGGATTTGGATTTTTTTATCCTGCATACTGATAATAGCTTTTTGTGCTGGCGGTCAACGACCTGCTCAGGCTGCCAGCCTGAACATCAGCGCACCGTATTACTGTTTGCTCGATGCCGGCAGCGGTCAGGTATTAGCTATGAGAAACGGTGATTCACAACGGGCAGTGGCCAGTACGACCAAGATTATGACCGGTATCCTGGCTATAGAATACTGCGATTCGGCAGAAGTTGCCCTGGTTAGCTCTCATGCGGATAATACGGCCGAGTATACGATAGGGCTGAGCAGGGATCAAAGGATTGCAGTCGGAGAGCTGCTCAAAGCTGCTTTAATTAAGTCAGCGAATGACGCTGCGGTGGTTTTAGCCGAACATGTTGCTGGAGATGAAAAGCTTTTCGGGCATTTAATGACTAAGAAGGCGTTTGTTTTAGGGGCTTTTAATACCCATTTTATTAATGCTTCCGGTCTTCCAGCAGCGGGAAGCTGCAGTACCGCTTACGAACTCGCCATTATCAGCCGATATGCTATTGCCAATCCATCCTTCCTGGCTATTGTTTCCCAGCAGAATGCCCAATTCCATCACCCCGCCTACAGGAGTCCTCTAAGCATAAGCAACACCAACGACCTTCTAGGGTTCTACCCGGGAGCAAATGGAATAAAGACCGGCACTACCGATGCTGCCGGCAAGTGTCTGGTGGGATCTGCTCTTCGCTCCGGGAGAGAACTGATAGCGGTCGTCTTGCATTCCGGAGATCGTTCCGGCGATTGCAGGAAATTACTGGATTATGGTTTCGAAAATATGCATCCTGTTAAACTGATTGACAGACAGTCACCATTCAAGGAGATCCATATAAATGGTGAACCCCAGTGGCTTACTGTTTTCCCGGCGGAAGACTTACTAGCCTGGCAGGGGCAGTTAAAGAATGATACTACTAAGAAGGTGCAAATGAACTATTACTGGAATCCCCCAGTTTCCCAAGGGGTGAAAGTTGGGTTTGTGGAAGTATACTCGAACGGCAAGCTGCTAAAAAGAATCGATCTAATTGGAGGGAACGAAATTAAAAGAGAACCGTCCCGCTTCAACAGGATGTTGAGAGAAATTCTTGGCGATAAAAGGAATATTAGTTCCGGCAAAGAATAGAATAAGAATGTTGCAAACTGGAGGAATATTGATGATACAATATTGGGAATTGGAATCCGGAGCTAAATTGGTTATTGAATCAATTCCTCATGTTAAATCCGCCGCTATAGGCGTGTTTATTGGAGTCGGTTCTCGTCACGAAGACGCCTGCCTGGCAGGCGCCAGTCATTTCATTGAACATATGCTCTTCAAAGGCACCCAGCACCGCAGTGCTCGTGATATTGCAGAGAGCTTTGAAAGAATTGGCGGGCAGCTTAATGCTTTCACATCAAAAGAATATACCTGTTTGTATGCGCGTACACTGGATGAGGATTTAGAGGGCGGTGTAGACATAATCTTCGATATGCTTTTTAATTCTCGTTTTGGTCAGCGCGATTTTTCTGTGGAGAAGGATGTTGTGAGTGAAGAAATTAATATGTACGAGGATGCGCCGGATGAGCTGATCCACGATATATTTCTGCGCAGACTATGGCAGGGCAACACTATGGGCAGCCCAATTCTAGGATCTCTTGAAAGCGTAGTTAGTTTTGAAAGGGATCAAGTATTCTCTTTTTATAAGCACTGCTACCGCCCATCCAACATGGTAGTTTCAATTGCAGGTAATGTCGATGCCATGCGAATAAGAGACAAGGTGGAATACTATCTCGACCAACACAAAGGCGGTAAGGTTGAATTAGCTTGTGCACCGCCCCTGCCATATCGGCCTTTTGTGGAAATGGTGGACAAGGATACCGAGCAGGTACAGCTTTGTATAGGTGCGGCGGGGCTATCGTACCAGGATGATAACCGCTTTACTTTAAATGTATTGAATAGTATCCTTGGCGGGGGGATAAGCTCACGCCTTTTTCAATCTATCCGGGAGGAGCAGGGGCTGGCCTACTCCGTATATTCCGCACCTTCAAACTATAGTGACACGGGATCTTTTTCGGTGTTCGTTGGTACGGGGCCTGGTAAAATTGCTCGGTTTTTTGAAGAGATGCAAAAAGAGCTGGGCCTTTTCGTTAAGAACGGGGTGAGTACCGAAGAGGTGGTACGCACTCAACACCTGATTAAATCCAGTATGTATCTAGGATTGGAAAGTGTAATCAACCGGATGACCAGGTTGGGCAAGTCAGTTTTGATGTACGGGAAAGTCGTAGATATCGAAGAAGCCATAGCTAGAATTTTCGCTGTTGATAAACAGATGGTTTTAGAGCTAGCCAGATCTCTGATGGAAAAACAGCCTCTTTCCATGGCTGCTATTGGCTCAGCAGAAATTTTGCCTATGGTTGATCAGGAATTTCATCGCTGGTGGAGATAGTATAAAGGGCTGCCCTGTGGTCAATTTATAGATTATACTTCGCGAGAGGAGAAAGAGATGTGAATATAAGAGTAGAGGTTAAACGGTTGCATAACGAAGAGCTGCCTCTGCCAGCATACATGACGGACGGGGCGGCAGGAATGGATGTATATGCGGCAATCGGCAAAGACCTGGTAATCTCGCCAGGCGCACGGGAACTGGTGCCGACCGGATTGGCCATCGCTTTGCCGGTTGGATATGAAGCTCAGATCAGGCCGCGCAGTGGATTGGCTATAAAGCATGGCATTACGATGCTCAACAGCCCGGGAACAATTGATTGCGATTACCGTGGGGAAATAAAAGTCATAGTAATAAATTTGGGGGACAAAGATTATATATTAAAGCGAGGAGAAAGAATTGCCCAGATGGTCTTTGCCCCGGTGTCCAGAGCCCATTTGATAGAAGTAGACCGGTTAGGGGATACTTTGCGGGGAAGCGGGGGGTTTGGACATACCGGATAAAAAGACAGGGTGCTGCTCCTATAAGCATAAAGGAGGGGAATCCTGATGCGTCTATATGAACTTACCGGCAAAGAAATGGTCAATATATATGATGGGATGCGTATGGGGACCGTAGGTGAGTCGGATATGCTAATCGATACTGAGACCGGTCAGATTGTTTCAATCATTCTTCCTAACCGCGGGAATTTATTAACTTTTTGGGCAGATCGCCAGAAGCTGGTTATTCCATGGGAAGCTGTAAAAAAGATAGGCCGTGAAGTTATAGTAGTCGATCTAGATGCCACAAATATGCGGTTAAAAAACAGCTCTATTTGACGTATTCTTTATCATCCTGATAACTACTAGGGTGGATAATATCCGCCCTCAGGGTGTCAAAGAAGTTGACACCCTGGCAGAGCGAGCAAAAAAGGTGAATAGCAAGGAATAAACAAAGCCCGCGATTGAGCCGTATATGGGATACGGTGACCGAGCGGGCTTTGTGCAGTGACACAGCTAGTCGCCTTTTTTGACGGTCTGAGGGCAGATAATATCCGCCCTTATATTGTTTGCTTATAATCTCGGATCGCCGGGGCAGAATATCAAGAAAAGGAGGTCGAGCAATGCCTGGAAGATACCCACCCTGGAGCAGAATGCCCTATTTGCAGGAAATGAGCGAGGAAGCAGGAATAGACTTCGATTCGCTGATAGAGGCTTTCCGCAGAGATGATTCATTAGAAGAAATGGCGAAAAGTTTTGGAGTTCGTCGAGATACGATTATAAGCCTAAAAGAGCATTTTGAACATTATGGCATATCAACCGTAATGGGAGGGGACTAGTTACATGCTTAATAAAGGAGGGCAGTAACAGGAGGAAATCATTTTGAATGTACTATATAATAAATGCTAGTATATCAGCCCTCCTTTCTATTGCTTAACAATATGTGCCGTTTTCGGCTGGTTAATAAACAATCCTTGCCACTAATGCCTTCAGCTTGATAATGGCCCAACAATGGGATAATATAAGCTCAATCGGGAAAGGAGTATCATCATCTAGTGAGATCAGCGATGATCTACAAAATCCCGGTCATTTCATGCGTTTCCCCAGAGAACTTATGCCGAAAAGCAGGGTATTAAAATGATGTCGGTTTTTATTTTTCGAATATTACTAGCCGGTGTGCTCGGTCTTATCATAGGGCGCTTAAGTGCTCGGGCCGGTGTTTCACGTACCTTTGCCATTATTGCCATAGGCTCTGCCCTTGTGGCTATAACTTCGACCGAGTTTTTTAAGGCCATGGATAATCCATGGGCTTCAGACCCGGGACGGCTTTCGGCTCAGGTTATAGCAGCTTTGGGCTTTATCGGTACTGGTTTGATTTGGATCGGTGAAAAAGGCGAAGTGCGAGGCCTGGCCGGATCAGCAAGCCTGTGGGTAACGGCTATAATAGGCTTGCTGGTTGGAAGTGGTCTAGAGCATGTTACTTCTCTAGCCGCATTCTTTGTCATTATAATCTACTGGATAACCGGGCGGGTCTCGAAGAGAAGAGATGATGAAGGTGCTCATTAAAAGAAATAATAAAATTAGTACTTGCAAAGCCAGGCCTTCAACAGATATGATTATATAATAAATTAGCCGGGATATACTCCCGGCAGGTGCGAGTTTTATGCAGTTACCGCTGGTTAGAAAGGTTCCTCTCGGCCATTTCGATGGCCTTGGCAACCAGGTTTCCACAGTCACGGGAAGATACTCCACCCCAGCCTTCGGTTGCCACTATTTGGTCGACCCCAAGCTCGCGGGCGATTTCGTACTTCAACTGATCTGACATGAGACCTTTTGTTCTAGCCAAAACAAATACCCCCTTAACGCGCACCCGATATTATTATGAACAGATGTTGATAATTTATGGCTAGAAAATAATGATTTTTGATTCATCATTAAGCCCCCAAGGTGTTAATACCGATATAATCAAGAGGTGGAAACAATGAGATACGAAGGAAGCATATATAGGCCGCCCAGTGAAGCTAGAAGTTACCTGCTGCAGTGTACAATCGGCTGCAGTCACAATAAATGCAGCTTTTGCGGCAGCTACAAGGACAAAAGGTATCGTGTTCGCGATATGGCCGAAATAAAGGCAGACATACAGATGGCAAAGAAATACTACGGCGACTTAGAAAAGGTTTTTCTGTGCGACGGCGATGCCCTGGTAATGGAAACGGCTGATCTTTTAGAAATCATTCATGATTTGTATGCGGCGTTTAAAAGCTTGCATCACCTGGGGGTCTATGCCAGCCCCGGCAGTATTTTGGACAAGAGCATGGAAGACCTTAAGGCCTTGAAGGAAGCTGGGCTGACCATCGCCTACTTGGGAGTCGAAACTGGTGACCCGGAACTGCTAAAATCGATTCGCAAAGGAGTCACCTATGACGAAATGGTTAAAGCCGGACGCAAGATAAGGGAGGCCGGGATTCTGCTATCAGTTACGGTGCTTCTGGGTTTGGCAGGGCGCAGTCCTCAAACTGTGGACCATGCCAGAAATACTGCCAAAATCCTAAATGAGATAAATCCTGATTTTGTCGGGGCGCTAACTCTCATGATCGTTCCTAAAACAGAACTGTATCGAAAAGTGCAGAGGGGAGAGTTTGAGCTTCCAAATCCCTTCGAGGTTTTAGATGAATTGCGTATTTTAATTGCCAATATGGACGTTCAAGGCACGGAATTCAGGAGCAACCACGCATCCAATTACCTTGCTATCAAAGGCCGTTTCCCTGAAGATAAGGCCAGGATGCTGCATCTTATTGAGCAGGTAATCGAGAAAAACGACTCCAGCTATCTGAGGCCGGATTACATGAGAGCTCTTTAAACTGGGGTTTTACACCTGGTATAGATACTTGGTATTTAACTTGTGGGGGGGACATTGGCCATGATGGTTCCCATGTTTGGCCGGAAAGACAAAGAACTATTTCATTTACTCAGCGAAAGCGCCCGAGTAGTAGTCAGAGGTGGCGAAATACTCAATGACGTTATACTCGACTATAACGACCTGGACGTAAAAATGGCTAAACTTACGGCTATGGAGCATGAGGGTGACCATATAATCGAGGAACTGGTGCGGCGACTGAACACTAGCTTTATTCTCCCTTTTGACCGGGAAGATGCTTTCCAGCTGGTGCAGAAACTTTCCACTACTCTAGATTACATAACTGGCATTGTAGACCGCATGATATTATACAAGGCTGGCGAGCCCAATTCACAGATCAAGGAAATGATTGAAGTGCTGTTTAACGCTTTGCTACTTCAGGAAAAATCCTTAAATCTTTTAAATCATATCGAACGTAATAAAAAGGAAATAATGGAATGCAATGAGGAGATACGCAGGCTGGAGAAAAAACAGGACTGTCTGTATCGCACCGGTGTAGCCTCCTTGTTCGAACACCACGAAAGCGATCCCATATCTATTATCAAATGGCGGGAAGTATACGAACATATAGAAATGGCACAGGACTATGTGCAGGATGTTGCGGAACTGGTAAGTAATATCTGCGTGAAATACTCCTGAGAGAGCATTATTGTTATTTAAAAAATCCGCTTATCAACCTTGTTAAGCGTAGCGAAATGAGCTTCTAGTGCCCGAAGTGTACAACGTACCACATATACGCCTCCGTGGCGTATTTTTTTATACCTCGTAAACTTTACCTTATTCATCATTCACAGACTTATCTTATGGCTCGCTCTTATTCAATCCATTTTTGCTGGCGGAAGAATATCAGCATGCCTATTGACAGAAGGGTCATAAATAGCAGGATGCCTGCCCAGGTCCAATAATTATGCATCCACGGTAAATTGACATTCATCCCGAAAAATCCGGTTATTACTGTAAGCGGCATCATGATGACGGTCATTATCGTAAGAACGGTGATTATTTCACTGGTTCGTCCATTGATAATGGAATAATAAATTTCTGTTGAGCTGTTTACCAGATCTCGATAGGTGTTGGCGGTGTCCAGGATACTGTCCAGGTGGTCCAACAGATCTATATAATATGGGATATTTTCTTCATTATTTATAAAAAAGGAATACCTGGTGCTGATCCCTGCGAATATTCTGCGCTGGGGAATCAGGACTTTGCGCAGGAGGATCAAAGTAGTTTTTAAAGCCAGTATTTCCTCAAAATTTTCCTGTCCGCGCTTTAAAAAGATACTATCTTCCAGGTCATCAATTCTTTCGCCCAGGCGCTCCATGATCGGGAAATAATCATCAACTATATTGTCCACTATTTGATACAGGAGGTGCTCGGGACCGAGGTGCATGTATTGAGCGCTAGTTAAACAGACCCGCGCAATTTTGCCTACCGCTACCAGGGCCACTGGATGAATTGTAACCACGTAGTTAGGACCCATGAAAACATCAAGTTCTATGCTGGTAATTTCATCTTCTTCCTCAGCTTCTTCATAATAACGGAGGGCATGGAAAACGAAGAAATTGTAATCATCATAGCGGTCCAGTTTTGCCCGGGGGCTTTCTTGCAAACAGTCCTCAAGAGCCAGGGGATGAAAGTCGAAAAGCTGGCCGATATTGTTTAACTCCTGGGCGGAACAGTCAAACAGGTCTATCCACAACAGGTTGTCAGGCGATTCTAGAAGTTTATTCTTCTGGCTCAGGTCCACATCGTGCTGCATTATATTTTCTTGGGCATTGTAGAAATATGTCTTGATCAGGTTAAACGCCCCCATCGCTATTTGATAATTTAAACTAATTTGCTGTTGTATAAATAGAAAGCCAGTTTAGGCGGATATTGTTTAATGCTGTCCAGAAACCTGATTCCATTTTAGCACCACATTCGCTTGCCTGCTAATTTTTAATGGATTTAGTCCTTCTTTTTATTATGCGGGCAAATAGCTTTTTGTTATCTTGCCCTGCCATAGTGAAGGTTTGGAGCCTGCGACTCGTAACGATATTAAAGCAGTATATACTTGCTGTTAGTATTAATGAAGGCGTTTTAATTAACCTGCAAATAGGGAATAATTTGTATGTATATTTTTTGGGTCTCGCCAATGGGAAGGGAGCAAGGCATGCCGAAAAGATTTCCAACCAAGAGTCTGGTGCTCATTAATATAATACTTCTGATATTTTGCCCCATGGTTCTGGCCTTTACATGGGGACTGCCGGGGCTTGAGATTCCTGAAGCTTCAATTCTCTACGATATAAACGGACGCCCAATTCAAGGACTGTCAGATCAAAACCGCATCAGTGTCAGCATAGATGAAATTTCCCCTGCTTTTATTCAAGCCATAATAGCCGTAGAAGATAAAAACTTCTACCAGCACCACGGTGTTGATATAGGTGGCATCCTCCGGGCAGCCTGGAAAAACTTGAAGGCGGGAAGCGTTGTGGAGGGTGGGAGTACTATAACCCAGCAAACTGCCAAGAAACTGTTCTTGAGTGATGAACGTACAGTCTTGCGCAAAATCAAGGAATTATATTATTCTCTTCTTCTGGAACGGGAGTATAGCAAGGATGAAATTTTGGCGCTTTACTGCAATACCATATATTTTGGCCATGGAGCGTACGGAGTCGAGGTAGCTGCACGGACGTTTTTTGCCAAAAACGCCGGGGACTTAAATCAGGCTGAAGCGGCTCTCTTAGCAGGTCTGCCGCGATGGCCCAGCCATTACGACCCTTATCAGAACCCCGAGGCGGCAAAGGAGAGGCAGCAAGTCGTGTTAACGCGTATGCTCGATGAGGGCATGATAACTCCCGAGGAAAAGCAGAAGACGGCAGGTCAAAAGCTTAACTACCATGAATCCAGCTACATATCTGGAGATGCTCCCTATTTTGTGGCCCAGGTGCAGGAATATTTGAGTGATAAATACGGTGAGCATATGGTATACCAGGGCGGGCTAAAAGTCTATACAACGCTGGATCTGGACATGCAGAGGGCAGCTTCTAAAGCCTATAATGAGGGTATGAAGGGAAAAGATAGTGAAATGCAGGCTGCCCTGGTGGCATTGGATGTTAAGACTGGGCAGATACGAGCCATGATAGGAGGCCGCGATTTTAACCGTTCCAATTATAATCGGATTTATGCGCAGCGGCAGCCGGGCTCTACTTTTAAGCCTTTTATGTATTCACTGGCCCTGGATTCTGGTTATACAGCCGCTACTATGTCGATGTGTGAGCCGATCACTTATAAAATAGCCGGTTCGCCTGATTATACACCTGCTGACTATGGCAGTGAACCCTATCACAACCGTCTTTTAACCATAAAAGAAGCCGTTTCTGTCTCGGATAACGTTATTGCCGTTCAGGTGAATAAGCAGTTGGGGCCCAGTAACGTAGCCGCCCGCGCCGAAGCTTTCGGATTCAAGAAAGTCGAGCCGGTATTGTCCTTGCCGTTAGGATCCACTGAGGTAAGTCCTCTCGAAATCAGCGCTGCTTATGCTGTTTTTGCGAATCGGGGCGTGTACAACGAACCCTATGCACTCATAAAGGTTGTGGATAAGAACGGTCGCGTTTTAGAGTCACACAGCTCCTTACCAAAACGAGTTGTAGATGAAGAGAATGCATATCTTGTCACGCATCTGTTGCAAGGGGTTTTAGAGCCCGGGGGGACCGGCGCGGCTCTTAAGGTGCCGGGTTTGGCGGCTGCGGCCAAAACTGGCACAACTGACGAGCGCAAAGATGCCTGGTTTGTTGGCTACACTCCAAATACTTGTTGTGCCGTTTGGGTCGGTTATGACAAAGACCGCAACGTAAATCTTACTGGCAGCACAGCCGGTGGCCCCATTTGGAAATCATTTATGCAGGGCAGTATCGCCAAAGTTGGTGGAGGGGATTTCCAGCGTCCAGATGGAGTAGTGATTGTCAATATAGATCTTGATACAGGACTTGTAGCTAGCGAGGCCTGCACACGTACTGCGGCCATGGCTTTTCGCTCTGGGACTGAGCCCAAGGAAATATGCTACGTGCATTCTCCATGGGCAGGATTCTGGAGTGGATGGTGGTAAGGAAAAGTCTATCATTAGAGATAGTGAAATAAATACGAATTGATGGTATATCCTATCAGTATATACAGATCCCCGGGGGCTAAACCTCGCTTTTCTAAGAAAGGGATATGATCAATA
>CAZWPO010000048.1:0-14049 GCA_964635975.1 uncultured Syntrophomonas sp.
TGGTGGAGACGATGGGATTCGAACCCACGACCCCCTCGTTGCGAACGAGGTGCTCTCCCAGCTGAGCCACGCCCCCACGCCGAAAATATTATAGCATAGTTTAAACTGCTTTCATAATCAAATCCAATACCTGGCTTTTGGCGTGCCATAAGGCATCGCTTACCTCAAATTCAACCGCATTGATCTGAATCCTGGCATCGAGCAGGCTGTAAGTCTCTCCTTCGTAAGAAAAGTAGGATGGATTGGTGATGCTTACCTGGTCAAAACCAACCCAGGTGCCGCCCGCCAGGATGCTCACAGCGTCCAGATCGCCGTCGTAGCATACGGTCTCTTCGTTATAGAATACATAGCCCGCCGGTTCACCCCCGGAGAATGACCGGGTGTTAGTTTCAAACTCACCGATACAGATCTCATCTCCTTCATCCACTTTTTCAATCGAATAAAGAAGACCATCAATTTTGAGTTTAAATGAGCCGTTGACAGAACGCTGTTTACCACCAATACGTATCTCATTTCTATCCACTACCATAATATCATCCATATCGTATTCCTCGTCATCATATACTATCTGGATGTGTCGTGCATCGTAGTACTTGTCGTTTACTTCCACCCATTCATCGATACCGTCTTCCTCACAGTAAAAGACAAAATCCCCTGAGTCATTCATCGATACCTGTTCGAGCTGGTAACAGCTGTCATCGATAACCATGGTGATTTGGCTGGCTGGAATGCTGAGGCTGCCCAGCAGGAATTCTCCTGAGCCGTTTATGGTAACGTCCTGGAGATCCTTGCGATTGCCATCAAAAATGAATTCAATCGATGAGATATCATCGATGTCCTGCAGATCATCATCTATATATATTTTGGAAATGTCGTTATAATCCATGTCTGAAGCAAACAGGCGCTCGGTTTCGGCCAATACCATCACAATCTCATCTCCTGAGAGATCAAGCTGTTTAATGTCGTAATATGTACCGCTCAAATCGATGCTTACTTTATTGCTTCCCAGGTCATAGCTCTGACCCTTGATCACAACGGTATCCTCATCGCTGATTATCATGTCTGAGAGATACAGCTCATCACTGGAATAATTCAAGTACATCTTGACGTAGTAAGCCGTATATCCGTAATCATTATGGGTGAATTTGTCAATGGTTTTTCCTGCGGACGGGGTGGCGGTAGTGCTGCTGCCCGGCAGTTTGGATAAAAATACGCTTACCACGCGGCAGATCTCCCCGCGCTTCATATTGCCGAAGGGATTGAAGGTCCCGTCAGTGTATCCGGAAATCAGCCCTAGATCGACTGCTCCCTTAATGTACCCCTTATACATACTCTGGTTTATAGTGCCCTGGTCTTTAAAGTTGGTGCTGCCGCTGCCCTGGGGTTGAGAGAGGGCGCGCATCAGCATGGCGCATACCTCGCTGCGTTTGATGCTAGCGTCAGGCTGGAGACCGTTGGGATACTCTGAAGGGATCAAAATCCCCTGTTTAACTGCTTCATTTATATAAGCTTTTGCCCAGTGAGTACCCGTATCGGAGAAGCTCTTGCTGGCAGCATCCGAGGGGGTAAGGCTCATTGAGCTAATGAGCAAGGTGGTGAATTCCGCCCTGGTCATAGGGAAGTCTGGCTTATATGTGCCGTCTTCGTAGCCTGAAACGAATCCCAGGTCATACAATTGTGTTATGTAGTCTTTGGCCCAGTGCTTGTCTATGTCAGTGAGTCCTGATACAGGGGCGGCTGAAGCGCCAGGTAAAAAAATGCTGGCTGCCAGGCAGAATACGATTAGAGTTATGATTGCAGTTTTTCTCAAGATGGCATTACCTCCTTAACAGTCCGGCTTGCACGTATACTTCAGGGTTAGATTTGTTATCTTTTATAATAACATCCAGATGCCAGGCCCAAAAAGCAGATATAGTAATAGCAGGAATAATAAGGAAAACATATTCGGGCGGGAAATAGTGAAAATAGCCCGCTTAGCGGACCTGCACTTCTTTGCAGCTCATCATTGAGATTTTGTCGGCAATCTTTTTCAGTTCAGCCGGGTCGGGGGGGGAGACATCAGCTAGCGGATAGTCCAGGCCCATATAAGCCCACTTATGCCGCCCCAGTCCGTGGTAGGGAAGCAGTTCTATTTTTATGACATTAGACAACAGCCGGGCCAGGCTGCTTAAATGTTCAAAGTCCGATGGGCGATCGGTCCAACCGGGCAGGACCACATAGCGCAGCCAAATAGGTATATTGTGCTGGTTGATCATGCGGAGGTTTTCAATGTTTATGCGACTTCCGGGATTGGCCCCGGTAAGATGGGTGGAGTTGGTTGATTTAATATCTGCTAAAACCAGATCGGTATAGGGAAGCACTTCTTCGATATTATGAGAACGGCAGAAAAGAGAAGACTCAAAAGCGGTGTGAATCAGGTTTTGCCGGCATTGCTTAAAAACGGCTGTAACAAAATGATGCTGGAGCATAGGCTCCCCGCCGGAAAAGGTCAGGCCTCCTCCGGATGGAGAAAAAAATGGTTTGTTTCTGAGCACGACTTTGCTTAGATCCTCGACTGAATACTCACGGGCGGATTCGCTTTTCAGAGCCCAGGTGTCCGGATTTTGACAGTATATGCAGCGCAGCAGGCAGCCTTGCAGGAATACCACGGTTCTGATTCCAGGACCGTCAGAGGTGCTGAAAGTTTCGATAGAATGAATTAGGCCTTTCATGCTCTACATCCTCTTATAGAAGGTGCGCATTATTATTTCTTCCTGCTGTTCCCGATTTAGCCTGGTGAAATGAACAGCGTAGCCGGATACCCTTATGGTCAGATCGGGATATAGCTCGGGATGCTCCATGGCCTCAAGTAGGGTCTCCAGGTTCACCACATTAACATTGATATGATGAGCGTCCTGCACAAAATAGCCTTCTAAAAGTGCCAATAGGTTATTGACCTGTTCAGATTTGCCGCTGCCCAGCGCAGCCGGAACACATGAAAAGGTGAATGAGATGCCATCCCGGGCGTATTTGTAAGGGATCTTGGCAACGGTATTGAGAGCGGCTACTGCGCCCTTCTCTTCCCGTCCATGTAGGGGATTAGCACCTGGAGCCAGGGGAGCCCCTTTGCTTCTGCCATCCGGCGTAGTGCCGGTGTGCTTCCCATACATAATATTAGAGGTGATAGTCAGAACCGATAGAGTGTGTTTGGCGCCCTTGTAGGCCGGGTGTTTCATGAGTTCGCGGCAGAAACGCTCGACCAGGTTGACGGCCAACTGATCGACTCTATCGTCATCATTACCGTATTTAGGGAAATCGCCTTCGATTTTGAAATCGCTCACCAGCCCACGCTCGTCGCGTATGGGCTTTACGCGGGCGTACTTGATGGCGCTTAATGAATCGGCTGCAACCGAAAGTCCGGCTATTCCAAAGGCCATGTAGTATCCGGGTTGGGAATCATGCAGGGCTAGCTGTATACCTTCATAGGCATAGCGGTCGTGAATGCTGTGGATGACATTCATGGTGCTGACGTAGAGCCCGGCCAGCCACTGCATCTGGTATTTCAACCGGTGAATTATCTCATTGTATTCCAGATACTCGCCCTGATAGATCGGCATCTCCAGACCTACCTGCTGCCCGCTGATTTCGTCCCGCCCGCCATTGATTGCATAGAGCAAAAGCTTGGCCAGATTGCACCTGGCCCCGAAAAACTGGGTTTCCTGTCCCATGCGCATAGCCGAGACACAGCAGGAGATCCCATAGTCATCTCCGTAATAGGGGCGCATAAGATCGTCATTCTCATACTGCAGAGCACTTGTGTCAATGGAAACCTTCGCGCAGAACTCTAAAAAAGGTCGGGGCAGCCGAGATGACCATAGAATAGTAAGATTGGGCTCGGGAGAGGGGCCCAGGTTGTAAAGAGTGTACAAAATGCGGTAGGCAGTCCTGGTGGTCAGCGGCCTGCCATCATTTCCAAGTCCGCCTATTGATTCTGTGATCCAATTAGGGTCCCCGGCGAACAGCTCGTGATAGTCCCTGGTGCGCAGGTGCCTCACCATGCGGAGTTTTATCACCAGGTGGTCGATCAGTTCCTGGGCATCAGTTTCGCTGATCAGGCGAAGGTTCAAATCTCTCTGCAAATAGATATCCAAAAAAGTAGTTATCCGGCCCAGGCTCATGGCAGCGCCATTTTGCTGTTTGACTGCTGCCAGGTAAGCGAAGTAAAGCCATTGCACGGCTTCCCGCGCACTGGCTGCAGGAAGCGATATGTCGAATCCATAGGAAAAAGCCATTTCCCTGGTTGCTTCCAGCGCTTTGATCTGTAGTCTGATCTCTTCCCGCAGGCGGATATGGTAGTCATCCATAACCGTCGATAAATTCCACAGGTCTTTTTGTTTGGCTGTGATCAAGAAATCTATGCCGTAGAGTGCAACCCGACGGCTGTCCCCGATTAAGCGCCCGCGCCCGTACGCATCCGGGAGGCCGGTGATGATTCCGACCTTTCTGGCCAATTTCATCTCCGGGGTATAAACGTCGAAAACCGCTTCATTGTGGGTGCGGCGGTACTTTTTATAAAAATCGATTAAGGCCGGATCAGGAATGCAGCCATATGAATCAACAGCTTTTACCGCCGTCCGGAGACCGCCATTCAGGTTCATGGCTCTTTTTAATGGTTTGTCAGTCTGCAATCCCACGATGACTTCCAGGTCTCTATCTATATATCCTGGATGGTGGCTGGTGATGTCGATAGGCGTATGCGGATCTACTTCCAGAACACCGCCATTTTTGGCCTCCTGGTGCAGAAGAGCCTGACATTTTTTCCATAGCTTCAGTGTCTTCTCCGAAGGGCCGGAAAGGAAGCCTGGACCGTTAAAAAAGGGAGAATAGTTCTTCTGAATAAACTCCCTGACATCAACCTCCTGGCACCATCTGCCCCTGGTAAATCCATGCCATGCTTCCACTGCAGTCCACCTCCTAGAATTATCTTTATTATTTTGCAGCGGGCCCAATTTTTATCCGGTTAATAATTATTTTCGGGTGATAATAAATTATGGGCTTGCTAAGGTCCTGGGCCATGTAATACAGTAATTGTGGGTAAAAAGCTCATTAAGGGTGGAAAAATGATTGTTTTACAGGCTGCCGGGCTGGAAAAGTATCTGGGTGGGCATCAGGTTCTAAAAAATGTGAATTTCTCAATTTCAAAAGGTGAAAAGGTGGGCTTGGTCGGTGTAAATGGATCTGGAAAGAGCACGTTTCTGAAGTGCCTGACCGGGACTCTATTGTCTGATGCAGGACAGGTGTTTTGTTCCCCGGATATCAGTATAGGATACCTGGAGCAGCTCAGTATTGAAGAAAATGACTGCAACGCATGGGATTTCGTCATGGACACATTCCGTGATGTATTACAGATGCGCGAGCGGCTCGCCGGGTTGGAAGAAAAAATGAAAACGGCCGGGATAGAATTGGAAAAAATAATGCGGCAATACGCACGCTTGCAGGAAGAATATGAAAAAACCGAGGGATACAGTTGCGAGAACACTGCCCGGCGCATTCTTGTGGGCCTGGGCTTTCCCACTGACCAGTTAGCAAAACCGGTCAGCAGTTTCAGCGGAGGACAGAAGACTCGCCTAAAATTGGCTCGTCTGTTAGCAGCCCGGCCCGAATGCCTGCTGCTGGATGAGCCTACCAATCATCTCGACATGGATTCCGTAGAATGGTTGGAACAATATCTGGCGGATTTTGGCGGAACTCTTCTGCTGGTTTCTCACGACCGCATGCTTCTGGATAAGGTGCCCACCCGCATTGTGGAGATGAAGAACGGATCTCTATACTCTTATTCCGGCAACTATTCTAGTTATCTCAAGCAAAAGGCAGAACAGGATCTAGCCTGGGATAAAGCCTTCAGGCGCCAGCAGGAATATATCAAGAAAACCCAGGATTTTATACAGCGCTACAAAGCCGGAGTTAAAGCCAAACAGGCGAGAGGGAGAGAGTCGCAGCTAAAACGCCTGGAAGTAATGGAAAAGCCTCTTGTCCCTAAGACCAGGCCGGGATGGATCCTGCCTGATGTGCCGCGCAGTGGAGAACAGGTTCTGGAGACAGAAGATCTTGCGAAGAGTTTCGGCGATAATCACCTGTTCAGCCGGGTGAGTTTTAAAATAAGACGCGGTGACAGGCTCGCCCTGGTAGGTCCTAACGGGTGCGGCAAGAGCACCCTACTCAGGATTCTTCAGAGTATAGAAACTGCGGATTACGGTTCCGTTCATTGGGGTTCGCGGATAAGGGTGGGGTATTTTGCCCAGGAGAATGAAGACCTGCTTTCATCGAATACGCTTCTTGATGAGATTTACCATAATTTCGATGTCAGCATAGAACAGGCACGGAATTACCTGGGCAGTATCTTGTTCACCGGTGATGATGTGTATAAAAAAGTGGGAGACTTGAGTGGAGGCGAGAAGGGCAGGCTATCGCTGCTCAAGGTGCTGCTCAAGAGGCCTAATTTTTTGATTCTGGATGAGCCTACCAACCACCTGGACATTTATGGACGACAGGCCGCAGAGGACCTCCTCTCTTCATTTCCGGGCTCACTGCTTATTGTGTCTCATGATCGTTATTTTATCGACCAGGTGTGTGAGCATCTGCTGGTGTTTGAAGATAAAGGCCTGACGCTATATTGGGGGGATTATTCTTACTATCGTGACAAACGCCGGCAGATGGCGGAGGATCAAGATGTACAAGGGGATGCAAAGGTTGAGAGGAGAAGAGAATCCCATTCAACCGGAATAAAAAAACCTTCTGCTTATACTCTGAGATTTAAATTGGAACGGCTGGAGGGGCAGATTCAGCTATGGGAAGCAGATAAGAGACATTTAGAAGCCGCCTTCGCAGATTCTCAATACCTGGCAGACGGAGAGAGGACCCGCGAAGGGTGGAAAACCTACGGGGAACTTGAATCCAAACTGGAAGATGCTTATATGGAGTGGGAAAAGCTGATCACCCAGTTGGAGGAATCGGATCAACACGGCAGGTAAAAAAGCCCGGAGAGGAGATATCAATGGCGTTTCTCCCAACAAATCGTGAAGAGATGCAAAAACTTGGATGGGATCAGTTGGACGTAGTAATCGTAAGTGGAGATGCTTACGTGGATCATCCTGCCTGGGCAGCTGCCCTGCTGGGAAGATTTCTGGAAAGCCGGGGTTATCGGGTTGGAGTCTTAGCCCAGCCAGACTGGAATAATCCCAGCGACATCGGAAAATTGGGATCTCCGCGTCTGCTTTTTGCGGTGTCGGCTGGAAATATGGACAGCATGGTCAACCACTATACTGCTGATCTCAGGAAACGGAGGCAAGACTTGTACTCTCCGGGCGGTAGGGTTGGACTCCGCCCTGATCGTGCCACCATTGTCTATTCCAATTTGATCCGCCAGCATTTCCCGAGGGTGCCGGTCATAATTGGCGGAATCGAGGCCAGTCTGCGTCGTTTTGCCCATTATGATTATTGGAGCGGGAGGATACGGCGATCAATACTTTTGGACAGTAAAGCAGATCTGCTGGTTTATGGTATGGGCGAATATGCTCTGGAGGAAATAGCCGGGCGGATCAAGCAAGGAGAGCCGCTGACAGAAATCAAAGATGTCAGGGGAACCTGCTACTGGAGCCGGAAACTGCCCGAGGGCGCTGTGCAGATCCCTTCTTTTGAAAAATGCAGTAAAGATCCCCGGCATCTGACCGAAGCCGCGCTGGTATTGCACCGGGAGGTAAATCCCTACTGTGCACGAATTATCGCTGAACCAAACGGAGAGCGCTGGGTCGTGCAGAATCCGCCCCCGCTGCCTCTGAATGTGAAGCAAATGGATCAGATATATGCTATGGATTTTTCAAGAACAGCCCATCCAGGGTATGAAAATTCATGCGGCATCCCAGCTCTGGCACCGGTCCAGTTTTCCATAACCAGCCACCGCGGGTGCTTTGGCGGTTGTTCTTTTTGCTCACTCGCGCTGCACCAGGGGAAGTTTATTCAAAGCCGTAGTGTAGAGTCAATAATAAAAGAAGCTCGTAAAATAACCGAACATAAAGATTTTAAGGGCACCATCAGCGATGTGGGAGGGCCATCGGCCAATATGTACTCACAGGGAGGCATAGATGCCGACAGGTGCAAATCTTGCCGAAAGTTCAGCTGCCTCTTTCCCGAACCCTGCCCCAACCTTAATGCGGCTCAGGCACCCAGCATCAAGCTGTTAAAGCGCCTGCGCTCGCTAAAGGAAGCCAAACACATCTATATATCTTCGGGAATTCGTTATGACCTGGTTCTGAAAGATAACACTCAGATTTACCTGAAAGATCTGTTAAGATACCATGTGGGCGGGCAGTTAAAGATTGCTCCAGAACATATTTCCGAAAATATAACCCGATTGATGAACAAGCCGGCGGCTTCAGAATATCGAAGGTTTATAAAATTGTTCAACCAGGTTAAAAAGGAGCTGGATAAAGATCTCTACATGGTTCCCTATTTCATATCCGGACACCCGGGGAGCAGCATCGACGAGAGCATCGAATTGGCACGATTCCTCAAAAAAGAGCTGCATTTTCAACCGGAACAAATTCAGAATTTTACTCCAACCCCTATGACCTTTTCGACTTGTATGTATGCTGCTGGGGTAGATCCTTTCTCAGGAAAAGTTATTCATGTTCCTCGGGGAAGCAAAGAGCGCAGTCAGCAGAGAGCGCTTTTGCAGTGCCGAGTACCACGAAACAAGCCAATTGCTCTACAAGCCCTGCGGGAAGCGGGACGCGAAGACTTGATAGGCACTGGCCCAGATTGTCTGCTGGCTGAGAAGGATAATGGCAGAGGTGAAAGAAGCGCAAGCTATACAGGTAATAATAAAAGAAGGAAACTTCGCGAGAGGAAAGATAAAAATAGCGTTCAGAAGAGAAGAAAATAGGATTATTTATGGAAACGACGAGAAAGCAGTCCTGGTAGGAATCAAGCCCAAAGGCTCTGTAAACGATTTTCAGGATTCTTTCCAGGAGCTGCACGGGCTGGTGCAAGCAGCCGGAGGCATCGTGGTGGCTGAACTTGTCCAGTCCCAGGATCGTCCCCACCCGGCAACTTATATTGGAAAAGGCAAGCTGGAGGAGCTCAGGATTATACTGGAAAATAGCCGGGCGGATCTGGTAGTATTCGACAACGAACTTACTCCCGTGCAGATGCGCAACCTGGAGGACGAGCTGGAGTGCAAGATCCTGGATCGGACTCTAATCATTCTGGACATTTTTGCCGGGAGGGCCAGGTCTCGGGAGGGGAAGCTGCAGGTAGAACTGGCGATGCTGGAATACCGTCTTCCGCGATTGACTGGAAAAGGTCGTGAGTTGAGCCGGCTCGGTGCCGGCATAGGGACTCGAGGTGCGGGCGAACAAAAACTCGAGTTGGACCGCCGTTATGTCAGAAAAAGGATCAAGGATATTAAAAAACAGATGGCTTCAGTCGAGAAAACCCGGTTCTTGCACAGAAAACGCCGTCAAAGAGCGGAGATTAAAGAAGTGTCTCTGGTGGGATATACTAATGCCGGGAAATCTACTCTATTCAATGCACTTTGCCGCTCCGGCCACAGCAGCGGCCGGGACCAGGCTGAAGCCGACAGCCGGCTTTTCCAGACGCTGGACACAAGCACTAGAAAGATTGGCTTCCCTTATGGACCTGACTTCTTGGTTACAGATACGGTAGGATTTATCCGTAACCTTCCGCATCACCTGGTCAGAGCTTTCAGGTCTACTCTGGAAGAAGCAGCCGCAGCCGACTTGATACTCCATGTCATCGATGCTTCAGATCCGGATTATCTGGTCAAGATCGATATAGTGGAAAGTGTGCTGGAGGAATTGGGTGCGGACCGGGAAAAGATAGTCCAAGTTTTTAGCAAAGTTGATCTGCTTCCCGCTGGTAGTGTTTACCCGAAAACGGGACTGGGTATTTCCGCGATCACCGGATCAGGAATCCAGCTTTTATTGAAGCAAATATCTGAGCGCTTATCAGGACAGGCAGAAGCAAGCCGTCATAGTTAAGCTTGAGGGTTCTGACTTTCATTGCTTATAGACATAGGCAAATACTTAGTGTAAAATTAATTGTTTTTATTCAGGCAAACAGGCACCAGGGAGAGGAAAAGTTGTATGGATTTCATTAAAAAGAATTATAAGATGATCTTGATAGTAGTCGGGATATTCGCCCTATCCTTTTTGGGGGGCACCGGGCTGAGCTGGCTGACCGGCGGCAGAGTCGCGAGCATTGTTGACATCGTCAAGGGCGGAAAGACAGTAAATATTTTGCTTATGGGCATCGATGCCCGGGATTTGAACGCCAATTCCCGCAGCGATACCATGGTCTTAGCTACTGTTGATACAAAAAGCAAAAAGGTCGCATTACTGTGGATACCAAGAGACACAAGAATCGAGACCTCTTCAGGCGGGCAGATGAAAATCAACAGCATAAATGTGGCAAAAGGACCGGAAGCAGCTTGCGAAGCGGTTGGCAAACTGGTGGGGGCGGATGTCGATCATTACATAATAACAAACTTCTGGGGATTCGAAAAAATTATTGACAAGCTGGGCGGGGTCACTGTAGATGTAGAGACCAATTTCAAACACTATGATCCCGATCCCTATCTCAATATCAACATCCCCAAGGGCACCCAGCGTTTGAACGGGGAGAATGCTCTTAAATACGTACGCTACCGCGGGGGTCCTACTGCAGATATCGGGCGAACCCAGCGTCAGGCCAAATTCTTAAAAGCCCTGGCTGATGAAGTCTTCAAGACAAAAACCATACTGAAACTGCCTGATCTGGCACCGGAGCTGGTTAACAGCATCAAGACAAATATCCCGACTGCTGATCTGGTCTACCTGCTCACTGAAGCCGGAGATTTCAAAACCAGTGATATCGTCACCCAAACTCTGCCGGGGCATTCATTTACCAGTTCTAAAGACGGAGCAAGTTATTGGGAGCCAGACAAGAAGGTCGCCAATGGAATAATGCTAGCGCTTCTGCAAGGGCAGACCTTTGAAGTTATACACGATCCCCCCACCTGGAACAGCCGCCCGCAAGTAGCGGTGGAAGACGACGGGGCGGATAGTGTACCTCCTGCTGGAGAGGCCAATACGACAACCGATGTAAAAAATGGAACCGGGTCATCAGCTACACAGGATAATAAGACACAGGACGGTTCTAAATCCAGCGAAAACACGCCAAACGGTTCGCAGACTGACAGCAGCGGCAAAGCTGGGGATCAGAATAAGGACCAGACTGGTAAAGAGCCGGTAGATCCGGATTTACCTGAAGACGTAGACAAAGATACTCCCCCTAAAACCATAGCGCCGGATTCCGGAGGCGCTACCACCAGGATACTTCCGTAAAACCTTATAGAGCCCGCCTGCAGGCGGGCTCAGACCGTCAAAAAAGGCGTATATCTTTGTTGCTTCGAAAAACCCGCTCAATCAACGTACTATAGGTACGCCTCGATCACGGGCTTTTCGAGCGCCTCGATCTACACCTTTTTTGCTCGCTCTGCCAGCTTGCCAACTTCTTTGACAAACTGAGCCCGCCTGCAGGCGGGCTTTTGCTTTAAAAGCTATCACCCAATATAATAGTATATAATGCTGGCAATACTAACCATGTGGTCAAAAGCAGGGCATATAAATATAAGTAATTAATCGGGATAGAATAAAAGCATATTTATCGAAGGAAATAGGAGGGCAAAAATTGAGCGGTAATACCAAACACAGAGATGAAATTGATTCCAACTCCAAATGGCGCCTTGAAGATATTTACGAGAGCGACCAGCAGTGGGAGGATGACTTCGCGGGAGTAAAAAACCTGGTTAAGGCCGTGCAGGATTTTCAGGGAAAGCTCGGAAGTTCTGCGGAAATCATGCTGGAAGCATTCCAGAGGACCGAGCAGTTGGAGCGCCAGACCGAGAAGCTGTATGTTTATGCTCGCATGCGCAGGGACGAAGATAATGCCAATACAACGTACCAGGCATTAGCTGACCGCATTGAGTCACTGAGCATACAGACCAGCAGCGCTATTGCTTTTGTGATCCCAGAACTCAGTGCCCTGGATGAGAATCTAGTCCAGCAGTTCATGACAGAAAAAACGGAGCTGCAAATATACAAGCATTTTTTTGCCGAACTGTGGCGCCAGAAAGAACATATTCTGTCTCCCGAAGAAGAGAAAATATTGGCCATGACTGCAGATCTTTCCGCAGCGTCTAAAAACATATTCACTATGCTAAACAACGCCGATATCAAGTTCCCGGTTATCAAAGATGAAGAAGGGAACGACGTCGAGCTGACCAAGGGACGGCTGGGGCGTTTTATGGAAAGCTATGACCGCCAGGTTCGTCAGGATGCTTTTCAAGGGCTCTATGATTCCTATGGCAGATTAAAAAATACCATTGGCTCCACCCTGGCCGCCAGCATAAAGAGTGACATTTTCTACTCCCGGGTGAGAAAATACCCCTCGGCGCTAACTGCAGCACTGGATCAGGATAATATTGAACCGCAGGTCTATGAACAACTGATAAAAACAGTTCATACCCGCCTGCCCTACCTGCACCGTTACATTCAATTGCGAAAAAGAATATTGGAACTATCCGAGCTCCATGTTTATGACCTATACGTGCCATTGGTTAAAGAATACAAAATGAATATCCCCTACAGCGAATGCCGGAAGATACTGCTGGAAGCTCTGGCTCCCCTGGGGGATGAATACCTGAAGGAAACTGAAAAAGGTCTGAATTCGAGCTGGATAGATGTTTATGAAAACCAGGGCAAAACCAGTGGGGCTTACTCCTGGGGTGCTTATGATACCCATCCTTATGTCCTGATGAATTATGATGAAAAGCTGGATGACCTTTTTACGTTGGCGCACGAGATGGGGCATGCCCTGCATAGTGCCTATTCAAACCGTTCACAACCGTATGTATACAGCCGGTACCCGATATTCCTGGCTGAAGTGGCTTCAACAGTTAACGAATCACTGTTGATTGACTTTATGTTGAAGAAATCTACCGATCCCCAGGAGAAACTTTACCTGATAAATCATTACCTGGAGCAGTTCAGAGGAACTGTGTTCAGGCAGACCATGTTTGCAGAGTTTGAGAAAATAAGCCATGAAAAAGCTGAATCCGGAGAAGCTCTTACACCGGATCTGTTAAATCAAGTTTATTTTGATCTTAACCGGCAGTACTTTGGAGATGAACTGGTACTTGACGAGCAGATAGCTCTGGAGTGGATGCGCATTCCGCATTTCTACTCCGCTTTTTATGTGTACAAGTACGCTACCGGTTTTTCAGCTGCCACGGCTATAAAAGAAATGATCGTCAGCGAAGGTCAGTCGGCTGTGGATAGGTATCTGGAGTTTCTGAAATCGGGTGGATCTGATTTCCCGATTAAGCTCTTGAAAAAAGCGGGGGTAGACCTCGCCAGTTCCCAACCGGTGGAGAAAGCCCTGGACTTTTTTGGAAGGCTGCTGGATGAAGTTGAAGAACTGGTCTGGTAGTGTAACAAGGGGACGCGGCATTCAATGTTCTGCACCCCATATGTTAGACACATATACTAAGCGGCTACCGAGGACTGAGTTCTGTATTGCACAGGGCTCAGTCCTTTAAGTTTGCATTTGATCCGGTGGTTGTTGTAGTAATTCATATACTCAATCAACTGGGCTTTGAAATCTTCTAGTGAATCAAAGTCCTGGAGATAAAGTAACTCAGACTTCAACAAGCCGAAGAAGTTCTCCATCACACTATTGTCCAGGCAAGAAGCTTATGCAAGGGGAATTCAAGCCTTAGCTCAGAGACAACTCTTACTTTGTCTTCTTTTTGGATTTTTCCCGCTCTGATACTAAGGCGTTCAATTTTTTTAAATAGGCATTCTCCATCTCAAGTTCTTTGATGCGGGCTTCATACTGTTCTTCTTTGCTCAGAGATTTAGCTGTTTTATCAGGTTTCTTAGGCAATTTAGCCAGCCTACCTTTCTGTGTGTCCTCTAAGCCCGCGATCCCTTCAGCCAGGAACCGGCGTTT
>CAZWPO010000049.1:0-13333 GCA_964635975.1 uncultured Syntrophomonas sp.
TTCACACGGTAGAAGTCGTGGGTTCGAAACCCTCTGCGCCCACCATATGAATTCTAAATGCCAGGATGTTGCTCCTGGCATTATTATTTTACGCTACAGGTATTTATAATCTTAAATGGAGCAGATTGGCGCGAATGAATAAAGACCTGATTAAACAAAACTAAGAAGAAAAGAAAGGCGGGTTTGCTGAAAATGATGAAAACAGGAACGATACGGTTTCTTTTCCTGTGCAGCGGGATCTTTCTGGGTGCAGTCTGGGAGATGGCAAAAGTGCATGAAAAAATTGCCCATCCGATAAAAGATTAAACGGGGATGATATTCCGGGAAAAACAACAATCTCTTGTGAAGTAAACGCCAGGGCTTGGCCATTAGAAGGAGGGATTGCCCTGGCGGGTTTTAAGCATTATTGGCTAGAACTGCCCATAACATGGGGAGTTCTTTCTTGTTTTTCAGCTACCTTCCCTGGATCGTTTTATAACAAGAGATACATACTATTTCACAGTTTTTAAGATCGGAATGCCCAAAAGGATCTATATGATGAGCTTCCCAGCCTCCCGGCAATTCCTGTCCCCGGTAATTGTAGACCAGGGGAATAGCACAGCGGGAAAGGTGGCCATGCGATTGCCGGGAACATTCACATAAGCCTCCGGATCTCTGAAAAGCGGCGTTGACTGCAGCCTGGGCAAAGGAATCAACCACTGGCTCAAAAGTATCCACCATTGGCCCGGAGGCAAGCCTTGCTGACGTATCAGATAATGATGTAGCCATTTTTATATCCCCCTACTTTGTGATTTAATTATCATACCATAATAATAACATAATATGCTAAGATGTTAAACACCTTTTAGATTAATATTATGAGCTAATTTTCTATTTGATAATCAGATGGCAGGCCTGCTTAATAGCAGGATAATAGGGCGCATTTACAGAATACTGCAGATACTGAACGCTTTACATTTAGTGAGGCAGCAAGGGGTCTAACCAACGAAATCTTAAATCATGCGGGGGGTAGTTCAAGCAGTGCGGATTGGCATAGATATAGATAATACCATAACCAGAACGTCAAAGACAATTATGAGATATGCAGATCTTTTTGCGAAAGCAAACCAGCTAAATGCTGTGCCGAATTACACTGAATACTATATTGAAGACGCACTTGGATGGCCTAAAAAGATGGTTGAGCGGTTTATGGAGCAGCACTTGCTCGAGATCTACAGCGAGGTTCAGCCCAAATGCCGTGCCGCTGAAGTAATTCGAGAGTTGAGCGAAAAGCATGCTTTGATCTTAATTACCTCCAGAAACCGGTTTTATCCGGGAATAGAGGAAGCTACCAGAGATTGGTTAGCCAGGTACTCGATTCCCTATGATCTGCTGGTGATGAACGCAACCGACAATATGCATCATTTTAGCAAAGTTCAGGCGTGTAGAGACAATATGGTAGAAATAATGATTGAAGACCATCATGATTTAGCTGTCGAGCTGAGTGCTTACTTACCGGTGATCTTATTTTCCTATCCATATAATCAGCATGTCGATGCACCTAATATCACGCGTGTTAATGATTGGAACCAGGTCAAGCAGCTTTTAGATGCCGTGGATTAAACTATGATAATTTTATTAGCAGAGGTTGGTGATGGGTATGCATGCATCAGATGACATCAATAAAATCGTTAAAGCAATGAAAGCTTCAAAAAATACGGTAGTTGTTACCGGAGCTGGAATTAGCACGGAAGCCGGAATCCCTGATTTTCGCGGACAAAATGGAATATACCGGCAGCTTGGGGAGAATCGGGTCATGAATATAATCAATATTGATTATTTTAGGCGCGAACCGGAAAAGTTCTATGAATTCTTCCGGGCTCATTTCGATTTTCCAGCTGCTGAGCCCAGTAAAGCCCATTACATTCTGGCCGACATGGAAACAAAAGGCTTTGTGCGAGGGGTCGTTACTCAGAACATAGATCACCTGCATCAAAAAGCGGGCAGCAAAAAAGTAGTTGCCATCCACGGTAATGCCGGACAATACATCTGCACTTCCCCACGCTGCAAGAACATAGTCAGCAGCGATTATGTGGAACAGAATTATCCGGATACTGTGCCCAGGTGCCCGGAATGTTCATCTATACTCAAACCTGATGTTATTCTATTTGGAGAAAATATTTATAATTATATCGACGCGCGCGAGATGATATTGGGGGCGCGTCTTGTGATTGTCATAGGATCATCATTGACAGTATATCCACTGGCAGGGCTTGTAAAAGAGTTTTCCACATTCACCCAGGATCTGATAATCATCAACAAGGGCTTTACTCACCTGGACCATGCAGCCATGGTGAAAATTGAGGTCGGATCAGGAAGCAGCGGGGATATACTCGAAGAAGTAATGCGGGGCTTGACCGATTAGGTGGTGAGCGTACACCGAGCAGAGCCCACAATCGATTAGCGATTTGCCAAAAAGTGCTTGTTGGCGATAGCAAGTTTAAAAAATTAACTTTCTGCCGGGGGCTTTTCCCGGTTTTACTTTTGGAGTAGCAGAGATAGTGAAGCTGGGGATAGAATCCTAAGGAAAAAATAGCAGGATTTACGTCGAAAATGTAGAAATGCTCACCTAATATTATTATGATAGCCGCCCATAAATTTTCTACGGGCATATAGAATTGAGGAGTGATAAAAGATGAAATTTGGATGGGAAAAGAAACTGGTTCTGAGCTTGATGCTTCTCTTGCTGGCGGGTATGCTTGTATCCGGATGCAGCAAAAACCAGCCTGGCTCTACGGCTGGAAAAGCTGGTGATGCTCAAAGCCAGCAGCCTGAGACGGTGCCGGTGCCTACATGGGATCAACTGATATCCAACCGGGACAGCAAAGTCCCTTCTGCTAGCGAAGTGTCAGGGCGCTATACGGGCGTGATGGTTTTTACCGAAGTAAAAGTGCCTCAGCCCAAGGAAGGGAGCAGCGACGAACAGGCTATGGAAGCATGCGGCTATGCTATGCTGGCAGCGTTGAAAGATGCTCCGCTACCCACCGTTATTGATTTGCAGGTAGGAGCAGACGGAAAAGGAACCCTAACTATGAATATTCAAGGGCTCAGCGATCAGGACGGCAGTAAGCCGGAGTCAACCCCTATTACTTATGCCAACGGAAAAATTACCATCAATGAAATGCAAGACGATCCCGATACCATAACCACTCAGGACATTTCCGTTTCTTTCCTGAACAAGGACTATAAGCAGGGTCTTGGGGCAAAAGCCGGCGAGGAAAAAGCCAAGGCCAAAGCTGCTCAAGATGAGTTGACTCAGCTCAAGGCCAAACTTGCCAGCGCTCCAGAAAGTGAAAAGGCCAAACTGGAAACTGAAATTAAACAAAAGGAAGCCATCGCCAAGATGAGGGATACGTCTTCTATTTATATGGAGCAGCTTTCCAATGCTAACGCGACCCTGGTGTTTAATGGGAGTATATCAGCTCAGTCCAAGGATGGTCAGATGTCGATAAAGGGCATTATAACTGCCGTTAATGCAATTGTTACCCTTCCTCAGCAATAAGGAGGAACTTTGTATCCGCAAATCTATTTGCCATGGGGTGATGGAATACCCCTGGGCTCATACCGTTTATTTATGTTGCTTTTTGCCCTTGCAGTTTCGCTGGGGGCCTACTTGCTAGGCCGCCAGCGAGGATTAAATGCGGGACGTCTGCTGATTTTGATAGTCATAGTTGATCTCTCTGGTTTACTGGGCAGCCGCCTGCTATATCTGCTGAGCCAGGGAGGCTTAGCGGCACTTAGTTCTGACAGCCTCTTTGATATGCATTTCAGGTACTTTTCTGTATATGGAGGCCTGGTGATGGCGAGCCTGTTGGGATTCATTGCCTGTGTGATAATGAGACTGAATCCGTGGATTGTGGCTGATGCTTTTACGCCGGGTTTGGGTGTCGGTCTCGGATTTGCCAAGATAGGATGCTTTTTAAACGGCTGCTGCTTTGGATCAGTGACGTCCCTGCCGTGGGGTATAATATACCCGCAAGGGACACAAGCATTTAATTACCAACTTTTTAGCAGTTCATCGGTATTCTATACCAATATGCTGCCACTTCATCCGGTTCAAATATACGAGGCACTGGCCGGGTTCAGTGGCGCGGTTCTTTGCTGGCTGACCTATCGCTATACTAAAAAGGTTCCAGGACTATCGCTGCTATTGCTGGGTTTCTGGTTCAGCGCCTGGCGCTGGTTTCTATTCAGTTTTCGTGCCTCGGCAATAAGGGGCGCGCTGGATTTTCAAATATATCCATGGCTCTATGCTTCCCTGCTGTTACTTATGGTAGTAATTGCGCTTTTCAGGATGCGTCAGGAGAAGACCGGCATCTCAGAACTATTATCTATAGGAGTGATTAGACGGTGAAGAGGATCATAAAAATTACTATATTTATACTTCTGATTGCTTTATCAGGAATAAGCGTTACCGCCTGCCGTAAGGATCCGCTGGGGTGTTCTGTTTCGAGACAGAGTTCGGAGACCGGGCAGATTACTTCCCCTGAAAATACCCAGGTGGAAACCAGCGCAATTGAGCCTGCGCCCGTAAACCAGGAGCCTACCAAAGCAACTGTTGTGGTGCAGATACACAGCGCATCCACCAATCGGAATCCTTTTCATGTCAGCGTGGACGGTTTAGTAGGAGCCGCAGCACCCCGCCTGACTCCCGGCGAAGGCGTCAACCAGCAGAAAGAGATTACAGCGATTGATGGTAAATTTCCGGTCAAAATAACCATATCCAGAAACGGTGCAGCTATCACAATTTTATCCCAAAACGTGAGCACAACCAGCTGTAGCGTGCTTATTTTTGAAAACGCTCCCAATGATTTTAAAGCACAGTGGATCTAAACGGCGTAGCAGCTTTAGACCTGGAGGGTTAACTTTTGGATATTAAGAATTTATGTTTGGGCTGTATGGCGGATAAGGGCGAAAGCGAGAGGTGCCCTTACTGCGGGTGGAGCGATGCTGATAGCATAGACACCGGGCAGCACATACCGCCGGGAACAATTTTGCAGGGAAAGTACTTGCTGGGCCGAGTCCTTGGCCAGGGCGGTTTTGGCATCACCTATCTCGCCTGGGACCTGGATTTGAATATCAAGCTGGCCATTAAAGAGTACCTCCCCAGAGACTTCGCTACACGTACGCTTGGCGAGACGGCTGTTTCAGTATATCCTGGTGACGCGTCAGGCTTTTTCGAAGAAGGTCGGGAAAAGTTTCTAGAAGAGGCCCGGACCCTGGCTCGTTTTGAAGAACACCCCAATATTGTATCAGTTAGGGATTTTTTCAGGGAGAACCAGACCGCCTATTTTGTAATGAACTACATTGAAGGCGTTACTTTGAAAGAATACGTTAAACAGCATGGTGATAAAGTTGACTTTACCACTGCGTTGTCTGTCATGCTGCCGGTTATGGATGCTCTGGCTGAGGTACACGATCAAAACATTCTACACAGGGATATCAGTCCCGACAACATTTTTATAACCGAAAAAGGAATTGTAAAGCTTTTAGACTTTGGAGCCGCTCGCCAGGCGATAGGTGAACACAGCAAAAGCCTGTCAGTTATATTAAAGCCTGGATACGCTCCTGAGGAGCAGTATAGAAGCAGGGGTAACCAGGGACCCTGGACCGATGTTTATGCCACAGCCGCCACTTTTTACAGGGTCCTGTGTGGTCAGGTTCCACCTGATTCGCTTGACCGTATGGCGGGGGAGGAATTGATTGCCCCTTCGCAGATGGGGGTAATTATACCGCCTGAGAGTGAAGCTGCCTTGTTAAAAGCGCTTTCTATCAATGCGGCCGCACGCTTTCAGAATATGCGCGAATTTCAGCAGGCCTTGACGGGAAGAGCGTATGAGCCCCTAAAGGATAGGGCCGCACCGGCCGGGACGGCATCGCGGGCAGAGGGACAGAGCAGAGGTGGGGATAAACCAACTCCGAGGATGCTGGTCGCGGGGGTCATAGCTATGCTTTTATCGCTGATGGCTATCGGCGGTTGGTGGGCTTTCAGCAGCCAGCAGACAGGTTCCGGAACTTACATATTTGCTGACGGGCGTATCTACACTGGGCCTTTAAAGGGAGGATTGCCAGACGGGCATGGCGTAGTGCAGGTTTCCTCTTTGGGCCAGTATGAAGGTGAATGGAAAGCGGGCGTAGAGAGCGGACAGCAGACATTCACTTATACTAACGGCAATAGGTATGTCGGAGAGATGAAAGATGGACAGCAATCCGGCCAGGGTACCATGACTCAGACCAATGGAACGAATTATACCGGCAGTTGGAAAGCTGGCAAGATGGACGGCCAGGGCGTTCTGAAAGCGGCAAACGGCAGCATTTATGAAGGCGAATGGAAAGATGGCCTCCAGAACGGGCAGGGGAAATTTACATTTGCAGATGGCAATGTGTATACTGGAGCTTTTCAGGCCGGAAGCATGACCGGTAAAGGCAGCTTCAAGTATACAGACGGGGCTACATATTCAGGAGATGTTAAGAATGGAAAGCGAGATGGGCAGGGGGTCTATGTCTGGCCGAACGGCGACCGCTATGAAGGCAGCTTTGTCGAAGATCGTAAAGATGGCCGGGGAAGATTGATAAGAGCCGACGGCACTATAGAAGAAGGTTTTTGGAAATACGATGTGCTAGTCAGGTAGCTAAATTCATGAGGAAAGGAATGATTTACATGAAAAAAGAACTACTTAAAGGGCTCACGCTTCTTATCGTGCTGGCTTTGTCTTTTAACCTAATAGGCTGCCAGAAGAAAACCCCGGTGCCTACAGAGCCTGTTCCGGAGGAAGCTGTGATATATAAAAATGGTAACATCTCGGGGGTGCTCAGCCAGCCTTCAAATCCGACTACATTTGCGATAAGTGAATCATATAAAATCACATACATATCCAATTACCATTACTTTAACCGTGGTGCATTGCCTGGGACCATATCCCTAAAGCACCAGGACGGCACCGTATACGGCCCCTGGCAAACAGAAGGCGCACCTGGCCAGGGTAATGTCCAAAACGCTTACTGGATAGTACGCCCCAACCAGGTAATCAAAGCAGGAACATATACGGTCATTGATTCTGATCCATCTACCTGGTCTCAGAATAGCGGGTCAAAAAACCAGGGCTTTACTGAAATAAAAGGATACCAGGCAAAAGAATAACAGGGCAGTGGTGAGTTGAATGGAAATAAAAGATATATGCATGGGATGTATGGCAGAGAAGGGAAATGCCGATCCGTGTCCATACTGCGGGTGGAGCGGTGAGATGCATTCATCCCCTCAACATCTGACTCCGGGCACTATATTGCGCGGGAAATATCTACTGGGAAGGGCTCTGGGGCAGGGCGGATTTGGAATAACCTATCTGGCCCGCGATCTTGATCTGAACTTGATTCTGGCCATTAAGGAGTACTTCCCCAGGGATTTCACCACCCGTTCAGCCGGGGATACCCAGGTAAGCGTGTACAGCAGCGGAGACTCTGTAGATTTCTTTAACCAGGGCCGGGATAAGTTCCTGGAAGAAGCCCGAACCTTAGCCCGTTTTGATGAGCATCCCAATATAGTCTCTATCCGAGATTTCTTTAGGGAAAACGGAACCGCCTATTTCGTAATGAACTATATAGATGGGACCACCTTCAAAGACTATATTCAAGAAAATGGCGGAACACTGGAATTTGACAAAGCCCTTCAGGTCATGATGCCGGTAATTGACGCACTGGGACAGATTCACAGCGCGGGTGTGCTGCATCGGGACGTCAGCCCTGACAATATATTCATAACCCAAAAAGGAATCGTAAAAATATTAGATTTCGGCGCCGCCCGCAATGCTATGAGCGAGCATAGCAAGAGCCTTTCCGTAATACTCAAACCCGGTTATGCTCCTGAAGAGCAGTATCGCAGCAAAGGCAACCAGGGACCATGGACCGATGTTTACGCCACAGCGGCCACTTTCTACAGGGCGATCGCCGGCCGGGTACCGCCCGATGCTTTAGACCGCCTGGCTGAAGATACCCTGCAAAGGCCCTCCGAGCTGGGAGTGAAGATACCGGCTCATGCTGAAGAAGTATTGATGAAAGCACTGGCCGTGAAAGCCAGTGACCGATTCAGCAGTATGAAAGAATTTCAAGCCGAATTGGCTAAAGATTGGCAAGGCCCCCGGGACATTTTCGGCGAGTCCAGCCTAGCACCAGCCCCTGTTGAAGTGAAAGAAAAGGGTGCAAAGGAAATCCAGGCCAGGCCAGGGGGAAGCAAACGAGTGCTTGCGGTGGTTGGAATTCTGCTCTTGATAGCTGCCCTGGGGGGGTGGGTTATTAAAGGGAAAATCACCGCCCAATACACTGGGAGCACGGTCGGTGGGCAGAAGGACGGTTATGGGGTCATGATATGGCCCAATGGCGACCGCTATGAAGGCGAATGGAAAAATGATTTGCAAAATGGCACCGGCAGCTTTGTTTATGCCGACGGGGAGAAATATGAAGGCCTGTGGAAAGACGGTAAAAAGAATGGCACCGGGACTTACACCTGGCTGGATGGCCGCAAATATACTGGCGAGTGGAAGGATGACCTGCGCAACGGGAAAGGCGAGTATACATGGCCTACCGGAGATCGTTATGTAGGAGAATTTAAGGACGGCAAAATGAACGGCCATGGAGTCTACACATATGCCAATGGCAAGATAGTTGAGGGAATCTGGCAAAATGATACCTACATGGGAAAATAAACTCATATTATGATGGATATAGTGCAAAAATCCGTTTATTGTGCCAGTGAAGGGAGGTGACTTTCAAATATGGCTAAAAAGATTCTAATAATTATCGGTATATTATTGATCATAGCCCTGCTGGCATTAGGTTACCTGGGATTTCTCCCCTGGCTTTCGAGTGTCTTTGGATCCGATCGTCCTCGCGACCTGGGTGTAAGACCAATGCCTGAGGACCTGGACAGCGCTATGACCAAACTGGCAGTTCAGGCAATGCCGCCGGTGGTCGATGAAGCCAGCCGCCAGCAGATGATTGCTGAAGCAGCTAAGAAGAAGCCCAGATCAATAGTATCGGTTCCGAATACCAGGACGCAGCAGCCCTCTACCATACCATCCACTCCGCCGTCCGGCGGCAAGACCCCGACGCCGGGACCCATCACTAGCGGCAGCTTCATTCAGGTGCTGGTCACCACATGGACTCCGAAAAACGTGGATGTTGTCCTGACTTCAGAAGAAATAACCGGACTCCTACAGACTGGAACCTGGAGAGGTTGGCCAATAAGCAATGCCCAGATAAAAATCGGTCCCGATGGAAGTGCTGAGATGGTAGGAGTGATTTCCGTTACCCGGTTGAATATCTTTGCGGGAATGACAGGTATACCTTCCTCTATGATCGATGATTTCTTTGATTATGTTAAGTTCAGACATGATTTTGCTTTCTATGTGAAGTCCAGAGGACAGATAAACAATAACCAGGTACAGATGGTATTGGAAAAAGTGGAAGTGGGAAGATTTAGTGTGCCTTCATCAGTATTGAACCAGTATCAGGGAGAGATAAGCAGCTTTGTGCAGACCTATCTGGTGCAGGGTGGTATTGCTAAAAAGAAGCAGTTCTATGTCAAGACCATGAAAGCCGAGGATGGGAAGCTCAGATTCACTGGAACCATTCCGAGCGCCTCTCCGCACTGGTCTTATAAGGACATCCAAAATGTTTTGGGTAATCAATAAACAAGAAGCCGGGGGTCGGAAAATGAACCCCCGGTTTTCTATTTACAACAAAAGCGCTAGCTCCAAGTTGACTAAGCGAAAAGGATATTATACAATAACTCTTACCGAATGCGGGAGTAGCTCAGTGGTAGAGCACCGGCTTCCCAAGCCGGGTGTCGAGGGTTCGAACCCCTTTTCCCGCTCCAGAGTATTGCGGCACTTTCATAACCGTGGGAGTGCCTTATTTTGTTTCTGACAGTGTAGGGTTCCAGAATATAGAGTGTTGAGGTCCTTCTGTGTGAGACTTTGCCCGACTTCATCAACATTGGTCTTGGTATCCTGGTTGGTACGGTTGCTCGACTAATCGGCCCGCGAAACTGTGAAGCTTAGCGCCATATTCCTCTGACGAGAAATATTTCTCTAATATGTATGCCAATAGTCTCGCACAAACGGAGCGATTGCTTGTCGGATGGAAATATCTGAGCTTCTTCTTGTTACAATCGCTTTAGCATGTCCCTTGCTATGTTCAAGGCTTCCTCCAGACTGATCAAGAGTTTTATGGCGTCCTCCCGTCCTTCCGGAGTAAGAGTCTTTATATACTGGCGGTAATTATCATGATGGAGGGTTGCTTTATCAATAAAATGGGCGATCCTAGTTTTGTCACCCGTGACCGATAGGCCTTTAGATTTTCTTTCTCGGGCATGTTCGATAAGGGTCTGGGCTTTCAAGATATGTCCTGATGCTGTGAGGAAATGATTTATGGTCATATAACTGCTATCTGCGCCCCGTGCCAAGCGACTTACCTCCCTTGATCTCTAATGCCGTGAATAATACAAAATCATATTTGGCTACAACCATAAGATTATGCCAAGATACGCTTATAATGTTATCATCATTGGCCATCCAAATCAAGACCATAATCCCATATATATAAACAAATTAGGACCAAAAACACCTTACATATATCCCTTGGCCTTTTCCTGTTAATGATTTAATAAATATTTAAACGGGCTTTAGGAAGAATGATTAAATAGCTCAGGAGCGGATGCGGTAAGAAGGAGCGTCTAACACCGTAACTGCCAGGGCTTACAGGACCTGGGCATGATTTTAGATCTTGATGCTATAAGCTGACCCATAAGCAATGAAAGAAAAAACACCAAGAGAAAAAGAGGAAATAACAATAGATATATCCAATTAGACAATTAAATGTATATAATGGAGGCGAGGGCTTTGTTTGCCATTCCCTGGACGGTTATTATTTTTGTTTCCATTCCAGAATTGTTTCTTACTCTTGGTATAGGCTCGCGTCTTTTCAATTATCATATCGCTACTCGAAATTTGATCATAATTTCACTCTGTTCAGGATTCCTGGAATATTTCTATAGACTATACCTGGGCTTTCCCTGGTTTAATGCGCTTGCTTTGCTAATTACCATAACAGCCCTAACTTCGCTTTTAAATCATGTTGAATGGTGGAAAACGGGTATTTTTGTTCTGTTGGGTGCCGTAATTGTAGTCGGTATCGAAGCTTTTTGTGATTCGATAATGTTTTCTTTAATGGATCTGAATTACCGAGACCTGGCGGCACAGCCCTGGATGAATATAATAACCTACATCCCGTCTTTAGTTATCTCTATATCATTATTGTATTTCATTAGGAAGAAAAACCTTGTTTTATATAATCTGAAAGATATTGAAAATGAAAAATAAAAAGCACGAGATAATCATAATAGGAAGCATACTTGCTCTAACACTTGCATCAATGATTATGGGCATGGTTTTGCAATGGGTTGACACCAATAATAGGAATAATTACTCTATACCCATTTGGCAAGTGGTCGTAACCAGCCTTGCAGTTGTGGGTATCTATTCAATAAGTCAGATGGATAGAGTCAATAAGGAAAACATAAAAAACAAGTTTCAAAAAGAACATTATTTAGAGATAGAGACACTGCTGACGGCCTCCCGGATCGAACGCCACGAGTACCGTAAACACCTACAGGCGTTGCAGTCCTGCCTGCACCTGGGCATGGTGGAAGAGGCGGTGCACTACCTGGAGGGGATTTCCCGGCAGCCGGAGAGCGAAGATTACTTGCCCATCAATCATCCGGCTCTTTTCGGGCTGGTCAACAGCAAGTACGCCCTGGCCCGCACCCAGGGGATCGAAATGGGCGTTTCGGTGGAGTGCGATCTTTCCGATATTGAAATCGAGCCCTGGGACCTGTGTAGCATCGTCGGCAACCTGCTGGACAACGCCCAGGAAGCGGCCGCTTTTGAAAAGGGAATTCCCCGGGTGGGGCTGGAGTTTCGCAGGCGCGAAGGATTTTTTGAGATCACGGTCACTAATAATGGCAGGACAATCGAGCCCGGGCAAGCCGAACGGATTTTTGAAGCCGGCTTTTCCACCAAGGAGAACAGCGGCCGCGGCTATGGGCTCTATATCGTAAAAAGCCTGGTAGAAGGATACGGGGGCAAGATAGAACTGATGCCAAATAATAAGACCGTTGTAAGAATAATGTTCCCGGAGGAAGGTTATGATAGACAGGTTAGCCAAAAAAATAGCCTCACTCATAGCCGTCAGGCAAGTGGCTGACGAGGACCGGGAGGAGATTTATGCTTATGCTTTAAACATACTGCTGGGAGAATCCTTGCAGGCGCTAATTATACTGTTAATAGCATTTTACCTCAACGTTTTTATCTATACGCTTGTAATCTGCATTGCTTTTGCTGTCTTTCGTCATTTTGCAGGAGGGCCTCACCTGAGCACGCGCTGGCGCTGTTTTCTGGTCAGCACCACGGAAATAATTATACTCAGTCTTCTGGCTGCCTGTCCCCTGCAGAAGCATTTCCTATTAAACCTCCTATTTGGAGTCTTTCTCGGCTTCCTGATGATAATACATAAGTGGGTTCCGGGAGGCACTGAGAAAAAACCTCTCAAAGACGCTTTGATTCGCGCTCAACTAAAGCGGAGAACACTTATAGTCTCAGTAATATGGCTGGCAGTCAGCCTCTGTTTATTGACCCAGAATCAAACCCGTTATGTTTTGGCTATTATCCTGGGAGCCCTGGATGCCATGTTTATGATTACCCCGATTGGATATAAGTTAATCAGGGTACTCGATGAGCCCGAAAGGAAAGAGGAAGGGGGTGGATTGCATGAAAGCCTATAGCCTGTTTTTAAAGGCCTTTACCTCTCTGTTAATCTTCGTTGCCGGAACCGGTATATACCCGAATAGTTGGTTTCGCTATGAACCGGACGTTCCGAAGGCTTTGCGCAAGTAGCAGATTTATCCTGGGGACCAAAGTTTATACAAATATATAGCCCGCTGAAATATTTCCAGAAGCAGTTTTATACATGTCTTATTAATAAGCACAAAAACATAAGGAGAATGTTGCCAGGCTAGCTAACTTATTGACCGAGCAGGAATATTCCCGCTGGACAATAAATGCCGCCTGGATTTTGTTTTCTGTTAGGGGTGGTATTGAGCATTAATGATAGATAAATTCCAGCCGGTATTCCGAATTGCTGCAACCACTTTCTACCTATTAATATATTACCGTTATGAAGCATAGATATATATAGGAGTCTTTTTATGGATTAGGCAAGAGATAAAGCGGTAAGGCCGCTT
>CAZWPO010000050.1:0-12119 GCA_964635975.1 uncultured Syntrophomonas sp.
ACCAACCCTACCCGGGGCCGGGTTCCGGCTTTCACATCTCGATGTGAACGCCGTACCCGTCCCCTTGTTCGCTTTTCGCTTCCCCTTATCACTAAGCGCTGATCAGTTCTTCTATCATCACGGCTGTGCTCTTGAGAGTTTCATTATCCCGCATATCCAGAGCCAGCAGAGTCGCTTTTATTATTTCGTTTATCTCAGGATCTAGATTGTCGGGATCCCATGCTTTTAGAGCTCTCATTAATTCGTGGTTTCTCCCCCTTACCACCACCTGATCCAGCAGGCTGAGGAGAAAATGCATCTCCTGGTGGCTGATCTGCTTGCGCAAAGACAAATCTACAATCAAACTTGCAGTTTCATCATATATCTTATTAACCTGCTGTTCTTCACGCGACATATCAACCAATCCTTTCTGCATCCTTCATGGTCTGCTTCTGCAGATCAAAGACTATCGGTATTCTCTTGCCACTGACCCCGTCCCTGTTTTTCTCAATATATAGAGCATAGTTGGGATTTCGGTACTTTTTTAGGTTTTCATCTGTCTCGAGATCATCCTGGTCCAGAGGACTGAGCTTTAGCATGAGGTCGCACTCATTTTTCATGCGTTTGGCTCCCTGCAATGTTCCATCCGGATTCAACTGCACAAGGCACAGTACTGCTATCCCCAGGTTCTGGGCCAGCATTTTTTGCGTTTTTATGATCTGTTCGAGGACCTGCCACTCGGCCAGTCGGGGATCCATCTTATCCATGCGGCCGATATAATCAATGATCATGATGTCAATGTTTTTTTGAGCCTTAAACTTTCTGGCTAGGGAAATGGTTTTTTCGGGAGTAAGATTAGGACACGGATAAGAGTAAAATCCGCTAGATCCTAATCTTGAGTATGCATTTAGTATACGCGATAACTCGGTCTCATTTATGTCGCCTTTTCGTATAGCATCATGATCAATTTCTGCTAAAATCGACGCCCAGCGCAGAGCTATTTGTTGGCGGCTCATCTCCGTGTTTAGATAGAGCATGTTTCTGCCGCTGTCCACAGCGATAGCTTTCGCGGTATGAAGAGCAAAAGCGGTTTTGCCATGACCGGTTTGAGCTCCAAGAATAATCAGGTCGCCAGCTTTATAGCCCAGTGTAATATGGTTGAGATTGTCGAATCCGGTGGGCAGACCATCTAGAGGTATCACTCCTTTGTAGAGCTCATTGATTTCCTTGAATCGCAGAAAACGTCGTTCCACCTCTTCATAGCCCAACCTGGCAAGTTCTTCAGGTGTATCGATCCGATCATCACGATCTAATGCAGTCAGGTTAGTGAGTTCTTCTTCTGCCTCCATCAGAATATTTTCTACTTCCCTCTCAGGTTGTTCATTTAGCATCTGCTGATTTCTACGTAAAAAAACCTCAAATCGCCGTAGCTTGGATTTATCTTTTACCCGGCTAATCCAGTACAGTATATTTTCATCTTCAATATAATGTTCGGATATGTATTTTATCTCTTCTATATCACGCGGTCCTGAAAACAAGCCCAGCGTATGCGCCTCTTTTAGGAGTTCAACATAAGTGGGCCTTATATCTCGTTCGAAAAGACTGCAGGTAAGATCGAAAATGTTGGCATGCCGGGGGGAATAAAAGTCGATATTGGCTAGCGAATTGTACGCTTCGATACAGGCATCCTCGGAATGGAGCATAGCCGAGAGTACCCTGCGTTCGCTTTCCAGATCATACAGGTATTCATCTTTGTTCTTAGACTTGGCGGGCATGTTCAATTGATTACCTCCGAAGAATCATAAAGCTTGGAACGGGGTCATGCTCAACTGCTTTTTATCTCGCTTGGGGGAACAAAAGTCTCATAAACCGCCACGGCTTGCTTCCTTTCCTTGTTTGACTGGGATGTCAGCTTCTTTTCACTCTTACTTTTGGCTTTATGTTCACGTAGTTCTATTTCAACCTGTTCGACCTGACGTATCTCTTTGCTGAGCCAATTATGCAGTACACTGTCTATGTATTCTAGCCCACCGTTGCGAGTATGCTGGCACATCAACTCGCCGGCTTTCATTATCATGGCATGAGAAAAACCCCAATCATACCGCCACCTGAAGTAGATTTTTTTCCTGGCTTCTGCATTCATATCGATGCCGGTATAATTCCCAAAAACAGCAATGTCAGGATCAAACAAACCTTGCCTCACCACGCCGTTTCTTTCGATATCAACATAGTTGCTGAAATAGCTCTCCAATCCTTCCAGGGTAGAAATCGAATATTCTTTAAGATCCCTGGCAATCCGGGATATTTCTGCGGGAGCATATATACTACGTTCGAAACATAGTTCCAGCATGCATACCAGAAATTCTGGAGTGAAGTTCATTTCTTCCAGCCATCTTCTTACTTCTATACTCATTTTGTTACTCATAAGATTTCCGGTCTTTTTAGCAATGAAGTCGCCGAGTTTTTTTACATTGCCATTTCCGCTCAGGATAGCTGGATCACTTTTAATGTGTCTGTTTCTTTCGACCTCCAACTGAAGTTCCAACTGCTCGATTTTACTCTGATAATTTTCAAGCAGTACTCCACGCTCCTGAGGCTCTTTGATTCCCGCCGCCGCAAACGGCTGCTTGTGCAGATTGATATGGTCGCGCAAAAGCAGATGCTCCAATTTTTGAAGCAACGGCTCCATTGTTATAACCCGGTCGGCGAATCCGTTGGCCCCCTCTATAGCGATGATCTCCAGCTTAGCCAGATGTGTCAAGCGCTTGGATAACTTGTTCTTGCTCAAAGCAGGACACACTTGAAGGACTTGTCCGACTTGTACCCCTAATTGAAAGAGCGGTTTTGTTCTTTCGAAAGTATAGAAAATAGCAGTAATAACTCCGATGTCCTCGATATCAATATCCAATTCTTTGGAATAATGTAATATGATTCCTGGGACATTGGCAAAACCCCAACGAAATAGCTCAAGAAATGCCGAATGCTGATTCATCAAAGCGTGTGGCCTCCCCAAAGATGTAAAGGCATTATAGCACCGTCATTTACTGACTAACAAGTATAGTAATATGAAGGATTAATGTAAAAAGGAAGGTTTATTAGAGCAAATCTTTATGTCAAACAGACAGAGCGGTTGCGAAGAAAAAACCAGCGTGATAATAGCGCTTGACGCTGGCTCGTATCAGCCATCAGTCCCAGGACCTGGTCCCGGATTCTATCCAAGAAACAAACAGCCGTCGCACTTGCGACGGCGAATACATAATAAACAACCTATGTTTATCGATTATTCCTTCCAACTTGCTGAAAGCGGATCAATGATTGGTAGTGGTTTTCATATCTGTTCTGCCTTTAGTTTTTTACCGTTATCATACTTAAGTATTATTTTATTTTTTGTGCTACTTTCTTGAGGTCCTCAAGCAGCTCCAGCATCTCATCGTATTTTCCTTCACTATTCTTGGCAGCGAAATATTCGTCTAACTTGCGTTTGATCTCAAGATAACTATTCTGTGCGATTTGTTCAGCCGTGAGTCGTCCGGCCGGCTCAAGTTCTTTGAATGCCAGTGAAGCCTCGGCGTTTATCTCGTATTCATCCATCCAGTCAGGAACTTCAACCGCAACCTGGATCTCGTTTTTTATAGTCTCGGATAGAGCGGCCAGGGAGGCCTCCTCACCATGCACCAAAAACACTGCTTTGGGCAGTTGGGTAAAACCTTTTAGCCAGCGGATCAATCCATCCTTATCAGCATGAGCCGAATAATAGTCAACACTAGCGATTGCAGCCTTTACCGCCACCTGCTCTCCGTGTATAGTAACCATTTTCTCACCGTTCAGAATACGGCGTCCCAGGCTTCCCTCCGCCTGATAGCCGACAAATAATATTGTAGATTCCGGACGCCACAGATTGTGCCGCAGGTGGTGTTTGATCCTGCCCGCATCGCACATGCCGCTGGCCGAAATAATTATGGCTCCGCTCTTGATCTGATTCAGGCGCATGGAATCTTCCGTAGTGCGCGAGAACTTTAGCCCCATAGACCGGAATATGTTATCATTATCCCTAGCGAACGTAGTAGTTTCTTCATCATATAATTCACTATGCTGCAAAAAGATCATGGTCGCCGCTATAGCCAGAGGACTATCCAGCCATATCTCAACTCCCGGGGGCATTTCTCCCCTCCTGTAGATGTGCATCATATCGTAGAGAAGATCCTGAGTTCGTTCGACCGCAAAAGCTGGAATGATCAAATTGCCTCCACGAGCCATGGCCTCATCAATTACTTTTTTCAACTCAAAACTCCGGTCCTCAGCTACCGAATGCAAACGATTGCCATAGGTTGATTCCATAATCACATAGTCGGCACTCTCGATGATAGTCGGATCTTTTATGATCGGCTGATCGTAGTTCCCCAGGTCTCCCGAGAAAACCAGCTTATTTTTTGTGCCATCTTCCTCCACCCATATTTCAACTATGTTGGAGCCAAGTATATGCCCGGCATCGCGCAGGCGCAGCTGGATTCCGGGCTCGATCTCGATTATCTCATCGTCATTAAGGGAGCTTATTTGCTTTAAGGAATCAAGCGCGTCCTGAACCGTATAAATGGGTTCAATGGGTGCTTGCCCGGTGCGCAGGCGTTTTCTATTTTTGCGCTTTACCTCCATCTCCTGGATATGTCCGGCATCAGCTAGAAGAATGCTTACCAGTTCGCGAGTAGCGCTGCTGCAATAAATCGTCCCTTTAAAACCATTTTTGACTAATTTGGGTATCATACCGGTGTGATCGATGTGTGCATGGGTCAGAATAATAAAATCGATGCTTGACGGGTCAACAGGAAATTCCCCGTAATTCCTCTCTTTTAATTCTTTTCGTCCCTGAAACATCCCACAGTCGATAGCAAAATTATTATGTTCAGTACTGAGCAAAAAAAAGGACCCGGTGACAGTCTTTGCAGCACCTAGAAATTTGATTTTCATCGAATGAGCAACCCCCATTGCTTCGTTTATACTTCTACATTATACTGCAACAATCTGTTTCGCGTCTTTCCTTTGTCCAAATTTGTAGTAATCTTGATAGAAATCTATTATTTCCAAACGTATAAGGGTTGGATTGGCTTTGACAATGGCTCGCTCCAGATTTTCAAATCCATTGCGTCCGAATTCCCTGACCACCTCACTGCTGTCCAACTCTGAAACCAGTTCATTGTAGCGGGTGTGCACCTGCTCAAAGATCCCGTAGTACAATTCTTTTATCTGTGCTACTCGTTTCTTAACCAGGTAGATATCAAAATCTTCCCTTTCTACTATATGGATGAGACTGTGAAAAAGGTTGTGCAGCAGTTTGTTCTGAAAAACTGCCACCTTTACCTCTCTCTTGTATTGCTTGCATAACAAATACCGCAGATAGTCCTTTAACTCTCTCTGACCACCCGGTCCCAGTACGGTAAATGCGTTGAGGACTTCTACCTCGTTGGCGGTGATATCACCCAGCACTTAAAAACCTCCTTTACAGACCAGCTATCCATGTCTATAAAGGAGGTTCCACCTTAAGAGCAAAAATACCTTTTGTTTGTTATCGTAATATTACCGGCATTTCCACGCTTTTTCGATTAATTTCTACCTATTTATTTTCATATTCGTCATAAGCGTGACGGCGCAAAAAATGGCCCATTCGCTCGATTGCCTGCTCTATATTGCCTATACTAGCGGCATAGCAGCACCTTATGAACCCGTCTCCGTTGCTTCCGAAAGCATTGCCGGGAACTACGGCCACCTGCTCTTCGTGTAGAAGTTTCTCGCAAAATTCTTCGCTGCTCATGCCAGATATTGCTATGCTTGGGAAGCAGTAGAAGGCTCCGCGGGGTTCAAAACAGTCCAAGCCAATGCTTGTCAATCCCGCCAGAATTATCTTTCTCCGGTAGTTATAGCTATCCACCATTTTGCGCATCTCCTCTTCGCCGTGACGCAGGGCTTCAATTGCCGCCTTCTGGCCCATTATAGGCGCACACATTATAGTGTATTGATGGATTTTTGTCATTGCCGCTATCAGATCAGGATGACCACAGGCATATCCCACCCTCCATCCAGTCATAGCAAAAGCCTTGGAAAAACCGTTAAGGACAATGGTGCGATCCCTCATCCCTTCAAACGATGCTATGGATACGTGACGCCCGCTGTATGTTAATTCGGAATATATCTCATCGGATAATACAATAAGATCGTTTTTTATGATTATATCAATCAGGCCCTTTAAGTCTTCAGCCTCCATAATTCCCCCGGTGGGATTGCTTGGATATGGCAGCACCAGGATCTTGCTTTTCGGAGTTATGTAGCTTTCCAGAACATCAGGACGCAATCGGTACTGGTCCTCGTGATAGGTCGGAACCGGTACCGGCGTGGCATAGGCCAGGGAGGCTTCCGGAGCATAAGAAACATAAGAGGGCTCTGGAACCAGGACCTCATCTCCCGGTTCCACGAGCGCACGCACCGCCAAATCAACTGCTTCGCTGACTCCAATGGTTACCAGTATCTCCGTTTCCGGAGAGTACTCAACACCGATATGGCGTTTTTGATAGGCGGCAATTTCCTCCCTGAGCTCCGGCAAACCCTGGTTGGATGTGTACATGGTCTCGCCCTTTTCCAATGAATAACAAGCTACCTCAGTAACATGCCATGGAGTTGCAAAGTCAGGCTCACCAACACCCAGAGATATGACGCCTTCGGTTTGGGAAACCAGGTCAAAGAATTTGCGGATCCCAGACGGGGGTATGGTTCTAACGACCTTTGAAAGGTAACGCTCCATACTGCTCATCTAGCTCACCACCAATCTTTTATCCCCCCGGGGCTCTTCGAAGCTGAAACCTTCCTGTTTATAACGTTTCAGAATAAAGTGGGTAGTCGTTCCCTGCACCCGGTCCAAAGTGGATAATTTGTGCGAAATAAAAGCTGCGATGTCCTGCATGGTCTTGCCCGAAACGACCACCGAAAGATCGTAAGTTCCACTCATCAGAGAGACACTGCGGACTTCTGGATAACGACATATGCGCTCTGCAACACTATTGAATCCGACCTCGCGTTCCGGAGCAACTCTGACATCAATCATGGCAGTAACTCCGTTTTCTCCCAGGGCATCCCAGTTTATGATGGTTGAATAGCCCAGAATGACCCTCTGTTTTTCGAGCTTGGCGATTGCTTCTTCTATAACAGCTTCCTCCTGATCCAGCATTACAGCAATGGCTTTTGGAGTAAGCTTGGCATCGCTCTGCAGCAGATGAAGGATCTTCTTGGTCAGTTCCATTCTTCCTTCCTCCTCGATAAAAATTATTGTCAAAAAGCAAAAAACTCCCGTCCCTTAAAGGGACGAAAGTTCTAACCTCCGCGGTACCACCCTAATTGGCATCAAACCCACTCTATTCCCATAACGGAGGATTCCGTCCGGCTTCTTGCTCATAAGGCCTTGCACCAGAGACTCCCAGATGGCTCTCTCGCTCCCGCTGCCGGCTTCCACCTCTGCCGGCTCTCTGTAAACGGAATCTGCAAGATTGGTCTGTTCAACATCGTAATATAAATTTGATAAATATGCTACCACTCTACACTAATGCCGTCAAGGTGAAAACCATGTCTATACTTGTATATTTTGATAGCATCATTTCTGCGGATACAGCATATTATTTCCTATCCCCAACTGGAGGTGTGGCTTTTGTCTTCACTCGCCCCATTTAGCAGCGAAGAAATACAGGTTTTGGAGAGAATCAACAACTATTTCAAATCTACCAATATGACAATTAAAGACAAAGTCAGAGCTGCCTTTATTATTGCCGAACATGAGCTTGATTCTGAGCAGTATGGAAGTGCAAAAGAACACGAAAACATACTTTTCTTCTATCAAACTCTGGGTAAAGTCATAAATAAACTCCAGTTTGTTTCAAACGACGGGATTGATGGTACGGCATCCCATAAAGCGAAGCAGATTTAACATATTTACCTTTACTCGTCAGACGATACAGCGAGGAGAGGCGTAGGTAATAGTTTTTCGCCTCACCCATACTTCTCATTAATTTATCGAAACAACAGAAATTTCTTTTTTAGAAGGCGGTATTCCAACAGGTAGCCCAGACCCATCAATAATATAATACCCAAAAATATAAGTCTTTCTTTATTCGCCCTGCTCTTGAGTCCAGCTATTATCTGTTCTCTCTCTCCTGCAAAGTCAAAGATGCTCTGCTTTTCCTCTTTTATGGCCGTCATCTGGTGGATGGTCCGGTTCAGTTTATCTTCAAGAGCCAGGTATTTCTTCCAGGTGTCCAGACGCTGTTCTTTAAGTTCTTTGATCCACTGCCTTAGCATGTTCGACTCCTCTTCTCCTTCAACATTTAAAGCGTCATATATAGCCGTACCGCGGGCATTATAAGGTTTGGAGACCCCCATCATACGACTGATGGTGGGACAGACATCGATGCCCATAGTATTCTCGACTCTGCTGGCCGGCTTGCAGTTTGGCCCGTGCATGATCAATGGACAATTGTTTTTTGCGGAAGAGCTGCGCGGAGCCGTCAGGATGATTAATGACTTGTCGAGAAGGCCTTGATTTCTCAGATTGTCGAGAAAAACTCCCAGGCCTCTATCAAAGGCTACTGTCGCCCGGTAATAGGCTTTTTTGTCGATACTCAACAATCCCTCCAGCATGTCATTGCAGTATATGGCGGTGAAAAAAGGCTTGTGGGCATTAAAATGCTGGATGGCATTATTAAAAACCTCCTGATCGCTGCTCTTGCTGTCTATATGCAGATAGCTCCCCTCCCCGCGGGCAAAAGGCGCTATTTTCCCGCCAGAACCGTCGATGATGGCACCGGACTTACCGGCCTTTTGCAAGACATCCATTATAGACTCTACTTCCACGCGGTCATTCATCGTATAGTGCTGATGTTCGTCAGGGAAAGTTCCAGTCAGAAGATTTGCTATACCTTCTTCAACCGTGTCAGCCGGCAAAGTGGTTGATTCAACATCAAGAATGCCTTCGTTGGCAAGAAATTGAATATTTGAAGTAGGATTATTGCGATAGCCATCAGTATTAAGTCCATCAGATAAAATCAGGAATACATACTGCAAATCCAAAGGGCGCTCTTCATCTAAAGCCTCCAGCGGCTGCGCCGTTGATAACAGCATTATTGAAGCCAGAAACCAAGCGAGGCATCGTAACCACCCCATCATCATCCCCCCATTCAGGTAATACATGTATATTTCTGGAGGATAATGAATATGCCAGCGACATTGGCAGCCCCCGCTAAAAGCGCCCGCTGCGGATGATCGAATAAGCCAGGAATAATCCCAGCACAATCCCCGTTGTAAATCCAAATTCAACCAGGGGGATGCGCCCCAGTAGAGCAGTATGGTCCTCACGAGCAATTAAAGATGTGCCCACGATAATTCCTGCCAGCAGTATCGAGAGGGACAATCGGTTGGACATGATATCCACTTTGGCGATAAGGATCCGCAGGTTTTCGTGCTCCAGCTTGAGCTTTAACTGCCCTTCCTCCATGAGTTTCATAAGGTTCATAGTACTGCGCGGGAATTGCCCGGCAGCATTACTAAGATCAAGTAAAGTACCTTTCAAGTTTTCACGCAGCTGCTTGCCAGAATACTTCCTGAAGAGAAGACGCCTGCCATATGGTTCAGCGATGTTTACGATGCTCAAATCCGGATCCAGATGAGAAACCATGCTCTCCACGGTGAGAAGCATTTTAACCATCAGTGAAAGATTAGCTGGAATGCGGATCTGGTGTTTTATTGAAAGATCGAGCAGCTCACGCAGGGCTTCTCCCACCTTTATTTGCGACATCGGCAGCCCGTAATACTTTTGCTGAAGTGTAGATACATCGCGCCGAAATTCTTCGCGCTTAACGTGCCCGGGGCTGCTTCCAATCTGCAGTAGAGCTCTCGACACTCCTTCACTGTCATAGCGCATCATGCTGGTAATCAAATCTATACTCAGTGCCTGTGTATATGAATCCACTATCCCCATCTGGCCAAAGTCATAATAGATGATCCTGCCGTCTGCAGCAATGGCTATATTCCCGGGATGGGGATCAGCATGAAAAAAGCCATGTTCAAATAACTGATTAAATAATGCTTCAACCAGTTGATGAGCTATCTGTCTGCGATCAATCCCACTATCCGGCTTCTGGACTATATCTTGAATCTTAGTACCAACGACACGCTCAAGTGCCAGTATTCGCGTTGACGAAAATTCCCAAAAAACTGCGGGTATGATCACCTTTTTACTCCCGGAAAAGTTTTTCCGGAAAAGATCAGCATTCCGTGCTTCCCGCCGGAAATCCAACTCCCCCCTCAGTGCCTGGGCAAGTTCCCCTGCAACTTCGCTGATTTTGTACAATCTGCCCCATTGCGTTCGCTTCTCTGCCAGCCGGCTTAATTCGGTAAGAACGATAAGATCTGTTTCGATTACCCGCTCGATGCCGGGTCGCTGAATTTTTAAAACTATCTTTTCCCCGCTCTTTGTCTCAGCTTCATGGACCTGAGCTATTGACGCTGCAGCTATCGGCTGCATATTAAAAAAAGTGAAGTCACGATCAATATCGATGCCTTCACTCTCAAGAGTCTCTATAAGTTCCCTCCGGCCAAAAGGCGGTACCTCATCCTGAAGCTTTTCCAGTTCGCTTATATATTCGACACCAATTACATCTGGCCGGGTGCTGAGCAATTGGCCGATCTTTACATAGGTCGGCCCCAGTTCTTCAAGCATCTGCCTCAGCCTTGAGGGCGTGCTCCCCTGAATGGCCAGCCTTCTTTGAGCGCTTCCCCATAACCGCCCCGGATTGAAACGTTCAAAAAGAAAGCCATAGCCATATTTGACAAGTATGTTAACCACCTGCTTGTAGCGCGGCCAATTCCGTATATTTGCCAGATTACTGCTGCCCAATCGCATTCTCCTAACAAAAACAAATGCCGGGCAAACCCGGCATAAGCACTTCCTTTTCTACTGCAGTTTTTCCTCGATTGCTTTCAGCCTGGCTTCTATGGTTTCCAAATCCGACTTGGTTGCCAGGGGCAGTTCTTTCTTGATTTCCTCGATTTCCTTGCGGACCAAGTCCTTGAACTCGCCTCTTTCTTCCTCTCCGCGCTTAATAACGTCATCTACCCACTGGCGAGCTTCTTCAGAACTCATTTCACCCTTCTCTACCATTTCCGAAAATACTTTTTCTGCCTTCTCCCTGCTAATTGATAATGCTCCTATACCAAAATATACGATATTCTTCAACATGCTCATAAGTCCCCCTCCTTAAGTTAAAGTATATCCATTTTTATGGCTAGCATACCATAATATTGTGCTATTTACTATCATGTCCTTGCGTGAATACAAACATGCATATCCCTCAAAAGGAATAATATCATCGCGCTTCTCAAACTATAAGACTATCTGCTGGGATGTAGCCAAGCGGTAAGGCAACGGACTTTGACTCCGTCACTCGTTGGTTCAAATCCAGCCATCCCAGCCAAATAGATACTAGTAAAACAGGTCCGACCAGGCTGCATAAAATCTCTCAGATCACCCCATTGATGTTCTAATCCAGGTTGCTTGAGCTGGATTGGAGGATCATAAAGGTATTCTCTTCATCGTCTGCCTCAGGTAATATATACTAAACAAAGAACTTCTCTCACCGAAAGGAGGTAGCTATATTGGCTTTGAACCATTTTGAGAATATATTGCTATCCGCAATCGAAGAAGAGCTTGAAGCCTATGAATATTACCGCGACTTGAGCCAGACCCTGCCGGGCAGTGATGTCAAAGCAGTATTTACCGCCCTGGCCAAAGAAGAACTGGGCCACCGCGATCAACTACAGGGCATTCTGGATAAAAAACAATTCCCCGAATTCGAAATCCAGGATCAATTCCCCCGGAAAGACCCGGCAGCCAGCCAGCGCCTTTCTATGATCATGAAGCCTCAGGACGGCATAGCTCTGGCTATCAGAAAGGAAGACAACGCCATGCGGGACTACCTGCACATGTCACAACTGACTTCAGACCCACTTCTAAAAAATTTATTTGAGAAGCTCGCACGTATGGAGCAGAGCCACCGCGAACGTCTGGAAAGCATACTCGCTTCTGGCTCCCTGCCTGATAGCTGGTAGAG
>CAZWPO010000051.1:0-12075 GCA_964635975.1 uncultured Syntrophomonas sp.
CCGCGTCACTGGTCGATAACCTGGACCTGGAAATAATATGCCCGGACGGGCAGGTACTCAAAGGAAATGACTTTAAAAGACTGGGGATAAGTGACAGTACCAACAACGTGGAAAAGGTCTCCATCGATAACCCGCTGCCCGGGGACTATATCGTACGGATCCACGGCACCGGGCTGGAGGGACCGGTATGGCCGAGTCATTACGCCCTAGTTTATGGACAGACTATGCGCCATGAGATAGTCAGGGAAGTCCATTCCAACAACCAGATTAGCACGGCCAGCGGTCAGACGATAAATCTTTCCGATTATTCAGTCAAAGGCAGCAGCAACGGCAAATCATTTTCCAGCCCGGCAGAGATAAAAGCCGGCTGCGATCTATACCTGGGCAAGGATAAAGTATACGCTTTCCAGCGCAGCCTGGACAGCGGAGGAGCCCAGATCCTGGAAGAGGAGCATGGAAGCCTGCTGGTGGAGATGAATCCCACCTCCCGCCAGGGGGGGACTTATCTATCCGAACATCTGTTAAAATCCACCGGTCAGCTTCTGCTAAACGGGATTCCGGTACAACAGATAAAAGATATTCCGGTGGGGGTCAAGATTAATGCCAGTGTAAATCCCGGCCTGCAAAATATATGGACGTTGAGCGCTATCGGTGAACAGGTGGAAGGATTCATCGAGACGGTTGATCCTGAGAAAAAGCAGCTTCGGCTAGTCAAGGACCAGCTGGATTACAGCTTTTCTTCCTGGACGGCATTATCAAGTCTAGATACCCTGGTATATGGCAGCTATAGTGATGCCCCGTACGGGTCACTTAGCACCGTGAACCTAGCTTCACTTTCCCCGGGAATGAAAGTTTCGATGATGGTATCCTCCCCTGACCATGAAGTACAGTATATCAAGGTAGAACGCTCGGTAGTAGTAGGAACCATCAACGACATCGATCTCAAGACGGATAGAATAACCATCGATGACGGAAGAAACTATCAGATCTTTCCGGGAATCCAGATTCAAAAGGATGGCCAGGCATGCGAGTTAAAAGATTTAAAAACCGGCGACAAAGTATCTGGAGCGTTGCTGGGGAATACCGACAAGCTGATCGAACTGAAGAGCTTCAGCAACATTATGTATGGCAGGGTCATCTATTTCAATCCCGCCCTGGGAGTGTTGTACCTATATGACGATAATGAACAATTCCGCGTCCTATACTTTGGCACCGATACCAGGATATTCAGCGGGGGGCTGCTCTCATCCAGGTCTGCCATCGCACCGGGTGAATGGCTGCGCTTGATACTTGACGGGAACTCTGAAAAGATAATACAAGCCGACACAGCAAAAATTCTGGAACAGGATGCAGTCAAAACCTTTCAGGCTTATGATAGCGAAAAGAATATCATCACTATGAGCGATGGCAGCGCTTATATATTCAGCGAGTCGTGCCAGATGACCAAGGGCGGATACAGTATGACACCAGATTTACTTAAGATAGGCGAAACCGTGACCATAAACACTCTGGCCGCCCCGGAGCCCTGGTCGGAATTTCTGGCTCGGGTGGAAGTAAGTTACGATGCAGCGATACCCGCCCCTGAGCTCGAAGTGAGCGCCAGCAACTATAATAATGTATTAGTGATCCGTGGCAGCAGTAGTGCTGACCGGATCGTCATAACCCGTGAGGACGGCAGCCGAGATATTGTCTCGGTAAATAATGACGGCAGTTTTGGCAGGCTCTACACAATGCATCCCCATGAAAACAACGTCAAGGTGCTTGCCCTGGACAGCCGGACAGGAGGAATAAGCGGACAGGAGCTTGAGGTAGAGAGCAGCAGTGAAAGCGGACCTCAGACCAGGACTTTTTTTGACATATATTCTGATCCCGACCGGCAGAGTATTGAAAATCTGGCCAGCAGCAAAATAATAGCCGGCTACGGAGATGGCACTTTTCGCCCCGGTGCCGCAGTCAACCGGGCCGAATTTTTAACCATGCTGGGCCGGGCCGGAGCCTGGAAAATTGAAGACACCAGGAAAGTAGAGTACTTTACGGATAACGGGAGCATACCAATCTGGGCCTGGGGAGCGGTCTATTATGCCCGCCAGAAGGGCATCGTCAACGGTTATCCGGATGGATCATTCAAGCCCCGGCAGTCTATGACAAGAAGCGCCATGGTCGTGATGCTGGCCAGCGTCTTATCCGCTTCCCCTGGACAGCCCGGCAAGATAAATTCCTATACCGATATAGATGATATACCAGCCTGGGCCATGCCGGCATACAGTTATTTCTACAGCCGGGGATGGCTGAACTGGTTTGGAGGGGATACCCTGGAGCCGGAAAAAGAACTGACGCGCGGAGAAGCGGCTCGCTTTATAGACCATCTGATGCCAGCAACCGATAATGATTGAACGAATTGATATAGATAAAAAACATCCCTTAGCGGGATGTTTTTTCTGTTTTATTCTTGAAATCATTATTGCTGCTGGAGCCAGAGAACTATGGTCTGATCCGATGACTGTTTGCTGATTGAGTCGAGCATCTTTTCGATGCCGGCGATCTGCGTGCGCAACTGGCTTATCTGGGCGCTGTCCTGAGTTTGAGCGAGCTGCTGTTCCAAGTTTATCAGCTGGGAATAGAGCTCATTATATCTGGTGGTCAGGTTCTCTCTCTGCACCTGGCGCGGGGCTGCTTCAGCTCCCAGGGCGGCCAGGCTGGAGATAAGCTGCCCCGCCGAGGAACTATCCACAACGATTTTGTCGACCAGGTAGAGCTTACCGTCTTGATATTGCTGTCCCAGCGACTGAGTGGAGGCTCCGCAGGCTTTTGCCATACTCAAGGCCCTCTTTTCCGCATTATCCACGTCCGCAGTTTCGACTTTCAATAGAGTGGAAACTATAACAAATTCCTGATTATTGGTCAACACCGGGTTGGATCGAGTCCCTGCAGGGGTTCCGTTTGTCTTTGCATCTGTTTCGGTATCTTTGGGGGCTACAGTCACGCTGTCAGGCGGAACTGCCGTCTCACCCACCGGAGTCGGCGTGTTATCAGGAGCGGGATTATTGCTGTCCAGGCTGCTGGTGACTTCCGGCGAGGGCTCTGATATCACCGGATTGTCGGCCACTTGAAGCAGCGGGGTATTGTTCATCAGTATGGGACCACTGGCCAGCAACAGGGCGGCTGCAGCGGCGGCGCCGGCCTGCTTCCAGCGCTTCCAGCGCCCTTTTGCCCGTGCGGCCTCTTCCTGTTTTATGCGTGCCATCACGGATGACGCAAAGCCTTCCGGGGCGGTTAGCTCTATCATGCTCCGGGAGTGGATGGCGGCAAGAAGACTATCCATTCTGTCGAGTTCCTCGCGGCATTCCGGGCATACTTCAAGATGGCTGATGAGTTTCAAGTTTTCCTCATGAGCCAGCTGTTTGTCAAGATATTCGGAAAACAGCTCTCTGGCTTCCCGGCATTCCATGCCAACCACTTCTCCTTTAATAATCTAATGAAAAAATAAATTAACGAATGTTCTACGATGAATTATTCAGTATTTTGCTTTTCAACCACCGCCAGCAGATTCCGACGCGCCCGGTTGAGACGCGATTTTACGGTTCCCAGGCTGCAGTCTAAAAGCCCGGCTATCTCTTCATAAGAGTAGCCCTCTACTTCGCGTAGTATTAAAACATTACGATATTCCGGAGCCAGTTCCATAAGGGCCTCCTGGACCATCTGGTTGAACTCCTCGCGCTCCACCTTTTCCAGGGGGCTTTCCTCACTGGCGGCTATCTCGCGCACCATATCACCTTCCCGGGTGGGCAGCGGATCGTCCAGACTGAACTGCATCACCTTCTGGCGGCGGGTGGAGTTTATCCACAAGTTGATGGTGATACGCCTCAACCAGGTGCCGAAATCGGCGTCCTGACGGAAGGACTTCAATGATTTATATACCTGCACGAAAACATCCTGGGCCAGGTCCTGGGCGTCCTCCGGTTTTCCGGTAAGCTGGTAGCAGTGTGAGAACAAGCGGTTCTGGTACATCACCACTAGTTTCTCAAAAGCTATCAGGTCGCCTTTCTGAGCAAGGCTGACCAGTTTAGCGCTCTCTGTCAAAGAAACCAACACTCCTGTGCAGGCGGCGGACATTTACCCGCCTGCTTTATTAGACAATGGAAAACTGAAAAAAGTTCCCGCTTTCTAAACTAATTTACCACAAAACCAGCAAAATTCCATCCGGGAATAGTTTTTCCAGGAGGATGTCCCCTTTTGCTTCATTATTATATGCGAAGAAAATAAGGCCCGAATCGCTAGATGATTATTAAAAAAACTTTATGCTGCTCAGAATGGTAAGTTGTATTGAGCCAGTCAGACGGCGACTTAAATGACTGGCTTATCCGTTTAGACCATCAACATTCCTGGAGCAAAAAAGCAAACGTAAAAAATTTATGACAGAAGGAGACTGCCGGGGCAGGAAAACCCAAAAGATAGGCCTCCTTGAAATCGTTGATACTCGAGCGACTAAAAAAATAAAAACCTGCCGGGAACTTTTGAAACATATTATGTGTCTAACTTAATTAGGTTGAGGAATTGCATTCCTGGACTGCTATTTATATCTGCTGCCTGGCCGGGCGATTTATTGCAGGCCTGGCCGGATCAAAAAGGAGGGGAGAATCAATAATTTTAGGCTGTCGACTTGTTCGATAAACACCTGTTTATCTGGGGGTAAGACCCCGATGATGACCTGAATTATCTGATTTAGATAATTATTATTATTTTAAGGAGGGAAATATATTGCCAAGAATTAGTAAGAAATTTGCACTTCTGCTGGTATTGACCATGCTGGCAACCATGTTCATGGGTATGGGCACTGTAAGTGCATCCGGCACCATTAAGGCGCTCAGCACTCCCACAGTGGCTGAGGATGACGCCCAGTCACTCGGGACCATAAAAGTGGTTATCGACGCCGATTCTCTTGACGTAGGTGATACGGTTTTAATCAGCCTGTCCGGCGACTATGAGTTTGGCGCTGCTTTTGACGCTATTGACAACACCCATTCTGGTGCAAACCAGATAGTTATCCCTGATGACTTTGGCGGCAACCCTGGCGATGCCAACGGTGCCACTATTGGTGCTGGCGAACTTAGTTTTACCGGTGGTGCTGTAGATGGCGACAGCCTCCAGATTACCTGCGATATTGCTCCGACACCGGCATGTGATATACTTTTCTACATTTATCTGAGCGACATCGATGTTAGTGGAACCAGTGATTGCGTAGTATCTTTTGATGCTCCTGGCGGAAGCGGATTCCCCACCGGCGACGTGATGGTTGGTACATCCAGTTCTGACAAGCAGGTCAGCATTTCCGTCACCGATACTGACACCAGTGACGAAGAATTTGATGTAACCCTGCGCCTGAAAGAAAATCTGGCTGGCGCCTTGGCGGTATCTGACGAATCCATAAAACTGACTCTTCCCGATGCCTACGTATGGGATACTGATGAAAACGAGCTGCTTCTTGAAGCATTGTGGGGCAATGACATTTTTGTTAACATTACCTCCGATGACGAAGATCTGTACATTGAATTCTTAGGTTGGGACGAAGATGGCGGCGGAGCTGGCGATTGGGATGCTGCTGAAGTTAATGAAACTGATGAAGCATCAGCTTGGGATATCGACTTGGAATTTAAAGTGAGCGACGACGATGAAGCTAAACTGGGCGACATCACCGCCAAGATCAAAGGCGACACCGATACCAACATCTCTTCAGCTGTTGTCGGAACCTATGGACAAATCGGCGCTACTATTTTAGCTGATGATCCTACCGAAGTAATAGCCGGTCGCGATGAGCAGGAAATCGGCGATATCGTGATTACCGAAACCCTGAAAGAAAGCTTAGTCGAAGGGCGCACTGTAACCCTTACCCTGCCCGATGGATGCGCCTGGCAGGAGGCTATTCTGGATGATTTTGATGATGACGAAGGACTGGAATTAGAATTCGTAAGCCTGGGCGGAACTGATGACCGCACTGCTAAGTTTAAAGTACCGGTAGGTGGTGAATCCACCAGCTCCGGCGCGGAGATTCGTCTGGAAGACCAGGAAATCATGGTTAGAGCTGGCTTTACCGGCGACGTCACACTGGAAGTAGGCGGCTCTCAAGGTCTGACCGGCTCCATCGTGGTGGCCAAGGCTATTGCTCCTGTAACTATGGCTGCTGCTAGCACCGCTCTGCCCGAGTGCATAATTGGTAAGGCCGGCCAGACTATCGCCGACTTCACCCTCAAGGAAAATGTTGCCGGCGGTATGGAAGATGACAAAAAAGTCAAGATTACCGTTCCTCCGGGAACTCTGTTCACCGCTTTAGGAACCGCTACAGTTACCGAGGGCGACCTGGTGATCTCCGACTTCGTTAAAGACACTGCTGGAGGTTACATCCAGTTTACCGTTAAGACTGAAAGTACCGTTCCCAGTACTGTATCCTTTAGCGGACAACTGGTAAGAGTAGACCGCACCGTGGCTGAAGGTGCACAGACTTATAAGTGTAAGGGCGAAGCAGTTGTAGAAACCGCTGCTGGCGATTGGGCAAACTTCGATGTGGCTGCTCAAGCAGCCCTGGCCACTGTTGTAACTCCGGCTCCGACCGAAGAACTCAACGGCGGCGTCTTTGTAATCGGATCCACTTCCTACACTATCGGTGGTGCAACTCTGACCGCTGATGTAGCTCCCTACATCAAGGACAGCCGCACCTATCTGCCGGTTCGCTATGTTGCTCAGGCTCTGGGCATCATCGACAGCAACATTATGTGGGATGCAGCCATGCAGACTGTAACCCTGATGAAGGGTGACAAAGTTGTCCAGATGAAGATCGGCAGCAACGTCCTGATGGTAAATGGCGCAGCCATCACCCTGGATGTAGCTCCCGAAATCAGCAATGGACGCACCTGCCTGCCCATCGCTCTGGTTGCCAATGCTTTCGGAGCAACCGCAAGCTGGGATGCAGCTACCCAGACTGTAACCATTAAATAACAACCCTCTAAGTTAAACTTAGAACCAGAACCCCCGGCGCATAAAGCGCCGGGGTTCTATTTTTCATCACTAAATATTGCCAACTTGACAGCTATTGACCCGCGGGTCAGGAATGTTTATACTAATACAAAAATAGAATTGTATGGGGATTTTAAAGTGAAAAGCATAACAAAAAATACTATATTCCCGGCAAAATTGATTGTTACCATGACGTTGGTGATCATCTTGATGACATATGCAGTTTCTCCAGTTCTGGCCGCGGCTGTCACCATAGCTCCTGTCAATCCACCCCTGCCGGAATGCGTAATCGGCCGGACCGACCAGCCTATCGCCGATTTTTTCATCAGGGAGAATGTAGCTGCTGGCATGCAGGATGATGGCTCGATTGAGATCATCCCGCCCCCGGGAACCATCTTTACCAACCCCGGAACTTTCATGGTAAACGAAGGCGACCTGCTGATCTCTGATGCAGTTAAGGCTGCTGACGGCTCATACATCGGATGTACAGTCAAGTCAGCCAGCACCGTTCCAAGTACTATAATCGTTGCCGGTGCCCAGGTTAGAGTTGACCGCAGCGCAGCCGAGGGTCCGCAGATTTACGAGCTTAAGGGCAGTTCGGTAGTGGAGAACGCTGCCGGCGATTGGGCCAACTTTGATGTGGCAGTTTCCACAGCCCTGGCCAATGTTGTGACTCCGGCTCCGAGCGAAGAAGTTAACGGCGGCGTCTTTGTGATCGGATCCACTTCCTACACTATCGGTGGTGCAACCCTGACCATGGATGTAGCTCCCTACATCAAGGACAGCCGCACCTATCTGCCGGTCCGTTATGTTGCTCAGGCTCTGGGCATCATCGACAGCAACATCATGTGGGATGCAGCCATGCAGACCGTAACCCTGATGAAGGGTGACAAAGTTGTCCAGATGAAGATCGGTAGCAACGTCCTGATGGTAAATGGGGCAGCTATAACCCTGGATGCAGCTCTCGAAATCAGCAATGGACGCACCTGCCTGCCCATTGCTCTGCTTGCCAATGCTTTCGGAGCAACCGCAAACTGGGATGCCGCTACCCAGACTGTAGCTATTAAATAAAAACCCTCTAAGTTAATCTTAGAACTTGAACCCCTGGTGCTTGATACGCCGGGGGTTTAATTGCTGGTGGCACTGGTTCATCAACGTTCTTTTCAGGCGGATATTCAGTTCTTTCTCAGTCAAACTTAAGTGAATGTTCAGCAATGAGCGATATCATTGGACAAGGACGAGGTATTTTTAGCAGTTCAGGACATAATAAAGAAATATGCAGGGCTGCCTACCCGGTCGGCGTTATAAGTAGCAATAAGCCGCCGGAGCATATTGACCGGCTGGTCGGAACTGTGTATACTATTAAAAAATGGAATTGTATGGAGTTGATAAGATTGCGAAGTATACCAATCAAGTTTGGAAATCATACTAACCGGCGCAGGGTCATAATATGGCTGGTGCTGCTCATATTCGCTGTTACATATACGGCCACCCCCGTGCTGGCTGTTGAAACAACGCAGCCTCAGCTTGCTTTGGAGCAGGCTATTGATGCGGCTCTCAAACATAGCGCAGAGGTGGCCAAGGCCGGCAATGCCGTGCAAAAAGCCAAAGAGACTCTCGATGCTGCTGCCGATGATGTTAGCTATATCCCGGCCAGTAGCTCGGCCGACGCTAACGTGCAGGCGGCCTTTAATAACTGGACTTCTGCGTCTATCAGCTACCAGAGCAGTCAGAAGAGCCTGACTACCTCAAGGGATTCGGTGAGGATCGATATAAGCAACCAGTATTGGAGTCTGCTAAAAATGCAGGAAAAGCTTAAAGCCACTGAACTGGCCGCCAGTTATGCCCAGCTGCAGTTGAGAATAGCTACTTTAAAGAAACAGGTGGGTCTGCTTTCTGATTTCGACCTGCTCACTTATCAGACCTCGGCTCAGAGCGCGGTCTCCAGCCTTGGGTCAATGAAAAATGATTTGGATAAGGCCTATATGGCTTTTAACCAGGACCTGGGTTTAAACCAGGAAACCCGTCCAGTATTGGTCGACTCAATACCCTATGAAAAGCTTGATTCCGACAACCTGGAGCACGAAGTGCAGAGAGTTTTGTCTCAGGCACCTTCGGTGTGGCAGGCCGACCAGGCTATAAACCTGCAGAAGATTGCGGAAAACCTGGCTCTGTCATCAGGAAGTTATACTACCTATAAGGTACGCAAGATCAATGTGGAGGACAGCAAACTCACCGCCGCCAGCACAAGGGAAGCCATCGCAGACAGCACCCGTTCGCTTTACTACAGTTTAAAGAGCCTGGAAGAGAGCATCGCTCTGGCCGACCAGAATCTCCGGGTTCAGGAGGAGGCCCTGCGGGTGATCAAGGTGAAGTATGACATCGGGATGGCCACCAAAGCGGAAGTTGACGCTGAAGAAAAGGACCTGGCTTCACTCAAGGCAAGTCTGCTGGAACTCCAGGCCAGTCATGCATATACGATGCTGACGTTTGAAAAGCCCTGGGCCGCCTAGCAGAACGTCAATAAAGCTGAATATCTTTGTCATTTTACAAAGTCCGCTCAATCAACGTACTTCAGGTACGCCTCAATCGCGGACTTTGCTCATTCCTTGATCTTCAACTTTATTGCTCGCTCTGCTAATCAAATTCTTTAATCTATACTTAATGAAGATTTGTTACAAATGCAGAGGCCCCCGTTTATAGCGGAGGCCCTTTGATATTTTGATCAAATCAGTTTTGTTTTTTGACAAGGACGGCTGTACGGGTCAGTTGATCCCAGGAAATTTCGGCTCCCAGGGCTTCGCCCACGAAGCGGAGCGGCACATATGTATAACCGTTCACAATCTCAGGGGAGGCTTCCAGGGTGGAGGTAGAGTGAGAGGTTATATCGTTTTTATCTAAATCAAGAGAGTCAATCTGAACCTCACTTGAACCGACCCATAATTGAATAATCTGGGTTTGGCTTATGAGGTCTATGCGTTGGTCAACATAATTCCATTTAACATCCACTCCCAGGTTTTCAGCTATGACCCGCAGGGGCACCATGGTCCGGCTATATTTCACGTAGGGAGGCGCGGGTGGCTCGATTACGCTGTAGTTGATCATAAGCCGGATATTATCCTCACCCATGGGAGTCAGGGAATCACCGCTGTAGCTCCAGAGCAGCCCATATATGCCGGATCCTTTATTGGTCGCGGCTTCAACCACACCCTGGTTGCCGTTCCAGTAGATCTGTGAAGGTAGAATAATCCAGGAGTTTTTTGCTGCATCCCAAACTCCTACCCTGAACCTTCCCAGGGGCAGGGAAGTGTTTAGATTGCTGGCCCGCTTCCAATCTATTTCATCGAAGTAGAAGGACAGCCGCATGGGTTTTACCAGGGAGTTTACTATCTGATTCTTGCTGGAATAACGGATATCGACCGCCCGGGTAAGATAGTAATTATCAGAAGAGGGGAGTTTATCCTCTGGTAAAGACAATATGTCCATCTCCCCGAACCCGACTATAAACTCGTATGGTGCTTCGACTTTCATCCTTTGCTCATCAAAAGTCATGCTGAGAGGGATGCGACCCACCGCTACCGGGGAGGCCAGGGCCATAGTCTGGAAACCCAGCAGAAAAGACAGGGTCAAACATAAAACCGCCAGGGGTCTACGAGAATGTTTCATAATCTTTCTCCTTTCACAGGGTAGTTTTTAAAAAAACAATTCTACACTTATCAAAATTTCCCTTGTGGAAAAAGGACACAGGAATGCCCGGAACGTTAAAGGTCCCGGGCATGTTATTCATCTGGTACGCTTTCTATAAACCCGGTGTGTACGATATTTTGATTTCCTGGGTGTCCGGATTCCAGTCGACATTGCAGCCCAGGTATTCAGCCACAAAGCGGAGCGGCACCATGGTCCGGCCCGGTTCAATGATCTCCGGAGTTACATTGAGATTGGACGGGTCGATCATTTCATAAACACCGTTCACAATGGCCTGGTTTTTGCCGATCCAGAGCTGAATGAAATCATTGTTTTTGGTTATCAGCACCCGTCTCTGGGAGGGTTCCCAAGATATTGACGCCCCCAGTGCGTCAGCTACATAACGGATAGGGATCAGGGTTCTTGATTCCTTGAGCACCGGGGCGGCGTCCATCTGGTAAGAGGTGCCGTCTATAGAGTAGTTTTTGATTCCCAGCTTGAACAGTATTTTGGTCAGTTTGAGGGTGGTGGCCCCGGCCGAAGTGCTCAATACTGAATTACCGTTGGCGTTATAAGCCTGGACCTGGAAAGCATAATAGGTTTCGGGCAAGAGACCGGTAGCAGAGTAATGCGATGTATTCGGGTCTAATTCGGCGATAAGTTGATAAGATTCTTTTCCTCGTTTCATGAAAACTTTATAGCCCGATTCATTTGATGCCCTGTCTTTCCAGGTAAGGTCGATCTGAGCATCAGAGAAGGCGATGGCATTCAAATCAGAGGGCTGGTCCGGGTAGGTGTTATACCCTATTACTGGAGAGCTCTGAGGCCATCCGGAACCGGGCTGCGCTTCAAAGTGCACTCTTACCGGATTGTTGCCGGCATCTATGTAGACCTCGTCAAAATAGACGTAAAAGCGGTTATCGCCGTACGCATTGGTATAGTTCTGCAGGGTTATATTAACCTGGTTTTGATTGTCTGATTTAATTAGGAAAGGGTCGTTGCCAGCGGCATCAAAAAGGTCATTGTCATCTCCGCCAACAGACTTGGGAATGACCAGTCTCACCCGGCCGTGGTTGTTCCCGGTAATAGTGTAGGTAATAGTATTTCCAGCCACAACCGGACCAGTTATATCGCGGGTGCTCTCATACATCTTGCACTTTTCGGAAAGTTCGAAAAACAAGGTGTCTCCATCATTAAGGGCGCCCCGTTCAGCATCAACTACCACGGTTCCCAACTCCTGCCATTCTTCATCCGCTACATTGGGAGTGGATAAAGCCTTATAGCCGCTGTCAGCATAGACCAGCGAGCCCTGCATCGTTAGCAGTACGGCGAGTGCAACAGCGAGCAAAATAGTTCTGGTTTTGGTTGACATTTTTCTCCCTC
>CAZWPO010000052.1:0-11774 GCA_964635975.1 uncultured Syntrophomonas sp.
GTGCTACAGCTTTACGAGCAGCCGCGAGGATGCCCTGGACCTTACTCAAGAGGTTTTCTTTAGAGTCTTTCAAGGTCTGGACAGTTATCAACTCAACCGCTCTTTTAAACCATGGCTGCGCAGGGTGGCGGTTAACACTTGTATAAACTTCGCCGAGAAGCGTTCTATGGCTCCGCTTTTCCTGGATCAACCCATTGCGGGCAGCAATTTGACCCTGGCAGATACGCTGGCTTCTTCAGATAATGATCCTGCTTTGGAGTATGAATGGGAGGAGACCGGGGCATTTCTCAAACAGGCGATAAACAGGCTTCCGGAGGCCTACAGACTGCTGGTTATTCTGCGCCACCAGGAAGGTATGAGCTATAAAGAAATATCTGACGTGACCGGATTACCGTTGGGTACCGTTAAAACAAACCTGTTCCGCGCTCGCAATGCTCTGCGAAAAGAATTATCTGCACACTATTCCTGGGAGGTATGAAAGGTTGGAATGCAATCAGGAAAATCTACAAATGTACCTGGATGGAGAGATGGATGCCCGGGAGCGGCATGAGCTGGAAGACCACCTGGGCAGCTGCCATCACTGCCGCCAGGAAATGGGGCGCTTAAAGCTATTATGGCTTGAACTGGGTCAGGTCAGTGATATGGAAATACCGTCTGAGCTGGCATATATCCGCCAGCAAGTTATAAGCCAGGCAATTAAAAATAGGAACGAATCTGAGGACCAAGCGGGTTACTGGCAGGCGCAGAAACTGGCCTGGCAGCCGGCCCTGGTAGGGGCTAGCCATTTTCCAGGTGTGGGATTGCTTTCAAACATTGGCCGGGCTGCAGTCCGCCAGGGCCCTAAACTGATGTCGGGCACCGCAGCATTAACTGGACGATTGATTTTAACTTCGCGGGATAAAAATGGAGGAAGCCGGTGAATGAGATATTAATTTACAGTCTCATAGTCCTGGGCACTTTATTGGCACTATTCCTTCTGGTCCCCATACATTTTGACGGATCGTTTGAATATGCAGGCCATCTGAATATAACCGGGCGGATAAGGTGGGCCTCAGGGCTGATATGTTTTGAAATAAATCGCCACCAGGAAATGCTTTGCTGGAGACTTCGAGTTTTGGGTTTTCGAAAATCCGGGCCAGTAAGGAATGCCGGAGAGGAAAGGGGATTGCTGGAGAAAACCAGTTCGAAAAAGAGGCAATCCGGGTCACCAGGAAAAATAATGTCCTACGTCAACCGCCAATTACTTGCAGAAATTAAAACTGTATCACTAAAGCTCATGCGGGCACTGCATCTTGATCTAAATCTTTCCGGCAGGTATGGTTTTGATGATTCTTCATTGACGGGCTACGCAGCTGCCGTCATGGCGGCACTAAATTCAGGAAGCTCAGTGAATCTGGTCCCCGACTTTTCAAGGGAGGTGCTGGATGTCCGGGGGAATCTTAAAGGATGGTTGATTCCAATGAGAATCATAGGTATAGCGTTGTCATTTCTATTAAAAAAGCCGGTCAGAGCCATTTGGTGGCCGATGATAAAATTCAGAAAGAAGCAAAAGGAGGTTTTTAAATATGCTTAAAGAGAGTATTGAAGCTATGGTATCTCACCTCGAAAACATGATTCAGGTAAAAACAGTGGTAGGAGACCCCATCGAAAGTCACGGTAAGACTATAATTCCGTTGCTCTCCGTTAGGCTTGGTTTCGGCGCCGGGGGCGGGGAAGGCAACGACCCGCAGAAAGGTGTCGGTAAGGGTGATGGAGGCGGTGCGGGTATGAATCTGTCGCCTGCTGCTCTGCTGGTAATCGACGACAGTGGTGTGCAGGTATATTCACTCGCTAAAAAGGGCGGGATGGAAAAAATTGCCGAGCTTCTTCCGGAAGTAATGGCGAAAATGGATAAAAGCGGCAATCCCGGCAAGTAGCCCATATTGATGTTTAGAGCCCGGCTGTTACCGGTAGCTGGGCTTTTATCATTTCTACCTGCAAATGTCGGTCGGGAGAGGGTATCTCCCTTTAGCCCTGATAATGATGTAAAATATAATGAGTGGGATTAGGAGTGGGATCCAATTTACTTCCCACTGCTTGGATGAGACCTGAAAAAGAGGCCATCAAGCGTTAGACATGGGGAGCGATGCACACTATGAATAACAAGTTTGAAACCAGTATCGACAACAAGACCTGGACCAGAAATGGCTTTTACATCTCCACCAACAAGGCGTTCTTAAACCTGGATTTCATCTACAACTTTCTGGCCCGCGAGTCCTATTGGGCAAAAGGTGTCAAAGAAGAAATCGTTAGAAAGTCCATAGTCAACACGGCTTTTTGTTTCGGGATCTATAACGGAGACCCGGGCGATTCTAAAACGGAACAGGTTGGCTTCGGCAGGGTGATAAGCGATCTGGCAACAATTGCATACATGGCGGATGTTTTTGTGGCGGAGCCATACCGCGGTTTGGGCCTGTCTAAGTGGCTGATGAGCACGATTATTGACACAGAGGAATTAAAGCAGGTGCGAGTTTTTCTTCTGGGGACCAGGGATGCCCATTCACTGTATGCCAGGTACGGTTTTGACCACATAGACGATCCACGCAATTTTATGAAGATAAAACGGGCATACCCTGAGCAAGATCAGGACTGAATGATCTGTTCGGTAATATGAAGCTGTGGCCCCCATTCTTGTTTAGAAGAATAAATGTCATTAGCGTATCTGATGTAAGGAGATTTACAAACCGCCATACCCGCGCTATAATATGAAAAACATATTTGAAAACCGATGAGCAAGAGAAGTAGGAATCGATCAATGTACTCAGAGAGCCGCTAGCTGCTGAGAATGCGGTTGCAGAGATGGTTTTGAATGGCCTTGCGAGGTTGGCCCGAAATTCTTATGAAAGTAGGCGCTGACGGGAGCCCTGTCCGTTATCAGCTGGGTGCATATGTTGGTATGCAAAATGAGTGGGCGATTCTATCGTCAATCTGGGTGGTACCGCAGAAGTATAAAGCTTTTGTCCCTTTGTAGGGGCAAAGGCTTTTTTGTTGTTGCAGATGGCACGACTTATCAATCAGAGAAGGAGGGTTACTATGTCAAAAGGGAGATTTGGAATCCATGGCGGCCAGTACATTCCCGAAACGCTGATGAATGCGATAATCGAATTGGAACAGGCATATAACAGATTTAAGAACGATCCTGAATTTGTAAATGAACTCGATGATCTTTTCCGGAATTATGCCGGGCGGCCTTCTATGCTGTACTTTGCGGAAAGGATGACCAGGAATCTAGGCGGGGCCAAGATCTATCTCAAACGGGAAGACCTCAATCACACCGGATCCCACAAGATCAATAATGTTCTAGGGCAGGTACTGCTGGCTAAAAAGATGGGCAAAACCCGGGTAATTGCGGAGACGGGAGCCGGGCAGCACGGGGTTGCCACCGCTACTGCTGCAGCCCTTCTGGGCATGGAATGCGAGGTGTTCATGGGTAGGGAAGATACCGAACGCCAGGCGTTGAATGTTTACCGCATGGAACTACTGGGATCCAAGGTGCATTCAGTAACCAGCGGAACTCAAACGTTGAAGGACGCGGTGAGCGAGACCTTTCGGGAATGGACGGCGCGGGTAGACGATACCCACTATGTGTTGGGCTCGGTAATGGGTCCGCATCCTTTCCCCACTATAGTAAGGGATTTTCAGAGCGTGATTGGGCGCGAAGTAAAAGAGCAGATTCTAAAAAAGGAGGGTCGGCTTCCCGATGCATTACTTGCCTGCGTAGGAGGCGGCAGCAATGCCATGGGACTTTTCTATGAGTTCATTAAGGATTCCGGTGTGCGATTGATTGGCTGTGAAGCGGCAGGGCACGGCATCGATACAGACAAACATGCCGCCACCATGACTACCGGAACCATAGGCATTTTTCACGGAATGAAGTCATATTTCTGCCAGGATGAGTATGGGCAGATCGCCCCGGTCTATTCGATATCAGCAGGTTTGGATTATCCGGGGATCGGCCCCGAGCACTCGTATTTGCGAGATACCGAACGGGCAGAGTACGTGCCCATTACTGACGAAGAGGCGGTGCAGGCCTTCGAGTATTTATCGCGTATGGAAGGTATTATTCCGGCTATTGAAAGCGCTCATGCCGTGGCCTATGCGAGGAAGATCGCGCCTGAGATGGGGAAGGAGCAAATAATAGTAATAAATCTTTCCGGCCGGGGAGACAAAGATGTGGCAGCGATTTCACGTTATCGGGGGGTTGAGATTTATGAGTAGAGTTAAAGAGGCGTTTGCCAGTGGCAAAGCATTTATACCCTTTATCACAGCCGGTGATCCATCGCTTGAGATAAGCGAACAGCTGGTGCTCAAAATGGCTGAGAATGGGGCCGATCTCATAGAAATAGGGATTCCATTTTCTGATCCGGTGGCGGAAGGGGAAGTAATCCAAAAAGCCGATGCCCGTGCTCTGGAAGCCGGATCGACTACTGACCGTATATTTTCCATGGTCCAGCGCATCCGCGAGAAGAGCAGCGTGCCCCTGGCGTTTATGACCTATGTGAATCCTATCTTCTCTTATGGAAGTGAGCGCTTCCTACAGAGGTGCCAGGAAATCGGGATCGATGCTCTGATCATTCCTGATCTACCTTTCGAGGAAAAGGAAGAAGTGCTGCCTTACTCAAATAAATACGGTATTGAATTGATTTCACTCATCGCGCCCACATCTCAGGAACGGGTGAAGCTGATTGCCAGCGAAGCTCAAGGATTTGTCTACTGCGTCTCTTCGATGGGGGTAACTGGTGTAAGAGCTGAGATTACGACTGATGTAGCTGAAATGGTTAGGCAGGTTAAGGCGGTTAAGGATATACCTTGCGCTATCGGCTTCGGTATATCTACGCCCGAACAAGCGGCAGAGATGGTAAAGGAAGCTGATGGCGTGATAGTGGGAAGCGCAATCGTTAAAATTGTTGAGCAATATGGCATAGGCTGCGTACCCCGCGTGGAGGAATATGTAAAGGCTATGAAAAAAGCGATAAGTTTTTAATCGTTTGTACACGGTTTGATACTTGTTGACAGTTATTTGGGCAAAGCGTATATTAACCATAATCGAATATAGTTGAGATGAGCATAGCAGAGTAGAGATTGGCTTAGTTGAGCTTGGTTGTATACGTACGCATAGACCAGGGCTTGCAAAAGCTCTGGTCTTTTTGTCCTGGTATACGGTGAGAATCCAGAATATCGAGATGGGATTGGGGTGAGGAGAGCAGAGTAGAGCGGTATCGAGAGGAGATTAGCAGAGTCTGAAATTATACTTTATAAGGAGCGAACGATATGATACAGAATGTACTACAAAAATTAACTGCCAGGCAGGACTTAACTGCTGATGAAGCATATAGCTTGATTCTGGGCATAAAGAATGATGAGCTCAGTGATGTTCAAATTGCGGGTTTTCAGGTTGCCCTGTTAATGAAAGGCCCAACCCTTACGGAAATTACTGCCATAGCCCGGGCCATGCGTGACAATTGTATTCCCCTGGCTCCCCGGGTAAATGGTGAACTTATGGATACCTGCGGTACTGGAGGGGGGCTATCCACTTTTAACATCTCTACCGCGGTCGCCCTGGTTTCCGCTGCCGCTGGAATCCCGGTGGCTAAACATGGCAGCAGGTCAATTTCCAGCCTGTCAGGTAGCGCCGATGTTCTGGAAGCCCTCGGGGTGGAAATAAATCTGTCGCCCGCTGCGGTGGAAAAGCTAATCGAAGATATCGGTATAGCCTTCATTTACGCCCCCCTTTTCCACCCGGTAATGCATAAAGTGCTCCCGCCGGAACAGGAATTGGGGATCAAAACTATATTCTACACCATTATTGGTCCCTTGATTAATCCCGCTAGAGCTACGCGGCATCTTCTAGGAGTTTATAAACCGGAGCTGCTGGATGATGTATCAGAAATCGCCTTGTCTTTAGGATACACGCGTGGGCTCTTTGTACATGGATTGGATGGCCTTGATGAAATTTCCCTTTTGGGCAAGACCAGAATCAATGAAATAAAAGATGGCGTTATAAGCAAGTATGAAATCGCCCCTGAGGATTTTGGCCTGACCCGCTGTACTTTAGAAGAAATTGCTACCGGTACGCCTGAAGTAAACGCCGGGGTCATCAGGGATGTTTTCTCGGGCAAAACCAGGGGACCCCGCCGTGAAACCGTGCTTATAAATGCAGGCGGAGCCCTGTATATAGGCGGAAAGGCAAATTCCATCGCCGAAGGTGTAAAACTGGCCGGTGAAATAATCGACAGCGGCGCCGCTCAGGCAAAACTTGATCAATTGAGAGATGCTTCCCAGGACCTGACATCCATGCAATAAATCCAGCTTTTCGAAACGAGTGAAAGAAAATGAATAGAAATCCGGACAAACCATTTTTACGGGCATTGCAAGAAAGATACCAGAATCAGGAGATACCAATTATCCCGGACGTCAAAATCAAGTCGCCTAAAGAAGGTGATCTGATGAGAGGCCGGGATCCGGTGGATATAGCGAAATCACTGGCAACGTCAGGTGCTCCGGTTCTTTCGGTAGTAACCGAGCCGGATCATTTCGCAGGCTCACCGGAATTGCTGCAGCGTATTGTATCTGCTGTAAAGTTGCCGGTTTTGCGTAAAGACTTTATAACAAAAATAGAGCAGCTACATGAAAGCGTAGATCTTGGGACCAGTGCGGTCCTTCTCATAGCCTCAATGCTGTCAAAAGCGCAGCTTGCCAGGATGGTTGAAGAAGCCCTGAAGCTGGGCTTGGAGCCACTGGTGGAGACCCATAATGCAGAAGAAATAGCGCTATTTTACGATTTAAGCTTGAGCCTGGTTGGTATAAACAACCGCGACATTATTGAATTGGAGATGGACAACGGCAGCATCAGTACTACCGAACGGCTTATCAGCCTGGTACGTCCTGGTATTTTTGTCATCAGCGAGAGCTCCATAGCTTCTGCCCTGGATGTTAAGCGCGCTGCAGCAGCCGGCGCCCATGCTGTCCTGGTAGGTACTGCTATACTGCAGGCTGAAGATCCAGCTGCGATGTACCGTATTCTTAGCGAAGCTGGGAGAAAAAGACGATGACAAGGATAAAGATATGCGGCTTGATGAATGAAGAAGATGTTAAGCTTTGTGTAGAAGCGGGAGTCCATACCGTTGGTTTTGTAGTAAATTTCCCCGAGCCCGTACCATGGAACTTGAACGTTGCCCAGGCCCGGGAATTAATTAATAAGGTTCCGCCATTTGTGAGTTCCTGCGTGGTAACCGGAGGATCGGTAGATAGCATCCTTTATATTGCCAGGACAATCCGACCTGATATTATACAGCTTCACTACCAGGAAACCCTGGAGGAAGTACGCGCAATAGCAGAACATCTGAGCCTCCTGGGAATAAAGACGGTTAAGGCTCTGCGGATAAATAGCGAAAGACAGTGTGCTTTTGAAATTACCGACCCTGGGGCGGCAGCAAGCGCACTGTCAGAATCTAAATTATCGGCTTTGCTGGTTGATTCATATACCGACATCCGTGCGGGAGGCACTGGTCTGGTTGTTGACCTGGCTACATTTAAGCACGTTCAAAAACAGACTGCTTTGCCGGTGATACTGGCCGGAGGTTTGAGTCCGTCCAACGTTAGGCAAATTATCAGGGATGCCAATCCTTATGCAATTGATGTTCTTACTGGTGTTGAAGAAAGGCCGGGACGTAAGGATCTAGAAAAAGTATTTAGCCTGGTGCGAAGTGCAAGTATAGGGCTTCTATGATGGAACAAACCGGTCAATAATCAACGATTATAGGCTTCAGGCACAGTCCCCGTGATTTAGAGAGAGTCCTCGGCAATGCTGTAATCCAGTAAAATATTGTGATTATTATCAGGATCTACAAATACCGGTAGTTCAGCACCGACATTTATAGCGTCTAATTCTAGTATGTTAACGTAGTCATTATGTGTTATCCGGTAGGGCTGCCGGCCGGGTATAGTTATTCGAAGCAAGAATTTAACCTGGGGGACATCGTTTAAGTAAAATCCAGTCTGGTTCCGGCGTATTATCTCAGCAGTGCCTTTTATGCCATTTTGAATAAGTTTTCTCTCCCGTTCGTTGATGTTTGAATAGAAGCTTATCACAAAAAAATATCCCAGAACCGGGAAAAGAATAAATGCTGCACCAACGATAAAATAAACCATCTTTACCGAAAAGCCGGTGTCGGTCATGGTGCCTTGAGGCGTTAGAATACTGGCAATTATTAAACCAATCGCTGTGATAAATGGTAGGACTAAAACAATCCATGAGTACTTTGGGACTACCCACATAATAAACTCCTATTTCAATTGATTTGTATGCTCAAATAGACAGAGATAGATTTGTTTAAGCCTGGGAACTGGGAGTAGTGAAATTGTAGACCAGGAGAAGATTCTTGTCATTATTGGGATCTACGAATACCGGCAGTTTGGCTCCAACATTTATAGCTCCCACGTCAAGCAGGTTTACGATGTCCTTATGATCAGCTTGATAAACAGGTCTGCCAGGCAACGAAATACTCAGCACAAATCTTATCTGAGGTTGTTCATTAATATACATGCCGGTCTGTTCGCGACTGACTATCTGGGCGACTCCTTGGATTCCGTTTTGAACCAGGTTTATCTCTCGATCGTTTATTTTCTTGTAATAGGCTGCGATCCCCGCAGTTGTCAAGAGCGGGAAAAGGATCGTGGCAGCCCCCATCAAGAAAAGCTGATTTTGCGTGGGTTCGTCACCTCCAAGCATCGGATCCGGGGGTGCCAGGATAGCACCGATAATAATACCTATGCCTATAATTAGAAAAGGAATCAGGAAAAAAAGATAAGTCCTATTAGATACTTTCCACATAAATAGCACTCCTTCAAAATAAATTTCAGGACATAAAAACTTGTCATATAATGTCCTGAAGGTATTTGCGCTAGATTAAAAGTATGATTACAACTGTCTGACAAACACTTATGCTTATCATTATACATTTTTAAGCAATAATTGCGACAGTTAAAGGATATCCATGTTTATAGAGCTACAGAACAGCGGCACGCTCCTTATGCATAAATAAACTCCTCCATATGCTTTCTCTGGCTTAGAAATACTATGCAAATTCTAGGTGCGGGTATTTGCTGAGGATGTAAGCATTTATGCCTGACTCTCAGATGTGAATTTTAGCAACATATTGTTTTGATCACTTGGATCCACATAGACGGGAAGCTTGACACCTGGGTTGATAGCGCCAATATCGAGCAGACTTACGACTTCGTTATGATCTGTTGTGTAAGCATCTTTGCCAGGGAGGCTAATCCTTAGACGAAAATGGATTTCAGGCTGGTTGTTAACATAGGTGCCGGTCTGTTCGCGTCCCAATATTTCTGCGATACCCTGTATCCCGTTTCTAATTAGTCTGGCTTCAATCTCAGACTGCCGCATATAGTAAATTATCAATCCTGCCACTAAAATTACCGGGAAAAGAATGAATACTGTACTTATTATATAGCCGGCGATAGCGTCTTCGTCTGCAGTAAGGGATTTTAGTGAGGGCAGGGCAATTACCATTCCCATGGCGATTGCTACCATAACGACAGTTAAAGCAAAAATAAACTTGCGCGGAAGCGCTCTCCTTGACATCAGCTCACTCCTTGCCGTTGATTCTATGTACTGATTATATCAAAGCGTTTTGACATTTGTGCTTTTCAGAATGCAGCGCTTGAAATTAACTAGATTGAAGTATTTTTAGCGCAAACTCTGGCCGGGAATTATTTGCTTATGGAAGGATTTTCCGTATTTATGATGAAGATATCTGAAAACGACATTACAAAAAAATACAGCTCCTTAAGGGGGAAAAGATTGTGGAAAAGAAATGTGATGCTGTGTTTGAAGGCGGAGGGGTAAGAGGGATCGGCCTGGTTGGAGCGGTGGCAGCGGTTGAGAAAGCCGGCTATACTTTTGAAAACCTGGCAGGGACATCTGCAGGGGCCATAGTCGCCTCATTGCTAGCAGTCGGCTACAAGGCGCCTGAAATAGAGGAGATATTGAGCAATCTGGATTATCGGGACTTTGAGGATGAAACTTTTATGAGCAACCTGGGGTGGCCGGGCAAACTAATAAGTGAATTTTTATCCTATGGCGCTTACAAGGGTGACTTTTTTGAGAATTGGCTGGCGGATTTGTTGAAAGCCAAAGGCAAGACCACTTTTGGAGATATCCGCTACGGCGATGATACGCTGGATGAGAAATATCGCTACAAGTTTCAAGCTATAGCTGCCGACCTTACAGATCGGCGCTTGCTGGTTCTGCCCGGAGATTTGAGGGAGTTCGGTTTGGAACCCGATGAATTCAGCATTGTAGCAGCAGTCAGGATGAGTATGAGCATCCCCCTGTTTTTTACTCCGGTCCAGTTGAGCGACAGTGAAGATACGGTTCATTATATTGTAGATGGTGGAGTTTTAAGCAATTATCCAATCTGGCTGCTTGATGACGGTACCAGCAACCCGCCCTGGCCAACCTTTGGTTTCAAACTGGTGGAAGCCGATCCGCGCTCCTGGCCTGCGATTGATCCATCCATAAACAACGTGTTTGATTACCTGCCAGCGCTTATGGGCACTCTCCTGGATGGGCATGACAACTACCATATATCAACATCCCGGGGAGATTTCGACCGAACCATTCGTATACCGACAACTATTTACCTTAAGGGGCGAGAAAGGAAGATCGGGACCGTGGATTTCGATATAAAGCCTGAAGAAAGTAAGGCCCTTTTTGAAAACGGCTGGAACGCGGGGCAATCGTTTCTAGAAAGCTGGAATTTCCATGAGTGGAAGAAAACATACAGGGAAAAAAAGGGATAAAAATTGTGGGGGTCATTTTTGCTTTAATAATTGTCCCCTGACAACTAAACTAGAAGGGCATGAGATTCGAAGAATATTTATAGGTGTTCTAAATCTGCATATGTGCATTCAGGAGGAATCCCATGTCCTACTATGTAATAGACAGAGTACCTGTTTTCTTGACCTGGGCCAGGTACTATAGACTCAGGGATGAAATAATAACAGGATTTGAAATAGCTGATGATTGCTTTTTCGGAATACAGGGGCGAAATGCTGAGCAGGCCGGTCAGCTGAGTTCAGCTATCAAGGACCTGCTGCAAAAAAAGAAAGAAGCCAACGAAGAACGTTTTTACGTTGATTGGGTTACTTTTGACATGGATAAAGCAGAAGCTTCCGACAACGTTTGGGAACTGCTCGATGACTACAGCGTTTTAACCAGGAATTGTGCAGTAAGGAGCATACGTGATGACCAAATCTTTTCCCATGGAGCCGATCCTGATACATATGGGTATTCCATGGGAAGGCTTATCGCCATAGACTTGTTCGTCAAAAGGAACCCTTTAGCAAGGTGGCTGTTCGGTTCAAAAAGATTGAGCACGCTGATGATTGATACTGATAAAGTCACAAAAATCCAGGGAACCTTAGATGACTTTGTCGTGATATATGAAGGCAAAGAGATGCGCTTTGCTGCCACGATAGAACTGGATGAGCCGCTGGTGAAACAGACTTATTGAGAAAAGCCACAGCAGCAAAAGCCGTACCAAAAATTCGAAATTGGGCATAAAAGCGGACTTTTTGATAAGCATTTTTTCTGAAAATGCAATTAAATATTCCAAATTGTTTCCCTACATTTTCCCATAAATATCCTCCTTAGCAATTTAACGCCTAAAGGTATACCATTATTTGGGATTAACTCATTATTCCGATAG
>CAZWPO010000053.1:0-8932 GCA_964635975.1 uncultured Syntrophomonas sp.
TCAACACGATTTGTTTAAACTTTTATTCTTAGCGTTTAAATGAGTTAAACTAGGTTCAAGGAGTGAATTGTATGAGCCTAGGTGATAGATTGCGGTCAGCTCGAGAAGAAAAAGGTTGGAAGCAGACCTATGTAGCTAAAATGCTCGGTATTACAAGCCAATCTTTATCAAACTATGAGCGAGGAGACCGTGATCCGGATACGTCTCTGTTAGCCAAACTAGCCGATTTGTATGATGTAACTACTGATTATCTACTTGGCCGTGATCTGATAGATGTAAAAATGAAGGTCGACCCCGAAAAGGTAGGAAGTTTGGCAGATGTAGAGCGCCTGGCAGATGAAGCCATGGACTTGCTAAACCAGGCTCTAGCAGAGGGAATTATTTCAGAGGAGCAGGCAGCACTTAGCCTAAAGCTTTTTAGGCAGTCATTACTGGTTATGATGGAAGAGAAAAATAAATAGTATACCTTGCAAAACCGGCCGTCCCGGAGTGCGATTTCGTACGCAGGGGCGGCTCTTATGTTTTTTGATGTCACTCCGATATAAAAAATAAATGATTATCTAATCCAACTGTTGGACAAGACACTTCCCGAAAATTACAATAGGCATCTGCATTGCAGATGCTACATTCACCGAGCCCACCCAGATTGGCCTTTAGTAAGACTGCTCGGTTTGCATAACTCCTTGTACATTGTAGTTAGACATATTAAATCAAATAGCTTAGTTCTTTGACAATCACATAGGAATTCCGGGGAAACTCGGCTAAATATTCTCGTAAAGGCAGGGGGCTTCGAATGAACTCCTTGGGAAGTATTTCTCTGTCCCGATGATTAGAGTGAAGCCCTACCCGTACGAGAGGACTCGAATGAGCACGTTGTAGATGCAGTTGGCTGCATGCTTCGAGTTACGCGCAAGGTTGAGACTCGTAAGGGCTGTGGGGACCTGCCAATATTGCGAAGGTAGGGATTAGTTATGATGTATGCTGGTATTGATATCGCCAAGCACCGCCATGAGCTCTGCCTGGTGGATGATAAAGGCAAACCAGTTCTGCAGACCTTTATCGAGAATACTAAGAAGGGGTTCGATAAGCTTCTACAAGCGCTCAATCGCCTGGAAGCTACCCCTGATGGAATTCGATTCTGCATGGAAGCGACTGGTCATTACTGGCTGGCTCTCTACTGCCATCTTAAGGAGTTAGACTACAAAATTAGCGTTATTAATCCCATCCAGTCTGATGCCCTGCGTAATCTCTACATTCGCAAAACTAAAACCGATGAGAAGGATGCTTTTCTCCTGGCTGAAATGCTGCGTTTTGGCCTTGCTCCTGAAACCAATCTTGCTTCAGAAACGGTGATGAAGCTGCAAACCCTCTCTCGCATTAGGATCGATTTTGTACACCAGATCGGCGGATTGAAGAGTAGAGTAATTGGCATCCTTGATCGCATCTTTCCTGAATACCCCAAGTGTTTTTCCGATGTCTTTATTCGTACTTCAAAGGAACTGCTCAAGCGTTACTCTGAACCCGAAGGAATTGCCGAACTGGATATCTCAGAACTGACCCAATTTCTTAAGCAGCATTCCCGAGGCCGTCTCGGTGCGGAGCGCGCTGAACAAATTCAAGCTTTGGCCAAAGGCACCTTTGGGATTAACCTGGCTCTGGATGCATTTACTTTAGAGGTGCGCCTGATGGTTGAACAAATTGAATTTATCGAGGATCAGATTGCTGTCATTGAAGAAGCCATCAATCAGATTATGGAGGAAATGCGCCCCAGTGCTGATGTGCCCTACCGCCATGTTCTGGAGACCATTCCGGGTATTGGTCCCGTACTGGCTGCCGCAATTATTGGTGAAGTTGGAGATATTAATCGCTTCCCTAATGCCAAGGCCTTGGTGGCTTTCGCCGGCATTGATGCTACGGTTCGCTCTTCTGGCCAGTTTGAAGGCACTCGCAATCGTATGTCTAAACGGGGCTCTCCGGTTTTGCGCAACAGTCTTTGGCTGGCTGCTGTTTCAGCCCGTAGATTTAATCCAGAACTAAAAGCTTTTTATGAAATGAAATGCAGCCAAGGGAAGCATTCAAGCGTGGCTACCGGCGCCGTCGCTCGCCGTTTAGTGCATCTGATTTACTCCCTTTGGAAGGAAAATCGCCCATTTAATCCTGACTATACCTGGTCTCCAACTAATAAAATTGAGTAACCGGAATCTCTATGTGATTGTCAAAGAACATATTAACCTATTGACTTTTCATAGCACGTCTATTCTAGGATGGACGTCAGGATCTTTTAGGTCCTTCGTAGAATAGTAGTTATGTTGACCGGTATCATCCCAGCCCTCGCCTTCAGTTGGGAACTTGTGCAGCTTAAGCGGAACATGTTCCCCAAGCCTTCTCGATAGTTCAATCATTCGCCCAGGTCGTGTTATCCCTCCAGGATCAAGGGGATAATACGACCGCCCTTCATTGATATATCATTAACGTCTCTCTGACATGGGATGCAATAACACCGGGGAGCTGGTCCGATCGAAAAGAAGTGGAGATCGGAGGAGCGGGCGGGTACCGAGCGGAAGGATCTGGCGCAGGCCCGGTAAAACAAAAGAGCACAGTATAACAAATATCGGAGAGAGCGCCTGAAGGGCAAGCACGGATATAAGCGGAGCATATCTGTGCCGGTTCCCGGAAGGCACTCGGTCTTTCTAGGTACGAAGAGGTGAAGTTATCAGGAGAGGCCCAAAGCCTGTTCCTGTAGCGGGAGAGGGGCAGTCCTGGCGCGCATTGTGAGCCTGGGCGCACCGGTGCTCTATAATGCACCAACCTCCCCGGATAACATCGGGGAGCTGGTCCGATCGCAGCGAAGCGGAGATCGGAGGAGCGGGCGAGCACCGAGCGGAAGGCGATGCCCGGAAACCGGCTGGCACATCTTGCCCGGTGCCAGCCGAAAGGGAACCGGCTGGAGGGCATGGCCTGGAGCGGGATAGGCGGAGTGTGTGAAGCTGCACCCGTCGATTTCTACTATAAGAATGAATTATCTTAACGATGCATTAAGTACTATAGATTTGATGACCAGTCCGTTTTGAGATAGCTCATCAGCTTGGTTATTTAAATCGTTAATCAAATTCTCAAAATCATATTGTTGTGATTTTTTATAACGTTCGTCATTGCTATCCCATTGTTTACATCTAAACCACCCTACAAGATACAGACCATTTCTACATAAATTATCTTTTAAATACCTGTCGACTAACTGGTCTTTCATATCAACGAGAAGTTCGGAATGCCAACAACCTTTAACTTCAATAATCGCAGTGAGAATGTCTAATTGTCCTAGTTTATCTCTTGTCACGGCGTTTACTTGAATATCAGTCCTTTCGCCCTTGCCACTGCCTTCACCACGGCGAATTTCCACTTCACGGTTTGCTACAATACCATTATCCTTCAGGTCTTCCTCTAGGTGTCTCTTGACTCGATTTGAGAAAGCATTTTCATCCATAGGGGTATATTTGCCTTCTACCTTATTCCACACATCAATCGCAGCAGGGGTTTGTCCTTGAAATTTTTGTTCAAGTCTGGAAAGCGATTCAAGAATAATTACCAATAAATCTTTGCCATTTTGAACCAACTGCTTTTGCTTATCTTTTATGATTAACATTATTTCATCTGGCCGAAGTGGCGCCCACAAATGCCTTCTTGTATTATGTTTGGCTTCAATTATTATCCATTTGATATATTGCATATGAGGAAATTCATGCAAAATTCGTGTTAATGCTTCACATGAAGCCAATGTCCCACGAGTTTTTAGTACAGTAATCAGGCTATTCTTAAATTCGGCTACAGATTCACGAGGAGTTACACAGTGTCCTATTTCATCATTATCGTGTTTAGGATCTTCAGCCTTTGGAAAGTTATTTTCTAACCATATATAAAAATCAGCAATTTGTATTTCATCCAGCATGTTTATGAAAGGAATTGGCCTATAGTCATATTTTGAGGCTAGCCGATACATTAGTTTTTTTGCGAAATCTGTGTCTGTTATAATAATAGGCCAAATGAGATTCCATTCCGGATAATTCATATCAATGATTAAACATGCTGCTGTGATGATTGTTTTTTCTAGATGCGATTCTTCAAACGCAACAGGTGATTGGATCAAATCATAAATATAATTCCTGGCTTCCTTTATATTATGGGCCAGAAGGTCATGCAAGAGATCCCCCAAGCAAGTTGGCTTAAGGTCAACGTCATGAATCAAATCCATAAGAGTATTTGCAATCTTATCATCCCAGCATAGTTCCATTTTATCCACAATAGAAATATGTTCGGAGCTGGAATTTTCATACATAATTAAAATCTTCAATATACTAAGAATCTGCTCGGGAGCAGATATATAGGCATTCTTAACAAGAAATAAATGTGGATTATCTTCTGTTTTATTGATTGTAACGGGATAAGCTAAAATGATAGAAGCCCATTTTTCCCAAACTGGACCATTTAGCGTTAATAGATATGCTGGATCCTCTTTTTGCACTAATCTTAAAGCTCTATATCCAGCAAACGCAGGACGATGAATATTATTTGTTCCTAGCCATCTGTCTGGTTGAGGGTCAGCTTTATGAAGGTATTCTTTTGCCGCATCGATTAATCTTGCCTGTGTTTGCATATCAGCATTTGCCCATCCAGGTAAAGATGTCAGGTCAGATTCGATTTCATTTCTATAGTGTGTACTGTTTGGTTCAAGCGTCATTTCTAAATTTAGCTGCCACCAAGCCTCAATTCTGCCTGCCTCAAAATACTCCAAAAGAGTTAAGACTCTTTTTACTGGAGGAGGGTCAAGAAGTGGTTTTTCATGTGACTTAGAAAACTGCTGACGTCTTAGATAGCTATTACGCAGGTTCTCTGCTTCGATTGATTCGAGTTGAATTGGATCAAAAAGATGTTCGAAATATTTCTTCACAACATTGTTCTGTTGAATAGCAGAATAGATTATTTCAGTATGGTCAATCAGAGATGGATCACGGACTATTTCAATTAGGTTAGCCCATTTGTCTTGATCTTTTTCATCAGTTGAGTTTTTTAACTCATCTATCAACCAAACAAGGTCATCATTATTGATCAATGGTACAGTAAAATGAAAAAGCCAAATGTTATCCTTGGACACAATGGGGAACATTGATTTGACAAGTTCTTGCCTTTTGAAGGAATTTTGCAGCAGGAGGGTTTTTAACGATTGACCATCATATTCGATTTCTTGTACGTCGTGATGTTCAATGATGGATATTAAGGTTTTGCCATATGCATTAAATGATTGACAATCGTTCAATAAATAAAATGCTCTAATCATAATTGCCGATATTATATTCTCAAAATTATGGCGAAAATCATGGTTTGACTCCTGGTTTTCTACCCATTGTAATGCGATTAAATAATCGTCTTCTTGAAGATTTTTTATTAAGTCAGAACTTAAAAAGGAGCTATAAGCCCCGAAAAACATGCTGCGTTTGGGTTCCTTTAAAGACAAAAACAATTGTTCTGATGTAATTAGTCCAGGCCAAACTGACTTAAGAGCAAAGCCTTTTAATTCGTCGTCGGGATCTTCATCGGTTTCGCAATCTAACAAGGGAATGAGTTTAGCTTTAACAGCAGCATTACCAATCTTACTTATGGCACAGGCAGCTTGTACTCTTATTTGATATTCTTCCGTCCTGTCCAAGACAAGGTTTACTAAATCGTCTTGCAAATCGAATAAATTGCAGTCTTCAGCGATATCGATTGCAGCACGCCTAGCAATAATACCACTCTTTTTATCTTTAATAATGGGCAGTAATTGCATTTCCATATTAGGATAAGCTAATAATTTATATCCGCTTCTCATCGATACATCTATATCCAATAAACGTTCTTGTCTGAAAGCGTTTAACAGTCGATCGAGCAGTTGTGCTTTACTTTGATTATCTGCGCTAGAAATACCACTTCGAAGTAATATATCCGGGTCTGTATCCATTATTCCATCAAAAACCTCATTATTCATTCCTGCAAGCCAAGCTGATGTCTCACTAAGTTGAGGTATAAGTTTTCCCTCATCATCATCGGGATGTTTTATTAAAGCTAGTATCTGGTGAGGGGTTACGTTATTTTGAATTAAGCAAAATGCAGCTAAATATTCTGCATATGTCTGGTGAGCCCATCCCATTCTATTAGGTCCACGCGACGAGAATAGTCCGGTTGAGATAGCCTCTCTAATTAAATTCTCATGGATAACATTAATAATTGCGAGTTCTTGAACTGAGATGTCTTCCTCCGGCATGTCACCGAAATTTGTGCTTGTCCAGACCGCATATTTATTCGAAAAGATCATTATAGCAGCAATTTTTGATGCTAATAACAGCCGTTCCTGACTACTCAATTTGCCATTATACCATGATTCAAGACGCGTGGGATTTGTTTCACTGCACAAGACAGAACATCCCTTGAAATAAAGCTCTTGTTGATTATCTGGAAATTTACATTCCTTTTTGAATATATTTAACAAGAACTTTAAAGTTAATGGCTTAATTGCTAATGGTACTACTCCAACTCTGTCTAACTCCTCAAAAAATGATTTGCTACCTAAATCGTTTGCCTCTGCAGCATGCAAAACATCGATTTTCCGTAATGGAGTGAGTTCAAGAATATTAATTGAAGAATGATCCCATATTTTGTATAAGTTTTCTTCCAGCGTAAATGGCCAGTCAGCAGTCCGACACGCAATTCTTATAAAAAGTCTTTCTGTTGGCAGGTCTTTTATTTCCTCAGCAATAATTGAAGAAATTGTATCAATACGCAACAAAGATTCATCCAGGCTATCAAGGAACATATAAAGAGGATAATTACCCTTTTTCCAAGAGTCGATGATATTGGATCTGAATAATTCATCAATCAGACGGGATTCATTTCCAAATGAACGGAGGTCTCTCCAAATTAATTTACCATCATGAAGATGGATTGTTTGTTCAATGTTGGTTTTGTTGTTTTCCAGAAAACTAGATTTTCCCATACCTGGTTCACCAAGAAGAACAATACAGTGTTGATCAAAAATATCTTCTAACTGAACAAGATCAGCATTGAGGTATTTACCATATTCAGAATCTGGATCGAATAAAAATCCACCGTCTGAAAGGTTTATAGATTTTGTTCTAGGACACCAAAAGCGTTTCCATTCATAAGTTAGTTCTGCCATTTATACAACACCGCTTTCAGAGTGGATGATCATAAATTCGATAATATTCTAGTTATTTCCTTCAACCCCCTGGGCAAGCCCCCGCCCAGGACTACACTCGTGCTTCGGAACTTTGCCCTGACTCGGAACGGACGGTTGCAGCGCGCTGTGTAGACGCTTCAATGTCTTATTACGAGCAGTTTGGGATAATAAAGAGAAATAGTCTTGTATCTAAGAAGAAATGAATAATAATTTTGGGCATCGTTTGGGCATCGTTATGGAATTAAATGGGGAAATGCTCCTTTTTATAACCAAACAAAAAACCACGCAAACCTGCGTGGTTCCTTTACTTTTTATGGTGGGCCATGAAGGAATCGAACCTTCAACCTTCTGATTAAGAGTCAGCTGCTCTGCCTGATTGAGCTAATGGCCCATGAATTGCCGCAATTGATATTATACAATCACTGACGGTAGAAATCAACCTGAAGAACTGAAAAAATTATATCAAATGGCTTAACTACGCAGTTCACCTGTATGATTACAAATTGCCGTCATTGATTTTGCCGCTCTTATGAACCAATTCTACAATCTGGTCAGGCTGTATATCGATGGTTGCATCATTCTGCTGGGGACCAGGATTGTTTAGTTCATCCATCTCTTGGATAGACAGGGCTTCTTTAAGTCTTATGGAAGCAGGCAGATCCATTTTATCTTCTTCATATAGACCATACCAGGGATATCCATGATTGGTGTAGGTGTGGGCATCAACCGGAGTATCCGGAGGATTCATACCGGTAATCTCCTTAAACATCAGGCTGTTAACTATATGCACGTACACATGGCCAAAGTTGGTTTCATCCCAGGTATCATGACTGAATGGATCAGGATAGATCTTTTGACGCATCTTGCCTCCAGCTCCCAGTCCCATTTCCAGGCCAGGCATTACTGCTCCTTCGTTCATAGCTGAGGGGGTAACCTGGCGAAGACTTTCCAGAGGAGGGGCTTCATCTGGAAATTTTCCCGGTTTGGGCTCAAATACTATGATTTGAAGACCACCAAACTCTTCTTTGCCGCTGAATTGGCCTTCAATTGTGTATCCCATCCCCAGCGGCATAGCCACGAACTGGCGGATAAAACCTGAGCCGACATTGAAGCCATCCAGCCAGTGCTGGCCTGGACAGACTATATAATCCTGCGGTGTTATGCTCAAGTTATCATTCCAGCTTCCTCCGCTGACTGCATTTATTTTTCCGGCAGCTATCTTTACGGCGTTGCTTCGCCAGAACACCGGGTGAAAGCAGATCCACATAGCCTCTCGCTGGTACATGGGGATGAAGACTCCCCCATGCTGATTCCAGATGTCGGGAACCCTGTCGCGGAAGTCTTCTACACGATATATGGGGAAATTACCAAGGCCCGGGGGTAGGGGATAGATGGAATCGCTGTCGGGAATCCTCAGAGTGCGTTGGAAAGACAACGCAAACCAGGGGCCAAATTTCAAAGTGTCATTTTCAACTGCGACGTTCAGCATATTCAAGACCTCCCGTAGTAATGGGTGAATAAACTATCAGAATATACGGCAATAAGCTTCTAAATCTGTCATCGTCATTTAGCGAAGGGACTGTTAGAAAATAAAAAAAATGACCCCGCTATCAGCGTGGTTTTGCACCAAGATATGCTTATTCAGGCTACTCTACCAGCTATCAGGCAGGGAGCCAGAAGCGAGTATGCTTTCCAGACGTTCGC
>CAZWPO010000054.1:0-8656 GCA_964635975.1 uncultured Syntrophomonas sp.
AGGAGGTAACGGTGTTGGAGTATACGGTGCAAAAGCTAGCAGGGATGGCAGGAATAAGCGGTAGGACGCTGAGATATTATGATGAAATTGGTATTCTCAAGCCGGCGAGAACAAGTACGTCAGGGTATCGGGTCTACGGGCAAGCCGAGGTCGATCGGCTGCAGCAGATTCTTTTTTACCGCGAACTTGGGGTAAGCCTGGAGGAGATCGGGCAAATATTGAATAGGCCGTCCTTTGACGCAGCCCTTGCACTGTTGCTGCATCGCGATAAGCTTCTTGAGAAGCGAAAACAACTGGACATATTGATAGACAATGTGGAAAAGAGCATTGCTTGTAAGGAAGGGAGAACTACCATGAGCGATAGAGAAAAATTCGAAGGCTTTAAACAGAAGATGATTGATGATAATGAAGAGCGCTACGGCAAAGAAGCCAGGGAAAAATTCGGCGACGAGCAGGTCGATGCCTCAAACCAGAAATTAAAAGAATTGACTCCGCAGCAGTATGCCAAATTGGAAAAGCTCAGCAGCAGTGTTATGGAAACACTAAAGGCGGCTATGGTCGAAGGAGATCCATCCAGTGATATGGCGCAAAAGACCGCTGACCTGCACCGTCAATGGCTGGGCTTCTTCTGGAATGAATATAGCAGAGAAGCCCACGCCGGTTTAGCACGAATGTATGTAGATGATGAAAGGTTCAGACAGTATTATGACCAGGTGCAGGTGGGAGCGGCAATGTTTCTCAGAGATGCTATTTTAATCTACACTGGTATGGATGACAGCGTCATTTGACATGCCATCAAAATACTATAGTTGAATTAATTTATAATTATCCCGCAACTGAGGGCAGTTTCATCAACTGCCCTCAATTCTTTACTGCTAAGTATCTGTTATTTCCAAGTTATTGCAGCGAAATTGGTATAATATTTGTAATAATGATGTTGCCAAACGAGTTAAAATGGTACATTTATTTCAATTGGTAACAGTATAAGGTGACAGCATGATGATTGATCATAAAAAAACTAAAGAGGAGATTCTTCTGGAAATAGCTGGACTATACAGGCAGCTGTCCAGGATGGAACAAGCTGAACCGACTGATAACAATCCTGAGTCGGACGGCCTGCCTGATATGGTTTTACCTTTTTTGAAGGGTCCTTCAGCTCTATTTAAAGAGGCCATTGACACTTTCATCTTGATTGGTGACGCAGAGGGCCGTATCGTCTATTTCAACGATGTGGCAGAACAGATTTCCGGCTATAGAGCTGATGAAGTGCTGGGTAGAGTAGGCTGGGACATTTTTATTGAACCGCAGGAAGCCCGGCACCTCAAGGAACTGGTCAGCAATAATGAAGTCGACCACGATAGAAAAGAACATATATGGGTGGCTAAAGACGGCAGCCGGAAGTATGTTAAGTGGCTTAGTTATGCCGACATCGATGGAGGAATGTACCACATCATCAAAGGAATAGATGTCAGTGAACACTGGAACACCCTGGCTTCCCTGGCAGAGAGCCGGGAGAGGTACCGAATGCTCTTTGAGTCTATGAGTGAGGGCTTCGGAGTTTTTGAGTTTGTCTATGGCGATCAAGGCCAGCTAATTGATGCGATGGTCATCGAAACCAATCCTGCTCTAGTTAATATGTTCAATGCCAGGTCCGATTTAGTCATTAACAGGAGTATTCGGGAGTTGTTCCCAACCGTAACCCCGGACGATTTTGTGCGTTTTACTTATGCTGTTCAAAACGGATACCCCTTGCAATTCATAAATATTACCGCTCCCAGGCATAAATGGTTTGAAATTAAAGCTTACCCTCTGCACAAGGCCAATCAATACGCATTGATTATCAGGGATGTGAGTGAGCTAAAACTGATGCTGGAGAGATTGAGTGCTTCAGAAGAACGCTTTTACAAAGCATTTCACAACAGCCCGGAAATGATGACTATCGTCAGGATGAGTGATGATGTTTTTCTGGAAGCCAACCAGCAGTTTTTGGAAAACTTTGAGTACAGCAGGCAGGAAATAGCTGAAATTAAACCTGCCGACCTGCTGAGTTCCGGGCAGGAAGAGCTGTACAACAAAGTAATAAGCGACCTGAACGAGCGGATAACCCTCAAGAATGTTGAACTGCAATTTGCGACAAAAACAGGTCGGGTGCTCACGGCTATTTGTTCCTTTCAAGTTATTACTCTTAATGATCAGAGCTGCCGCCTGGTAGTGTTGAAGGACATCACGAAAGAAAAACAACTGGAAAAAGAATTGATGCGGCTGGATCGCCTGCACCTGGTGGGGGAGATGGCTGCTTCAATCGGGCACGAGATCCGCAATCCGATGACCTCGGTCCGAGGCTTTCTGCAGATGATGAGTATGGAAGATTCCAAACCCGAAAAGCAGGAATACTATGCATTGATGATCGAGGAAATTGACCGGGCTAATGCGATTATTACGGAGTTTTTAAGTATGGCCAGGGGAAAAGCTGTAGTACTCGAACCCAAAAATTTGAACAGCATTGTTCAGGCAATCTATCCCATGATAAAAGCTGAATCCTTGATGAACAACAAAGAAGTCAGGCTGGATATTAGAAAGCTTCCGCCGCTGATGCTGGACGAGAAGGAAATACGCCAGCTGGTTCTGAACCTGGCGCGCAACGGGTTGGAGGCAATGGAAGCAGGCGGCACTGTTGTAATAGGTTCCAGAGCTGAGGAATCTGATTGTATTCTATATTTTCAGGATGAGGGAGAGGGCTTCGCTCCAGAAATGATCTCGAAGGCAGGGACGCCTTTCACCAGTAATAAAGATAATGGCATTGGTCTCGGACTGGCGGTCTGTTACAGCATAGCTGAGCGTCATAATGCCAGGATAGAAATCGATACCGGCTATCAGGGCACAACGGTGTCAGTTAGATTCCCTCATATTGCGGGCGAATGAGATCTTCGCTCACTTAGTCCGGGCTTGCTCATAAAGTGAAGGGCTACGGGGACCTAGCCCTGACCAAGGGCTGCCCACACTTTAAATATCCATTCTCTGATGGGGATCTGCTGCGGACATATGAGCTCGCACTGGTTGCATTCTGTGCAGTTATGGGCGCGTTCCGCTTCAGGCAGGAAGCTCTGGTAGGTCATCTTCGCCATCCCCATGTCGTTGAACATGAACCCGTGATTGTAGATCTCAAAGTTCTTGGGTATATTAACGCCGTGAATGCAGGGCATGCAATAGCCGCATTTAGTGCAGGGTATAGCGGTGCGTTCTTCGAATTTCCTGCGCACCTTCTCGATAAAGTCAATCTCTTCATTGGTTAAGGTTCCGATACAGGAGTTGCTGGCTGATTGAAGGTTTTCTTCGAGCTGTTTTTGTGAACTCATGCCGCTTAAAACCATACTCACCTGAGGCTGGTTCCAAAGCCACTTCAAGGCCCATTCAGCTGGAGAATACCGGCTTCCTTCCGAGCTGAAGAGTTCTGCAACCGGAGCTGGAGGATTGGCTAGTTTTCCGCCCAGTAAAGGTTCCATTACGATGACAGCCAGGCCTTTGACATCTGCATAAAGGAGGCCGAAGCGCCCGGCCTGGTTCTGCTCGTCCATGTAGTTGTACTGGATCTGGCAGAAGGTCCATCCATGGTAAGCATCCACAATCTGCTGAAAGAATTCAAGCTCATCGTGAAAGGAGAAGCCCAAATAGCCTATCCGGCCGTCTTTGACAGCTGCTTCGGCTCTTTCGATAATATTCTGCTTGAGAACGATATTTTCCCAGGTTTTTCTGTTCAGACCGTGTAGAAGATAGAAGTCGATATGGTCTGTCTGCATTCGAGCCAGCTGTTCATTAAGGTATTTATCAAAGTCTGCCGGGGATTTGATAAACCAGACCGGAGATTTGGTGGCCAGCTTTACTCGGCCCCGGTAGCCTTCATGGAGAGCTTTACCGACTACAATTTCACTATTTCCAGCATGATAGGGATAGGCTGTGTCAATGTAGTTCACTCCCTGATCAATAGCATAGCGTATGATTCTGATAGATTCTTTTTCATCAATATTCCCACTAAACGGCTTTCCGTCCATGGTGGGAAGGCGCATAGCTCCAAAACCAAGCGCTGAAGCCTTCCAATCAAGTTTCCCGAAATCGCGGTACTGCATAGCATCTCCTGCTTTCAATAATAGTCTATTTAATTTTAACCCAATTTTGCTAAAGGCAATAATTGGGTCAAAAGAAAAAGCCTCCAATACCCTGGAGGCTCTGTTTAAGCAGATAGCAACTATTTCTTATGGTTCTACGCGCAGTGCTCGGACCAACGCCGAGGCCGCTTCGGCACGGCTTACGGTATGGCCGGGATCAAAGTTGACGCCGTCTCCGCTTATGACTCCCAGGCCATTGCAGAGGGCAGCGTAAGCGAGAAGCCCTTCCGGCCAGGAATCGGCATCGGCATAGGGGACCTGGTATATCCCCTGGGCATGGGTGGCGCGTTCCAGGTTAAGAAAGCGGACCATGAACCTCGCCAGTATTTCCCGGGATACAGCCTCCCCGGCCTTGAGATCTTCCTTGAGCCATCCGCGGGAGCGGGCCTGACTCATGACCTGATCATCATTCAATCCTTCAAAGCCCCAGTCGCTGCTCTTTAACATAGCCCTTAAGAGCGATACCACCGACACATTTTCATCCGGGTGGAATGATGTGCCATACTCCCCGAATAAGCCGGCTTGACCGAGCAGTGTGATTTCGGCGGCGGCAAAATTATTCTCGATGTCATTAAAAACCAGAGCGCGGTGCTGCTTGGCCGGATTTCCCTGCCAGTCCAAAAGCTGGCCGTTTTTTGCATCGAGGATGGTATAAGCTCCTCCCTCTGATAGGGGCTGATAGACCAGGTGGATTTTTCCAGGTGCGTCATAATTGCTTTCCTGGTAATAAGACAGGGTCAGGGGCCGTGAATTCAGAAAAGCATCCACAGCCTGCTGGCTGCTCAAGATATTGTCTTTGCTCGGGAAATCAAGGTTCTCCCAGCTCAAATTGTATTCGATGACCCGCTGGTTCACCGCATCCACCCGCACTGAGATATAATTGCCGTAAAAGGGAACCTGATTTACCACGCGACGGTATTCGAAATACTGCTGGGAAGGTTTTGACGATGAGTCCTCCTGCGCTGCCCATAACCTCTGCTCCGCTTCAAAGTACCTGGTGCTAGAGAAGCGCTCGGGCTGAACCTGGCGCAGGAATTTTTCGCCGATGGATCGGGCGGCCTCTCGGTCGATTATTCCTGGCTCGCTGCCATAATCCGGGTAGTAAGTATAGAAGCTTAAAAGCTCTCCATTCTGAGCGTTGACCATAGCGTGTATAGATTCCCCATCCCCTTTGTCGTCCGGGGAACCAGAACTCCAGGAGAGGTTCCATACATGGGTAGCCAGGCCTCCGGTTTGCGACATGAGGTTGGCTTGCTTGAGGGACAATCCGGAGGGGATGTTTATCCATTTCTGAACGGCTTCCAGAGCCTGGTTCTGGCTGATAAGCCGGGTGGTCTTTTCTATTTCTTTAATTTCTTCATCGCTCAGGACATTATTCTCGACTTGAGATATCTGCTTGGCCTGGTCCATAGCCAGGATGCCTGCTCCATCGCCTCCAAACCCATAACGATCAATGTTATCAGTCATTTCTAGCGGCTTTCCGCTAAGAGCATCGATTATACCACCCGAGCGGTGAAGCAGTTGATACACTAAAAGCACCGCTGGTTTTTCTCCGCTAGCCAGAGGAATGGTCCTGAAAGGACGTATATATGAAAGTTCCAGCATTCCAGCCTGAGAAAAGGCCTGAATCGCCTGTTGTGAACTTATTGCGCTGGATGCATCGGGAAGAGCAGCTTTGGTCCAGTTCAACTGGTAGCTTGATATGGAACCGTCATCGCTGCGGACCATTATAGTGACGCCATCGTTGGGAAAGGGCAGTCCTTGTGCAATCCTCTGCCAGCGGATAGTGTAATTGCCGGGGCCGTAGCTGCTAATGGGCAGCGTATCATCTTCTCCGGATACTAGCTGAAGTTCGCCTATATAGCGGGAGGCCAGACGGTTCATAAGCTCGGTGGCACTGGCCTGCGCTTCTATCCTGGAGATCTTCGGTATTTGTGCAGATGGGGTGGCCGTCCAATTGTTTCTCCATAAATTAATAGAGATGATTTCACCAGTCAGGGTGTCAACCTGAGCATCAAAACTTCCCCCTGCTCCTTCATCGGCCATCCAATTCAAGGTCCAGGAGGTGTTGCCGTTGGAGCTCGAGTAGCCTGATCGAAAGTCTTTAAATTCCGGAGGTATATTGAAATTGTCTTTAACCAGGTTGATCGCCTGTTCCAGCGAGACAGTCGAGTCCTCTGACGCCTGGATCAGGCCGGGTTGACTGGTGATCAACACTAAAATCGCAAGAAGCAAGCAGGCTGCAAAGGGCCTCCTCTTTAACATCTTCTCATCTCCTTCTCCCAAATTTTTTGAGCGTAGTTATTATATCCTCCTCTCCGAAAGCACTAATGTTCATGCCTCGCAAAGAGTTAGTTTGACGAGGACAACAGATAAGCAATATATGTATAATGCACCAATAAATAGTACGTTGTATCAATGGCAAAACTTTCACAAAAGGTGCGGGGACCGAAAAATACAAGAGATATATGCTGTCGAGTATGAAGGTACTATGGTGTCGGGTTTTAAAAAGCTGTCACTTGCCTTAAGATTAGTATAACCTTTTCGAGTATCATTTTTTGATTATCATGTCATTTCTCTGGAGGGCATAAACATTGTTGACAAAATATGGTACCATTTAGCATGTAAGGGTGAGAGTAGGTTTGGAAAAGGCGAATGATTCTTCTGTTTTTGACCAGTTGCAAGAACAGCTCTATAAATGCGTAGCATTATTATAGTTCTATCAAACAAGGAGTTTAAGAATGATATATACGAATCGATCAGCCATAAGTGAACTGGCGTGTATGGCCAGGGAAAACAGTGTAATAGACACGTCGCTATATGAAAAATTTCAGGTAAAGCGAGGCCTTCGCGATCTGGACGGGCGGGGCGTCCTGGTGGGGCTTACAGAAATTGGTGAAGTCCATGCTTACATAATCGATGAAAATGAAATAGTCCCGGTTGCTGGCAGACTGTCGTATAGAGGCATCGACATAAGAGATTTCACCGAAGGTTTTCTCAGTGAAAGGCGCTGTGGATTTGAAGAATGCTGCTACCTTCTACTCTTCGGACGCCTGCCCAATAGCTCAGAACTGGCGGCTTTTCACGATCTTCTATCCGATTACCGAAAGCTGCCCGACTATTTCGCACGTGACATGATCCTGCAGATGCCCAGCCGGGATGTTATGAATTCCATGGCCAGATCGGTTCTGGCTTTGTACAGTTTTGACGAAAATGCTGACGATACGAGTATCGAAAACGTGCTCAGACAGTGTTTATGGCTGATAGCTTGTTTCCCAATAATGGCGGTTTATGGATACCAGACATTATCTCATTACTACGATGAAAACAGCCTGTTCATCCACTCACCCAGGCCAGAGCTGAGCATAGCGGAAAATATTCTCCATATGCTGCGCCCGGACAGCCGCTTTACTGATCTGGAGGTAACCTTGCTGGATCTTGCCCTGGTATTGCATGCTGAGCATGGGGGAGGCAATAATTCTTCTTTTGTAACTCATGTCGTGACATCATCGGGAACCGATACCTATTCGGTGATGGCATCTGCATTGGGCTCATTAAAGGGACCCTACCACGGGGGAGCTAATATTAAAGTGGTGCAGATGTTTGACGAAATGAAATCTGTAATAAAAGACTGGGAAGACGACGATGAGATAGAAAGATACCTGATGAGGATTCTAAACCGCCAGGCCTTCGACTGCAGTGGCAAGATCTATGGTATCGGGCATGCTGTTTACTCGATCTCGGATCCCAGGGCCGTTATCTTGAGAGAACAGGCTGAAAGGCTCGCACGAGAAAAAGGGCTGGACAAGGAATTCATTCTCTATGCCAATGTTGAAAGGCTGGCTCCCAAGGTTATCAGCCAGGTTAGAAAAATGTATAAAGGAGTCAGCGCCAATGTCGATTTCTATTCGGGACTGGTTTACCGTATGTTAGACATACCACCGGAATTATATACTCCGCTTTTTGCCATAGCCCGGGTCGTAGGATGGAGCGCGCACCGCATCGAAGAGATAGTAAATGCAGGGAAAATAATTCGTCCCGCCTATAAGAGCGTAAGCTGCAAAAAAGAATATGTGTCTCTGGCGCTCAGGTAGAAATCAAGAAAATAACTTCGACACAATTAATGAAAGCAGTCGGCTACACTCTAACTTGGACCGGCTGCTTCTGCTTTTCTAGAACCGATTTTTTATCCAATACAAATAATGTTATTGGGCATTGCTGAAAGGGCATTATTAAAATAATTAGTATTTCGTCGTAAACGTCCCCAAAAAAAATGGCGTCTTGAAACTTAATTACCTCGATGCTGTATAGGATAGAGAAGAGAGGGGGAGCCTTGATTGGCTGTGGACGATCGCCAGCTGGTACTTGCGTGCCGGGAAATGCATGAACAAGCATACCAGGACTTGATGCGCCGCTATCAAGCGTATGTTTACCGCCTGTGCTACAGCTTTACGAGCAGCCGCGAGGATGCCCTGGACCTTACTCAAGAGGTT
>CAZWPO010000055.1:0-8427 GCA_964635975.1 uncultured Syntrophomonas sp.
TCAGCATTTCTTCCATACCCGACCTCCTTCAATATGTGCTTCTAGATAAATGTTGCGTTCTTAGATATTTAAGCTACCAATTAATATTAACAAAGTCAAACTAAATAAAGTGGATGTTGTTTAGATATTAATTTGACTACACTGGATGATTAGGGACAACAATATCACTGCGACTTTCTGTCTGAGCATATCAGCCGTATATATTTACTTGCTATCATGTAAAGGGGAATTTAGACAATAAATAATTAATTTAAGAAAAATGCCAAATATTAAAGGTTATTGAAAAAAAATTTGGAATTTTATCCTATAAGTTTGTTATATGTAAGTACTGGTGACATCTATCTGTCCTGGCTGAGAAATATGATTATCCTAATAAATTATTTTTATAGTGAGATATCCATAAAACTTTAAAGGAAAGGTTGTGGTTATGGCACCAAATTTTTTTGCACACGTGAAAAAGAAGGATAATGGCCTTTGGGCAGAACCGCATCTTCTATCCGAACATCTGAGTAATACTGCTTATCTGGCAGAACAGAACGCAGCTAAATTCAAGTCGGGTATGTGGGGTAAGGCAGCCGGATTATTACATGATGTGGGCAAGGGTAGGCTGATATGGCAGGAGTATCTCGGAGCGAAAAGTGGATATTATGATGAAGACGCCCATCTCGAAGGTAGCGGAGGGAAACTCCCCCATGCCATTCATGGCGCGAAGCTGGCTGAGTACATCTTCGGCAAAGAGGTTGGACGGCTGCTTGCATACTGTATTGCAGGGCATCATGCTGGTCTGCCAGACTGGTCTTCCGCCTATGGAGAGGGAAGGGCTTCGCTTGATTTCCAAATGTCGCAGGATATGGTTATAGGCGATATTGATAGCCACTTTATAGACCTTGCTCAGTCAGTACGCCCTGCCAAGCCCCCGTGGGGATTTGATCGCGGGTTGGATTTGTCCCTTTGGATAAGAATGATCTATTCTTGTCTGGTGGATGCTGATTTCCTGGATACTGAATCATATATGCAGGAGGAGATAGCACCAAGCCGGGGTGGCTATGCTTCTATATCGGAATTGTGGAAAAGGTTTAATATATACATAAAAAAATTTGATAATAACGCTGCCCTTACAGAAGTAAATAGGATAAGAAAAGATATCCGCAGCAGATGTATCCAGATGGCCAGTGATCTACCGGGCATCTTTTCCTTATCAGTACCTACCGGTGGAGGCAAGACCCTCTCAAGCCTTGCCTTTGCTCTAGAACACGCACGAAAGTACAACCTAGACCGAATCATTTATGTGATCCCATATACCAGCATCATTGAACAAAATGCTGATGTCTTTCGCCGGGCCATCGGGGATGATCAGGTTGTGGAGCATCACTCCTCACTGGCTGAAGACGAGTGGAGTTCAAAAGCGCGGCTGGCTTCTGAAAACTGGGATGCTCCGATTATTGTTACTACTTCTGTGCAGTTTTTCGAGTCTCTATTTGCTGTTAAATCTAGCCGCTGCCGAAAACTGCACAACATTGCCCGGTCTGTTGTTGTATTGGACGAGGCGCAGTTGCTACCTGTGCATTTTCTCAGGCCGATTTTAGAGTCTATGCAGTTACTGGTAGATCACTACCAGGTGACATTTCTAATTTCAACAGCTACGCAGCCGGCTTTCCGCGAACGCACCATTGGTGGGGAGATTTTCCGTGGACTTAGAAACGTAAAAGAGATAATGGGTGAACGAGACGAAGTGCAGTCCCTGTATAAATCCTTGGAGAGATGTCGGATTGTCTTTCCTGATAATCTTAATGCAGTATCAAGCTGGGAAGAAATTGCTGAGGACTTAAAACAATGGGACCAAGTCCTATGTATTGTATCAGACAGGAAAAGCTGTCGGGAATTACATAGGCTTATGCCCGAAGGTACTATACACCTGTCGGCATTAATGTGCGGTCAGCACCGTACTGATATCGTCAGTACCATTAAACAGCGCCTCCAAGATGGAGAACGAGTCCGTGTCATCAGCACGCAGCTGGTTGAAGCCGGAGTCGATTTTGATTTCCCGGTAGTCTATCGTGCTATGGCTGGAATCGATTCTATTGTCCAGGCAGCGGGTCGCTGCAATAGGGAAGGTAAGTCAGATAATCCCGGCAAAGTGATAGTCTTTACTCCGCCCAGAAGACCACCTATGGGGATTCTGCGCAAAGCTGCCGAGACTACTATTGGGATACTTACAAGCGGCAATCATGATCTGCAAGATTGTAACACGTATGAGAAATATTTTTCGGAATTGTATTGGCGGTCCAATTCGTTGGACAGAGAAAATATCATTTCCCTGTTAAAACCGGATACGAGCGAATGCAGCATCTCTTTTCGAACTGCAGCCAGCAAGTTCAGGATTATCGATGATTCCCTCCAAAAAACCATTCTGATTCCATACAAAGAAGGAGAAAGACTTATAGATTTGTTAAAATCTATAGGGCCCAGCCGCTGGCTGATGCGACGGCTGCAGAGATATACGGTAAATATCTATAACAACAATTTCGCCGAGATGAGCGATAGAGGCGCGATAGTAGAATTGTTTCCTGGTGTGTTTATTCTCAGGTCGAGTATTGATTATTCCAACGAAATCGGGCTTGAGACAGATACTCGATTTGATCCGGAAGATTTCATTATTTGAAAGGGGTTGGTGATATTGCAAAGTTGGTGCCTGGAAGTCTGGGGTGACTACGCTTGTTTTACCCGACCAGAGATGAAGGTAGAGCGGGTAAGCTATGACGTGATGACCCCATCGTCTGCTCGAGCGATTTTCGAGGCTATATTGTGGAAGCCGGCGATTCGCTGGAACGTGACAAAAATCGAAATTCTCAACCCGATCAAGTGGATATCTGTTCGCAGAAACGAAGTTGGCAAGACAGTCCCGGCTCCTACGGCAAAACAGATGGAGGGTGTGCTGGGGACACCAATGGGAATATTTATTGAGGATGAGCGCCAGCAGCGTGCCGGGCTGTTTTTGCGCGATGTCAGATATCGTATCTACGGCTTTTTTGATTTTATCCCTCCGGGGAAAAGGAAAACAAACCGGTCTATATCAAAGGAGTTCTGGGCAGACGAACAGGAAAAAAGTGAGGCTTCCAGATTGGATGAAACAGCGGCCAAATATGCGGCCATGTTTGAACGCAGAGCAAAGAAGGGCCAGTGCTTCCACAGGCCTTATCTGGGATGCCGGGAGTTTGCCTGCGATTTCAGGCTGGTCAAAAACCCACCTGAAGAGCTGACAAGGCCAATTGATGAGACCAGAGACCTCGGTTTCATGCTATACGATCTGGATTTTGAGCAGGACCCTATTAATCCTCGCCCTCAGTTTTTCAGAGCCCACATCGATAATGGTGTGGTGAATACTGACCGCAGGGAAGTGGAGGTGAGGGGATGATCCTTCAGGCTCTAAACGAGTATTATGATCGAAAAGCTACGGAAGGCTTAATTGCTCAAGATGGATGGATACGAGGCGGAATTGACTTTTTAATTGGCCTAGATCTCGAAGGGAATATACATACTATTAATGACCTTCGCGAATTCGATAAGCGAAAGCCGATCCCCCGCTATTTAAATATCCCCAATATCGGTAAGCAAGCATTGAAACATAGTAACAGCGGCAAGGATGCTAACTTGCTCTGGGATAATGCCGGCTTTATCTTTGGTTTGGGCGATAAGGGGGATATGCGCCTTCAAAGCATGATTGAAGTAATTGATAGATGGCTCGGTAAATTACATGATCCTGGGGTTCTTGCAGTGCGAAAATTTTTTGAAAAAGGATTAAAAAATAGGAATCATTTTCTAAAGGCTCTGAATCATCCTGAATATGGTGAACTATTTAGAGAAGGCAATATTAAGCTGAGTTTTGTTGTACGAGATACAGATTATGATATTGTTTTTCAATCTCCAGAGGTTGCGGATGCTCTAGCAAGTCAGCCAGATGGAGATGTTGAAGTTGGCACATGTTTAGTTACCGGCGAAACTGATATTGCCCTTGAGCGAACTCATCCGGTTACAAAGGGTGTGTGGGGAGCCCAAACGTCAGGTGCATGTATTGTAAGTTTCAATAAGGATGCTTTTAACTCCTATGGGAAATCTCAAAGCTTAAATGCTCCTATAAGCAGAGTGACTGCCTCACGATATGGTAAGGCTTTGAATTCGATGCTGGCTTCTTCAAAGCAGCGAATACAAATCGGTGATGCGTCGACAGTATTCTGGTCTGAAAAGCAATCATCTTTTGAGTCGGATTTTTCTTTCTTTTTTAAAGAGCCGGAAAAGGACGACCCGGATGAAGGAACACAGAAGGTTAAGGCACTCTTTGACTCAGTGGATACAGGAGCCTATGTAGATGACGACGGCAAGAATCGGTTTTATGTCCTCGGACTGGCACCGAATGCCGCCCGGATAGCTGTGCGCTTTTGGCAGGTCGGGACCATTTCTGAATATGCCGGGAGGATAAAGCAGTATTTCGATGACTTCGCCATAATAAAACCACCCAGGGAACCCGAATATTATTCGCTCTGGAGGATTTTGGTCAATATCGCTATCCAGGATAAAAGCGAAAACATCCCTCCAAACCTGGCTGGCGATTTTATGCGGTCCATTTTAAACGGAACACCATATCCGGCCACTATGCTTCAGGCATGTCTTCGCAGGATACGTAGTGATACAGAGAATAGGGTGAAACCAGTTCGTGCAGCTTTAATAAAAGCTTATTTAAATCGCTACTACCGTTTTCATCCGAAAGAGAAGTATAAGGAGGTTACAATGCAGTTGGATACAAATCAACCATCAATCGGCTACCAATTGGGGAGATTATTTTCAACTCTGGAAAAGATTCAGGAGGAAGCCAATCCGGGAATTAACGCGACTATCAGGGAGCGTTTCTATGGCGCGGCCTGTGCTACACCCGTAACTGTCTTCACCAATTTACTTCGCTTAAAAAACCATCATCTCGCTAAAATCGAAAACAGAGGCAGGATAGTGAGCTTTGAAAGACTGCTGGGCGAGATAATGGGAAAATTAACAGATTTCCCGGCTCATCTTGATTTGCACGAGCAGGGTCGATTTGCTATCGGGTATTATCACCAAAGGCAGGCGTTCTTTGAACCAAAGAATTAGACCCTAACTGTATATCAAATATTTAATATGAAAGGATGTATGTATTGATGAGCAATGAGCTTGATAAACGGTATGATTTTGTAATCTTTTTTGATGTTAAGGATGGAAATCCCAATGGAGATCCTGACGCCGGTAACCTGCCCCGGGTTGATTCTGAGACGGGGCATGGATTGATAACAGATGTCTGCTTAAAAAGAAAGGTCAGAAATTATGTGGGATTAAAGAATGATGACCAGGCCCCTTATTCGATTTTTATAAAAGAGAAGGCTGTATTGAATACCTCAATCGATAAAGCTTACAAAAGCTTGAATATTGATTTAAATGAACCTTCGGCAGATGGGAAAGCCCGCAACAAGAAAGGACAAGGACAGGGAAAGGAAATCGATCAGGCCCGACAGTTTCTCTGCCAGAATTTCTTTGATATCAGGGCGTTTGGCGCAGTGTTGTCGACAGGGGCAAATGCCGGCCAGGTAAGAGGGCCGGTACAATTGACATTTGCCAGGTCGGTCGATCCCATTGTTTCACTTGAACACAGCATTACCAGGATGGCGGTCACCACCGAGGCGGAAGCCGAAAAGCAAGGCGGTGACAACCGAACCATGGGACGCAAATTCACTGTGCCCTACGGATTATACATGGCACATGGGTTTATATCGGCCCCGCTGGCCAATCAAACTGGATTCAGCACTGAAGATCTAAATTTGCTGTGGGAGGCACTGGAGAATATGTTCGAACATGATCGTTCAGCGGCTCGAGGTTTGATGGGCATGAGAAAAATTATCATTTTTGAGCACTCATCCAAAATGGGAAATGCTCCGGTGCAGACGCTATTTGATACTATCAAAGTTGGGAAAATTGATGACAGTAGACCGGCTAGGAATTTCAGCGATTATGAGATTAGTATCGATAAAGATGCTATTCCATCCGGGGTTGAATTGATCGAACGTTAATTATGGAAAACGCTTATAATGAAGAGGACCTTCTAGCCCTATCCGGCATCCAGCACTATGCTTTTTGTGAGCGCCAGTGGGGATTGATACATCTGGAGCAGCAGTGGAATGAAAACTTGAGAACTGCTGAAGGGCGGATCTTGCATGAGCATGTGCATGATCCGGATTACAGGGAGTCGCGGGTGGGAGTTGTCTCAGCCCGCTCTTTACCCTTGAAATCATATTCCCTGGGGCTGGTCGGCATGGCAGATCTGGTGGAGTTTATTCCTTTGCCGGTTGATTCAGGGGCTGAGGGAGAGGGAGTTAGCCTACCTGGCAGAAGCGCCAGGTATCAGCCCGTGCCGGTTGAATACAAGCGGGGAAACCCCAAAAAAGATGATCGCGACGCGGTTCAACTCTGTGCCCAAGGTATGTGTTTAGAAGAGATGATGGAAGTTCGGATAGATTATGGGTATCTTTTCTATGGACAGACTCAGCATCGTTTAGAAATACCATTTGACAGGTCACTACGACAAAGAGTCTTGAATCTTGCTAGGAGTATGCATGAAAGCTTTGTGTTGGGTAAAACCCCTTCTCCCCGAAAAGGCGTTAAATGCAGTCTTTGTTCTATGGAGGATGTGTGCCTTCCAAAAATGATGCGCAGGACTCGAGCGGTACGAGAATATCTAAGTTCGATAATTCGTGAAATAGATGAGAATTAGCTGGAGGCCGGAGGCTTATGCGATAAGGAGTACTCTATGCGGAAGTTAATGAATGTGCTATACGTGACAACTCCTGAATCATACCTTGCAAGAGACGGAGAAAACGTTGTTGTTAAAGTTGATAATAATGTATTGGGCAAAATGCCAATACATATTCTCGAAGGCATTGTTACCTTCGGTTATATGGGGGCAAGTCCTTCCCTCATGGGACTGTGTGCCGAGCGCGGTGTATCATTATCATTTCTAACGGGTAATGGTAAATTCCTGGCCAGGGTTCAAGGCCCAGTTTCCGGTAATGTACTATTGAGACGCCGCCAGTATCGCCTAGCCGATGACTTAAATGCATCAGCAGGGATAGCTGCAAACTGCATAATTGGAAAAGCATTGAACTGCAGGACAGTACTCCAAAGAGCAGTACGTGATCATCGCGACAAAATTGAGAGCGAAAAAATCAGCGCAGCTGTCGCTCGGATGGCCTATCAGATAAAGCGCCTGGAAAAGTGCAACAATCTGGATATAGCCAGAGGTATTGAGGGAGAGGCTGCTCAGACCTATTTTTCATGTTTTTCGGAACTGATTTTAGAACAGAAGGAAGCTTTTCCATTTGCCGGGCGCAATCGGCGCCCTCCTAAAGATAATATTAACGCCCTGCTTTCTTTTCTATATACTCTCTTGGTACACGATATCAGGTCAGGTCTGGAGACAGTCGGACTTGATCCGGCAGTAGGATTCCTGCACAGGGATAGGCCAGGAAGGCCCAGTCTGGCCCTGGATCTGATGGAAGAATTGCGCCCAGTGCTGGTGGACCGGCTGGCACTATCGCTGGTGAACAGAAAACAAATAAACTCCAGCGGATTTACATTAAATGAAAGCGGCGGTGTAGTTATGGATAATGAAACAAGGAAAATTGTACTTACAGCCTGGCAGAAGCGGAAGCAGGATGAAATAACTCATCCTTATTTAGATGAAAAAATATCGTTTGGTCTGTTGCCGTACGTTCAGGCACTGCTAATGGCGAGGTTTTTGAGAGGAGACTTGGACGGATATCCTGTTTTTATTTGGCGATAGGCAGGAAATATGTTTAAGGTGTGACACGTATGTTAGTTCTAGTAACTTATGATGTAAGCACAAGCTCCACAGAAGGACAGAAGCGACTGCGTAAGGTTGCTAAGGAATGTGTGAATTACGGGCAAAGGGTGCAGAAGTCAGTGTTTGAATGCCTATTAGATCCTGCCCAGTATGTGGGTTTAAAGAACCGCCTTGAAAAAATCATCAATCATGAACAGGATAGTATTCGTTTTTATCTCTTGGGCAGTAATTGGAAACGGCGGGTCGAGCAGATAGGAGTGAAGGAAAGCTATGATCCAGAAGGAACATTAATGTTATAATTGCGCGAACCCCAAGCTGTCGTTATGTAGTTTTGCTTGTAATTAATGAATTAGAGGTGTAGAGAGATAGGTTTTTGTTATTGAGGTTCGCGATGCCTTTGTTCAGGGAAATATGTCAGGAATATTCCAGATGACTTTGCGGAAAACAAGCTATAATTAACGGTTCGCGGTTAAGCTGCCGGAATTACCCGATTTTACGATAGTTCAGATATATACAGTCGCGCCCCCTGCGGGCGCGTGGATTGAAAC
>CAZWPO010000056.1:0-6883 GCA_964635975.1 uncultured Syntrophomonas sp.
TCTTCACAAAACTGATGCTATATACAAGAGATTATTATTAAAATCATCTCTATGCCCGATATTCAGGGAAAAAAGAACTATCTCTATTAAAATCACCCGCCACAACATTTCTAATCTCACACAACTTCTCATATTTCTCCTGGTCGAAAATTCTGCGTCCAGTTTTAAATACATGATTGGAGGTTTGATTAAATCCTTTTTTGAATTGGTATATGCTATCTTCTTTACTTCCCAGTCCTCCCCCTAACAGCATCGTCTTATATCCATGTTCGCAACCCCACAGAGCTTCATGATATGTTAATATCGTCTGTGGTTGATATTCATTGTATTCGGGATTGGAACCGCCTAAATGGGAATTAATTTTCCCCCCAGCCATTATTATGATATCGGCAGCTATCACAAGCCCGTTTCTCATAGCATAAAAGACCTGTGCATTTTCTTTCAGATCATTAAGTATGCTGTAATAAAATTCCTTCCCAAAGAAGTAATATTGCTCGGCTTTGTTTTTTTTCATAGTATCATTATATATACATTGGAATTGCTGCAATACATTGGCATCCAGTGCGTTATGGACAGTAACGCCACTCTTTATTGCCTTGCGAACACTATATTTTTTTGATTTGCTTAGATTATTCCATATTATTCCAGGATCAGATATATCCATGCATACTACTGGGCCATGGCTTACAATTTCATATATATTTGCACATATACTCTCAAAACCCAACAATGGATGAAAACGAACCAGTTCGCTAACTATTCCTTTCGAGTTACAATATTCATTATAATCGGTCCACAGCGCTGTTATTCTCTCTTCAGAAGGTTCACCATCAAATATCCAACCACCATATCCGTAGGGAGTTATGAAATCAAAGAAAGTGTTATTCTCAATTTCCCTGTTAAATCTCTTATCATTACTTATATCTCTTTTAAAAACTACATTGGCCGCTCTAAATCCATTTCTTTCAAAATAAATCAGCAGCGGCACTCCATCCCCATGTAATGCAAAGGCATTTGTATACTCAGGAAGGTAGTATACATCATAGTTGGGGAAAGATGATATTATTTCATTCCATTTTTCCCAGTCATTGTTCGAATAAATATCTAGCATAATTTCCTCCAAAGTCAAGAAACATTTGTCAATTGATTGCGCATGCAATGCTTATCAAAATCTTCTATACCAATATCTGTATCGTTTTCTTTTCGCGATCCTATATCACTACGAGCGATAACCTTTTTTACAGTAACAAAAAGAATGTGTATGTCTAATAAAAAACTGATATTTTCAACATAATTGACATCATAATTAAAACGTTCTTCCCACATAATGTTGTTTCGCCCGTTAATCTGAGCTAAACCAGTAATTCCAGGTAAAACTTCATGCCGCCTACGTTGTTGCTGATTATAATACGGCAGATATTTAATCACCAATGGCCGCGGTCCAATAAGGCTCATATCACCTTTTATAACATTTATCAATTCAGGTAGTTCGTCGAGGCTTGTTTTACGCAAAATAGAACCAAAGGTAGTCAGTCGTTGAGAATCAGGAAGTAAATTACCATCATTATCATATGCATCTGTCATAGTTCTAAATTTGTACATCGTAAAAACTTTCTCATCTTGACCTGGCCTCTGTTGTCTAAACACAACTGGAGCACCTAGTTTGATTCTTATTAGTATTCCAACGATAATTAGTACAGGAGATAATAAAATCAATGCAATTAAAGATAAAATGAAATCGAGAGGTCTTTTGAAAAAGCGCTTATACAAAACATCCACCTCGCTTCGCGATCATTTATTTCTATTTTTGCCATATGTATCAATCAATGATAATAATTAACGTTAACGGAAATGGCTACACACACATCTAATAAAACAATCAATTACTCTCTCTTGCTCCTCAATCGACATATTAGATCCAGATGGCAAACACAATCCGGTATCAAAAAACTGGTCTGAAATACTAATTATATCGTCATGTGTGAAATATTTGTTGCCTCTAAACAAAGGCTGCATATGCATGGGTTTCCAGACCATTCGGGCTTCAATATTTTCCTGTTCTAGCGCATTAATGACATCCAGGGGTTTTACGCGGGGTATTTGAGAGTCCAAGGTTAATACTGTGAGCCAGCGATTACAACGGCCTAAAGGAGATTCCGGCATAAATTCTATACCTGCAATATCAGATAGTGCATTATAATACCTCAAAAATACACTACGCCGAGCATCTACCCTTTTGCTTAAAACTTTCAACTGCCCACGCCCTATGGCAGCAGCAATATTGCTCATCCGATAATTGTATCCCATCTCTGAATGCTGATACCAAGAAGCAGAATCACGGGCCTGAGTAGCCCAGAATAGTGCCTTTTGCAAAGCTTCCTTATTTTTTGAAACCAGCGCCCCCCCACCGGAAGTGGTAATTATCTTATTCCCATTAAATGAATAAATTCCATACTCTCCCCAGGTGCCACAAGCCCGACCTTTGTAAAATGCCCCCAAGGCCTCGGCGGCATCCTCCACCACCGGGACACCGTAACGGTCACAAACAGCTAAAAGCGATGTCATATCAGCACTTTGTCCATAAAGATCAACTACCACAACAGCTTTAGGCAATCTCCCGTTTTTTTCAGCATCAATAAATGCCTTTTCCAGAGCTGTTGTTGACATATTCCAGGTATCAGGTTCCGAATCAATAAAAACCGGAACTGCCCCCAAATACAATATCGGATTTACACTTCCTATAAAAGTGAATGTACTGCAAAAGACAATGTCCCCTTGTCCAACCCCAATCAACCGCAAAGCCAAATGTAATGCTGCCGTTCCCGAACTCACTGCCAGGGCATTTTCACCACCACAATAATCCGCCACTTCCTTTTCAAAAGCTTCAACATGTGGACCAAGCGGTGCAATCCAATTACTGGCAAACGCATCGTTAACATATTCTTTTTCAAATCCGCTCATGTGGGGAGTAGAGAGAAAGATTCGCGGCTGAGTAACGATTGCCATATACAAACTCCTTTATAGGATTAACATTCCATTTTATGATGCACTTGAAATTCGAAGGGTTTACCTGGTCAATAAGTTTTTTACCCCTATAATTACTATCGAGTGCTTCCAAATCATTCTGAAAGATTTGTTAATAATTTTGATTAATAATATACACCTGCACAGTATTTTACCCGACTCCTGTTTATCTGTCGATTCGTTTATGATAAATCAAACAGTCCACAAATATGAAAAACCGTTTAAAAATCTTCGTTTTAAACGGTTTTTCTAAGCTCTGCTTACATAATGCAATCAATGTGATGAAGGTTTTATGCAAATTCAAAATTCGAAACCAAGTTGCCGACTCCCTTTACGAGGGTAATATTTTCAGGATTTATTTTTCCATCATATAGATTTCTATAATTGCTGTATATTCTGCCATAATAAGCGTCATAACTTGCACTGGGAAGAGCGATGTCTATGTTCCTCATAACCACTGAGTCAGGTACCTGAAGTGTTCGACCATAATCTAACACTTGATTGTTATAGCTGGCATCGAAAATAAACGATCCCCAGTCTGCTCTAGGATCAGAGAAAGTAACATTCTCTATGACCACATCTCCCATTAGTTCAGGAGTATCCTGTCTAAGCGCAAACACATCGTAAACATTTTTGACAATACAGTTCTTAATTGTTATATCAGTACCGGCATAGCCTATTCCAAAATCAGCGCCGCCATCTATTGTGCAATTTTCAACTTTGTAATTGTTGCCCCAATGACTATCTATACCAGAATAGTACCCGCCATCAACAACCACATTTTTCGTATGTCTGCCGGTTATTCCGTGCTTAGCATCTGTTATATAACCATCGTTAATAACAACATTAGATACATTGGACAATTCTATACCGTATTTGTCGCCACTACCACTGATGCCCGAGATATTTGGATTATTTATATTCACATTATCACAATCCCAAACGACAAGGGCTGTACTGGGACTACCAGAAGTAGAGGGATTAATAAATGACAAACCATTTATTGTAACATTACTGCGTATACATTTAATCATCTGTCCATCATTATCTGTACTACCAAGTGTTTTTACACTCAAACCATTAATGGCTATAGGTTCTTCAAAAGGATAGACTTTAACAGTTAATTTAGATAAGTCAGAATAAGTGCAATCCAACGCCGGCGAAATCATTCCATCGTCACTGAGTATAGTAGCCGCATCCGTCTTGGTATAGGATTCTCCCCATCCATCATCATACCTTTTAATCAACACTTCGCTAGATTTTAACACAACAGTTCCGCCTTTGTAGCCGTTTAAGCCTTGTATTTGGCTCGAACCTCTGGTCAATCCTTCTAAACTCCTAGGACTGATGCTTACTCCCGAAACCGAACGCGCAATACAAATCGGTGAAGCATCGCTACTATTTTGTATTATAAATGTACCTTCGCATTCAACCGAAGTATAAAGGCACAAGTAGTCTGAGACTAAATAATCTCCACTCGGTATATAAAGGATTACATTCTTATCCCTAGCCTCTATCGCGGCATCTTGTATGGCCTGAGTATCATCTGTTACTCCGTCACCTTTAGCTCCAAAGTCTTTGACATTAATTTGAGTTACTAATTTATGGGCAACAACTACCACCACCATGCTTTGAGAATCCGATGCATTATTTTTCGTTAAAGCAAATGTAACACTGCCAGTAACCGCTTCGGCGCCAAAGGTTATATCCCCATTAGCTGCTACTTGTGGATTATCAGACGCAGTTAAAGTCACTTTCACACCATTTGAGACTGTATCAACTATTTTTTGAGCCATTACAATAATGTTTGCATCCGTACCCTCTACTGGAGTTAGCTTCTCTGCCTCAACCAATACTGCCTTTGCGATTGCTATATCCTTGGCGTCTGGATCAATTAGCAACGTACTTGGTACGCATACCACCATGCTTTGAGAATCCGATGTATTATTTTTCGTTAAAGCAAATGTAACGCTGCCGGTAACCGCTTCGGCACCAAAGGTTATATCGCCATTAGCTGCTACTTGTGGATTATCAGACGCAGTTAAAATCACTTTCACACCATTTGAGACTGTATCAACTATTTTTTGAGCCATTACAATAATGTTTGCATCCGTACCCTCTACTGGAGTTAGCTTCTCTGCCTCAGCCAACACTGCCTTTGCGATCGCTATATCCTTGGCATCTTGATCAATTATCAACGTACTTGGTACGCATACCATTATAGTTTGAGAGTCTGTTGCATTATTTTTCGTTAAAGCAAATGTAACGCTGCCGGTAACTGCTTCGCCGCCAAAGATTATATCACCATTAGCTGCTACTTGTGGATTATCAGACGCAGTTAAACTCACTTCCACACCATTTGAGACTGTATCAACTATTTTTTGAGCCATTTCAATGATGTTTGCATCCGTACCCTCTACTGGAGTTAGCTTACCCATCCCCTCCAGAGTTTGCTTAGCCGAAATTATTACATCCGCATCAGTATCGCACAACTTGCTAGCGGGTACTTCAACAGCTACCTGCTCAACAAGCGAAACCTGGTTTTTTGAGAGAGTAATAGATACATTGCCTAATGTTGATAAATCTCCATAAGTTATTTCTCCATTTGAGCCAACTTGGCTATTGTAGGATTTGTTGCATCCTACTGATACTTCCGAAGCAACTGCATCAACAATATTCTGGACCATCAAAACAATGTTGGTGTCTTCTCCTTCAATAGGTTTTAGCGTCCCTATATTCCTTACCGCTGTTTGTGCTGCATCAACACTTTCTGAATCAAGATTTTCTTCCACCACCGGTTCTTCTACCACAGGGTCTGTAATGGGGGTGTTCGTTGTTGCGCTGGTATCAGTATTGTTATCAGTTTCTGAACTATTAATGTTATCGGTATCGGTTTCTGTATCAGTATCCGTATTGTTGATGGTATCTGTATTGGCATCATTATCCGTGCTATTACTGGTATTAGTATCTGTATTTGTATTATCACTAGTAATTGTTGCAGTATTTGAGTCGCTAGTTGAATTGGACTCGGTTGAAGAACTGGATTCTGAAGATGTAGAATTCGTTGTAGTTGTATCCGACACTACAACTGGTGCAGATTTGATAGTAGTTCTGCTCTTCCTCCAACTAGAATATTCTTCACTACTAATATTTCGTGTTGTCGTACTGCTTTTTAATTCTGGAAGTTTGCTACCTGATCTGACCGTTCTGGCTGATACATATGAGAACTGCATAGTGAATATGAACATCAGACATACAACAATTGCTCCAATCCTACGTTGCTTCTTAGAAAACACATAGACCGCCCCTTTCCTTCTTGGACGGCCCGTAAAGGAAAAGGCAGGTGCCTAAATCCACCTTTTCGGTAGCCTGGCAATCATAGATTAATAAATCCTTAGACCCAAGGCTTTGCGTCCCTGGCTTTCGCCAGGTTTGCCCTTTCGGTAAGGGAAATAACCCCTGCCGTCCATATTATAAGTCGCTATATATTTTAAAAAACCTGCTAAGATGGATTGCCTAGCAGGTTTCAATTCAGAATTATCGGCAACCCGGCGGCCATAATCTTACGATTTTAGGCCCGTAGCTTTGCGTCCCTGCCTTTCGGCAGGTTTGCCTTTATCTTTTTTATTTAAATATATCTTCAATAGGCCAATTTGTCAATATTTATTCAATTATTAGGGTTTATTGTCCTATTTTACTTTGTTTCTATGTTGCTTTTTACTTAATTTGCGACCATCTTCCTGTTTTATTTGATGTTTGACACGATAAGACCGGCTATTAGAAGTCAATCTTTGAGGAAATATTTTTTTGACCTGCTCCCCAAAAATATGGTCCACCCATAATGAGAAAAAGTGATAAA
>CAZWPO010000057.1:0-6417 GCA_964635975.1 uncultured Syntrophomonas sp.
TCAATTACATCCACTATATCCCGGGTTTCATCCATCACAAAGAATGCTCCGGATCCCAGAGTCGCACCTATAGCCGCCATTGAATCAAAATCCAGCTGGGTGTCTAAAAGGGCTTCCGGAATAAATCCGCCTGATGTTCCCCCGATCTGCACCGCTTTGAATTTCTTGCCACCGGCTACGCCGCCGCCAAAATCGTTTAAGACCTGGCGGATGGTGGTATTGGTGGGAACTTCAACAAAAGTTCTATTCACAATATCACCGGTCATGGTGAGTACCTTGGTGCCAGGATAGCTGGCTGCGCCGATACCTTTATACCAGTCGGGACCTTTTTCCAGGATCACCGGGATGTTGGCGAAGGTCTCGACATTATTGACGATCGTGGGTTTTCCCCACAAACCTATTACCGGCGGGAATGGCGGTTTGAAGCGGGGCTCACCCCGATGCCCTTCGATAGACTCGATTAATGCGCTTTCTTCGCCGCATACATAGGCGCCGGCTCCCATGCGAACTTCGATGTCGAAGTCTCCCAGGATGCCTTTTTCCTTGGCCTGTGCTATCGCTTTATTCAAGATTTCCACTACATAAGGATACTCGCCGCGGCAGTAGATATAGCCCTTGTTGGACCCTATCGCATAACCGCATATGGCCATTCCTTCCAAAACACTCTGGGGATCGTTTTCCATTATGATGCGATCCTTGTAGGTGCCGGGTTCGCCCTCATCGGCGTTGCAAACCACATACTTCTGGTCCGCCTGCACACCATAAGAGAAACTCCACTTCATTCCGCAGTTAAAACCTGCTCCCCCGCGTCCGCGAAGTCCTGATTGTTTAACCAGATCGATCAGGTCGGTTTGGCTCATAGCTCTGGCTTTTTCTAAAGACTGGTAGCCTCCGGCCTGGATGTACTCGTCAATTTTTAACGGGTCGATCTTGCCGTAATTGCGCAGTACTATGCGCAGTTCCTCGGCCATTGATTTCCCCTCCCTTCCTATTTGTACTTAGCGATTATGGCCGGGACTTTTTCCGCGGTCACATCACCATAGGGAATACTGTTTACTGTGATTACCGGCGTTGCCTGGCACTGCCCGACACACTCGGTAAATTCCAGGGTGAATTTGCCATCGGCCGTGGTTTCACCCATCTTGATGCCTAATTCCTTTTCCAGAGCAGCCACAACCTTATCAGCGCCGGCGATATGGCAGGGAGCGCTCTCGCATATACGAATCACGTTCTTGCCTCGTTTTCCAACCTTAAAATAGGAATAGAAAGTGGCCACACCATAGGCTTTAGCTTTGGGAATATCAAACACCTCGGCGGCGGCTGTCACTGCTTCTTCTGGAATATAGCTGTATTCCCGTTGCAGTGCATGATACGCTTCGATAATACCTCCTGGAACATCTTTGTAGGCGCCAATAATTTCCCTGTAGTCTGCCATTCTTATTTCACCTCCTGGCTCCCCAAGAGCCATGTGATTTTTTATTTACTTGCTTTTAGTCCAAAAGCAGTATTGATACCTGCTCCCCGGCTTCGATCTGACTGGTTCCCGCCGGCACATCGATCAAGGCATTGCAGTTCAAAAGCGAACGGATCATGCTCGGCTTTTGACCTGGCAGCACTTCTACTTCCCACCCTTTTGACGTGCATCTGGCGTTTCCTCTCACAAATCTCCGGGATCCGGACTTCTTATCAAATCCATTGATACAAATAGCTTCAGTATAGTTCCCAGACGGTTTCAGACCCTGCCAGGCTCTTATCGCTGGCGCTGCGTAAAGGTGATACCCTACTGCACAGGCCCCAGGATTTCCAGAAAGTGAGATGATAAGCTTCTCACCTAATCGGAATACCCCTACATGGCTGCCCGGCATCATTTTAACTCCCCAGAATAAGGGCTCAGCCCCCAGTTCTTCCAGCTGCTGCAAAATAGAATTTTCTCCCAGTGTGAAGGTCCCCCCAGTAATTATCAGGAGATCGGCTCCCGCAAGCAGCTCAGATGTTTTGGCTGCTGTATCGGACTTCTCCCGGCCTGCAAAAACTTCGCAGGCTACTGGTAGTCCGCCATCCTTATTTATCAAGGCCATAAGCAAAGGGCCGTTGGCATCCCTTGCCTGACCGGGCTGCGGTTCCTGCTGGTAGGGAACGATGTTGCTCCCCAATCCTAAAACAGCTGCTCTTGGTTCCTGGTGTACTGGAATCCGGGTTATGCCATAGGCGGCTAGAAGAGCAATACTTCCCGCGTCTATTCTTAAACTGCGGTCGACCAGCTTCTCGCCTGCCGCAAAATCCTCACCCGCCTGTTTGATGTTGTTACCGGATTTAATTACTTCCAGGGCGGTAAGTCTATCCTCATCTACCCTGGTCTTTTCATTTGGTATAACGGCTGCAGTCCCTTCCGGAAGAATCCCGCCGGTCAATACTCCATAAGCCTCACCTGGCTGAAGAGATTCCCGGTAAAATTCCTCTAAACCGGAATAGCCTTTAATTGTAAACTCAGCGTACAGCTCTTTGCTTCCATTTCCCACTGCAAAGCCGTCTACTGCAGATTGCGCTCTGGGCGGTAGGTTATCAGGCGCGTACAAGTCCTCGGCCAAAATTCTGCCCGGGGCTTCCTGAAGTTCCACATGCTCAGCAGGCAGTGAATCGAGGTTTTCAACTATCAATTGTTGTGCTAGTTCTACCGAAACGTCCTGCCGCAACGATGCAGTCCTCCCCTCTTAAACTGGATCCCCTTTGCCAAAGGCGCAATAAGGGAAATTACAGAGCTGACATTCTTCACATAAACCGCCGTGCCCAAGTGCCACAATATCTGCCCGGTGGATATGATCTCCGGCAAAGATACGCGGCAAAAGCAGATCCAGGGTGGTCACACGGCTGAAAACCGCACCACCAGGCACGCCTATGATAGGCACATGCCCCTGGTAAGCGAGCATAAACTGGGATCCAGGCAGGACCGGAGCTCCGTGGAAAACAACCTGGGCTCCGCTGTTTCTGATCCCTGAGGGAGTCGCATCATCAGCGTCAACCGACATCCCCCCGGTAACCATCACCAGTCCAGCTCCCTCGGCAACACAATTTTGAATCTCCCGGGCGATAAGGAAGGGGTCGTCGGGAACAATGGTCTGCCCCATCCATCTGCCTCCAAAGGGATTGATCTTTTTGCGCATGGTTTTGCCGAATCCATCTTTTATTCGGCCGCTGTTAATCTCGCTTCCGGTGGTTACCACCGCCACCCACAACGGTTTAAATGGTTCTATGGTGACAAGTGCTTGCGGTTGTGCGCAAAGCCGCTCCGCTTCTTCTAGGATGCTGCGTTCTATCGCTAATGGAACGACCCTGGTCCCCGCTACAATCTGATCTTTAACAACTACTCGATTGTTGTGCAGTGTTGAAAAGACGATGTTTTCCAGGTTGTTTATCCAGGTCAGCTGCTCTGTTCGCACCTTTAGCAGGCCGTCGCTTTTCGCTTTAAGATTGACCCTGCCCTGGTTGGGCCTGGTGCAGTAGATGCCGCTGCCGGCCGCTGCCTGCGCCATACGTATCGCTGCCTCATCTTCATGGACCAGCGCATCGTCGGGTTCCCAGACAAAGATGTGCTCCTTGCCCATATCTTTTAAACGGGGTATATCCTCTGGTGCAATGATATGCCCTCTCTCAAAGGCCCGGTATTTTTCAAGGCCTGGTACGATTTTGGTAATGTCATGGCCCAGGGTTAGACCCACGGCTTCTTCTACAGGTACTTTGCGCATGGCTGGCCTCCTATATCTTCTCGAGCTTTACCGCTGCCACCTTGTACTCACCGGTTCCGGTGATCGGATCCAGATGATGACTGGTAAGGGCATTGGTCGGGGTAGCAGTGTAATGGAAGGACATCCAGATTACACCCGGTAATACTCTATCGGTTACCTTGATGTTGGTTATCGCTTCTCCGCGGCGGGAGCTTACTTTAACCTGATCACCGGTCTTAACCCCTAATTTCTCAGCATCTAACGGATTCAGTTCCGACATTTCCTTATCCCAGATGCTATAGATACCTTTTGAATAAGGAGTAGTAACGTTATAATGCTGCAGTATTCTGCCGGTGGACAGCAGGAACGGATAGTCCGCATCGGGCATTTCACCTGGCGGTATATGCTCCGAAGGCTGGAACAGCCCAAGACCGCGGGTAAATTTGCCTACATGCAGTACCGGGGTTCCCGGATGATCCATGGTCGGGCAGGGCCACTGTATGCTGTTCTGCTGGTCTATCCTCTGATAGTTGATTCCCGCCATTGAAGGTGACAGGGACGCCATCTCATCCCATATCTCTTTCGGGCTGGCGTAATTCACGGGATAGCCCATAGCCTCAAACATCTGGCAAATGGTCTGCCAGTTGGCCTTGCCGGGGATCGGTTCGATAGCCTTGCGAACCCTTTGGACGCGCCGCTCGGTATTGGTGAAGGTACCGTCGCACTCGGCGAAGCTTGCCGCCGGTAAGATTACATCCGCATAGGCAGCAGTTTCTGTGAGGAACAGTTCCTGTACCACCAGGAATTCCAAATGCTCAAGCGCTTTCCGGATATGATTGGCGTCCGGATCAGTCAAGACCGGATTTTCACCCAGAATGTACATGGCTTTCACTTTGCCTTCGTGCGCCGCGCCAAACATTTCCGGTATCTTCAAGCCGACTTTGGGGGATAAGCTTGCTCCCCAGGCTTGTTCATGTTTCTCCCGAACAGCATCTACGCCTACAGCCTGGTAGCCTGAATATACGTTGGGCAGAGCACCCATATCGCAGGCTCCCTGAACGTTATTCTGACCGCGCTGCGGGCAGACTCCGGTTCCCGGGCGGCCCAGGTGTCCGGTCAGCATCGCCAGGTTGGCGCAGCTCATAACATTGCGGGTTCCGCAGATATGCTCGGTAATACCCAGTGTGTAGAATATCATGGCTTTATCTGTGCTAGCATAGAGGCGGGCCACGGCGTACAGGTCATCTACCGATATTCCTGTAAGCTCGGAAACCCGTTCCGGTGTGTAGGACTCCACGATGGCTTTAAGTTCTTCGTAGTTCTCGGTGCGTTCTTCAATGAACTTCTTGTCCTCAAGTCCTTCTTTGATAATTATATGCATTAGTCCATTGAGCAGAGGTATATCTGTACCCGGTTTCACACGCAGCCAGTAGTCGGCTTCGTCTACCAGGTCGATATGACGGGGATCGCACACTACCAGTTTAGCTCCCTTGCGGGCTGCCTGTCTCATCTTGTAGCCGATGACCGGATGAGCTTCGGTTGGATTTGTGCCAATCAGGAACATGAGCTCGACTTCATTGGTAATGTCGCTTATCGGGTTTGTCATAGCGCCGCTTCCAAAAGTTGTGGCCAGACCGGCCACGGTTGGAGCGTGTCAGGTACGGGCGCAATGATCTACGTTGTTGGTGCCCATTACAGCTCGGGAAAACTTTTGAACCAGGAAGTTCTCCTCGTTGGTGCAGCGGGCTGAACTAAGGGCTGCAAAAGAATCGGCACCATATCTTTCCTTAATATCTTTGAATTTTGTAGCAATTAAGCTGAAAGCCTCATCCCAGGTCGCTGACTCAAATTTCCCATCCTTTTTGATCAAAGGGGTAGTCAGCCGGTTTTCATTGTAGATGAAGTCCCAACCAAAACGTCCTTTAACGCAAAGGCTGCGTTGATTAACGGGTGCGTCAGGGTTTGACAGTACGCCCATTACCTTCCCGTCTTTGACCGCCAGATCAAAATTGCATCCGGTCCCGCAGAACGGGCATGTTGTCCTGACCCTTTCGTATTCCCAGCGGCGGCCCTGTCCGGCCATGGTCTTTTCTGTCAATGCCCCGGTTGGGCATACGGCTACACACTGTCCGCAGAATACACAATCGGAATCGATGTAGTCAACATCTCCGGCGGTGGTTGCCTTGCGGTTAAAGCCACGATTCAGGTATGACAGGTTATCCGCACCAGTCAGCTCTTCACAAGCCCTGACGCAGGCTCCGCACAGAATACACTTGTTAAGATCGCGGTTTATGAATGGATTGCTGTCGTCTATGGCATAACCATGTTTTTCGCCGACAAAGGGACTCTCTTTAACTCCGTACTTGTAGCAGTAATCCTGCAGCTTGCAGGCGCCTGCTTTTTCACATGTCAAGCAATCCATCGGATGATTGGCTACCAATAACTCAAGGATCGTCTTGCGCGCTTCCACTACTTCTGGTGATTCGGTCTCTACCTCCATTCCCTGGAAGACTGGAGTTACGCATGATGCCGGCAGCAGGCGGTTGCCTTTTACCTCAACCACGCACAAGCGGCATGCACCCAGAGGACTCAATTCCTTGTCGTAGCACAACCTTGGTATCTCGATACCAGCAAGCTCAGCGGCTTGTAGAATGGTGCTCCCTGCCGGAGCCTCTACCTCCTTTCCATTAATGAT
>CAZWPO010000058.1:0-6146 GCA_964635975.1 uncultured Syntrophomonas sp.
TTTTAATAATAACTCTGTCCATCCGATGTAGTTATGCTGGTTATACACCATTTACCAGCGTTTTGCTGCACAGATACTCTTAATTGCGTTTCTTGAGAGTCATTACTTGTGGCCATTGTAACGGTGGCTTTATATGTATAGGAATCTCCTTCCTTACCCATTTCCCGGATTAAAATACTTCTTACCCAGGGGCTAGACGTCCCCGTGTCCCATCCGCTGGCAGTAAACTTTGGCAAAACTTTGGCCTGAAGATCCGGTGATAACACGGTATATTGAACAGCCCCGTTTCGGTTCTTCACTCCTTTCGCCCAGATGTCCACTATCTCTCTAGGAGTGTCGGCAGTAAAGTAACGTTGAAAAGAATTTAACTGACTTTGCATCAGCATCATCTCAGCCTGGTTCTTTGTATCCAAGTCGTGAAAACTGGTGGTTGTCCTTGTATTGCGAATGTATAAGGCCACACACAAGGCTGTAAGCACAATTATTAATGCAAAAGATGCTATCAGTACCTTCTTACTCCTGCTCCACATGGTTAAGATTTTATCCATATCATCCACTCCATAATAATTTTTTGGGAGATAATATAAAACCAGGTTCAATACGGGCGCTGATTATATGTCGTTCAATTGGATTCTAATATATGGTTATTATATCTATTAATGAATACTTAGCCAATTAGTGATAGCCAGCACTCGAATAAAATCCAAGTAATGACATAAAATAGATAGGATTATAATGCTGAATTGGGGGTTTTCTGTGAGCAATCAATTTATATTATGGTCTTTATTAATCGTACCCTGGTTGTCGCTTCTATTTTTACCCCTAAAAGATATTAGACGGTTTATGCCGGCTGCACTATTTACTGCGCTTACAAATATAATCATAGTTGATATGGGTGTATCCTGGTCCTGGTGGACTGTTAAAGAGAACATTTATCCTCTTAACGAAATTCTACCTTTAGCGTTTGCTTTTTTAGTGGCAGAGATCTGGATATTAAAATATACTTACGGTAAGTTTGTATAATTTGTGATCACTGAGGCATTATTGTCAGGTGTGTTTATTCTCTTAGTACAACCCTGGCTGAGTCACCAGGGAATATGGGTTCGGATAAACGTAACAAACTTTTTAGCTTATTTGCCGGCAATTGTTCAATTCTTATTGATCTATCTGTATCAAATGTGGCAGGAAGATGCATTGGTTCCTGCTATAAAAGAATATTTCTCGCCTAAACTGCAGCCAGCGGCAACAAAACCACATTTTAAGATTAATGATCAGAAATCCCGCAAATAGACATTAAAATTGCAATACTCTTTTGTTATATGATAAATTCCTTCGTTTTTCTTAACCCAATAATATCTTATTAAGGATATCAGGTGCAAAAAGACGGGAGCAGAATTATGCCTCCGTTCTTTTTGTTGACTTACATTAATTTGCCAGGCGTTTATCCGTATTGATAGGCTTCCTTTAATTATTTTTACGCTGTAGAAAATCCATGCCATTTTGTATCATTCCCACCGCTACCTGGGCAAGTTCCTGGGGGGATACCTGCATTCCGCTGTTAATCCAGGACTGCAGCAGGCCCATACAGCCTGAAACCGCATAGGTGGTGAAATATCTGTAATTCTGGTATTCGCTTTCCGGACAGGCTTCCATGATTGTGTTGAAGCACTTCTCTTCTATCATCTTTTTAACCTTTTCAACAAAAGCCATATCCCCGTACGGTCCCAGCAGCATTTTACACAATGCCTGATTGTCCCAGAAATATTGAAACATAGCCGCTATATAAGGCCCCGATGATTCAAAAAATGATGGATTTAAAAACCTTTTTGAAATACCGTCCATTTCCTCCAGCATTTCGCTTTCAATAGTAGCCAACATGTCGTAGATATCCCGGTAGTGTAAATAAAAAGTTCCCCGGTTAACATCAGCCAGATCAACAATTTCTTTTACGGTTATGTCATTAAGCTTTTTTTCCAAGAGCAGTGCCGCCAGGCTTTCTTTGAGCAGTCTCCTGGTTCTTCTAACCCGGCGGTCATCCGTGTTTTTTTTATTTGTCTCCATATATCCAAAGACCCCTTATAAAACAAATTGCCTTTTAACTGTTCATTAATGTACAAGTGATGGGCAGGTTGATTATTGCACTATTCTCCAATCCCAGTATAATTTAGAAAGCAATTATAATCAACATGTGTCTATTATACATACTGCAGTTTAGTATCATAACGCTAGTTAAGTAAAAACCTAGGATGATGTTAATGTTAAGCTGGCTAAAAAGAGTACATAACGAGAATCCTGATCCTCGTCCAAGAGGTCAGTCTGTAATTGACTTTATTGTCGATAGGAGCAAAGTGATTGAAAAAATCTTTGCAGTTCTCCTCCTGATAAGCGCCGCCTGTTTTCCCTTGATCGAGATAAACTATGATTTAAGCGAATATCTACCGTCGGATATGCCCTCCAAACAGGGCATATCACTGATGGAAGAAGAGTTTGGCTATCCCGGAACCGCCCGGGTGATGATCAGTGATGTTTCTCTTTATGAAGCCAAGGCATACAAGGACCGCATCAATAATATACCTGGGGTCGACATGGTACTTTGGGCCGATTCCAAGACTGATATCTATCAGACCGATTTGTTTATCCCTTACGGGGATATTGAAGATTATTATAAAGACGGCTGCGCAGTGATGGACGTGGTTTTTAGCGGCGGTGACTCGGCAGAAAGCACCCGGGACGCGGTTCAGGAAATCCAGAACATGCTTGGTAATAAAGGGGCTCTCTCCGGCTCGGCGGTGCAGAATAAATTCCTGAATGAGATTCTGACCAGAGAAATGGCCTGCATTTTTGTTCTGGCGTTCATCATCATTTTCGGCATCCTGATTCTCGCCACCAACTCCTGGTTTGAACCGGTTGTCTTTTTATCGGTAATACTGATTGCTATTGTAATCAACATGGGCAGCAACCTGATTTTTGGCAGCGTTTCTTCTGTGACCATGAGTGTAGCGGCTGCGCTGCAGCTGGGCATAGCCATAGACTACACCATAATTCTTCTGGATAACTTCAGCAAAGAAAGAAAACACCAGGTTCCGGTGCATGAAGCTCTAAGTCATGCCATCCGCAAAAGCCTTACCCCGGTTTCTTCTGCTGGAACAGCGGCTTTTGTAGGATTTATCGCTTTAGTCTTGATGCGCTTTAGCATAGGTCGGGATATAGGATTGGTGCTGGCTAAAGGGATCGCCATAAGCCTGGTGACGGTTATGCTCCTTACCCCGGCCTTTATCCTGCGCTGGTATAAATTGATCGAAAAAACCGCACACAAACCGCTGGTCCCTTCTTTCAAAAAGATAGCCAGAAAGATTCATGAAACCCGTTTTGTTTTCCTGGCCCTGATGCTTATAACTTTCATTCCCGCCTTTGTGGGCAAAGACATGACGGATTTCACCTATGGGAGCGATGCTATGGGGCTGTCTAAAGGTACCAGGGTTTATGAAGATGATAAAAAGATAAATGCTGTTTTCGGCAGGAACAACCTCATCATATTAATAGTGCCGAACAGCTCCATGGTGACGGAGAGATACTTGTCCAATGAACTGGAGCAGCAGCCTTATGTCAAATCTGTTACTTCCCTGGCCAGCGCCCTGCCGGAGGGAATCCCGGAGAGTTTTGTTCCCGATAGTATTAAAAGCCGCCTGCATACTGAAAACTATGCCCGCATCCTGGTGTCTCTTAAGACTGCCAGTGAGAGCGACCTGGCTTTCAGCAGTATCAATGGAATAACTCAATTGGTCAAAGAGCATTACCCTGATGACTCGTATATTATAGGCACCACTCCCTCCACGATGGATATTAAAAACGTTATTGTCGACGATTGGAAGAACATCGATCTTATTTCCATGCTGGGCGTCGCCCTGGCTATTTTGCTGGCCTTTCGTTCTATAGCACTTCCAGTGGTGCTGATGATACCCATTCAGCTAGCCATCTTTGTCAACATGACTTTTCCCTATCTCCAGGGCAGCCGGATTATGTTTATGGGTTATGTCATTGTCAGCTGCCTGCAGCTGGGGGCAACCATAGATTATTCCATTGTAATGACTTACCACTACTTAAGCTGGCGCAAGAAAACCGATAAAGTAACAGCTTCTATTAATGCAACCGAAGACAGCATGCTGCCCATTCTTACTTCCGGCCTAATCCTGGCCGTAGCCGGCTTCGGCGTCAGTTTTGTCTCCAGCGTCCAGGCCGTAGCCGACCTGGGAACCATGATTGGGAGGGGCGCGCTGTTAAGCACCTTTACGGTCATAACCCTGCTGCCCAATTTATTTGTTTGGTCTGACCGATTGTTAATTTTCAAAGGCGGCAGATTACTGCCCGGGGTGCTCGGAAGCTTTTTCAATGCGGAAATTCAGGAACTTGATGATAACGAAGAAGTGGAGGGATGATAACATGAAAACAAAGGTAGGCCTTAGACCTTCCGGGCGGATAATCAAGCTCGGCCAAGCAGGTACTAGAAGAATAATTACAGCCTTTTTGCTGCTTACCCATATAATGCTCTGTTCACCCGTAGTTTGGGCGGCCGAGCCGACGGTTTCGATCGACGAAGCAGCCTATATCAATCTTGATTATTATGGACGGATTTCGAATGTAAATATAGTTAAGGGATGCAGTTTAAACGGAATAAATGAATTTAAAGATTACGGGGACTATGAATCAATCAGCAATATGTCAGGATTTGACCAACCTGTTGTAGAGCCTGACGGCGTTGTGTGGAATCTCAAAACTATTCCGGCTAACAAAAGATTCTATTATAACTGCCAGCTTGGAAATGACGTTTTGGAGCTTCCCTGGAATATCGATATCTCATACAAATTGAATGGAGTGCCCTGCAAAGCGGAAACCCTGGCTGGCGCATCGGGAGTTGTAGAAATAAACGTCTATGTAAAACCCAATCCCAAAGCCAAGGAGTATTACAAAAATAATATGCTGCTGCAGGTGGCAAGCTACATAAACATGGAGGATACTTACAGCCTTGATGCTCCAGGCGCCCAGATGCAGTCAGTGGGCACATATAAAGCAGTGGTTTTTGGCGCCCTTCCTGGCGAAGAAGATACCTTCACCGTGCGCATCGGCACCAACAGTTTCGAAAGCGATGGCCTTACCATGATGATGATTCCTGGAACCCTAAAACAGCTGGAGGATATTAAAGCATTTAAGGAAGCCAAGGACACTCTGTACGATTCATATAATGCCATTTATTACAGCATGAATGACGTCCTTAATACCATGGAGAGTATGAGAGAAGGGCTTGCCCAGCTGCAAAGCGGAACTGCGGGTATGGAGGAGGCCAGGCGTTCGTTTAGCAGCGGAAAAGGCCAGATGAATACGTATGCGGACCAGGCTCTGAGTAATATGTCGGCTGCCAACTCCCAGTTAAAAGATATCATCCCCTATTTCAAAACCGCACAGAATATGATCAAAGATACCCGAAAAGATATAAACTCCATAAACGACTCCCTGCAGGAGCTTGAAGATCCCCTGGACGAATCTAAAAATACTCTTTCCTATATGCGAGACGACCTGAATAACCTGGACAGCTTACTGGGAGATTTAAATGAGCAAACCGAGACTGCTCTTAACAACCTGGGCACTCTGGCCGGAGCGGGAATGGCAACACAGTACCAGGCAGCTGAGCTTCAAGGAAAAGCGGGAATAGCTTCGGTCCTGGCCAGTTATTCAGGTTCCATAAATTTGATATTATCCGGATTGCAGAGTATGGATGACTCCACCATACAGATCATAAATATTACCGAAGACTTAATGGCCAAAACCAATGACCTAAATAATACAGGCAATACCTACTCTGATGAAATGATTAATCTCCTCGGTGAATGCAAGGATTTGACCAATCTTTTAAACATCAGTATCGGCAGTACAGTGACGTTCTTAACCTATACAAATTCACTGATACAGACCAGCGGAGATTTATTGGATAAAGCCTCAGAAGCTTCACTTTCGGGCGCATCGGATGTGCTGGATAGAAGCATACTCGGGCTGGGCAGCATACCTACCATGCGCAATGCCAATAACACCGTCAAGACAACTCTGGATAAAGAATTTGATAAATTTGAGGATGAAAACAAGTTTATGAATTT
>CAZWPO010000059.1:0-6128 GCA_964635975.1 uncultured Syntrophomonas sp.
AGATACAGAAACCGGTATCAATTGCGGCAGTTGATCTGTTACTTTAGGATTAGCTTAGGGGGCTGTAAAGGTATATACTAAGTAGTAGGGGGGAAATCCATTCAAAGGGGTTTCTTATATGACAGTAGAGATAACCGTAACAAGAGCGTTTAAATGCCCGATGTCGGAGTCGAATGTATTTGTAGAAGGTCATTACCATATCCCAAAGGACGAAAACTCAAAAAAACCAGCTATTTTTATTTTTGCGGAATGCTGCCAGGCCAGAGCACAAGAAGGGAATAACGGAGTTGGATCAGTAGTATGCGATCGCCTTCCTAGTGAATGCGGTTTCTACGATATGTACCCTTTAAAGATTCTTGACCCTTACCGTCATGCTCGCTAAAAGAAAGATAGATTAGCAAGCTAATAATCAAACAGCTAGTTCGATGGGCGCTGCCCCTTCCATATGGGAAGTTTGGCCAGTGCTGCTATCGCTACGGAACGGGCAATTTCTTCATTCACGCCCGAAGCTGCAATCAATGCGGTTAAGCTGAGCAGCTTTTCATCGTATGACTGCATAGAGCCGTCTTCGCGGCAGCAATTTTTACAGTATTCTTTGCTTTCATCGCCCATGGCATGGTCGTATGGCTGTTTCATGGGCATTCCGCATGCGATACATTTCTTCATCATTTACTCCTCTTTTCCGGTTTTTCCTTTTCGACTTCCTATAGTATAAACCAAAAACTCTTGCCTACACATGCTTATTCGTGCCGGGTAGCGGTCCCTACGTATCCTGCTTATTTCCCGAAAACCAGCTCCCTTTATCCGAGCACTGGCATCGAAAAATGAATTATATCAAAGCATACTCCAAACACTAGAGTCACGGCAAGAAAATGCCCATGGCTGCATTTTTCATGTATGAAGGAAGAGATTTATGGTCAAGTGGCGTACAATATTCTCGGCGGGTAATACCTCCGGCAATCAGGAAACAGCGTTACAAGGAAGTCCGGTACAGGACCAGGCTGCTGAAAAGGTGCTGAGCCGAGACCTGGACCAAAACCTGGGAATAATCGAAGGCGTTTTCGAACACTGTGACGATCTTATCATTCACGAGCTGACTCTTGGAACTGGCCGGACCGCAAAAGGGCTGATTTTCTATCTGGATACACTGGTTAAAGACGATCTCCTGCAAAAAAGCATATTACGGTCTTTACTTGAGGCAGGAGGGAAAACCAGTGAATACCCGGGATTTGAATGGATGAGACAAAGGGTGCTGCCGGCGGCCCGGATGAGTGAGATCCGGCACTGGGAAGATGTTTTCACCTATATCTGCAGAGGATCAGTCGGAATCCTGCTGGAGGGGCAGGGGAGCGCCCTGCTAATTCAGATCCCGGAAGATGTCAAGCGTCCGGTTTCCCAGCCGGTTAGCCAAACCGCCGTTATGGGCCCCTCCGCGGCATTTAACGAAGACGCGCATACCAGTATAGGGCTGCTGCGCAAGCAGCTTCCCACAAGCCGCTTGGCGGTTGAAGAAATGTTTGTTGGCACGATATCCCTTACCTGTGTCAATCTTGTTTATTTAAAAGGAGTTGCGCAGGAAGGATTGATCGGCGAGATCAAGACACGAGTCGAAAGAATCAAGGTTGACGGTGTCTTAAGCGGGGGGCAACTGGAAGAGTTCATTCAAGACAGCCCATATTCACTATTCAGCGGTATTGATTCGACGGAAAGACCAGACCGGCTGGCTTCCCACCTTTTGGAAGGCGGAGCAGGCTTGATAATTGGGGGAACCCCCTATGCGCTGCTTATGCCTACCACCCTGGCCAATCAGCTGACATCCAGCGACGATTATAACAACCGCTTCTGGTATGCTTCTTTAATCAGATTTATCCGCTGGATGGCCTTTTTAATTGCTGCGTTGGCCCCGGGAATTTATGTGGCGGTACTTTCCTACCACCAGGAGTTGATACCTCCGTCCTTGCTGGCTACCGTTGTAGCCAACCGCGAGGGAGTGCCTTTTCCTGCTTTTGCAGAAGCCCTGTTAATGGAACTAACATTTGAAATTCTGAGGGAGGCGGGCGTGCGCCTTCCGCGAACATTCGGTCAGACCATCAGTATCGTCGGCACTATAGTTGTGGGGCAGGCGGCCGTGAGCGCCGGTCTGGTTTCTTCCGGTATGGTAGTGATAGTAGCTATTACTGCTATCGCTTCCTACTCAATTCCATCGTTATCACTTGCCAACACGGTTCGATTGCTTCGCTTTTTCTTTATGGGGGCGGGAGCGGTATTGGGACTAGTCGGGATTTTAGCAGGAGCATCCCTGTTTAACTTTCATACTTCATCCCTGCGCTCATTTGGTGTTCCCTATCTTTCTCCCCTGGCTCCCTTGAGCCTGGGCGACCTGAAGGACAGTTTTATCCGGCTGCCCCACTGGATGATGAAAAACCGTCCCCGCTTGACCGGGTATACAGATTTAAAAAGACAGGGCGCATCCTTAAAACCGCAGCCTCCAAAACCAGGCGCCAGCGGCAATAACGGGGGAAAGAGAGGGATGGGTTAAATGCTGGATAAAGGCCGAATCAGCAGTGTCCAATTGCTTTTCTTGCTGCTAATTGCCGACCTGGCAACCTCATTCCTCTATGTTCCCGCCATTACTGCTAAAGCAGCCGGACCTGATGCCTGGATGTCGCTTTTATTTGTGGTTACGCTCTATGCTCTATTGGTGGCAGTGGTTTGCGTTTCGCTGGCCAAGCGCTTCCCGGAACAGGTTTTTACGGAATACCTGCCTGAGATAATCGGCAAAATACCCGGTAAAATAGTGGGGGCTTTTTATGTAGCGGTTTTTATCCATATAACTTCAGTTATGGTGGTGGAGGGCGCTCAATTCGTAAAGACTAATTTTCTAATTCAAACGCCCTTACTGGTTCTGGAGCTGGTTCTGGCAGGAGTAGCAATATACGGGGTTTTCCAGGGAATTGAAGCAATTGCCCGCCACAACGAAATCGTATTTCCCATATTTGTTCTGTCCATTAGTATCTTGATTGTTTTAGTAGCCAAGGATATCAATTACAACAACTATTTGCCGGTCCTCGAAAACGGATTCATTCCGGTGCTAAAGGGGGCTATGACTCCGGGGACCTGGCGCGGCGAGCTCTTCATTATATTAATGCTATTTCCTTACCTGAACCAAAAAGAAGAAGGTTTGCAGACAGCTGCAGCGATGGCTCTACTGGCCGGTATAATTGTCACCGGGGTTGTTGCTACTGCGATTGGGGTTTTCGGGGATCTTTATACCAGCCGCTTGACCTATTCAGGTAATACACTGGCCAGATATATTTCGGTGGCTGACATCCTGGAACGCATGGAACTAGTCATAGTGATCATCTGGGTGGCCAGTGTAATTGTAAAACTGGCTATTTATTATCACGTTGGCAGTATAGCCGCCGCCAGCACCCTGGGCCTTAAAAGCTACAAGTTCACGCCTATCCCTATAGCCTGTGCGACCATAGTGGTGGGCAATTATTTTTATGGAACCTACATCCAGGTGGTGAACTTTTTATCCAAAGTCTGGCCTATATACGGGTGCACGATTGAGCTGATCATTCCGGGCTTAATACTGCTAATCGCGGTTTTGCGCAAAAAGAGGGGGCGGGCTGAAGTAACATGAAAAAAAAATATAAGAGCTGCCTGGCATTGTGTTTGTTGATATTGATGCCTTTTAGTATTATCGGCTGCTGGGGCAGGAGAGAAACTCAGCAGATGAATCTAAGCACTGCCATGGGTTTTGACCGGGTTGTAATAGATGGACATCCACAATTCCGCTTCACTATCCTTTCAACCAAAAATCCTCAAAGCAGTGCCGCCGGGGCAGCAAGTAGCCAGGGTATTAGCGAACCGGCAAAAACGAGAACCAGTTCAGTTTTCTCGGTTGATGGGGATACAATTTGGGATGCGGGGAGGAACTGGAACCTGCGCTCTTCCCGGCAGGCTTTTTATCGGCCAGGTAATAGTAATCGTGGTGGGAGAGGAAACGGCCCGTGAGGGTCTGGGGGAGATAATCGATTTTCTGCTGCGCCACCAGGATGCTCGTGAACGTGCCTGGCTGGTAGTATGCAGGGGCCTTGCAGCGGACCTTCTCAATGCCCGGCCGGAAGAAGAGTCGATTGCATCGGTAGAGATAAATGGGATTCTAAGAGATGGATGGACCAGAACTGCCAAAGTCAAAGGCATAGACTTATTTCATTTTTCTTATGACTTAATTACACCCGGGAGAGAAGCGGTGCTCCCATATATGGAACTGTTTGAACCGCAGGAACCGAGCTCTCCCATCAGGCAAACTCCGCCTGCTAATACCGAGTCGGGCAGTCAGGGGGGTAATGCCGATCAGCGAGTGAATCAAGCGCAGAAGAAAAGCTTTGAGGCCCTGGGCTTTGCCGTGTTCCGTGGCAATAAGATGGTGGGCCTGATGGATGAGGTGGAAAGCCAAGGCTTTTTATATCTGACGGACCAGGTAAAGACCGCCGCCCTGCCGATAGCGATTGACAGTAATGAAAAGAATGTATCCGTTCGTGTCGCCGGTGCAAAGACCAGAGTTAAACCGGTTTTCTCTGAAGGAAGAATAGAATTCGAGGTGAGCATTAAAGCAAACGGAGATCTATTGGAGGAAAAGGATGGTGTTGTGAAAATATCAGAGGAAGACTGGAAAATGGTCGAAGAGCTTGGCGCTCGGGAAATTGAGAGACGCTGCCTGGCAGCCTCTGGCAAGATCCAGGAATTAGAATCGGATGTATTGGGTTTTGGAGATAAAATTCATCGCACCAATCCGGAGATATGGAAAGAAATAAAAGACAACTGGGAAGAGATTTTTCCCAACGTAACCATAAACGTAAAAGCTGAATTAAAAGTAAAACAGACCGGGGTATTAAGCGATCCGATTGTAGTTCGATAAAGTTCAAAGAATATTAACTTGACATGAGATCGGGATTTTATTATCCTTAAAGTACACTAAACGAGTAAACTTTATGGAGGGGATACCGGTGATTATAAACCAGGCTACGGACTATGGCTTTAGAGCAGTGCTGTACCTGGCCGGTCAGCCTCGCGGCACTCTGGTAGAAGCTCAGGTCATTGCGCAAAATGTGGTAATCCCAATGCGATTTCTGCTTAAAATAATGCCTTCTCTTATCAAGGCAGGAATTGTAAAGTCCCAGCGAGGAGTTGGCGGCGGATATACCCTGGCCCGGGAAGCAAAAGATATCACCCTCCTGGATATCCTCGAAGCGATTGAGGGGCCTATTTATTTAAATAGATGCCTGCTGGATGAAGACCTGTGCAGCAGGCATGCGGCTCCGGGCTGCAAAGTGCACCAGGCGCTGGCTGATATCCAGGATAATCTGAATTCGGAATTTGAGTGCTACACTATTGCTGATTTACTGGATTGAAAAGGATCATCAGACCTTTGAGCTTGAGGGACATTTGAATCTGGAGGTGAAAAGGGAAGCCCTAAACTCATTATTTTTTTATAAGGAGGTAGTTTGATGTCAACACAGGATAATCTGAAAGAGGCATTTGCCGGAGAATCTCAGGCTAATCGGAAGTATTTGGCCTTCTCCCAGAAGGCAAAGGGCGAAGGATTTGATAAAGTGGGGCGCTTGTTTCAGGCTGTAGCCGATGCCGAAACTATTCATGCCCACAAGCACCTGCAGGTTATAAAAGGCGTGAACAGCACTCTCGAGAATCTTAAGGAAGCAGTCAGCGGTGAATATCATGAATTCACCGAGATGTATCCGGCTTTTATAGCCCAAGCCAAAGAAGAAGGAAACAAGGAAGCCCAGTACTCTTTCCAAAACGCCAATGAAGCGGAAATGGTACACCATGGCTTATACGAGCAGGCCCTGGCGGCAGTTGAAGCCGGTCTGGATTTCCCGGCGGAAGAGTTCATGCTGTGCCCGGTATGCGGTTGGGTAGGTCCGGATGATCCAGGCCGCTGCCCGATCTGCGGCACTCCCAGTTCTGCTTTCAAAAAGTATTAGAGCTGATTGATTGAACCGTTATTTTCTATAAATAATAGACATATTGTACATCGGCCTGGGCTTGGGGACCAAATGTTTGGTCCCCTCAGACCGTCAAAAAAGCCAAATATCTGTGTC
>CAZWPO010000060.1:0-5590 GCA_964635975.1 uncultured Syntrophomonas sp.
CCTCGTTCTTACGGAGCAATGGCGAGGCAGAAGAACCGTCCCCTTGCCCTGGAAGAACCGTCCCCTTGCCCCGTCCCTTTGTCACTCTCTTAATCCTGATCTTTTCCAATTCCGTTTATTATCAGATCGGAGTACTGGACGGCTATCTGTTTAGGATCCACTTCCCAGCCCTCCATAACCAGAGGATACCAGAAGGCAGCCATCGTAGTAAGGACAATTTCACTCATGAGTTTAAGGTCGAGATCGGATCTGATTTCTCCTCTCTCAATCCCTGCCTTTAATAAGTTCGCAGTACGCTGCAGTTTGTCAGCTCGAATCGAAATAGTCCAATCCCTGAGCTCCTGATCAAAAGTCTCCGGATCCCAAAATATCACCCTGGTCAATTCTTTATTCTCTAAGCAAAAGCAAATATGAGCCTCAACCAGCTTGGCAATGCGCTGCTCCATGCTGACCGGACGCTGCAGCCCTTCTTCCAGGGTATCAAAATAGGCAGCCAGGCTGTCTTCCATCATGGCCTGAAACAGCTGCAGCTTGCTGTCAAAATATTCATATATGGTGCCTTTCCCGATTCCAGCGGTCTGAGCTATCTCTTCCATACGAGTATTGTGGTACCCTTTCCTGGAGAACTCCTGGACCGCAGCTTCGAGTATCATCTGGCGCTTCTCTTTTTTCTTCTGCTTGCTCCTATCAGCCGTTTTGCCGCTCATCCCTGCAGCACCTCCTGTATTTTATTAGTCACAAGGGGGCGGGGCATGAGCATGTCCCTCTGCCTCCCTAACGGCTTAATTTGCCAGGGCTGTATCTGAATCAGTATTTGATGCTGATTTTTTTCTAAGCTTCTGGCCCCAATCATCAAAAATACTATAAACTACTGGAATAAGCAATAGAGTTACAAAGGTTGAAGCAATTAGTCCCCCGATAACTACAGTAGCCAGGGGAGCAGATGTTTCCCCACCTTCACCCCATCCTGTCGCCATAGGCATCATAGCCAGCATGGTAGCCAGTGCCGTCATCAATATGGGTCGTAGTCTTACCCGGCCCGTCTCGACAATAGCAGCATTGCGCTCCATGCCCGCATCTCGGAGTTTTTTCAAATAATCAATGAAAACAATCGCATTTGATACCACAATTCCTGCCAGCATAATAATGCCTATGAAGGCTGTGACACTGAAGCTTCTCCCGGTCACTAGCAGTCCTAGAATTACCCCGATTATGGCGGTCGGTATGGAAAACATAATAATGAAAGGATCGAAGAAAGATTCATACTGTATGACCATTACCACGTAAACCAGCAGAATCGCCAGCAGCAAAGCCAGGAAGAGACTTGAAAACGCATCCAGCATCTCCTCGTTCTGTCCGCCATAGTCGATGGTATAACCGGCTGGCAATTGGATTTTCCCGACCTGGGCCTGAACATCCTTGGTAACACTATTCAAATCTCTATTTAATAGATCGCATGAAATCGTGGCCTGGCGTGATTGATCATCTCGCGAAATTTGCACAGGCCCGGTTGCCAATTCAAAGCTGGCCAATTCTGATAACGATACACTGCTGCCAGAAGCGGTAAGTATCTTCAAACCTTTGAGCATATCCATATCACTTTTTTGCTTATCTTTACTGGCAACTCTTACATCGATTTCGTCGCCTTGCAAACGATATCTGGTAGCCACCGTTCCGTCAATAGCGTTTTTGATTTCTTTGGAAATCTGAACGGGTGACAGTCCAAACTCCATGGCCCTCTGGCGGTTGATACGAATCTGCACTTCCGGATTGCCATCGGCCATGGATGCAGCCACTTCCCGCGTTCCGGGTACCTTTTTCATAATACTTTCAACTTCCTGGGAAATTTCTCTTAATGTATCCAGATCATCACCTTTGATGGCGACAGTAAGGGCGCTTCCGGAGCTCATCCCGCTGTTGCTGCTCACAGTTACCGTCTTTTTAACGCCCGGGATGTCGTAGAGTGATTTTCTAATCTCTTCTGCAATCTGATCAACAGCTTTACGTTCGTTCTTGGGGATCAATTGCACTGATATAGTGGCTTTATTGGTGCTCGCCACATTCATTCCATATTGTCCTGAACTACCGACACTGGTAAATATCACATCCACAGAAGGATTCTGCATTAGCCTTTCTTCTACCACCCGGGTTATTTCATCCACATCCTCGATGACAGATCCCTTGTCCGCTTCAAGATCTATAGAAATGCTGCCCGAATCAGATGCCGGCATAAACTCGGCACCGATCAGAGGAATCAAACAGAGGGACGCCACCATTAGCCCGGTGACACCCAGAATAACCGTACGCCTATGTCCCAAAACCCACTGGATTAAAACTTTGTATCGTTCGCCTAAATTATCCAGCCAGCTGCCCATTCGATTGATTAACCGGCCTATGGCACTCTTTTCACTGGTCTTCCTCTCCATGGCAGCATCGGTCAGCAGGCGGGATGACATAAAAGGAACAATCGCAACGGCGACCAGTAGGGAACAGGTTATGGCTACACAGATGGTGAAGGCCAGTGGCTTAAATAGTACTCCGCTGATTCCCTCCGCCAGACCAATGGGCAGGAATACGGCCACCAGGGTCAAAGTCCCGGCCAGAACCGCTCCACCTACTTCGCCGGCACCTTTTAAAGCAGCTTCTTTGGCAGATAATCCTAATTTTCGATGTCGGTAGATATTCTCAAAAACTACAATTGAATCATCGACCATTCGCCCGACCCCCAGGGCCAGACCTCCAAGGGTAAAAGTATTCAGTGTGCTGCCGGTATAATACATCAGGATAAATGTGGCGACGATGGATAGAGGAATCGCTATCCCGATAATGACCGTACTCCGTAAATTGCGCAGGAACAAGAGGATGATCAATACCGCCAGGATAGAGCCTTCAATAAGCGTTTTTCCTGTACTGTTAATGGATTTATTGATAAAATCCGACTGATCCATGACGATCTTTACATCCACCCTGCCGCCCAGCTCACTTGTGATTTTCTCCATTTCTTCTTTTACAGCCGTACATGCTTCAACGGTATTGGCATCTGTCTCTTTCTGAGCATGAATACCCACCGCCGGGGAACCGTTGGTTCGGGTGAGCTGATCTATATCTTTGTAGTCTTCACTAATGTCCGCAACATCTTTTAATGGGATTTTGTTTCCGGTTGCAGTAGTGAGCGCAACGTTTCCGATATCATCCAGGCTCTCAAATTCCTGCAAACTGCGAGCATAATATTTTCTCTCCCCATAGGTGATGCTTCCGGTGGACATATTGTAATTCTCGGTTGCCAGAAAACTGGTAACCTGGCTTAAGGTCAAACCATAATTCTCAGCTTTAACTGGATCAACGGCTACTTTCACCTCGCGCTCGCGCCCTCCGGTTATAGTTACAGATGCCACTCCCGGGATCCGTGAGAGACGAGGTTCAATCTTGTCTTCGGCAATGGTTTGCAGCTGGGCCAGAGATAGGTCTTTTCCATTAATACTGAGGGAGATGACCGGCATGCTATTGATATCCATTTTCATGATCTGAGGCTTCTCCGCGCCGTCCGGGAGAGCCGCTTCAGCCATAGAGACTTTATCGCGAATATTGGCCATGGCGGTATCCATGTTCGTGCCATAGTTGAACGCAATGAGTACCATCGATGAATTCGCGGCAGAGGTTGATATAATCTGATCAACATTAGCAACTGTACCAACCACATTCTCAATCGGTTTGGTAACTTGATCTTCTATTTCTTCAGGACCCGCTCCCGTATAGCTGGTGATAACCGCTGCATAGGGGAGATCCATCTTTGGCATCAAATCTGTAGGCAGTTGGGAGAGGTTCATCATCCCAATGATGACAATGGCGGCAATCAATATTATGATAGTTGCCGGCCGGTTTATTGAAAATTGGGCGATTTTCCTCATCATTGTGCAGTTCCCCCATCAGCAAAATTCAACACGCTGTTTTCATCTATGAGAGTGTTGCCTTTGGTAACAACTGTCTGTCCCAGCTGTAGACCGCTAATTATTTCAGTATAAGTCCCATCATTTAGCCCGGTTTTAACAACAACTGCCTGAGCGCGATTTTCCTCGTTTACAACATAAACGGTACTCTCACCGTTTTTAGGCAGGACGGCGGCCATAGGAATACTTATAACACCGACCCGGTGCTGGGTCCCCAGCATAACCTCGGCAAACATGCCGGATTTTACCTGTGACTCCGAATTATTGGGCAGGGAAACTATTACCGGATAAGTGCGCGTAGTCGGATTTGCAACTGATGCAACACTCTTGATAGTACCTGAAAGGGGCTCTTCGCCAATGGCTTTAATCAGAACCTTAACGGCTGTCCCGGCCTGAATCGACGAAACATCAGATTCGCTAACCTTGACCTCCACCTCCAGATCGGTGGTATTATTGATTGCAGCAATTGGGCTTGCCAAACTGGTCGTATCGCCAACTGAAACATCTACCCGCCCTACTATTCCATCCATAGGACTGGTAATCTCACAATCGGCTATATTCTGTTGGGCCATGTTAAGGGCAGCCTGGGCCTGAGCTACACCCGCCTCGGCGGCACCGGTATTGAGAGCATCATACCCTGCCTTAGCGGTTTCCAGAGCCTGATCAGACACAGCCCCGGCCTCATGGAGTGCTTTTACACGCTCATAATTGCTAAGAGCCGTTTGGCGCTGAATTTCATTGGCAGCCAGCTGGGCTTTTGCAGAAGCTACCGCTGCCTCCGCCTGTTGAAGGGCTGCATCCAGCTTACTCCGGTCAAGGCTAACTAAAACCTGCCCCTGGTTAACCATCTGCCCGGCAGTTACATAAACCGCTGTAACCCGGCGTGATTGCTTGGGCATAATTTCTTCTTCATGGCTGCCTTTTACTTTGCCCGAATAGCTGGAATATTTGGTGATATCCATGGTTTTAACTACGGCTGTCTTAACATTGAATACATTCTGCGCTTCTTCCTGGGCTTTGTTGCTACAACCGCTTACAAGCATGATTAGCGACACAATGACCAGCCCGACTATGACATTCCGATGCCTTGTTTTCACCTAAAAGCCTCCCCTTCCCAGGTTTACAACTGCGTCCAAGATCACTTGTTATGAAAGTTGATATGTTATTACATGAATAATACACTATGTGTATTTTTGGATAACGATGCATAGAACTCTAGAGGACGCAGCGTTTAGAATATTACCAGAGTTTTTTCACCTCGTCTTCTGTTCAGCCCAAGCCCACTTTCCGACCGACTGGTTGGTCAATACTAAGTAAATTTTACCTGTATGTAAAAAGCGTGTCAAACTCAAAAAATCTGCCGCATACGCCAAAACGGAAAACTCCAATATAATTCAATGAACTCGTCAGGATACTAACTTCAGGCGGATTTAACCACCCTGGTATATAAATCCACCACTGGGAAACGGATGTTATTTTGCCTGATTTGCAGTATACTACAAGCATACGATTCTTTTAGGTCGGTTATTGAAGCCAGTCCAGTCTGCAGTTTATTTCGGCTGGAAGGGTTTAACCAGATCAATGTGAGGAGGGAGAAAAATGTCAACCAAAACCAGAACTATTTTGCTCGCTGTTGCACTCGC
>CAZWPO010000061.1:0-5218 GCA_964635975.1 uncultured Syntrophomonas sp.
TGCCCGCCCGCTCCTCCGATCTCCGCTTCGCTACGATCGGACCAGCTCCCCGATGGTAGCTTTTTCGTTGGAGCACTAAAGAGCACCGGGGCGCCGCTCCGCACTGGGCTGACGCCCGCGCTCCGGGACTGCCCCTATCCCGCTGCAGGAACAGGCTCCGGGCCTTTCTTATTCCCATTATCTTTCGTAAATCTGGAAAAAGCGGATTGCCCTCCGGGGCCTGGCGCTGATCCGTTGCGCGTATCAGCGCTTACCCTCCAGGCACTCCTTGTTTATGATTCGCTCTCGAGGTTCTTGTCGTCCCGGCCCTGCGCCTGATCCTTCCGCTCGGTGCCCGGGGCATCATGGCAGCTGCGCTTCTCTACGTTACGCTGAGCAGCCATCATGCCCTCGGTGGTTGCTTTCATTATGACAGTAAGAACATTCAGCGAAAGTCTGACCTGGCAGTCGCCTTGTCCCTTTGATCCCGAAGGACAACGCGGCCTGGGCGTCTGCTTTGCTTTTAGCGGAGGCTGGGGGAACATGCTGCGCTTCGCTCCGCACGTTCCAGACTGACGGCGGGGTCTTGGGTGATACCGGTCTAACATAATTACTATTCCACGAAGGACCCTCGAGGGGTGCCTTTCGTTTCGCTCCAGTCCATCCTGGAATAGGAATTATGTAAACCGAGTAGTCTTACGAAAGGCAGGGCTGGGTGGGCTCGGCGAAGGTAGCATCTGTAAAGCAGATGCTTTTTTCAGAGTTATAAGCATGATTCGATTCCGCGTTGTCTTACCCTACAGTTGAAATTATTAGTATAAAAAGGGCAAAGGTTTGATTATCTTTATTGCTTTAACGTCTTTACGTACTTATATACTACCTTTTAAATTCCACCATAGACCGAACATATTTTCGATATGTATTATATAATCATTTAAAGAGACATGTGGATTAAAATAGGACGAGTAGTTTAAAGCAAAATACCGTAGTACATTCATGAAAAGGATAATTTGTCTTGTTTGCCGAATTTGGGGTAAACAACCTTTGGAGGCTTTATTTCTTTGATAGAAAAACATTTTGATATTGGCTTTATAGCTAATCTTGCTTTAAGAGAAAAGCAGATTCAACAAAACTATCGCCCGGTCATAGCAGTCCATAAGTGGTTTGCCAGACGCCCTGGTACCTTATTCCGGGGTCTTTTGCTTTCAGAGTTTGGTTACGGGGAATTGGAGAATCAGTATTATGAAACTCATAATCTCACAGGTATTACAATTGCAGACCCTTTTATGGGCGGAGGTACTCCTATATTGGAGGCAAACAGGTTGGGATGCAATGTAATTGGTTGTGACATTAATCCTATGTCTTATTGGATCGTCGAGCGAGAACTGGCTTCCATTGATCTTGAGGCATATCGGAATGCAGCCAACAACCTGGTGGAGGATCTACGCCAAAAGGTTGGTAGTTATTATTCGACCCGTTGCACTATTTGCGGCAATGAAGCAGCTCAGGTAAAATATTTTCTTTGGATTAAGAACTTGCCCTGCGAAGAATGCGGAGAAAACATGGATCTATTTCCTGGTTTCACGTTATCGACCAACAACCGGCATCCCTTTCATATCTTGATCTGCAGTAGCTGTGGAGAATTAAACGAGGTTGTTAATCCAAAGAGTCCGGGAATATGTAAAACATGCAGTTCTATATTATACCAAGAAGGTATGGCCCGGAACGGTCGCATTACCTGTCATCACTGTGGCAAGGTGAATCGCTATCCTAGACCTACCAAGGGAGCGCCAGCGCACCGTATGATTGCTATTGAATATTTCTGTCCTCAGTGCAAGCCAGGACACCAAGGACGTTTCTTCAAGAAGCCAGATGAGTTGGATTTACTTAATTATGATCAAGCCCACGATAGATGGAATGGTATTAAAAGTCGATTTGCCCCTAGTGAAGATATTCCTTCTGGAGATGAGTCCACTCGTTTACATCGCTGGGGTTATCGGAACTATCAAGAGTTATTTAACCCTCGTCAACTGTTGGGACTGGAACTTAGTTGTAGACATATAGCTAGCCTTCCTGCAGGGGAGATTAAGGCAGCTCTAGCGACTAATTTATCTGATCTCTTACGCTACCAAAATATGCTTTGCCGCTACGATACCAGTGCTCTGAAGTCACTGGATATCTTTTCTGTTCACGGTTTCCCCGTAGGCCTGATGCAGTGTGAATCAAATTTTCTAGGCATTATAGATGAAAAAAAAGGTACCAATGTTGGTAGTGGTGGTTGGAATAATATTGTTGAAAAATACATCCGTGCTAAGGAATATTGCCAGCAGCCCTTCGAAATCAAACACCATAAAGGGAAAAAAGTACAGGTTAAGATCGCCGGAGAATGGATTGGACCTAGTATTAAATCCAATGGTGTTCCGGCTAAATCCATACAATTATATTGCACCAGTTCCACTGAGCTTGACCTTCCACAAGCATCATTGGATGCAGTTTTTACTGATCCACCTTATTTTGGTAATGTACAGTATGCTGAATTAATGGACTTTTGTTATGTTTGGCTGCGCCGCTTGATGTTAACTGATCAACCCGTATTCGAGCAAAATTCAACACGAGATATGGATGAACTAACCGGGAATACAACTATGGAACGAGGTTTGGTGCACTTCCTAGAAGGAATGTCTAAGGTGTTTCAAAATATGACACGGGCTTTGAAGCCCGGTTCCCCCTTTGTATTCACATATCATCATAATGATATAAACGCTTATATACCGGTAGCAGTCGCTATTCTAGACGCGGGATTAGTTTGCACAGCTTCACTTCCTTGTCCAGCAGAAATGGGAGCTTCGATTCATATTAACGGCACTGGTTCATCGATTATGGATACAGTATTTGTTTGCCGTTCTACGGGCATCGTCAACCGTCGAGCTATTGCTTCTACTCCTAAAGGTATTGCTAGGATGGTTCTCGAAGACCTACAACAGATGGAAAATGGTGGGGTTAAATATACTCTAGGGGATATGCGTTGTATAACTTACGGTCACTTGATTCGAATGTCCGTTTGGCACTTGCGAGGCGGTTGGAATAAAGACACCAACACTGATGCCAAAATGGCTAAAGTCGCTAAACAGATTGACGCTCTGGGATCATGGCAGCAGGTTAAGGAGCACCTATCAGTGGATATATCTACGCCAGCAACGCAAAGCTGGGTAGCTATGGAAGAGAGTGTGGAATACGGAGGGAAACATGATGATATTGCCTTTTGAAGTAGAATATGAAGAAATGATTCAGGATTTAGAGCCCTATGTTTCTGCTGTTTTTTCTTCGTTGGCATCCGATTTTCTGGCAATGCCAAGGGGAAATGGCTTTGTAGACTTTGCCGTTTTTGAGCAGGGTTACGAAATGCTCAAACAGGTAACAGTTGGCTTTCATACTATGGATCCTGACGCTATACTAGAAGCCGCTAAAAGCACACCTATAATTTTGATTGTTTTACGGAGTATCCTTGGTTTTACACCTCCTGAATGGGCTTATATTGCCACCCAGCGGACAGGGGTCGAAGTTAGCCAGGGGGCAGCTCGTGCTCTGGATCGAAACATACGCTTGAATCCGGAGAAGCCCTTGCCTAAAGGAGAACAAACCTTTAATCGTGTGAAGGTCTTGATTAAAGCAGCATGTCAGCTTATTGATTCCCCGTTTCCTGAAGTTGAGCAGGATAAGATTCACCGTCTGGACAAGGCCGATACGCGCCATGGGTTGGCCGGGTTAAGAAATTTGGCCGGTATAGGAGTTCCTTATTCGATGCTTTTATATGAACGTTTTTTAGGTAGACCGTTTGCCGGTCATCGTGATTCTGTATCAGATTTAATTGGAGATAGCCTAGAATCTGCTATCGAAGACATACTTGTAAAATCGGGTATAAGCTTTCGCAAAACCAAACGAGCCGAAAAAATAGCTGGATTTGATCAGACACCTGACTTTATTATCCCAAGCGAGTTTAACCCACAGGTAGTTATTGAAGCTAAGATAACGGAGGACGACGGCACAGCCCGGGATAAAGTTACTCGGATTCAGCACCTTGGTGAGCTTAGTTCATCATATGCAGGTGGTAGCGGCGGATTCGAAGTCATTGCTTGTATCGGAGGTAGAGGTTTCGGGGTGAGACGAGAGGATATGAAGAAGATGCTTTTGGCCACCAAAGGAAAGGTGTTTACATTACAGAACTTAGATAGGTTAGTAGAATGCACACGGCTGCAGGAATTCACAACTATTAAAGATAAATAAAGTGAATAGGGAACTATAAAAACCAAGGAATGTTATAAATAGCAGGTCTAGGTGGGTTCGGCGCATGTAACATCTGCACGGCAGAATCGTTTTCTCGGGCTATACGACTATTTTTTGCGCATTGTCTTACCGTACAGTTGAAAGGGAATAAACAAGATTGGTGATCATCAAGTATTTCTAAGATAGATATTATTAAGTTCAGCTAACGCCAAAACTATGAGACTTTGGACAGCAATATCAAAGGAAGCACAATCCTGCTTAGGACATAGTAAGCAACAACTACCGACGAAGAAGCAAGAATCCATCTATCTACATGATCTGGTTCTGAGGTTGATGTTCTATGCCTATAAGCAAGGCTATTTAAGATTGCTAGGGCGAGTATAATCATGACCAATAGCAGTATTATTCCTATCCAATCCGTATTCACCGTTATTATTCTGGACTCCCATACTGCCGGAAAGAAATGACTATCGATTTGAATTAATAATAAAATCAGCACATAGATTAAAGTGCCTATAAATACCTTTTTCAAAAGACCACCCTCCCATTTGAAAATCGTAAAATAAAAAATTACCGACCAGTGCTGGATTGCTTCTTTTCGTTAGTGGATAGTTCAAAGCCATTAATTGTTATCCACAAAGCAATTAACCCGCCACAATATGGGCACTGCCCATGAGCTGTCTTTTCAGGATTTTTGACTCCGAATATTTCAATATCAGATACCATAGTAGTTATAATGTGATTTTGGTTTGGTGCTTCTTTATTTTTCATCCTCGTAGAGCCGATAATTGGATGTATCAATCTGGTGATCCAATTACAAATATTATTAGTGCGTGAGCGAGATGCGGGATGTAGGAATTTTGACCCTCCAGGAATAACAATGCTACCTGCAGCTTTTTCCACCTCGGATTCTGATTTCATATGAACTGCCCCCTTAGCTGATATAGGTTTTATC
>CAZWPO010000062.1:0-3371 GCA_964635975.1 uncultured Syntrophomonas sp.
ATGGCAACATAGTCTGCCTGCCATATTTGTCCATACAGATATTTTTGTTTAATACCGTTATATCTGGTTTTCTTATGAAGCACTATGTTGGTTTCTTTTTCTGTTAGGGCATCAAGTGACTGATAAAAGCCAGTAACAGCTACAATGTACTCATTCACTGTTCTGTAAGTAACGGTGCCTTTCATAAAATATACGTTCCCGTTTGGTTCCCCAAAGATAATATAGTCTATAAATTTCTCAACATCGAAATTTGTAGCTTGTCTGTGGGTTTTACCACCCTCACTAAGGTAATTTAAAAACTTACAAAGACAATAAGCGTATTGCCGCCCTGTATTTACACTACGCATACTTTTATAGTCAAGAAAAAAGTTCGCCGGATTGAAAGGGATATTATCTTTTAAAATAAAAAAACGTACCTGCAGTTCTTGATTTACAGGAACTAGCGCCTTCTGAACACTGTATCTCCCACACTTTGTATCCATGGTGTCAACTCCGCTATTTCTTATATATGAATTATACATAATAGTGGACATTTTACTATATAAACATTATTACATTAAATAATAAAAGTGACTATATTACGCCACCTTTTCAACATAATATTTTTATTTTATATAAGATAATCACTAACTAAATATAACATGATGTCCCACCTTGAGTATATCGGCGTTTATATCAGCTTGAATGGCCGATTCTGCATCTATTTCAGCGTCGCCAACAAATAAGAAATGTATTTTACCATCAGTCAGGCGAGTTACAACTGAGTAGTTGTTTGTGGTATTCCAGTCCCTTGGTCCGGTAAGGACATCAAATTTAAGCGGCCCCCAGGGGGAGAGTGTTTGAAAATTGTCCTCTTCCCATGGGCATCCTTCCGCCTGGGCATCTGCTGCATAGGTCTTGTATATCTTCGTGTCCGCCGTTTTACCGCTGTCTATGATCTTTTCTATCGAAAAAGCCTCCAGTACAGATGGCAGTCCGCCAATATGATCTTCATCAGGATGAGTAGCGATAAGAAGCTCAATATCATCGACACCCTGGGCTTTCAGATAATCAACCACCATTTGCCCGTCTGCTTCATTTCCGCCGTCAATCAATAGATCGCTGTGTTCAGGAAGCTGTATGTATATCGAATCGGCCTGTCCGACGTCAATATAATGGACTTTTAAGGTAGTGGTTATCGGCGGGCCGCCGCAATCAAGCGTGAATATCGTTATTTGCTCACTTGATGGATCCCAGTTGACATCAGCGCCGAGGGCATTGCTCACGAACCTTAGCGGCACCATGGTGCGTCCATCTATGCTCTGAGCAGGGACTGAAAGAGTGATCGTCTGGCCGTCAACATAGGCATCCACTCTGCCCAACGTAAGCCTGATTTCGGTTTGACCTTTGATTGCGTTAACGGTCTGGGTTGAGGAATCCCAATTGACCACTGCCCCCAAGGGTTCAAAAATTGCCCGCAAGGGCACAAGGGTAGTGCCGTCTTGTATGACCGGGGGCACATCAAAAGACAATTGTTGTCCATTCAGAACTACAGAGGGCGCAGCAGTGGCAAAACCGGAAAGCGAAAAGAAGAACAGGATAAAAGCAGCAAAAAGCAAGAAACGCTTTTTCATAGACAAAACCTCCCAATATTATGACCGTTGACAGCAATCAATTAATGTCTAAACGAATACTTAGCACCTTACGCTACACGAAAAGGGGATTTCTATCTATTATAAAGGTTTTATGAAGAATAATGGCGGATTATGGACATATTAGATGAATTATGCACTAGATAACTTGGGGAACGAAGCGTTTGAGTGGTCCTTAATAGAATTATGGCGAGTAGGGTATAGGCAAGTGACGCTCTGCCAGGCTGTCAACTTCTTTGACACCCTGGCAGGGCGAGCAAAAAAGTCGAAGATCGCGGAATAAACAAAGCCCGAGATTGAGGCGTACCTGAGTACGTTGATTGAACGGGCTTTGTGAAATGACAAAGATATTCGGCTTTTTTGACGGTCTGAGAGCCCGGCTGAAGCCGGGCTCTTTGGTTATTTGGCCTGACTATTTGACAGTTACAGTTTGAGTAGTTGCATCCCAGCTAGCCGTGGCTCCAAAGGCCTGGGCCACTGGAGCAATGGGCAGGCAGGTGCGACCGTCGGTGATCTCGGGTACTACATCCAGGGTAATAGCTACGCTGTTGACGAGCATTATGTTGTTGCCGATCTTCAGTTGGACTACCTTGTTGCCCTTCATCAGGGTTAGTGTCTGGTTGGCGCTATCCCAAATTATATTGGAATCAGCGATTCCCAGCGCATATGCTACATAGCGTATGGGTATGAAGGTGCGGTTGTCCCTGATGTAAGGGGCTACATCCATACTTTGTGATTCGCCAGACAGAGTGTAAGAAGTTGACCCGATGGTGAATACGGCGGGTCGTACTGCGACCCCCTGATCTGCAGGAGTCACTAACTGTGCAACCGTGACTTTAGCGATGGGAGAAATATTAAATTTATTTTGAACTGCGTTATCGGTGATTGCGCTCGATGCAAGTCCCTTTTCACTGGCTCCCAGGATATCAATAGCGAAATCGCCCTCCGGTACGGTGCGGTCTATAGTCACATAAGCATCTGATACGGTGATAGTAGAAGCTTTGCTGCTGTTTGACTTCAGGGTAATGGACAGATTTCTGTCGCTGACGCTCATATGAGCAATCCTCACATCGCCTACACCAACGGTTACAGTAGGAGTCCGGTACCAGGTGGCACCAGCGGGCAGAGCAACAACCAGATCATCATTGTCCTTTTGCGCATTGAACGCTTCTTCCCGGGTTTCGGAAATAGTGAAATCACTGATCTTCTGGTTTTGGAGACCGATCTTAACCAGAGCTTGACCATCGCTGCCGAGTTTAACTCTGGGGCTTACGCTGGCTACTTTCACTTCTCCGGCAGCACCAGCAGTTCCCCCTACGGTTATATTCAGGTCACCGCTGAAATCCGGGGCAATAGTAACCTGCAGCTTGTCGAACAGTATAGTGCTTTTAGAGTAAGAGCCAGCGCCTACTTGAAAGGTGATTGTTTGTCCATTGTCGGTGGTACTGGTCGGGTTGCCATTGACAAAGACCAGGTCGCCCTCTTTGTTGGAAATGGCTGCAACTGCTCTTTTGCCGTTCTCCGGCCAATTACCGCCGCCATTGGTCATCCACTTTGCGCCGGAGGGCAGAGTAAGGGTAACGGTACAATTGGGCAGCAAAGACCCTGCAGTGCTCTCTTTGATAACGAAAGAGCCAACTTCAGTCTGATCGAAGCCATTCATAACGTCTTTTACAGTATTGCTCTCAACATTTACAACGTGTTCTACATATGTAGGTGTTTCTTTCTTACTGCAGGCGG
>CAZWPO010000062.1:3471-4707 GCA_964635975.1 uncultured Syntrophomonas sp.
TATAGTATTGCTGTTATTTTGCCTGGTTTCGGTTTCGTGTAAGAGTACTGAAAACAATATCGTAAATACCAAAGAAAACCCGCAGGAATGGACCCACAATGACCCCAGGGTAGTATTCACTACCGTACACGGTGATAGTCCCCACAAAAATGCGATCAACTCCGTTTTATTGACCAGGGATGGAGGGTATGTCCTGGCCGGAAGCATTAGTGAAAACAAAAATTTCACCATGAATTACAAAACTAATTACCGTAAGACGGGCGGGGGTTCGGACGGCTGGTTGATCAAGACGGATTCTGTCGGCAAAGAAATCTGGAACCGTCCGATTGTTGGGCAATTAGCTGATAATATAACTTCGGCCCAGCAGACTGCGGATGGAGGATATATAATCGCTGGTTGGACGGAAACAGCTAAAGATGAGACAGACGGCTGGCTGGTCAAGGCTGATAGTGAAGGAAATCCAGTCTGGATGCGGACTTTTGCCTGTGGCGATTATGACACCTTTGATTGTGTTCAACAGACCAACGACGGGGGCTGCTTTATGGCCGGATGGACAATATTCCCCGACGACCGATATCAAGATGGCTGGGTGGTTAAGACAGATAATGAAGGAAAAGAAGCCTGGTCGCATAATTACGGCAATACCAAGAGCGATTTGATCCACTCCGCCATACAATGCGGGGATGGAGGATATATCCTGGCGGGGCAGACAATTTCTGCAGCCAGCAACACCTATGACGGGTGGATTATCAAAATAGACACCCGGGGCAAGGAGTTGTGGTCGCGTACCTTTGGGGGCGACGGCGAAGACAATATCCTCGCCGTAAAGCCTGCGACCGATGGGGGATATATACTGGCAGGTTATAGCTTTTCCGGGCACCCTACGGATTCGGATGGATGGCTGATCAAGATAGATTCCAACGGTAAAGAGACCTGGTCTTATACATTCAACACCAGTGTCGGCGATAAGTTTAATAACGTTCAGCAGACTCGAGATGGAGGATACATTCTCGCAGGCTGCACTGGCAGTAAAGATGCAAATGGTACGGCTGCTGTAGATGACGCCTGGGTGGTGAAAACTGATGAAAAGGGCAAAGCGGTCTGGTCGTCAACCTACGGCGGCAAACGTACAGATTCCTTTACTACGGTTCTACAGACTAGCGATGGCGGGTATATACTTGCTGGCTGGGCCAGCTCAACGACAACCGGGGAACCCATTGGATGGTTAATGAAGCT
>CAZWPO010000063.1:0-4670 GCA_964635975.1 uncultured Syntrophomonas sp.
CCCACATATTTTTGTTGAAATACAGGTTTATTTGGGTAACAATCTCGGGTTGAAATGAATAGTTAAATTGTATAACCGGTAAAAAATACTAACAATTCCAACGAGCACCATATCATCCGCGAAAAGGAGGGATGGAAAAACTAGAACCGTGATTTTCATTAAACCAAATATAGGGGGTTTTAACATTGGCAAACTATAGAAGGCCTCATGAAGAAGATTGTTGCTCGCCGGGCCCCGACCATCGTAAAAAAGATGAATTCCCGGTAACCATTCTAAGTTGCGGGCAGGGATCTGGTTTAATCCTGCCGATTAGCGATAATCTATTAAGGGCGGAAGCAAACCAATCATCCACAGGTTATTTAGGAACTCCTACTCTTGTAGTAGGAACCGTGAACCTGGATACCAGAGGACTGGACCATCCGGCAATCAAAATTGATTTTTCCAGCTTAATCAATTTTAAAGCAAATTTCTTGCCAGGGTTTGAATTAACAATCATTTTTCAGTTGAGCAGATCCTGTGATCATGGTCAGAAAACTCCTTTGGCAACATGGATTTATGAAAAATCAGCAAGTGTCGATCTGGATGGATTGGTACTTCCACGTGAAGTAGCGGTTGATTTTCAGTTCAAGGATCCTTTCAGCTTCGTTTGGTGCGAGTGCCATGATTGCCCGGGCTGTTGCACATATCTGGTAGAAATAATTAATATTAATTCATTTTATATCGAATCTGCTTCAATAACTAATGTTGGTATTACGGCCATTGCATCCGGTGAACCCAGGGACTAAGCCCATAGCTTGAGCATACTAAAAAAAGCATCAGAGTTGGAATCAAAAAATTAGAGTATAGGCCGTTTTCTGCAATTCGCGAAAACGGTTTTCTCTTAGATCTGCAAATCATTGCTATCGACATATTCTGACATTAAGCATAATGCTATCATCGTGCACAAGTATGAAGAATACTTGTATATGCTGCGAGGATAAATAACCTTTTTGGCAAACATCTCTATATGACGAGCAATATGGCTTTTAATGAAAAATTCCATAAAAAAAGTGGCTTCATGTATACGAGGCCACCTTTTTTGTTTATTTCAAAGTAGTAAAGCTTCTCAAGTTAGGCCACTACAGTTCCCTGGTCCGAGGATGCACTATTACGGTTTCCCCTCCTCGACCTTCAATAAGCACCCGCGCAAATTCTACCGCATCGGTGGTGCTTAAAGACACTGCCTCTCCTGGAAATCCTGCCGGCTTGAGTCTACGCCACTCACCCGCATCTGCATATGCCTTATCCGGATTTGAAGAGTATCCCACTTGGAGAAGAGCCCTTACATGTTCCGAGTCTGATGTATTGACGACAATGAAGGTGGCTTTTTCCTTGGGTCCTAAAGGTATTGCCCTGGACTCAATATAGGGGCAATCATGCCTGGGTACTATCAGTTTTTCGGGTTGGAAGCGGTTTAATAGACCAGGTGAATAATCTACTTTAAGCCGTGGCCACTCATAGCTGTATGTGCCTCGGGTGCTGATAAATCCAATCAGGTCATTTTCTGTTTCATTACCAATAAGAATAAGCCCATTATTAGGGATGGATCCGTCATACCATCCTCTAACCAAACTGGTGATTTCTATACAAACCAGATCAGGTGGAGACTCGGGTTCGATAAATTCCGATCCGTCTAACTCAGGACTTAAGGGTGGGCAATTCTCCCAGGTAAGCTGCCATTCAGTCCATTTATTCAGTAAACGATGGGCTTGAATCAATATCCCACACGTACCTTCGTTTCTATTAACCTTAAGTTCAAAGACTGCCTTATGAATGGTACTGGTAGGGGGAATGCAGGATAAATCGAACTGAAACAACGATCTATAGTCATCGCCTGGCTGTTTATATTGGCTGACGAACAGACCGGTGTGGGTATCGAAATTCTGGTCTGAATACCACTCGGAAATATATACATCTTGAATAGGCAATAAGGTTACAGAAGCCACGACCATTCAACTCCTTTCTTTTTTACTACAATATTACAGTGTCGGTATTAATGTTACACAATACCAAAATATAGAATAAGGCTCTCTTTATGTCCTGGATAATGTGCATTCAGCCCAAGTAACATTATTCCTTAATTTTGAATATCTTACCTTATATATGGCAAAATAACCATTTTGCACCAAATATAAAATATGATACAAAAGGAGGGGTTCAACGTTTGAGAAAATAGTTGTAAGTTTCCTTGAGAGTCATAAAATGCAAGGAGGTAGTAAAATTGGCAAACTACAGAAAACCTTATGATGATGATTGCTGTGCCAGGGAACATGATCATGATAAAAAATGCGATTTCCCCGAGACGATTTTAAGTTGTGGACAGGGATCGGGACTTACCCTGCCAGTTAATAATGTAGCTGTGCAAAATGCTTCGGGCTTGGGCTTTATCGGAACACAATCATTACCCGTGGGCACTGTAACTATCGATTCTTCATGCCTGGTTCGCCCAGAAGTAAAAATTGAATTTTCCTCCATCCTTAATTTTAAAGCCGATCTTCTTTGGGGCTTTACCTTTAGGGTCGTGTTTAAACTGAGCAGGATATGTGACCGCGGCTCCAGAGTCCCATTATCAACGTTCACTTATGAAAAGAGCTTGAATATTGGCCTTGGATCAATGGCGGTGCCCTCTGGTATATTTGCAGATTTCCAATTCAGCGAACCCTTTGGTTTCGTATTTTGTGATTGCCAAGAATGTCCTGGCTGCTGCGATTATATTGTGGAAATCGTTGATATTGCTGCATATAACATTGAGGGTGCATCGATTACAAATGTAGGCATTGCGGCGGTAGCATCTGGCGATCCCAAACGTGATTTCTAATATCTGATCATTATTTTAAAACTTGACTGAATTATCTTGTAAATGAATAATGAAATAGATATAGCGCCCATCTTCCTGAAGTGGGCGCTATATCCGTTTATTTATTGATACGAATTCGGCGACACATTGTTGGTGCGGGATAATTCTAAAAAACTCTATATTTATGCAGTTCTTTTACAAATTTCACCTGATCATAGCCTCCCCATATACTTATTCTCCTTAGGAAATATGGGTTATCCGAGGAACCAACTATTCCTGGTAAAGTGCTAACAGCTGCCCTATATCGACTCTTTCTTACTATGTCTACAATCGTACTATTGTACTCTCCATATGGATAAGAGAAATATAGTACTTCCTTTCTTAATGCTTTTTCAAGTATCCTCTTGGATCCAATAATTTGCCGCCTGGCTTCTTCAGGATTAATTTTTGTTAAATGTAGGTGGTCGAGGGTATGGGCGCCTATGGTAATTCTGTTGGAATCCATCTCTCTAATTTCATCCCAATTCAACATTTCACTTTGAGGCTGAATACTGTCCTTTAAATCAAATTCGTTTAATCCACCCACAGTGTTACTTACAATAAATATAGTTGCCGAAAAGGCATATTTTTTTAAGATTCGAAAAGCATATTTATAATTGTCGTAATATCCATCATCAAAAGTAATAACCACAGGATTCTCCGGCAAATTCTTGCCATTATGATAATGATCAATAACATCACCAATATTAACCGTGTGGTAACCCTTTTGTTTAAGATATCGCATTTGCCAGTTAAAATCTTCGGGGAGTACACGATAGGTCAAATCGCCGGCTCTTGGGTCTGGGCTCACCTTGTGATAAAGCAAAATAGGAATACCTTTTAAAATCAGCTTTTTTTCGGGCACTGGTAGACTGCTTGAAAGCTGCGGAATAGACTGACCTGTAGTGGTTAGACGGTGACCCAAAAAAATCCCTCCTTCTCCTAATCCACACTATCCTCATAATTTGTTCCGATGGGTTTAGGCGCAAAACATTAATACTAATACCCAGAAAGAATCACCTTGATTAAACAATATGGGATAATATGGAATATGTGCCATTATACGATTAAACCATAAAACGACTTAAATAAAAATTCTTCTCTCTTATAGGTAGTGGTGTTTCAAATTTTTTTATAGTGCTGCCAGAGTTTTTTTATTTTAAGCACCTGCCAAGAGATTGAATTAAGTAAAGATAATTGCCAAAAAGATATATATCCGTAACTCCGAGGATAATGTTTCCATATGATGTATCAATTTCCATGAAAGGAGTTGTGTTTAATTGAGTTGCAGGAGATATCGGGAACGTTGCGGTTACAAAGACGACAGTAGGGCTTATCGTGAGGATGATTATTACTGGGACGATGACAAGTATGATTACAGGGATGACGACAATTATGATTACACCTATGATTACGGTGATGATGAAGATTACAAGCATGTATTGAGAAAAGATTCTGAAGAAGACCGCAAAAATGATTGCAAAAGACATCCGCGTCCACCGCACAAACCCAGACCAGACACGCAGACCCATGTTCATGAGTTTTTAGGAAGTGACATGATTGCTGGCAGGATACCACATAACCACCGCTTTGCAGGTGTTACCAGTCAAGAAATTCCTTATGGGAGGAGTCATATCCACTCCATACTCACAAACAATGATTTCTTTGTCAATCACTACCATGAAGTAGGGGTTAAGACTGGACCAGCGATTTATGTAGGAAACGGCAAACATGTCCATTTCGTTAACGGAAAAACAACCAGCAATTTTGGCCATCATCACCATTTCGGTTTTAC
>CAZWPO010000064.1:0-4263 GCA_964635975.1 uncultured Syntrophomonas sp.
ATATGGAAAACGAAGAGTGAGGATTCAGACAATCAAATTGAAGGAAACTGGTGTTCTTCAGGAAGTAGTCTCCCGTGGGCAATGTCTTCATCCCACTCATTTTCAAACTTTTTGAAATATTTCGGTAAAGATAGTATACTAAACTGCCAATGTCAAGTTGCATCCGTTCGGGATATTGTGCATTTAATCTCACGTATTAGTATACTCAGTCTTGACAGGTTTGCGAATGCAAAACTGTTTATACCGACACAGTAAAGCAATGTGCAATAAGCGTGCTTCAGTACAGTGTACGGCATTCCTGGTTCTAAGCACCAATGCTGCGCATTGCTGCAAAGAACCAGTGAAGACTGAGTTATGCCGTACACGGCTATGACGCGCTTTTTCGCAAAACTGTTCCGTGTCGGTATAATTGACAGATCATTGATATGCAATGTTGAGGCAGCGATATACAGGATTTTATTTTCACCACCTGGTATAGGGAAATCGTTGGGGAAGAACCAGGACATTAATGTGGCACATGCAATTCACCATGTGTCACATCGGTGTTTCACGCGTTTTGCTGAAAATTCCTCCAAGGAAAGTTTTCATCATGAAGTTGAAGGTGTTAGTGCTATGTCATTAGTAATGAGTGTAGTATAACCCTATGGGACAATGTGCCACATCGGAATGCTGATGTGTCACATTGCGTTTTGATGTGACACATGCCAGTTTTCAGCACCGAAATCAGGGAATGTGTCCATATACATCCCGGTTTTGAACAACAGCAATCTATTGTGCTGATTATCATGATTATGAAAAGAGAATCCTGCAAGTGACACATCGGGGGAACATGTGCCACATCGCTTTTTGGCCGACCCTGAGGTATTCAACCCTCTGCGCCTCCGCGCCTCTGCGGTAAAAAAATTTTCCGGCTAACTTGACACCTTGCAATGCAAGAGTGCAAGAATGCAAGAATGCCAGAGTGCCAGAAGGCGGTGAGGAAGGAAGCGCTATTCAACGATCATCTTCCCGGTGTATACCCTGTCTTTTGCAATCAGTTGCAGGTGGTACATGCCGGGACGGGCACGGGAAACATTGATACGGGGTGTTTCTTCGCTCATGTCCAGCTTTTGCTCATGCACCAGGCGGTTGCTGTTGTCGAAAATGCGCAGCATAAGATCCCTTTCATGTGACACTGCAGGCGGCACTTTTACATGAAAGACACCTGTATTGGGATTGGCATAAATAGATAGTGCATGCTCCCCTCCGCCGGTCTGCTCCTGCAACCCGCTCACATAATCCAGTTTGGCCCAGAATGCATCCATTTCTCCGTAGTTGCCCACGGAAAGGTTGCCGAATTCTGTTGCTTTGCAGTATCCGGTAATATAAAACAAGTTTTCAGCATCAAAAACTGTTTCATAAGAATGATGTACATTTGGAACCATTGTCACTCCCTGGCAGTTTCCATTGGTATCAAGCGTTGCAACATACAAATTCATGACCCCTGGACTGCCAATTGCAAGACAATCGGAGATGTAGTGTGAACCTCCTAAAACGCCTGAAATATAAACAACTTCGTTTTCAGCGATAACAACATCCTGAATATTGCTACCAGCCTTTTTCATCCATGCAGGACTACCGTCTGGCCAAAGTTTAAATATAAAAGTTCCGCCTTCTTGTAATGTATCATCTCCAACAACAAACAAACCAGTCGCCCAGCCAGTACAATAAAGGGAACCAGAGTTTGATATTGCTAAAGATGAAACCGTTGCAAGCGTTGTACAATCAAATGTCTTGCCCCAGATAAATGCTCCATTGGTATCCATTTTAAAGAGTACTGGTTGGAATGTTTTTTGTGTTGTAAATATCAATGTATCACAAATAATTTCACCACCAAAACTTCCAACTAAAACCAACTCATTTCCAAATCGCCCGATATCGTTAATTGACATGCCACCGTCTCCGTTTATGCTTCTGATCCAATCAAAGTTCCCATTTATATCAAACTTTGCCAGGAAAAAACCCTGATTGTTCATGGAGATTGATGTATCCATACAATGCAGAGAATTGGTAAAGCTTGTAACTCCAGTGAGATATATATGGCTATTATCATCCAAAACAATGGCACGTGAACCTGTCTTGTATTGTCCACCCATATGCCTCACCCATAAACAATTGCCGGCGGTGTCGTAACGGGCCAGAAAAGCATCAACCTGACCATAATAACAAGTCAACGTATGGTTTCCAAAATTTGCAGTGCCGTCAAAGGTACCTGCAATAAAAACCCTGTCCTGATCATCAATAATGATACTTCCAACGGCATCACCAGAAGTTTCAATTGTCATGCCGCCACCACCACCATGTTTAACCCATTTTAAAACTCCGCTTGGATCATATTTTGCAAGGAAGAAATCCCCTCGTCCATTACTGCCAATGGTCTGGTTCTGGAAGGTTGCAGTCCATTCGTAAGCTCCGCCGACATAAATATTCCCCTCAGAATCTGTTGCAATGCATACAGCCTGGTCATTACCTAATCCTCCGGCAATTTCAGCAATTTGCCATTGCTGCGAATACAGCATGGAAGATGCAGAAAATAAGGTAATCGTTATAATAACTATGCTTAATATTGTTTTCATCATGATTTGCTTTAATATTTTATCATCCTCTTAGAAACACACCATCCATCTGCTTTAATAATGGTGTAATACGCGCCTGCAGGATAATCCTTCAGATTGATAATGAATGTATTTACCCCTGAGTGATGAAAGGCCTGCATCAGTTGTCCGAGACAATCAAATACAGAAACATGGATACGTTCCGGGGCACTTCCAATAATTTCAATTTGGCAGGTACCTTCCGACGGATTTGGAAAGATCCTGACATCCACTATTTCAGTTTCCAGGTCGAAATGAACCTCAATTTCAGTTGCCTGATCGCCGGTATTGGTCTGAGGTCTGTTTTTTGATTCAAACAATACATCCGGCCAGGTTTCACAGGGAACAAAAAAAGGTCCCGCATGGACAAATACACTGCTCCCGCTTTTAGCCCAAAAACCGTCCTTGAGGGTTACGCTGTTCCGGGCCATGATCTCAACGCTACCGCCGCTATTGCCGTTACCGTCAACCGTCAGGTCGTTGATCTCTATGGAATTAATGGCCTGGAGGGTTTCGGACTGGTTGATCTGTATTGTGCTTCCGGGACTGAGTTGGGAATTGTAAAATATGGAAAACGAAGAGTGAGGATTCAGACAATCAAATTGAAGGAAACTGGTGTTCTTCAGGAAGTAGTCTCCCGTGGGCAATGTCTTCATCCCACTCATTTTCAAACTTTTTGAAATATTTCGGTAAAGATAGTATACTAAACTGCCAATGTCAAGTTGCATCCGTTCGGGATATTGTGCATTTAATCTCACGTATTAGTATACTCAGTCTTGACAGGTTTGCGAATGCAAAACTGTTTATACCGACACAGTAAAGCAATGTGCAATAAGCGTGCTTCAGTACAGTGTACGGCATTCCTGGTTCTAAGCACCAATGCTGCGCATTGCTGCAAAGAACCAGTGAAGACTGAGTTATGCCGTACACGGCTATGACGCGCTTTTTCGCAAAACTGTTCCGTGTCGGTATAATTGACAGATCATTGATATGCAATGTTGAGGCAGCGATATACAGGATTTTATTTTCACCACCTGGTATAGGGAAATCGTTGGGGAAGAACCAGGACATTAATGTGGCACATGCAATTCACCATGTGTCACATCGGTGTTTCACGCGTTTTGCTGAAAATTCCTCCAAGGAAAGTTTTCATCATGAAGTTGAAGGTGTTAGTGCTATGTCATTAGTAATGAGTGTAGTATAACCCTATGGGACAATGTGCCACATCGGAATGCTGATGTGTCACATTGCGTTTTGATGTGACACATGCCAGTTTTCAGCACCGAAATCAGGGAATGTGTCCATATACATCCCGGTTTTGAACAACAGCAATCTATTGTGCTGATTATCATGATTATGAAAAGAGAATCCTGCAAGTGACACATCGGGGGAACATGTGCCACATCGCTTTTTGGCCGACCCTGAGGTATTCAACCCTCTGCGCCTCCGCGCCTCTGCGGTAAAAAAATTTTCCGGCTAACTTGACACCTTGCAATGCAAGAGTGCAAGAATGCAAGAATGCCAGAGTGCCAGAAGGCGGTGAGGAAGGAAGCGCTATTCAACGATCATCTTCCCGGTGTATACCCTGTCTTTTGCAATCAGTTGCAGGTGGTACATGCCGGGACGGGCA
>CAZWPO010000065.1:0-4171 GCA_964635975.1 uncultured Syntrophomonas sp.
CAAGTTTCTGGATATAAGCACTTCAACCATATATGAAGCCTGTGCTCGAGGCTGCGTTCAAGGATCGATCCCTCATATCAGAATTCGCAGCCGGATTCGTATACCCCGCAATCAGCTGATCGGATCAGACAATTCACCTGATAATCATGCAGAAGCTCTGCCTATGGATGAAATATCAACCATTGAGGCCATGGGCCTAACTCCGTTCACCCAGAACAACTCATTTCATGTTATGAACGCTCTAATGTAATCCGCATCAAAAAATCCATGGGGAGGACATCCGATATGGAGAAGAATCTACAGTTGGTGTGTAATGCCCTGGCCCTGGCAGGGTGTATCCTGGAGCAGAAAAACCGTGAAGATTGGTGCTGCCCATATCATCATCAGGAGGAACCCAGGGTTTGGTCAAAAGGTGAATGCCAGCACTGCGAATACAGCTTTGCTATAAAATTCGGCCCGAAAATGAAGCCCATAGTTTCATATGATCCGGAGTTTCGGGCTGCATGCTGGGTGGAATATCTGCTCTGGGAGGCCAATAGAGAGGAAGTCCGTCTGGAGGGCACCCAGTAGTGGACTATATCAAGGAAATCAATGCCTTTTATGACCATGACCTGGTCAATCAATTATCCCAATCGGCGGGGTATCTTTACCTGGCTCTATTAAACATTGCCAACCGGCTTTTTTGGAAAGAGGGTTTTATGGTTTCAGACGTTATGATTATGGCCAGATCCGGTATCAAAGACCGGCGAACTTTCAAAAGGGTTATTCAAGAGCTGGTTGGCTTTGACCTTATTATAGTCCAGGAATACAGGAACAGCAGCGAATATACCATATGCGGCCTGGCCAGCATCCTGCCTGCAAGAAGACATGCTGCATTTAATGATGCAAAGAATGCTGCAAGCAATGAAACAAAAGATGCTGCAAAGAATGTTACATCATTTGCAGCAAACGATGCAGGACATGCATGGAATGCTGCATTGTTTGCAGAAAATTTTGCAGCTTTTTCAGAAAATTCTGCATCAAATGCTGCATTGAATGCAGGTTGCGGTGCCAGCGAAGGCCAAGATAATAGGATCTCCAGCTCCGCTCAAACAAAACAAACCAAACTAAACAAAACATATATACTATCTGCTAGCGCAGACAGAGGACAGAGTGATAAAAGCCAGGTTGACAATCGTACCTTAATTGCCGAACTGGTGAAATTATATCGAGAAGTGCCAGGCATCATTGAAAGCAAAGGAGATTATTCATTCATCGGGGCGTTATATAACGAGTTCGGCTATCAGGCGGTGTTGTCCGCCATTCAAGAATTAACCTTTGCTTCATCGATCGGTGAGATCCAGAAGCCCTTGCTCTATCTAAGAGCTATCTTAAGGAGAGCCGGACCCGGTCCACCAATCCCAGCAGAAAACTTAGGAGAGGAGGATTGTATTGAACGATATCAACGTGAACGATACCAGGGCTGAATTAAGTCAGGCGGTAACAGCTTCTGGTTTACCTGAATTATCAAACGAAACCCTGGTCAGCAGCTGGTCCTTTGATGAAAAAGGGGAGATTAAAGACAATAGTCCGCCGACATTCCCGGAGCTCGATCCGGATGATGAGCTGCTTTATGACCATATCAAAACCTGCCCGGTTTGCAAGCTGGAGGTCAGAGAACGCCTGGTAGTACACGCGGGCAGCTCCTGGCTTATAACCGAACGTACTCCCTGCCGCTGCACGCCTGATCCGGCGGTGACCGAACAGGAAAGGCGGGAAAAAACCTGGAGGGAGCTTAACCGCCAGTTTAGAGAAAGCAACCTGGTGCATACTCCGGGACCACCACTGGAGGATTTTCCGGCTAGATCCGGGCAGGAAGAAGCCCTGAAAACAGCCCGTATGTTTCTTACTTCATCCCTCCAGGGAAAAAGCTTTCTGCTCTCCGGACCTCCAGGCCGGGGAAAAACTGAAATATCCCTGGCGTTGGCCCGTTCAGCGGCCAAAGCTCGCACTGTGGTGTTTATAAAATCCATTGATCTTCTCGATCGCATCCGGCGCTCCCTCTGGGAAGAAAAACAGAAGGACCAGCTGGTGGGAATGCTGCGCACTGTAGATCTTCTGATCATTGACGATATAGGAGCGGAAAAAGCTACCGAATGGGTACAAGCCACCCTGTACAGCATTATAGATCACCGTTACGGGCGCAAAGACACGATATTTACCACCAATTTAACCGGCAAGGAACTGAGTGCAAAGCTGGGTCCTGCCCTGGCCTCCAGGATCTGCGGCTCCCGGGAAGTAATCGTCGGGGGAAAAGACTGGAGGATAGAGGGGCGGCACCAGGCATCCACCGGGTGGATAGTGTCCTGGGATCAGGAAGATGAGTAAACGTACTCAAAACGGCGGAATAATACCCGGGCTGCAAAGAGTATCTGACATTGGCGATTGGGACCCGTCTGATACATTGGCTATAAGGAGCGGTTTTTTAGAGTTGGATAATATATTAGCCGGTGGCTTTAGGCCCGGAGAATTGACGGTATGGAGCGGTATGAATTCTTCGGGGAAAAGCACTTTGTTAGGGCAAATCCTCCTGGAGGCTATTGATCAGGGCCATGCAGTTTGTGCCTATTCCGGGGAACTGCCGGATAGGATATTTCGCTACTGGATTGAGCTGCAGGCTGCCGGACCTCGAGATCTATCAGTGTTATCCGGTCCGGACAAGGTTGGAACAACTTATAGTCCCAAGCAGAAAATTCTTGGAACCATCAGGGACTGGTATCGGGACAGGCTTTTCCTGTATCAGGGTGGAGAGATGAGAAAAGTTGGTCAACTGATAGAGGTTTTTACCAGGGCGGCAAAAGAGTACTCCTGCCAGGTTTTTCTATTAGACAACCTGACCATGACGGTCAGCCGTCTTCACGCCCGGGATCAGTACCGGGCGCAACGCGAACTGATCCTGGAGACGGTTCGTTTTGTACGAGAAAATGCCGCCCATGTCCATATAGTGGTTCATCCTCGCAAAACGGTCAGCGTATCCGGGCTCACTAAAAATGATATTGGAGGCAGCGGGGATATTACCAACCTGGCAGACAATGTGTTAGTGCTGGCCAGGCCAGGGACGAAGGAGAAAGTTGATCAGGAAGCTCTATGGGCAGCCCGGCTGACAGTATTAAAAAACCGCTTTGGCGGTCGCCAGAATGAAGATATTTATCTTGATTTCGACCCGGCCTCCAGACGGTTTTATCCAGTGGGCAGCAGCCCGGAGGATAGGGTGTATGGCTGGACTCTGCGGGGTAAGACACCGGGAGGAAAAAATAATGGTTAATTCAGGCGGTAAGGGCCGCAACCGGCGGGGCCAGGCAGACAATCTTATTAGTGACCAGGGGTATGCAATTACCCCTCATAAGCGATTAGTGCGATGCGGCAATCCTCGTTGTATTAAGTGCCGGAACGGTCCATCTCATGGACCTTATATTTACGAGCGTTTCAGGGATGAAGCCGGTAAAACCCATACCAGGTATAAAGGGAGGGCTTGAAAATGATAAGGAAATCTTCCAGGCATAGACAACCGGAGGGGGGAGTAGTGATAAAAACGAGGCCAAAACCTAAAGAAATAATGGTTGATATAGAAGGAGGGGAAATATGGCGTAAAGTCGAGGAATCCCTAACCGGGGCTGAACTGCGCATTTTATCTTTGCTTCACAGACGGGAAGGCCGTCCGGTATCTGCTGATTTACTGGCTGATCAAGTAGACCCGATAGACATCAGCTGCAGCAATCCGCGTTTTCATATATCAAATCTCCGTCGTAAACTCGGCCACAGTGATTACCATCCGGTGATAGCCACCCGCACCGGCATCGGCTACTACCTGGTACCCGGCTCAATCCGATTTATGATCGACTCTAGAGAGGAGTGAAGATAGGATGATTATTGGTATAGATCCCGGTCATGGGGGAATTGATCCCGGTGCAATAGGACCAACCGGCACACGGGAATCAGACATTACCCTTGATATTTCCCTGCTTTTAGCCGACAAACTTAGAGAACGAGGACATTCCGTAGTTCTCACCCGCCTGGAGGATGATGCTGTATCGCTGCGCGACAGAGTGAATTTGGTTAACGACGCTGGTTGCGACCTGGTACTTTCCATACACATTAACGCCTTTGACAACCCGGACCCTGACTACATATC
>CAZWPO010000066.1:0-4125 GCA_964635975.1 uncultured Syntrophomonas sp.
CTATTCTGAAACAATTAAGTCCCAGCAGCTTAAAGAAGGGAAGTTCGAGCTTTTTGTGAAAGAATGTTTCGGACTGCTGTTAATATATGACTCATAATGGCCAAATACCTATTCTAAAGGATTTGGCCACATGTTTTTCAATGGGTAAGGAAAAGACTAGGCAGTTTTCCATGAAATACTCAAAAACTGAGATTAACGTAGGGAAACTCAGACGATATGGATTTTGATTTCCAACCATTTAGCATGATAACATAACTCGGCCATTCACTATATGAGTTTAAATGAGGAGCTAGCTATACCGCGTTTAGCTTTTGGCTTGCTTCTTTTGTTTGACAAACCCGTATACTTGGGTAGCATAAAAGAAAACCGGTTTTTGTGGAGTTATCAGGTGGACAAAAAAGTAAAAGAATATATTAAAGAACATGGTCTCTTGAAAAATAATGATGTGCTGGTAATTGGGGCTTCAGGCGGTCCTGACTCTATGGCATTGCTGTATATTCTTGCCCGTTTGCAAAGTGAGCTGGGTATCAAAGTTATAGCTGCACATGTCAACCACGGCTTGAGAATTCAGGGGGATGAAGAGGAACAATATGTTCAGGAGGTATGTCGAGAATTGGAGATCCCCTTTCATTCAGCACATAGAGATATAAGGACATTGGCCAAAGAACGAAAAATGTCCCTGGAGGAAGCGGGCCGGGAGGAACGCTACAGCTTTTTCCGGGAGGTTCGCCTTAAGGCCGGAGCTGATCTTATAGCCACTGCTCATCACCAGGATGATTCAGCCGAAACGGTTCTACTCCATCTAATTAGAGGCAGCGGCATAAAGGGATTACGTGGAATTTTGCCCCGTCAGGAAATGCTGATCAGGCCCTTATTATGTGTGGGCAAGAGTGAGATTCTTGGTTTTCTTGAGAACGAACAGATTGGCTATTGTCAGGACCAGAGTAATACAGACCAGCGCTATTTGCGAAACCGCATTCGCCATAAACTCATGCCCCTGCTCAAGGAGGATTTTAATCCCAATATTGTCGGCAGCCTTAATCAACTGGCTGAAATCGCCCAGCAGGAGAACGCCTTAATGGAGTCGCTGACACGGGAAGTTTTTGAGAAAATAGCGATAGTGAATAATAATTTAGATAGTGTGTCGCTCACGGTCGAAGAGCTATTTGAACGCCCGGTTGCCTTGCAGCGCCGCCTGATCCATCTGTCATTAGCGCTTCTATCCGGGGAAGGCGGTTGGGAGATGTCCGACCTGGAGTTGATCAGAGCTTTACAGCATAAAAACGGATCAACTAGAATCCTGCACCTTAAGAAGGGTGTTTTCGCGCGCAGAGTATACGGGCAGATAATATTGAGCCGCCAACAACCTGGGCGAGTGTCTTACTCGTTTGCTCTTGATGCCCCACGGGGTCAGGTATTTATCGGGGAGCGCGGCCAGTTGTTCAGCTGGGAAGTCAAGCAGGCGCCGCTTAACATGGAAAAAGGAATGCTCTTGGTCGACTATGATCAACTTATTGAAGAGGAGTTGTTTCTCCGGTCGCGCCGTCCGGGAGATAGGATTCGCCTGTCCGGGGCAACCGGGAGTAAAAAGATAAAAGAGTTTTTCATTGACAGAAAAATTCCCTGGGAGCAGCGTGACCTAATCCCGCTTCTGGCTACTCGGACAGAAATTTTAGCGATTTGGGATCTGGCAGTCAGTGAAAGGATCATGGTGAGCCCCCAGACCAGAAATATCCTGGTAATAAAAGCCGAACCGGCTGGTAAATAATACTTTACAGATCTGCCCCAACATTGAAAAGGACGAGTTGTTGTGCTAAAATATGACGGAAATTCTCAGTATTTTTCGGGGAGGAAAGGTTTTTGGACAAAGCCTTAAAAAACATAGCTATATATGTGCTCATCGTGCTTCTGGCACTTTTTGCCATGAAGCTGGCTTCCAATTCTGAAACCAAGAGCACTGCCCTGTCTTACCCTGAGTTGCTTGCCCAGGTGGAGCAGGGCCAGGTAGCAAGTGCCAAAGTTGAAATTAACGAATATATCTATAAGGTAAGCGGCCAGCTAGCTGACGGCTCTGCATTTACAGCCAATGCGCCCAAAGAAGGAGATTTATTAAAGCGGATGACCGACAAAGGTGTAATTTATACCACTGATCCGCCGCCGCCAACTCCATGGTGGATGTCTCTGCTCAGTACGCTGCTGCCTATAATTATATTGATTGCCTTCCTGGTCTTTATCATGAACCAGACTCAGGGCGGGGGAAACCGGGTTATGCAGTTCGGCAAGAGCCGTGCCCGTCTCATGACCGGCGAGCAGGTCAAGGTTACTTTCAAGGATGTAGCCGGGGCTGAAGAAGCTAAAGAAGAGATGCAGGAAGTTGTTGAATTCCTTAAGAGCCCGCAAAAATTTATTCAAATAGGGGCGCGCATACCTAAAGGGGTGCTGCTTTTTGGTGCACCTGGAACCGGAAAAACCTTGATGGCAAAAGCTGTTGCTGGAGAGGCTGGAGTTCCTTTCTTTTCGATAAGCGGATCTGATTTCGTAGAAATGTTCGTGGGAGTCGGCGCTGCCCGGGTGCGTGATTTGTTTGAGCAGGCCAAGAAGAGCTCACCTTGTATAGTATTCATAGATGAAATTGATGCGGTTGGTCGTCACCGTGGAGCCGGACTGGGAGGCGGACATGACGAGAGAGAGCAAACCCTTAACCAGCTCCTGGTGGAAATGGACGGTTTCAGCACCAATGAAGGAATCATTGTCATGGCCTCCACCAATCGTCCCGATATTCTGGATCCCGCACTTCTGCGGCCAGGGCGTTTTGACCGCCATATTTTAATTGACCGCCCGGATGTGAAAGGCCGTCAGGCTATCCTGGAAGTGCATGTTCAGGAGAAACCCCTGGCAGAGGATGTTAACCTCGAGATTTTAGCCAAGCGCACACCTGGATTTACTGGCGCAGATCTGGCCAATATGGTCAACGAAGCAGCGCTTCTGGCGGCCCGACGGGGTAAGACCCAGGTTAACATGCAGGAAATGGAAGAAGCCATTGAAAGGGTAATCGCCGGTCCTGAGAAAAAGAGCAGGGTCATATCTGAAAAGGAAAAGCGGCTGGTGGCCTACCATGAAGCCGGGCATGCCATTGTAGGATTTTTCCTGCCCCACACTGACAAGGTGCACAAAATATCTATAATACCCCGAGGCCGGGCGGGCGGCTACACACTGTTGCTGCCAGAAGAAGACCGTAACTTTATCACCCGAAAGCAGATGCTCAATGAAGTAACCCTGCTGCTGGGTGGTCGTGTATCGGAGGCCCTGGTATTGAATGATATCAGCACCGGAGCCCAGAATGATTTGGAGCGAGCCAGCAGCATAGTAAGGAAAATGATTACTGAATACGGTATGTCGGAGGAGCTGGGTCCCCTAACTTTCGGACATCGTAGTGAAGAGGTCTTCCTGGGCAAGGATATTTCCAGAGACCGCAATTATTCAGATGCGATCGCCTATGCAATCGATAAGGAAGCCAGCCTGTATATGGATGGCAGTTACAAAAAAGCTGAAGAAATATTAAACCAGCATATGGATAAGTTGCACGAAGTAGCCCGACTACTGATGGAGAAAGAAACTATCGAAGCTGAAGAATTCGATTCAATAATGAAAAGCCACCTGTCAGACCCAGCGGATGGCAGCGTTAAATCAGAGGAGGTCTAGGTTTGGAAAGTACTTTCGTAATGGTCAAACCTGATGGAGTTAAAAGAGCATTGGTTGGAGAAATAATCAAACGCCTGGAGGGCAAAGGTTTTATTCTACGGGCAATGAAGATGATGCAGATTACCCCGGAATTAGCTGAAGAGCATTATGCCGAACATAAAGGCAAACCCTTTTTTCCTGGACTGGTGGAATTCATCACCTCAGGCCCGGTGGTAGCTATGGTCTGGCAAGGGGAAAAAGCAGTATCAGCGGTTAGAGCCCTGATGGGCGCCACGGATCCACATGCAGCAGCTCCTGGAACCATTCGCGGAGACCTGGCTACGGTCATGTCCGAGAACCTGATCCACGGATCAGATTCACCCGCAGCGGCCGAAAGGGAAATAAAACTCTTCTTCGGATAGACTAATTTACGGGATGAACAAG
>CAZWPO010000067.1:0-4035 GCA_964635975.1 uncultured Syntrophomonas sp.
CAAAAGGATTGTTCTGGTGACTACCCACCGCCGGGAGAACTGGGGCGACAACATGAGGAACATCTATACCGCCCTCATCCAGCTGGTTGAGGAGTTTGACGATGTCGAAGTTGTGTTTCCCGTGCACAGAAACCCGATTGTCAGGGACCTGGCTGTCGAGATGCTGGGGTCGCGCGAGCGCTTCCACCTGATAGATCCCCTGGAGTATGAACCTTTTTCGCATCTGATGAATGCATCATATTTGATCATTACCGATTCGGGTGGTATTCAGGAAGAAGCACCTTCTCTGGGCAAGCCGGTTTTAGTCCTGCGTGACTACACCGAGCGCCCTGAAGCGGTCGAAGCGGGAACTGTAAAACTGGTGGGGACAACCAGCAGGCGCGTTTATGAAGAAGCCAGGCTGCTGCTGGCTGACCGCTTGGAATACGAGAAGATGGCCCGATCGATCAATCCATACGGGGATGGGCGTGCCTCGCGCCGTATAATCAAGGTGATACAAGATTTCCTTTACGCCCGCCTGGGAGCAGAATCCCGGCTAAACTAATAAATATAGCACCTCTCAGGTAGACTAATACAGAAAAACGACTATCTGGGAGGTATTTGAGTTGAATTCATATTTGGCAGTGCTTTTTCAAACCGTTCTGGCGTATGTAGGAGTACTAGTTTATGCAAGGTTGCTCGGCAAGCAGCAGATGGCCCAGTTAAATTTTTATGACTTCGTAACCGGTATCACACTTGGCAATATAGCCGCCAGTATCGCCATAGATGTCAATGGCCAACATGTGTGGATCTATCTCTGGGTCATGACATTATTTTTCGCACTAAGCTACTTCTCCGGTTATCTGACTGAAAGAAGCCGGCCCCTGCGCAAGTTAATTGAAGGCGAACCGACCATTCTAGTTCACAATGGCAAGATACTGGAACATAACATGAAAGTAACTCGCTACAACATGGAAAACTTGATGATGCAGATGCGCGAGAAAGATGTTTTTAACTTGAGTGATGTTGAATATGCTATCGCCGAAACCAACGGTTTGCTGACCGTCTTGAAAAAATCTCAGAAGCGGCCAGCCACGCCCGCAGATCTGAATGTAAGAACTAACTTTGAAGGCTTGCCTTCTGAGCTGATTGTAGATGGGAAAGTCATCTACCAGAACCTGAAGCAGAACAATCTTGATGAACAATGGCTGATCATGCAGCTTAATAATCTGGGTTACAATAACCCCAAAGAAATCAGCTACGCTACGTTGAATGCCGATGGTCAGATTCTGATCGATGACTATCGGGACAAATTGGAACATATAAATGACATTTCAGATTAGAGCGGCATGTAACAAGGAGGAAATGCATGGCCGAGATAAAGTTTGGAATAGACGGCTGGAGGGCGGTTTTCGCCAGGGATTTTACCTTTGACAACTGCAGGCTCTTGAGTCAGAGCATCGTCAACCAGACTTCCCGCCTATCATCGTCCGGACAAGGACTGGTGGTTGCTTATGACAACCGCTTTATGTCCGATGAATTTGCCAGGGAATGCGCGCGGGTCATTGCTGGCAATGGAATCAAAACTTACCTGGTGCGCAGGCCCGCGACTTCTGCCCTGGCAGCGTTTGCTGTCCAGCAGATGGAAGCGACAGGCGCATTGATGGTTACCGGCGGCAGCAGCCCCCATCATGTTGGCGGCATCAATTACATTTCCAGCGATTGCAGCATCGCATCCGAAGAATTAACCGAATCGATCGAACTGGAAGCAATGAGAATAATCGAGAGCGGCCGCCTGTACCAGATCGACCTGGCCGAAGCAGAGAACCTGGCTCTGTATAAGGAGATTGAGCCTGAACGAGCCTACATGGATTCTCTCAAGCGATTGATCAAAGCGGAATACTTCGCTGAAAAAAATCTAAAAGTGATTGTTGACCCGCTGTTCGGAACCGGACTCCCCTTCTTGGAAAAAATCCTAAGTGAGCTGGGCTGTGAGGTAAAAACCATTCATAATTATCGTGACCCACTGTTTGGGGGGTTCTGCCCAGAAGCTGGCAGAGAAAACTTAATTGCTCTGCAAAGGGCAGTGCTTACTCAACAGGCGGAAATTGGTTTGGCAGTAGACGGGGACGCAGGCGGGTTTGGTATAATTGATAAAGATGGAAGCTACATAGAAGCCAATATGGTTCTATCCATACTCCTGAGTCACTTCCTGCAGACCCGATCGACTAGAGGACCGGTGGCCAGGAGCCTCGCCACAACGCATCTATTGGACCGCATCGCGCGCAAATACGGCCTGCCCGTGGTTGAAACGCCGGTAGGGTTTAAGTATTTGGGCAGGGCCATGAGCGATAAGGGTTGTATCCTGGCTGCTGAGGAAAGCGGCGGCCTTTCTATAACCGGACATATTCCTAGCCAGGACGGTGTTTTAGCCTGTCTGCTGGCGACAGAAGCTGTTGCCTATTCAGGACGTTCGTTTTCAGAACTGCAGTTTCAGCTTATGGAAGAATATGGACAGACATTTAACGCAAAATTCGACATAGCTCTTACCTGCACTACCTGGGAATATATGGAAATACTGCTTTCGGAAATGAACATCCGAAATTTAGCAGGAAATAGAGTCTCCTCCTGTACGTGGAATCAGGGCTTGAAAATTGTGTTCGAAAATGGGAATTGGGTCCTGGTAAGAAAGTCAAGCAATTATGACGTTTTACGCATTTACATAGAAGGAGAAAACGATGAGCAGGTGGAAGTAATAAAAGATGCCCTGCTGGATACCCTGGACCTAAAAAACGAAAAATCATAGGCCTTAGGGCTTAGTATGGCAGAAGAAAATAGGCGTAATTTGCAATATATTTAGGAAATATGGAAGGATTTTTATGAAGAGTGCCGAATCTTTTTTTGAAAGTGATGAGCTGGGCGGTGAACAACTGGTCCAGTTAGACCAGGTTATCAATAAGGTCATTGATACACTTGAGGTTGGGCGCAACGATATTTTTGACATATCTCAGGAATGCCGCAAACAGAGCGAGAAGCGGGAGATGGAACTCGAGCAGGTCAAAGTTGAGATCGCTCATATGATCCGTCAAGTGGATCAGTATGAGAGGCAGGACCGCATAGCCCGCATCCGCCTGATGGAAGTCAGCCGAAATTTTCAGGAGCATAGTGAAGAAGAGATTAAAGATGCCTACGAAAATGCCAGGCTCATCCAGGTTACCCTGATGGATCTACGCCAGAAAGAGCTTTATCTCAGGCGCCGCCGGGATGAACTGAACCGCCAGATCAAACAGATGGCGGGTATAGCTGCCCGAGCGGAACAACTGCTGAGCAGTACCAGTTTGGCATTGAAGCTTCTGATGGGCAATGCAGATAAAATCACCAGTATGATGGAGGGAATCTCTCGCCATCAGCAGATGGAAATGTGGATCATTGAGTCTCAGGAGGCGGAGCGCAGAAAAATAGCCCGCGATCTTCATGACGGTCCCGCCCAGAGCATGGCCAGTATGCTTATACGCCTCGATCTCGTAGAACGCCTGGTTGGAGATGACAATCAAGCCTTTTTAGATGAATTACATAAAGCCAAGGATATGGGTCGGGAGAGCCTGGCAGAAATCCGTCGCATCATGTTCGATCTAAAACCTAGCTTGATGCATGAAGACGGTCTGGTATCAACTTTGCGGGACTACTTCCATAACTATGAAGCCAAGTATAATTATGATATTGATTTTGTACTGCTGGGCAATCTTAGAAAGTATGATCTTTCTCTAGAAATTGGGCTGTTTCGGCTGGTGCAGGAAGCGATCACTAATGCCAGGAAGCATTCGGGGAGCAATCGGGTGCAGGTTAAAATGGAGGATAATGGCAAGTCTTTGACAGTTATGATTAAAGATGAGGGAACGGGTTTTGACTTGAAGGCACTTAATGCCAATCCAGATAGCTACGGCCTTATGGGTATGAAAGAGAGAGTGGAGCTGTTCGGAGGGCAGATCGATATTCTATCAGAACCGGGTTCCGGTACCCAGGTAATTATTAAAGTGCCATTGGAAAGGGAGGCAG
>CAZWPO010000068.1:0-3981 GCA_964635975.1 uncultured Syntrophomonas sp.
CGAGCCGGTGCGTGGTACCGCAGAGCTGAATAGGGCTGCATGATCCTTAATGAATCCTTTCTTTACTCAGTTCCCGCCGGTCTATTACACGCGGCGGTTCTTCCAACCATCGGTTCTCAATCATGATGTTTGTCCCATCCTCTGCATAGTTTGCTACCTCGGTTATCAAGCGGGCATAATTAAGACTAAGGTCATGTCGCAGGCTAAAGGCCATAGCTGATGCGTAATCTCCCATGCCAACGCCAGCCAGGGCTAGTATATGCTGCATCATTATCCTATCCGAAAACGGTGGTATGTCAGAGTCTGTAACCAATTCCCCGGAGTGCATTGGAACGGGAAGGTTTTCCTTTTGTAGAACAGAACTGAATAAGTCCACGTGTTTAGAAGCAATTGCTGCACCTCTAGCCATATATGCCCGGACCTGTTCTGATCTGGCCACCTGCTGAAAACCAGTGGCAAAGGCTCCTCCAATCCTGTTATTCTCAATCCCAAAGTAGAGGTATTCTACCTCTTGGGCTAAGAGTGGCCTGCGCTCACCCAAGAATCCGCGCAAAAAGTTCTGCTCTTTTACTATATCTCCTTCCTTGAATGTATTAATAATCGGGGGCCGCGTATAAATCCCTTTTTCCTGCATTATTTCGGTGATCCGGTCAAAATATCTTGTTGAAGCAATAATAGCTTCCAGGTAGAATTCCCGTACATCCTTGCGTGATGAATGAGACAGGTTCCTGCTGCCCAACAAAATCCCAATCCGGGCCATATTTAGATTATAGTAATGATAATACAAATCGGTGAATAACCGGGGAGCGCCGAAATCCACATCTTCTTCTACAAATCCCAGGGGAATTGGTTGTCCCTCTGCCCTCAGGATTTCTGAGCTTTGATGTATACGAGTCTCTATAATCGATATTCCATCTTCAATAAGTGGGCGGAGGTCCGGGTCAGTGAGTGTGTTTAGGAACTGACGAAAAAACCACTGGAGCATGGAGTAATATTCATTGGCACGCCAAAGATTCGCTAATTCGGATGAAGTTAGCGGAGCATTGTGGTGGATTTGCTTTGTTGTTCCTTGAGCCCCCTCTGTCATTTGTTGTTCCAATATGATGCCCTCCCATCGAGCCTGTTCAACTGCCTGTTTCTTTCAGTAACAATTGATGAGAACTTAACCGATACGAAAAAAGGTAACACCTTGAGTATGTTTGTTCAAATTATTTTTTTCCTTTAGCTTAATTGATATGCATTGCTACAGAAGGTAAGGAAAGAAAGGTTGCATAAGTCTTAAAGGTGGATCGATTTGTAAAGTTAGCCCAGATTGACCCACTAGAGGAAGAAGCATAATTGAATAGGAAATATTGACCAGGCTGCTTGCAGTCGCAGTATAAAGCCTTATTCAATTTACTATACTATAAAAAATTCGTTCCTTAGAATAGGGGGAATCTTTTGGTGAATGAAAGGGAAACCCAGCAGGAAATTCCGAGACCAAGCGTATTTGAAGGATTGATAAACATTAGGCAACATGAGGTACAAGAAGACCGGCTCACATCTGTTGAGATAGGATCACTCTGGAATGCATATATGAGTGAATCATTTGTTCATCATCTTTTTGTTTATTTCTTGAAACATATGGAGGACCCGGTTATCAAGCCAACCTTAATCAATTTGGTCGATGCAACCAAAGATGTCCTCTACCTGCTGAAATCAGTTTTTGAAAAGGAAGGAATTCCCGTACCAAGGGGCTTTACTTCCGAAGATATAAATCTAAACGCTCCCCGTCTATTTTCCGATACTTTTCTCATACCATTATTAAAGTCTATGGCCAAGGTTTCTTTGCAATTTTTTTCTCTCTCCTATATTGATAGCACACGAAAAGACATGCGAGAATTTTTCAGAGATGCTTTGGATCGCCTGGTAATGCATAACCAACAGGCGGCCGAATTAATGCTGGCTAAAGGGACCCCCGTCCCTCCTCCCTATATTCCGATCCCTAAAAAAGTTGATTTCGTAAAAAATCAGGATTTCCTGGCCGGTTTCTTTGGCGACAAAAGGCCTTTAAGCGTATTGGAAATAAACGATATTTTCCTTAATGCACAATCAAATGCATTAGGAAAAGCAATATTATTAGGATATAGTCAAGTGGTTAAATCAACCGAAATAAAGAAATTTATAACGAGCTTGCTAGCTGTTTCCAATAAATATTACGCTGATCTAACTAAAATCTTACTTCACGAAAATATTACGGTTCCACCGAGCATGGATGGAGAGGTCTTAGACAGTACTGAGTCTCCAATTTCGGATAGAATGATTCTGTATCACAGTAATTTTATGGTTTCCCTGGGGCTGCAAAGTTATGGCATGGCTATAGGAATGAGCCCAAGACGTGATTTGGCCGTCATGTATGCAAAAATGATGGCAGAAGTAGGCACTTATGCTAATAAGGGGGCGAAACTCATGATTAAAAATAAGTGGATGGAACAGCCCCCCTTAGCCCCTGACCGGGATGCTCTTCAAAAACAAGACAACAAATCTCCATACGGTCATCATTAACGCGAACAAGGGGACGGGTACCTTGTTCACATTACCACCAGTATTGTTGGCGAGGTCATGATGGTAACACCACTTTACGGGTTGCAAACGCTGCAGGGCGTATACCCGGCAGCTTCAGCTTCCTCTTTGCTGTTAAACCACACCTGGTTTTCGGGGTTTATTTTTTTTGCATGGCTGCAGCCAGGTAGATGATATTTATCGCTATTCTTACTTCCCACGTATTGAGGACTAGATGGTGTAGAAATCGGATCTTGTGTAATCTGTGATGTCGGGGACACAGATGCCGTTGCTTCTTTGTCGCTACTTACGCTGTAATCATATCCATCGGTTGTAACGACAACAGTTCCATTGATGTCAGTTCTGTAAACAACAGCTCCAATACTATTTAGTTTATCAATTGTTTCTTGATCTGGATGGCCATAACGATTGCCGGCGCCAACGCTGATGATCGCGACCTTAGGATTTACCCTGTTTAAGAACTGGGAACTTGTTGAGGTGCTGCTGCCATGGTTTATATTAATATAATTATTATACACGATAATACAACGCTGTTATATAAAGCATATTTAATGATAGACTGAAACTATTAAAAATATTTGTAGTAAAACATCACTTCAGATTCCAAAGAGTTTAAATCGGTTTCCAGCGGCGACCTGGAGCTCGAAAGTGAAGACGAAAATCAGTCGGTCAAACAGCAGTCCGAGGACAACAAAGACCTGCTAGGGATCAGGTTTTGAGCCTTAACTATACGCGCAAAATTAGTGACTGTCCAGAAAAAGAAGTCGCTCACTACCTAATAGATCTATCGCCCCTCTTCTCCGCCCTTTTCCTCGTCTTTCCTGATGCATTATCGCAAAAAAGTCACTAATTATTGACTATCATGTTCTATTTTGATCGTTCATGTCCAAAACTCAACCGTTCATGTCGCAAATGCAACAGTTCATGTCTTGCTAGATAATTTTTGTATTAATTGTGATATAATTCTTTTACTGGGAGTCACTGTATGTTGCTAAGGGGAGGTGAAATAATGGTTTTCTGTTTAAGAAGACCCAGATACCCGCCTATAAATATAGTATAATAGTGGCTTAGTAGGTTATGAGCGAACGGACCGCTATCTTATTGCCCATCTATACCTAACCAAAACCACTATTAAAACAACAAGCCAAGATACCCGCCTGAAGAGCAAATAAGAGACATAAGAATCTTTCAGCACATTGCCAGAGCAATACTTATCTTGAAGCTTATTTGTTGGTTTTTAAAAATATGAATAGAAAGAAGGGTTAGCCATGAAATTAAATAAGAACTCAGTTTTCGGATTATTAGTTACCATTGGTCTTTTACTCCTTCCATTAAGCGCATCTGCTAATATAGCTACATCAGATGTCCCAACTGCTATTGTTAAATCAGACAATGCAGTGTTGGCTAAAAAAGATGGAG
>CAZWPO010000069.1:0-3883 GCA_964635975.1 uncultured Syntrophomonas sp.
GATGGATCCGGCGAGCAAGCCTTTTTTAGTTTGCTGGTGTGGGGGTTTGCTAATGTGTTGGTTTGCTGATGATAGTTAGTTAGTTGACTGTTATTCTGAGAATTGCGTTTTTATACGGCTATCTCCACCAGCATACCTTCAAACCTTTTCCGGCACACTGTCACACCAACACATTAGCACACCTGCAAACCAGATTGTGGTTGCTATGTGGCATATTGTGGAAATCCGGATTTTTTTGACTGGGTTTACGGTTTTGATGTAACTTCGCAGAGTGACTATGACGGTATACCGACAGGGAATGGGTTTGCAAAAAATATACTTCAGAACAGTGTACGGCATTACTCATTCTAAGCAGCTTTGCTTCGCAAACCTGGCAAGAATGAGTATAAAATGACCATGAATGAGCAGATGGTACTGGATGACCTTGACAGTTGCGGACAGCCCGGCACCTTTGTGATGTCGTCGGGTTTGTACAGCTTCCTCTGGCAACAGCCTCACCGCGACGACCCTGAAACCGATGTATATTTTTTCCACAGCGACCACCTGGGCAGCACCTCCTACATTACAGCCCTTGATGGTACGCCATACCAGCATGTTGAGTATCTCCCCTTCGGGGAAGTCCTGCTCGAAGAAAAAGCAGGCACCTGGCTCAGCCCGTATAAGTTTAACTGCAAGGAACTGGATGATGAAAGCGGATTGTATTACTACGGCGCACGGTACTACGACCCGAAATCCTCTGTGTTCCTGGGGGTGGACCCCATGAGTGATAAGTATCCTTCTTTAAGTTCATTTGCATACTGTGCAAATAATCCAATAATGTTAATCGACCCAGATGGTCGTGAACTTGATTGGGTCGAGAATAGGGAAACTAATGAGATTGTCTGGATGGATAATGTTACAAGTCCTGAAAACACACCAGAAGGGTATAATTATATCGGCCCTACTGATGATAAAATTGTTGAGCATTTTGGATTGAACAATTTGTCCTCTCAGTATGCTGAAAGGAGTGGAACAGGATTAGATGGAGATGAAAATGGAAGATTAGGGGCTCCAACACAAGGAGAGGCTCGAGCTACAGGAACAGTAAATGTAAGAGCAAACACATCTACTTCTCCTTCCCTTTCTTCAAAAAATAATAAAAACGGAAAGCAATTCAACGGGTTAAAAATTACTGGCATTTTCGCTTATGTCAGCGAAGGGTCAAGTAATGACCTAAAACTCAATTATAAAGGTTATTTGAGTGTAAATATAAATGGCAAAAAAAACAACCAAACGTTAATGCCTTTCATTGGAAGTGGTATTAGTCGTGAATCATCCACAGTATTAGAGGCATCTCTTACCATCCCAGCTAATAATCTGACAAATTCAAATTCTGTAAGAGACATAATGATAAGTGCTGGTGCAACAAATCCAGCTATGATTATTAGCCCTAAACCAATTAAGATGCAATGGCCCTAAACAGAGGAGGAAGAAAAATGGAACGCACTACCCAATCATTTATTAGTACTTTTTTCATTTCAATTACTTTAGTACTCCTTTCTCATGGATGTAATTCTCAGGATTGTCAAGAACTAAATAATAGATCTGCCCAACTAATAGATGATTATTATTTTGATAATAATAGAATTCACTTGGATTCTGCTCTAATTTATATTGAGGAGGTTATTAAAGCATGTCCCGACAAGTATTTTAAATTATTGTCAATTAGGAGGTTAGCTATATATGCACTAACAAAAGATTTTGACAAAGCCTTGAACGAAATAAAGAGTCTGTCAGGAAATATTGTTGATTTACCTTATTATAATGATTTCCTGTATAAAAGATTTTTGGCGATGAAAGCGTTGAATAATCGCGATACAATTACCTGTAATAGACTGTTACGCTCTATCATATTAGATATAACACAATTTATTACAATACATAAATTAGATGTGGATTCTGTTGTGAAATTAGATGATCTCAGAGAAGTGTTACGTAGTTCTATTACTTTTCCATTAGTACAGTATTATTACTATAGATCATTGTTATATGGGTATGATAGTATTTTCAATGAGATTAATAATAATTATAACAACGAGGGAAGGAAAATTGAAGTTTTCAGATACATACAAGATAATCTTAAAATGGATTTTATGGATTTTAATGGTTATTAACTTATAGACTCGACAATTCGACTTTGCGCAAATGTACTACTACGGCGCACGGTATTATGACCCCAAGGCCAGCGTTTGGCTTGGGGTTGATCCCAAGGCCGATAAAGCTCCAACCACAAGCCCATATACTTATTGTGCAAATAATCCCATCAAATTTGTTGATCCCGACGGGATGTTCAGAAAATTCTTTGGAGCAGTACTTTATTCAATTTTTCATGGTGGGCTAAAAGTTTCAAGAGACCGCACAAATGGAGAATATTTTGTTGAAAAGCGTAATCTACCTAGCACTATTTCCAACAACAGTGGAATGAAAGAATATGGAGGAATTCACCTTTCCGGGCCTGAAATAAGTCACCAGCGCAGATACAGTTGGGGCGGCAGAAGCGAACCAAGAGATTTCCCTGTTCAGGAAACTTCCGAACTGCCCACAATTCGTGCTCAAAGTGATGATGCATACCATTACAGTGAGAATAACTATCAGGCGCGGCAGGAACAAGCGAAATTTGAGAAGGCAAAAAGTGACATACTCAATAGCGATGCTGTATCCTTCGGTAGTAATGAAACTGGATTAGGAGCTGTGCAATGTTTATATGAAGGATTGGAAAATGCTTCAATGATTTTGACTATTGAGGCATCAGGAGTGCCAAAAGCAATACCAACATTAGGAAAATGGCTTAATAAACTAAATGAAATACAAGACTTACCTGCTGCAATAAATAATATTGAGCATTCCTACCAGGAATCATTAAAACAAAGTAATTCAAATAAAAAGGATGAGTAGGAATTTCGTAGGTTATTTAAGTGTCTTTGTCTATCTACTTGTAATCGGAGTTGCTATAATAAACCGGATGGTAATACGTGTTTATTACCCTCAAATTGCTCCATTTATTGGTATATGCTGTATTGTTTTCTTCATTTTATTTACAAGAAAGTTATTCAGGAATAAAAGCAAAATTAATCAACGCTTGAAGTAGACTATCCTGCATACGCCTGTCTGATTTTAAAATCCCAAATGTAGGCTGATATAACTTTGAGAATGGTATTTTTCACAGGATCAGGCAATTGAACAACTTCCTTGAACTGTTTGATGAGCTCTGCATCTTTGAGTTTTGCCTGGGCTTTAGCTTTGTTGTTTCCGGAGACCAAAAAATCAACACTGGTACCAAAAAGAACCGCAAACTTTTTAAGAACATCTGCCGAAGGTTGATCCCCATTAATTTCATACCGGGCCATCTGGGTATGTGAGATGGAAATTTGCTTTGCCAGTTCAGCCTGGGTAAGGCCTGCTTCTTTTATGAGTATCTGAACGCGTTCGCCAAGACTGGTCATAAAACGATCTTTAAAGATTGCCCCTTATGATACCTGGACTACCTTTGAATATGATCCTGTGGGTCAGTTGAAGCAAACGACCGATCCGGAAGACAATGTTACAGCATATTGCTACGACATGCTTGGTCGCCTGATTCAGAGAAAACACCCCGATGCCGGCGCAACAACAGCTGAATATGACCCTGCGGGAAACATCGTAGGTTCGAAAACCCAGGTGCACGACAGCCTGGGGGTTGAAATCAACTATACTCAGTCTTGACAGGCTTGCGAATGCAAAGCTGTTTAGACTGAGTTATGCCGTACACCGTTATTAGACACTTTTTCGCAAACCTGTTCCGTGTCGGTATACTATTACTCATTTAATCAGTTGGACAGCATCCGTTACCCCTTGAATCCTGAAA
>CAZWPO010000070.1:0-3864 GCA_964635975.1 uncultured Syntrophomonas sp.
AAAAGCGGCGATTTAACTCATCGTTTTACATTTTCCCGGAAGTTCGTCCTTTAGAATCAATGATATAAGTGAAAAATGGAGGGGATTTTATGAAACCGATGAGTCAACAGGATATGGAAAAGGTGATGGAAGGGTTCTGGATTCTGTTTAACTGGCTTAAGGATTCAGAAGAAGTAAAAGGAGTACAGCCAGTAGAAGAGGATAGATGGAATCATGTCCCGGAAGTATTAAGCGTCAAGGAGATGGCCGAGTTAATGAATATATCTCAATGGATGGCCTATGAACTATGCCGAACTCCAGCTTTCCCTGCGGTACGGATTGGCCGACGTGTTTTGGTTAGAAGGGATCAGTTGATGGCCTGGTTGGATAGGGAGGCTGGTCTGGGCAGCTAAATATCCTTGTTCAACATGGGTAATTCTCCATATTCGTCAAAATATGCTTGTAGTAAATCTGCTTCGGCTTTGGCAGGAAGTATCTTAGATTGGCCGTTGAAGGTAACAAACCACTGAAAATAGAGAATCGATATTTTATGTTTCTCAATAATTTCTTGAAAAAATTGCGGGCGAGGCATTTTTTCTTGTTTTGCACAAAGCCTTCCCGCAAGACCTTGATCTTTGAATGAACCGTCCGTTTTCATTGTTCCAGCTTTCCCGATGTAGATAACATTATGTGATTCAATAGAATTTTTATAAATCACATAACAACCAGGCTTGTTTGAGACATTTGAAGCCCTGATTTTATTACGCAACTCATTACCCGAGGATATTTCGAACTGACCATGAATTGGAAAACTTTCTTTGTAAAGTTCTACCTTATGCTTAAAGATCATTTTTATCCTTTCTGGCAACCAATAAATCTACTACTTTATCAAATTCGTAAGGTTTAAGCAGTGAAAGATTTACTTTTGATAAGTTTAATCCCCATTCTGGTTTGCTTTTTTGCCCCGGTTTATCGTAATCACGACTTACAAAAAGCTGATTAAGCTCTTTCCAAGCAGATGCCGGGATAAGATAAAAAGAAGGTTTTTCGTCATCTCTGAATAAAACGAGGCATAAAAACATGTTCTCTCTAATCTCGAATTTATCTTTAGGCATATACACATAATTGCTTTTTGGTCTAATTGACTTCACTTGGATATCGTAGTAATGCTGGCTATCCTTTCGAACCACGAAATCAATTCCGCGATCATCGACTTCAGTTGAATAAACATCGCATCCATAAACCGTCAATTCCATTTTTGCAAAATACTCAGCATATTTACCTAATTGCAATTTATTTAAATCTGACCATTTATAATTCAATAGAAATACCCCCTTATTACTTTCCCATAAAATCATTCATCCTGTCCACAGCCTCCCGCTGCATGCTGGGGAGAACGTGACCGTAGATATCCAGGGTAGTGCGGATGCTTTCATGTCCCAGAATCTCCTGCACCTTTTTGGCGTCAACACCAGCTGCCATAAATAGAGTAGCGCAGGTGTGGCGCAGGTCGTGAAAACGTATTTCCGGACGGCCAAATTGAGCCATGATGCGTTTGTACCTCCTGGCAAGATTGGAGGTATCCTGGGGCTTACCGTTATCCAGGCAGAAGACCAGATCCATATCCTGATAGTCTTGTCCCAGCATAAGCTTATTCTGGGCTTGCTCACGCTTATGCTCCTTTAAAACCTCCAGCAAAGCAGCCCCTATTGGTATTTGGCGACGGCTTTTCTCGGTTTTGGGCGGGCAAAAGAAATATCCCTGGCCAGGTATGTGCTGCAATTGTTGATTAACCCGAAGTGCCCGGCGGCCCAGGTCAATATCCGCCCATCGCAAACCCAGCAGTTCGCCCTGACGCATACCTGTATATATGGCAGTGAATATAAGGCGGTAATCACGATGATCCCGAATCTGATCCAACAAGACAAGCGATTCTTCACGGCTCAAGATCGCCATTTCCCATCTTTTATAGCGGGGTGGCACGGCAGCATCTGCGACATTGCGAGTCACCAGCTGCCACTGCATGGCATGCTTTAAAGCTTCATGAAGAATGCGATGATGATAGGTAATAGTCCGCGCAGAAAGCCCGCCTTTCCCATCTATACGACCTTTGGTTAACTTTTGGCTATAGTACTCTTGCAACGCCATTGGGGATAACTTTTCGAGGGGGATAAGACCTAAAGCCGGAATAATATGACTGTTGATTTGCATGCGATAGCTGCGCAGGGTTTTAGGAGCCAGGTTCTGGGTTCCGTGGGTATTCAACCAGCGTTCTAGATATTCTCCCAGGGTAAGGTTAGTAGGTTCGATATAGGTGCCGGTCTGCAGCTCATGAAGTATTTGATGCATTAACTTATCGGCTTCTCTTTTGGGCCCTTGAACAGCCCGATATATACGATCCCGCGTTTTTCTAGCGGGGTTGTACCCTAATTCGATAACAATGGTCCAAGAGCCTTTGGCTCGTTTTTCTAAATGCCCTTTCACAGATTTGCCTCCCTATTCGTAAAATAGGGTGCTCCCTCACCATTTTGGCTCTCCTAGACGAAAAATGACCCGCCCTATGATGATGCACTCTTCGGTGCTCATGATCTGGGGCGGGTAATCAGGATTGCGGGATATTAACATCAGCTGGTTTTGATCAGGCAGGTGTTGAATCTTATTCACACATGCCTCTGCGTAATCTTTGACGATAACGGCGATTTGGCCGTCCTCCACAGGTCCTTTCTTAACCAGTACTAAATCCCCATCATTTATTACCGGCTCCATACTTCGCCCTTTTATTCTAAGGTAGAAGTAATTATTAAAATCCCGGCCGTGAATCTTCATGATCGATATGTCGATGGGCCACCAGCTTTCGATGTCCTCTTCAGATATCCCTGATTTTCCAGAGCTGATTCTACCTACAACCGGAGCCAGGAGAAAATTATCCTGGTCTACTGGAAAAGTAGAATATGATTGGCCTGAGTCCTCCTGGACCTCCAGGCCATTCTCTCCCGGACGGTTAACGCGCCCGGGCTGCTGGAGTGAAATGTCCTGATTAAGCGCCAATGAAACAATAACCTCCAGGGAAACATCCATACCGGTGGATAGTCTCTGGAGGCTCTGGAGGGTAGGGGACACCGGACGCCGGGTGCGAGGGTCGACCCCTGCTTCCAAAACGTGCAGGTAGGCATGACTGATCCCAGTTAACTTGGCAAGGTCCCGCAAGCCCATGCTTCGCTCTTTTCTCCACTCCTGAATAAATGGTCCCAGTTTATTTTCCATCATAGCATCCTTTCTCCGTTCAAATGCTTATGTCTCTTATAGCATACATTCTAACTTATTATGGAAAATCTGTCTAGTATTATTGACGATATATTTTTAAATGGAATATAATTATGTTCAATAAAATAAACAAGGGGGCGATGAAAATTAATAATCTGGTCCGCAAAACAAGGCGAGAACAGGGGATGACCCAGGAGGAACTGGCAAAAAGAGTTGGGATTACCCGGCCTTATCTTTCCGATATAGAAAATGATAAACGTCAGGTCCGGGGAGAACTTATGATTCGCATAGCCATTACCCTGGGGGTAAAGGTTGAAGATATTTTTTTGATCTCTGTGTATAACATAACAGACAAAACAGAATCCAGCATGGGGGAGGTCGGATCAAATGTGTGAAGATAAAGACCGTTGGGTGACAGTCAGCCAGGCGGCCCGGCACTTCAGGGTAAGCCGAAATACCGTATACGAAGCCTGCCGGGAAAAAGAATTGGTATGCATGCGAGTGCGTAGTCTTTTCAGGGTTAGGGTAAATACTGAGGAGGAATACCTGACCGTGGCAGAAGCCGCCAAGTTTCTGGATATAAGCACTTCAACCATATATGAAGCCTGTGCTCGAGGCTGC
>CAZWPO010000071.1:0-3683 GCA_964635975.1 uncultured Syntrophomonas sp.
CGCTCTCCTCTCAGCTTGGAAATATATGTGAACAAGGTACCCGTCCCCATGTTCTCTGTCCGTCCCCATGTTCTCTGTCCCCATGTTCTCGTCCCCATGTTCTGTGCGTCCCCATGTTCTGTGTTCTCCGCATCGTAAGTGTAGGAGGTGGTTCCCACCGACGTTAATCTGTTACGGGAATCGAAGGTATAGCTTGTTATTTGGCCATTTAAAGGTCCGCTGGTCATGTTCCCGTCTGCATCATATGATACAGTTTGCCCGTTATAGGTTGCCAGACGGTTGTCGCTCGTATAAGTCATAGTGGTTTGTTCATCAGGCAGCGGAGTCTCGGGCAGATTATTAGTCTCCTGAGTAACATTTCCGGCAGCGTTGTAAGTAAAATCAAACTGGGTCAATACATTGTCGTTTTGGTCCATATCCAACTGTTGGGTTAATCTTCCGGCATCATCATAAATCCTGGTCTCCACAGATCCATCAGGGGGATATCTATTCCTCTTGTGTTATTATATATATCATTATTTTTAATATCCGGTGATGCTGAACTGGTACAGTAAATTCCCTTGCCATTATGATGAATTGCGTTGCTTTCGATTAAAGCTGAATTTGCGCCCCTTACGTGAATTCCATAATAACTCATTTTGCTAATATCGCAGTTTTTTACTGTCAGTTCATAACCATCTAAAGATGCTTCAATAGCTTGAGCACCATACTGGAAGGTAACATGATCGAAGGTGGCCTCGCCAGTGGAAGCCATGGAAATGTAAGACCAATTACCTGGTTGCGGCAAGGTGGTATTACCATCATTATTAGTGTCCCCGCCAAAAGAATCATCTTTTAAAGATGTGAATACAATAGGATTCGAATCAATCCCTATGGCATCTAAATTGCCATGAATCCAGAGGTTTGTTGAGCCGCTGGTCTTGAATATCGCCCCCGGTTCAATATTTATCGTTGCACCCGTTAATACATAAAAGCTGGTTACCACATATGGAAGCGACAAAGCTGGAATTGTCTGCTGCCCGGTAAGCTCCATATGAACTCTTATTCCCAGCAGACTGCAGCCAGATATATCATTTGATTCGTAGGATATCGTAGGGATTTTGTCCCCTGCAAAACCCAGTGGGTATTTGCAGGAGCTCATAGTGTTTCCTGATATATTGGCGCTTACTCCTGTGGTGGTAGTACCATACAACTTACCCAATTGAATTGCTTCATAATTTGGGAAATGAGTAATACTGTTATTCGTAATTTGGGCTGAACCATTTTCAATTACGATTCCGTAATTAGATGTTAAGTCACCGCCATTTAAAATATTTCCAGATATTATTGGGGAGCCATTTACCAGCCAAATCGATTTCTGAGTGTTGTTATTCAAGGTATTTTGATTAATATTCGGAGAACCATCAACTACATAAATACCGTAGTTTCCTCCAGTAATTGTATTTCCTGAAAGTGTGGGCGTGCCACTATTTACGACCATTCCAGTTGTAGCGAAGTCGCTAATCTGGGTATTGCTTATACTAGCTGTTCCGTTAATCTCAAGCGCCTTGGCACTGCATTTTTCAACAATGCAGTTATCCAGGTTGGATGCCCCTCCCGAGCTATAGAGCATGGAATTGTTAGCATAACCACCATACCGTATCCTGCAATAACTGCAATTTACAGTTCCTCCCGAATAAGATTGGATATATTTCCAGTTCCCTACAGCAGGTGTAGTTGTCGATCCATCACCATTCGTATCCCCGCCATATGTATCATCCTTATATGACGTGAAAATTATATTATTATCACTTGTTCCAGAAGCTTGTAGGGTTCCTTTGATATTTAGATATGAGGTTGTAGTTTTTAACTTGACAACCGTACTGGGTTGAATTGTTAAAGTTACTCCGGGTTGAACTGTGGTATTAGTCTGAATAACATACACATTATCGCTAGTCCAGGTAGTATTTGCTGTAATCGATGTTGGAGCAATAATCGTTGCTGCCTGGCTAGGATTAACTGCAGCAAATAAAATCATTGAAACAATAAAAGATAGAACGACTGACTTTAGGAATCTCATCAATTCTCCTCCCCGATAAGTCGTTTTAGTGCCTATTATTGATGATATCCGACATTAATTGCTATATTTGTCGTTTCTTATCATATATTGTTCCCGATTAATATATTCTTGCATCGATTAAATTTTGCATAAATAGAAAAGCAGAGCTTTTAAAAACGCAATATAATTAAAATTATTTGTTACGCAGGTGATTGTAGAGGATTAAGATAGTCAGGCTCAATTTAGAAGCTATGGCCTCCATTGTCTTGTCCTCTCGGCAATAAGGGCGGATAAAGACTTCTGGTGTTTTTCCTCCAGATCTTATCCATATGATGACCATATTGGTTTATAAAAAGGGAGTTCATAAGGTTGATAGTTGTCTAATTTCGATACTATTTAAAGGTAAATATAAATCTTTTGTTGAAAAATAAATTTTAATATTTTCACTAAATAACTCCTAAATAATTTTTGTTCTAGTCTACAATGCCTTGATGACCCTCAGCGTTCTGGTCGTTCATATACCTAAGCCATTCGAATCGAAAAACATGGAAGAAAATCAGGAAGGATTGATTAGCCATGAAGGGAAAGTCGCGGGGTTCCATTGTTTACATTGCTATTGTTTTAACAATTCTACTCATGAACGCGGGAGTCACACCGGTCCAAGCAGCTAGCCTATCTCTGGACAAGACCAACTACAGTCCGGGTGAGAAGATCACCGTACGCTTTAATCCTTCCACTGGAATCGAGCGTACGGCATGGATAGGAGTCATCCCTTCGGCGATTGCGCACGGAAATGGAGACCTGGCTGATGATCATGATTCCAGTTATTTTTGGCTAACAACATATCCTGGTGGCGTGGGTGAGCTATTAGCTCCTAAGGATGCCGGCAATTACGATGTACGCTACATATCTAAAGATCCGGGTGGCATAGAACTGGCCTCGGTAAGCTTTACGGTTGGCAATTCGCCTGCAACATCAAGCATCTCACTCACCAAAACCAGCTTCGCTCCCGGTGAGCAAATAGACGTGACTTTCACTCCTTCCACCGGGCTCTCCAATCATGCGTGGATCGGGATCATCCCTTCGGCGATTGCCCATGGAGACGGAGACCTTGCCGATGAGCATGACAGCGACTATGAATGGGTCAGCACTCATCCAAACGGATCCATGCAGCTTGATGCACCTCAGTCAGCTGGCAGCTACGATATCCGCTTATTCAATACTGATCCCCAAGGAGTGGAGTTGGCCTCGGTCAGCTTCACAGTTGTTTCATCAGATACTGCCCCACCTGCACAGCTTACAGGATCTGGGGTTGTAATTCTCCAGATCGACAATCCGAGTATGCAGATAAACGGTGTTGCCAGAGCGATCGACAGTCCCGCCACGATAGTGAATGGTCGTACTCTGGTACCCCTGCGGGCCATCTTCGAGGCCCTGGGTGCCAGCCTGCAGTGGAATCCAGCCGAACAAAGCATCACCGCCATCCGGGGAGATCAGACTTTGAGATTGGTGCTTGGAAGCACCGAGGCATATAATAACGGCTCACAGGTTCAACTGGATACCCCGCCACAGATCATCAACGGATATACTATGGTACCATTGCGGTTCGTGGGTGAAAGTCTGGGAGAACAGGTGGGCTGGGATG
>CAZWPO010000072.1:0-3523 GCA_964635975.1 uncultured Syntrophomonas sp.
ACAACTTCCTCGGCAATGACCATGTAATCTAATTCTTTCATATCACCCTCCTTTTTAAAGATGGATTCACTCTGTCATTGAGAACAACCAATCCGATTCTTACTGATGTAATTGTAAATGGAAGACACTTTTTTCTCAAGTAATGATTTCCACGATTTGAGACTGTGTCGTAAAGAGTATGTTGCTTGGTTGCCATTCCATGTGTGTTGCTACGACCGGGGGAGGTTCAATGGAGAATATGATGCAAGAACAAGCGTTTGCAACCACTTGTTCCACGCAGTATTTTTTTGCTGAAGCCTGAAAATAACATTCCCGCACAGTTCCCCCTTTATAAAGGGGGATTAAGGGGGATTTTTCAGGCCACCAACCGGATCAAATCTCCCCTGCCCCCTCTTTAGAAAAGAGGGGAAGATATACCCCATACCAAGTTGCATTCAAAGCATAAAGCGGTGTCAACGAGGAGGGAGGCGTGGTTCGACAAGCTCACCATGACTGACAATCCGCTATCGGCCTGTCCTGAGCCTGCCGAAGGACCAAAAAATAGCGCCTCGATTGAGAATTGGCATGAGATGAATTTCACTAATTCCAATAAAATTTGTGGCTCCGTATGCTGTCACAACCGATCCTTATTCTTAAAAAGCTGATAGTAGTTCAAGACCCTTTCGATGTAGTTTCTCGTTTCCCGGAAAGGAGGGATGCCGTTGCAGCTTGTCACCCGCTGCGGGCCGGCATTATATGCAGCCAGCGCCAGGGGCACGTCGCCTCTGAGGCTGTTGAGCAGCCTGCTTAAATACATGACGCCGCCGCGAATGTTTTCTTCCGGATCAAAGGGATTGGACACCCCCATCTCCCAGGCAGTGTCCGGCATGAGCTGCATCAGTCCCATGGCCCCTTTGCCGGATAACGCCTCAGGATTAAAACCGGATTCTGCTTTGATTACCGCTCGAATCAGATGAGGGTCGACCGAAAACTGCTCAGCGGCGGACAAAATAACCTCGGTATAATTCTGATCACTGGTAAGTTTATTTCCGGACTTTTGTGGAATGGCCCGTTTCTCCTTCGGCCGCACTTTCGTAAAAGACCGACGAAACTTGTTTTGGTTCAGGGGGGGCACATTGGTGTAATGTATCGTCCCGCTTTCATCCCGGAAGGTATAGATGTCGTCCGCGATACTGACCAGGGGAGTCAGAAAGGCCATTCCTAGGAGGGACACACCGACCAGTATTATAAGAGTTAGCCTTTTCATGATATTTACTTCCGTGCCGGACTGATTTTTACAACTGCACTCTTCGCCGGGTCCACCGACTCAGGATCTACGCTTTCTTACAAGCCCTAAAAGACCGGCCAACCCGGATCCCAGGAGGAACAGGGAAGAAGGTATTGGAACAGGCGATGTTGCGATCCCGTACTGCAGGTGATCGACTTCAATGCCGGCATTGTCGCTGATCCGAAAACTGGAAATTCCACCTGCGTTAATGACGCCGTAAAAGCGGTCCTCTCCCGTCTGGCCAGTCACGGACCCATCGGCATGATTGTCTGTAATGATCCCGAGGGAAACACCATTCTGGTCAAAAGCTTCGAAAACGATGGGATTAGCGCCATCGGTCCAGACGATGCCCACATGTGTTGGGAGTGCACCAAGGACTTTGGCGTCAAAAGTAAAGGTGACGCCGGGCTGTCCGTTCCCCCACAAGGAATCGCCATAGTGCCCTTTGCCATCATTGTTCATGCCATTAATAATTCCATCGTCCGCATCAACAGAGTCCCATAGCGCCGGACCATAATATCCATTGCTGTTAATCATAAGACTCACACCACTTGCAGTGACTCCAGGAACGTTAAATTGGTGATCCTCGAAATCCTCCAAGTAGAAGTAGGAAAAGCTCATGCCGGTAAAGGGACTGTCATTGAAACTGAGATAAGGAGTTGGCCCCAAGAAGGCAGCGTTTGCAATGCTGCCAGAGAAGCAAACAATAGACAATATCCCTAAAACTATAACCGACAGAAAACGTGGCAATGAAGATGCTTGTCTTTCCATAACTGATTTCCTCCCTTACTAAACTATTTGTTTTTTTATGGATGCTGGCGGTCAGAAATTTATCGCTCGTAGTCGACAGCTTGTCGAAGCGAAAGGGCGTCGTCTCGTCGTTTGAAGTTAAAAGAGTTCCTCTCACCGACAAGAACAAAAATTTTCAATATTTATAAAATACTGCATGCTGGTTTTTAGACTGTTTCCAAAAGCTAAAGGCTTTAGCCATTAGTAAGTTTAATTTCCTGGTCAGAAAAATATGAGACATATGGCCAGTGTTAGATCTCCTAACATCATTAGTTGAAGTCGTTCGTATCCTATCTGTCTAATCCCTGCTGCCCTCATTCGAATAATTTTCTCATCCTCGTATACGCCACCTCTTCCTTGCGTCTGCCTTAAGAAATCTTGAAACTTGCTTCGCACCATTGGTATTGCAAAAGCTCCGCTTCCTATCGCACCCCATTCGTCTCCGAACATGTCTGTATGCCGTAACGGGTGCCTCAACCACACTTTGAAGTTATGTTCGGGAGACGACTCATCCTCAAGAGCATGAAATGCCCTACCCAATGCATACAGGGCTTCATCGTGAAGTCCAGCCTTTCGCTTTACAATAGCGGCATCCATGTTCTGTAATATGAAAAGACTATGCTTCAGTCTTGCTTCTTCCACTGACTGACCTGGTCGAGTGAGTGCATGCTGGTTCGCAACCGCAAAGCTCGTAGTCCAACTACCGCCGAGTAAAAAGTTGCCGAGATCGTCGAATATTTCTTTGTCCATATCCTCACCAGCTCGGTTGATTATGTCAAGTTGAGGGCCTTGGACCAAACCTGTTAGGGCGTATGCATTTATAAGATCATGAACCCGTATGGCCCAAAGGCCTGACGGGTCTGAATTGTTAACAGGATTATTCGATACATAGGAATAGGACGTTAATCCAGGCATGGTAAGCAAGATTATGGGGTCGTTACTTAAGAACCGACCGCTAGATTCTTGATACCACCTTGCTCTTAGGTATAAACCTCCCAACTGTAAATCATGGAACTCAGCTGAATACTTAAACGCGTTGTCGACTGCTCCCCATTTGTTGGCTAACACACCAAACGCATCATAGTCATACGTGTCCGTCACCGTTCCTGCTGCATCTGTGAGATACCGCACACTGCCGTGGCCGTCGAAGCCGTAGTAGCTCACACCGCTCGTCTGCTGCTGGTTGATCAGCTTCAGCCCGTAGGTGTAAGTTTTCTTCACCGTTCCGCCGGAGATTTCTTCCAGTACCTGGGCGTAGCCGGTCGGGTTGCGGTCGTCTACAAGGAACTGCGTCGTCACGCCGCCGGCGGTTCTGGCCACGCGGTTGCCGTCGCCGTCATAGACAAACAAAACATTGCCGAAATCGACCGAGGTCAGCTTGTTCTCGAAGTCCCAGTTATAGGAATGCGTTGCCGAAACGAGGGTGTTGCCGTTGTTATCGTAGGACTCGCCGGTGATGCGGTCATT
>CAZWPO010000073.1:0-3489 GCA_964635975.1 uncultured Syntrophomonas sp.
AAAGTCAGGGAGATGATGCCTTCTATACTACCCGAAGCTGAAGAGAGGCTGGGGGTTTTAAGAAGTGTAGTAAGGCAGCTGCAAAATGTCAACAAGCAGAACCGTGAATTAACCGCTTATGCGATGGAATATATCGACTATCTTTGGACGATGCTGGAAGGCGATGTAAGCGGGGTTTATTCGGAGGACGGAAGCGAATCTGAAGATAGGTCTCTACGCAGTTCACATAAGATTTTCGACCGCAAAGTCTGATCTTTTGAAGCGTTCAACTGGGAAGTGAGGAATAAGCTATGTCATTATACCTGGGGCTAGAAATTGGCAAACGAGGAATCATGAGCACCCAAACCGTGCTCAACACCATCGGGCATAATATTGCCAATGCCAATACAACCGGATATTCTAGGCAGGTTGCCGACCTGACCGCGACCCGGCCCTATTCGACTCCCGCCTTGAACAGTGCGGCTGGTGCCGGGCAGATAGGTACCGGTGTTGAGGTATCCAGCATAATGAGGATAAGGGATGCGTTCGTTGATACTCAGTATCGTTATGAAAATTCATCTCTGGGATATTGGACTGCTACCCAGACCGCGATGGACAAGATCGAAGTTATAATCAACGAGCCTTCTGATGAAGGCTTGCGATCAGTGCTTGATGCTTTTTGGGCATCCTGGCAGGACCTGGCCGCTGATCCCGAAAACGAATCGGTGAGGGCGGTGGTCTCGGAGCAGGGGCAGGCGGTATGTGACGCTTTCCAGCACATGTACCGGCAGTTTTACGACCAGCGCAATGACCTGAATGCCAATGTCGCAATAGATGTCGATGAAATTAATACGATCGCCAATGAGATACAGGGCCTGAACCGGCAGATAGCTATCGTGACTGTGTCTGGCAAGGAGCCCAACGATTTAAAGGACAAACGCGACGTCCTGCTGGACGAACTTAGCAAGCTGGTCAATATAAAAGTCAGTGATGCGGAAAACGGTATGATTAACGTCCAGTTGGGAGGCTCCAGCCTGGTTCAGGGGGCGGAAGTGAGAACCCTGACCACCCAGCAGGACAGCTATGGCATGCACACCGTGATATGGGCTGACAATCTTCTGGCAGCGAATATAACCGACGGGGAACTTAAGGCATACCTGGATGCCCGTGATATAACGGTTCCGGATATGATTGACAATCTCAATGCGCTTGCCAAAACGACTATCCTCAAGACTAACGAAATTCACAGCCAGGGCTATAGCCTGAACAATACCACCCAGGAACCTGATGGGACAGATTTCTTTACAATTCCAACTAACGGTGTTTCTCCCGATGATTACGAGTACTGGGCACGGGAAATGGCGGTTTCAACAGATATTACAGAGGATCCGAAAAACATAGCAGCAGCCCTACTGCCTACCTATGATTCCTCGGGAAATATATCCAATTTCGGTGATGGCAACAACGCCCTGGCGATTGCCCAATTGAAGCAGAATATAAACAGTGCTGGGCTGGTCTGTTCCCAGGAAATAGCGCTGGTGAACAACGCGGCGTACAGCCTGATTGTTAATTATGGCGGCATCGATTACAATGTAACCGCCGCGGCGCCAGCCTATACCAGTCTGGCGGGAAGAGCAGCGGCTATACAGGCTTCTATTCTTGCTACAGCGGGACTGGCTGCATCGGGCATTACTGTAACCGCTGACGGCAACAGGTTGATTATTTCTTCATCTGAAACTGATTTTGAAGGAATAGAAGACCTGACGGTAGACGGCACCAACTATGGTGACTACACAGCCCTGGCAGGTATGATCTATAATGCGACGACCGATGACTTCTGGCGTTCTATTGCAGCTGAAGTTGGCGTTGTATCAGATGAGGCTATACGCAACAGCAATAATCAAGATACGCTGGTAAGCGAACTTGAGAACCAGCGGCAGTCGGTATCAGGCGTATCCCTTGATGAAGAAGCCACCGACATGGTCAAATACCAGCATGCTTACAACGCGTCGTCTCGCTTCATCACGGTAATCGATGAGATGCTCGATAAATTGATAAATGATACGGGTGTAGTTGGGAGGTAATAGCGTTGTTTAGAGTTACCAGCATGATGGCAGCCAACAATCTAAAGCATAATGTAAATACTAACCTGCGCAATTTGACTGCAATTGAAGAGCAACTGGCGACGGGAAGGAGAATCAACAAGCCGTCTGATGATCCGGCCGGCCTGGTGAGGTCTCTGCGGCTGCGCACCGAGATGGTTGAAAACGAACAATTTATATCCAATATAGACGATTCGATCAATTTTTTAGATACTACCGATTCGGCATTGAATAATCTCAACAGGGCGCTTAGCAGAATCCGGGAGCTGATGGTGCAGGCTTCCAACAGCACTGATCAGGATGCCCTGGACAATATCAACACAGAAATTGAGCAGCTGACTGAACAGATAAAATCGGTTGCCAATTCCACCTATGGATCTAAATATATTTTCGCCGGCAGCAACGTCACCCAGTCTCCCTGCACCGACACCGGTTGGACCGGGAATTATAACGCTCTGATGAGGGAGATCGGTATAGGTGTTACCATGCAGGTGAATGTTGACATGATGGACTGGTTTGCCGGGGCCGGTACATCCACTAGCGGGGCCAATCCCTCTACCGCAGCCATAGTTGCCGGAGCAGATTCGTTCCAGATAAGTGTTGATGGGGATACAACCGGACCGCATACGGTTACGCTGACGGCAGGAACTGCCGGCGGGGCTGCTATAGCGGCCGACATGCAGACCCAGATCCAGGCTTTAGGCGGTGTTTATGCAGCAGTGACCGTAAGCTATACTGACAACCGCTATGTAATCACGTCAGGCACTACCGGAGAGAACTCCGAGGTTGAGATCACCGCAGCGGCTGCCAACGATATTTCAGCTGCTCTGAAAATCGGCAAAGAAAACGGCGGGACTGAAATCTCTTGCATATTCAATGTCTTGAAACAAGTAAGAGCATCCATCGCCGAGGGAGATGAGACTGGCACCAGCAGCCTGCTGACCAAAATGGATCTAAAAATAGATGATGTCCTGACTACCTGGGCGGTCGTGGGCGCCAAGACCAACCGCCTGGAGATGCAGAAGACCCGCCTGGAAAGCAACCAGGAAGCGTATACGGCTCTTCTGGCCAGCAATGAGGATGCAGATATGGCCGAACTGGCGATCAAACTGAAGATGCAGGAGAACGTATACAATGCATCTTTATCGGCGGGGGCCAAAATTATTCAACCGTCCTTGCTTGACTTTTTGAGTTAGAACTGCGCAGGTGAATTGCGGTTCTGTTTGGGGGGATTATTAAATGCAGCTAAGAATGGACTCTCAAGCGGCTCGCATAGGTATAACCATAGATGATCCGGTGATGAACCTAAAAATAAGCGAAGCGCAGATCGATATAAAGACAGAGGCATCACGACTGGAGATAAAAAATCAAAAATCGATAATACTAATAGACCAGAGTGAATGTTTTG
>CAZWPO010000074.1:0-3489 GCA_964635975.1 uncultured Syntrophomonas sp.
AAAGTCAGGGAGATGATGCCTTCTATACTACCCGAAGCTGAAGAGAGGCTGGGGGGTTTAAGAAGTGCAGTAAGGCAGCTGCAGAATGTCAACAAGCAGAACCGTGAATTAACCGCTTATGCGATGGAATACATCGATTATCTATGGACGATGATGGAAGGCGATGTAAGCGGGGTTTATTCGGAGGACGGAAGCGAATCTGAAGACAGGTCTCTACGCAGTTCACATAAGATTTTCGACCGCAAAGTCTGATCTTTAGAAGCGTTCAACTGGGAAGTGAGGAATAAGCTATGTCATTATACCTGGGACTAGAAATTGGCAAACGAGGAATCATGAGCACCCAGACCGTGCTCAGCACCATTGGGCATAATATTGCCAATGCCAATACAACCGGATATTCTAGGCAGGTTGCCGACCTGACCGCGACCCGGCCCTATTCGACTCCCGCCTTGAACAGTGCGGCTGGTGCCGGGCAGATAGGTACCGGTGTTGAGGTATCCAGCATAATGAGGATAAGGGATGCGTTCGTTGATACTCAGTATCGTTATGAAAATTCATCTCTGGGATATTGGACTGCTACCCAGACCGCGATGGACAAGATCGAAGTTATAATCAACGAGCCTTCTGATGAAGGCTTGCGATCAGTGCTTGATGCTTTTTGGGCATCCTGGCAGGACCTGGCCGCTGATCCCGAAAACGAATCGGTGAGGGCGGTGGTCTCGGAGCAGGGGCAGGCGGTATGTGACGCTTTCCAGCACATGTACCGGCAGTTTTACGACCAGCGCAATGACCTGAATGCCAATGTCGCAATAGATGTCGATGAAATTAATACGATCGCCAATGAGATACAGGGCCTGAACCGGCAGATAGCTATCGTGACTGTGTCTGGCAAGGAGCCCAACGATTTAAAGGACAAACGCGACGTCCTGCTGGACGAACTTAGCAAGCTGGTCAATATAAAAGTCAGTGATGCGGAAAACGGTATGATTAACGTCCAGTTGGGAGGCTCCAGCCTGGTTCAGGGGGCGGAAGTGAGAACCCTGACCACCCAGCAGGACAGCTATGGCATGCACACCGTGATATGGGCTGACAATCTTCTGGCAGCGAATATAACCGACGGGGAACTTAAGGCATACCTGGATGCCCGTGATATAACGGTTCCGGATATGATTGACAATCTCAATGCGCTTGCCAAAACGACTATCCTCAAGACTAACGAAATTCACAGCCAGGGCTATAGCCTGAACAATACAACCCAGGAACCAGATGGGACAGATTTCTTTACAATTCCAACTAACGGTGTTTCTCCAGATGATTACGAGTACTGGGCACGGGAGATGGCGGTTTCGACAGCTATTATAGAAGACCCGAAAAACATAGCAGCAGCCCTACTGCCTACCTATGATTCCTCAGGAAATATATCCAATTTCGGTGATGGCAACAATGCCCTGGCTATTGCCCAATTGAAGCAGAATATAAACAGTGCTGGGCTGGTCTGTTCACAGGAAATAGCGCTGGTGAACAACGCGGCGTACAGCCTGATCGTTAATTATGGCGGCATCGATTACAATGTAACCGCTGCGGCGCCAGCTTATACCAGCCTGGCGGGAAGAGCGGCGGCTATACAGGCTTCTATTCTTGCTACAGCGGGACTTGCTGCATCAGGAATTACGGTAACTGCTGACGGTACCAGACTGATTATTTCTTCATCTGAAACCAATTTTGAAGGGATAGAAGACCTTACGGTTGACGGCACCAACTATGGTGACTACACAGCCCTGGCGGGAATGATCTATAATGCGACGACCGATGACTTCTGGCGGTCTATTGCAGCTGAAGTTGGCGTTGTATCAGATGAGGCTATACGCAACAGCAATAATCAAGATACGCTGGTAAGCGAACTTGAGAACCAGCGGCAGTCGGTATCAGGCGTATCCCTTGATGAAGAAGCCACCGACATGGTCAAATACCAGCATGCTTACAACGCGTCGTCTCGCTTCATCACGGTAATCGATGAGATGCTCGATAAATTGATAAATGATACGGGTGTAGTTGGGAGGTAATAGCGTTGTTTAGAGTTACCAGCATGATGGCAGCCAACAATCTAAAGCATAATGTAAATACTAACCTGCGCAATTTGACTGCAATTGAAGAGCAACTGGCGACGGGAAGGAGAATCAACAAGCCGTCTGATGATCCGGCCGGCCTGGTGAGGTCTCTGCGGCTGCGCACCGAGATGGTTGAAAACGAACAATTTATATCCAATATAGACGATTCGATCAATTTTTTAGATACTACCGATTCGGCATTGAATAATCTCAACAGGGCGCTTAGCAGAATCCGGGAGCTGATGGTGCAGGCTTCCAACAGCACTGATCAGGATGCCCTGGACAATATCAACACAGAAATTGAGCAGCTGACTGAACAGATAAAATCGGTTGCCAATTCCACCTATGGATCTAAATATATTTTCGCCGGCAGCAACGTCACCCAGTCTCCCTGCACCGACACCGGTTGGACCGGGAATTATAACGCTCTGATGAGGGAGATCGGTATAGGTGTTACCATGCAGGTGAATGTTGACATGATGGACTGGTTTGCCGGGGCCGGTACATCCACTAGCGGGGCCAATCCCTCTACCGCAGCCATAGTTGCCGGAGCAGATTCGTTCCAGATAAGTGTTGATGGGGATACAACCGGACCGCATACGGTTACGCTGACGGCAGGAACTGCCGGCGGGGCTGCTATAGCGGCCGACATGCAGACCCAGATCCAGGCTTTAGGCGGTGTTTATGCAGCAGTGACCGTAAGCTATACTGACAACCGCTATGTAATCACGTCAGGCACTACCGGAGAGAACTCCGAGGTTGAGATCACCGCAGCGGCTGCCAACGATATTTCAGCTGCTCTGAAAATCGGCAAAGAAAACGGCGGGACTGAAATCTCTTGCATATTCAATGTCTTGAAACAAGTAAGAGCATCCATCGCCGAGGGAGATGAGACTGGCACCAGCAGCCTGCTGACCAAAATGGATCTAAAAATAGATGATGTCCTGACTACCTGGGCGGTCGTGGGCGCCAAGACCAACCGCCTGGAGATGCAGAAGACCCGCCTGGAAAGCAACCAGGAAGCGTATACGGCTCTTCTGGCCAGCAATGAGGATGCGGATATGGCCGAACTGGCGATCAAACTGAAGATGCAGGAGAACGTATATAATGCATCTCTATCGGCCGGGGCCAAAATTATTCAACCGTCTCTGCTTGACTTTTTGAGTTAGAACTTCGCAGGTGAATTGCGGTTTTGTTTGGGGGGATTATTAAATGCAGCTAAGGATGGACTCTCAAGCAGCTCGCATAGGTATAAATATAGATGATCCAGTGTTCAAGCTAAAAATAAGCGAAGCGCAGATCGATATTGAGACCGAAGCATCACGGCTGGAGATAAAAAATCAAAAATCGATAATACTAATAGACCAGAGTGAATGTTTTG
>CAZWPO010000075.1:0-3441 GCA_964635975.1 uncultured Syntrophomonas sp.
TTTACTGCTACTGCTTCTGATTCATATGGAATAGAACGAGTTGAATTTTACGCCAACAACCAATTGCTCGGAACTGATAGCACCTCTCCCTACCAGTACTCATGGAACACGGGGCGTTATCCCAACGGGGTGTACACCCTGCAGGTAAAAGCCTTCGACCTGGCTGGCAACCAAGGTGTAGGAACTGATACAAGCTACAATGTCACGATAAATAATGTGCTTTCTGCCCCGACGAACTTAACTGCACAGATGACGTCCGATGAAAACGTCAGTCTTACATGGACGGGATCAGTTCTGAGCGGAGTTACTTACCGGGTGTATAGAGACACAGCCTCAGGATTTACTCCGACAGCAGAGAAGTTGATAGCAGGTGGTCTCGGCAGCGCGGCATATATAGATCAAACCGCGTTAACCGATAGTACTACCTATTACTACCGGGTCACTGCAGTCAACGCAGACGGGACCATAGAAACCGCCCCATCCACGGAAACCTCTATAATCTATAATGGCACTATACAAGCTCCATTAGGTCTGACGGCGGCATCGCCCGCATCAAGCACCATCGTCCTTAGCTGGAATGCGCCTGCTACAACTCCTGATAGTTACGTCATTTACCGTGATACCAGCCCGGAGTTTGAAATAGGCAGTGATAAAATCATAGACAGCCCTTACGGGGGCAGCTTAACCATTTATACTGATAACACCGGTCTAACCGATGGAACTTCTTATTACTATAAAATCTGTGCCCGGGACGCTAATGGCGATCTCAGCCCACCTTCCAACGAAGCGGTTACTGTCTGCGGGGATAGCAATCCGGGCCTGGATGCCAAAGGAATAAGGCCTTTTTATAATTATGCCCAGGTTTCCCTGCCTCAGGGAGAAGGCATGATCAACATGGGCTCTGGAAACCTAGTAATAAGCAGTACTGATTCCTTGTTGACCGGAAACAAACTGGCCAGCACGGTACGCAGAACTTACAACAGCCTGGATAAAGCCGACGGCCCCTTTGGATATGGTTGGAGCAGCAATATCTATCAATCATTAACCATTGGACAGGACGGCAATGTTGTCTTCAACCACGGAGACGGCTACCAGGAAACATTTACCTATGATGCCGGCAGTAATTCTTATCAAAACGAACCGGGTAGTTATCTTGTACTAACCAAGAATCAGGATGGAAGTTTTACTCTTGTAAGTACAAAAAATATTACCTATCATTTCGACCAAAATGGAGTTCTAACAAGCCTTCAGGATTTGAACGGAAATACAATTACATACAACCATGGGGCCAATCAATTAACCATTCAAGACACTGTTGGGAGAAATACAGTTATAACCCTTGATGGCGCTACGCAAAGGATTTTGAGTGTTACAGACCAGAGAACCACTCCGACCCAGTACAGCTATGATGCTGACGGCAACCTGGCAACTGTGACTGATCCCATGGGTTATGTGACCTGCTACAGGTATGATGATAATCACAACTTGACCGAGATAATATCCCCGGCAGGGACTACCTGTTATCTGGCCTATGACGCTGTGGGACATATAGTGGAATTGTCTGACGGTCTGGGTAATACAACTGAACTTAACTTTAACCTGGTAGATGGGGAGTCAGAAATTACCGATCCATTAGGTAATACGAACACCTTCACGTTTGACCCATCAACCGGCATAGTGAGCGAGATAACTGATCCGCTAGATAATGCTTATGGCAGCACTTATGACAGCAACTACAACTTGAATCAGACAACCAATCCTAAAGGAGTTACCACCACCTACACCTATGATGAAATGGGCAATGTTTTGAGCCAGGAGACCAGTGGCGGCAGTGATTCAGTTGCCTACAGCGCTGATTACAATAACCTGAATTTACCGACCAGCATCACCCGGCCTAATAATACAACGATTCAGAATTCCTATGACAGCTGTGGGAATCTTACTCAGACGACAGACTCGATGAACTACACAACCACTTACCAATATGATCAGTACGGAAGGCGGACCCGGGAGACCAATCCCCGGGGAGGGATAACCCGGTATGCCTATGATTCCTACGGCAACCTGACCAGCATAACGGATGCCGGTAATTATACGAACAGCTTCACCTACAACTCCATGGGCTGCATTACTTCATCTACCGATCCGCTCGGTAATGCTATAACCTATACTTACGATGACCGGGGAAGACTCACAAGGACCAGCTTCCCCGATGGAGGGAGCATTAATAATACTATCGATGGAGATGACCGGCTAACGCGAAAAGTAGATCAGCTGGGGGGATATACCTACTATGCATATGATGCTGCTGGTCGATTAATAAGCATCACTGATCCATTGGGGGGCGCTACCAGCTACGAATACGATGAGGCTGGAAATAGGGTTAGTGAAGAAGACCCCTCAGGCGTGGAAATCACTAACAGCTATGACCCCTTGCACCGTTTGGAATCAGTGACAGATGAGCTGGGCTATACTTATTCGTTCGAATACGATGAAGGTGGAAACATGACCGATATTATCCATCCTTTAGGCCATGCGGAATTTGCCACCTATGATTACCTGAACCGTACAACAACTTTAGGACGAAAAGATTCAAGCGGGAACATCCTGGTTGTAAGCAATTATTACACCTATGACGATATGGGCAATCTCACAGAGCAGGAGGATGCCCTGCATAATGCGACTTCATACCAATATGACGACAATGGCAGGATGATATCGACAACGGATGCTCTGGGCAACACAACGACCTACACCTATGATGCCTGCGGGAATCGGCTGTCAGTGACGAATCCAGCTGGTTATACTACCACCTATACTTATAATGCCCTTAACCAGATTACTCAAGAGACTTTACCTGATAGCAAATATATGACGTGGACTTACGATGCGGCGGGAAGAGTTGCAAAACAGTACCCTTATCATTCATCTGCTATATCCTACACTTATGATAGTATGGGGCGATTGCTATCAAAGCCAGGTGGTGGTTATACATATGATAAGGCTGGGAAGAGGTTAACTATGGCCAGTGATATAGGTGCCACTAGATATCGTTACGATAGTAACGGCAGACTGATAAAAACTATTGATGGTCGTGGTAATGAGATCAGCTATACATACGATTCTGCAGGTAGGCGGACAAGCCTAAGTACGGATTTTGGAACCATAACATATGAGTATGATGCTGCAGGCAATCTGGAAGCTATGACTGATTTCGATGGCAACCTATTTGCATTTTTAATTGACGATGACGGAAAAATGGAAAGTATTGATTATCCGAATGGGGGAAGGGCTGAATATACCTATAATGACCTTGACCAGACCACATACATTGACTGTTCATCAGCGGGTACTAATTACAATAGGCTAGGATATGAATATGACCTCAGGGGAAATCGAATTTCGATTGACCAGGAGTTTTGTACAACTGTAAACTACCAA
>CAZWPO010000076.1:0-3178 GCA_964635975.1 uncultured Syntrophomonas sp.
GCATGGTGTGTTAGCACAAGCCGTAGGTGAAGGTATAGAAACTTTTTGTTTTAATATTACTTCCGATTTTGATACTAAATCTCTAATTGATTCAGTACAACAAATTGATCACCTTGTCATAACGGTAAGGCCAGATATCAAATCTGCTCCATTCCAGGAGACTAAAGTTGATAATGTTAAAGAAGCATTCGAAAGTAAATTCTGGGGTTCATATCGCTTGATTCAGGCGCTCCGGGATCATATCAATCCGGGTGGAAGCATCATTATGACTACTGGCATCGCCGGTGAAAAGATTTTTAAAGGCTCTTCAACTATGTGTATTATTAATAACGCCGTTGAGACCTTATGCCGGTGTTTAGCGATTGAATTGGCACCCATAAGAGTCAACGTGGTCAGTCCGGGTTTTGTTGAACCCAAAGTCAATGAGATTCAAGAATATGCTTTACAGTTTCCGATTCCAAGGCTGGCCTCGCAGGAGGAAATTGCCCAGGCCTATGTCTATTTAATGATGAATAGTTACACAACCGGTGCAACTGTTGTTATTGACGGAGGAGCAAGGTTAATTTAGTAAACCAAAAGGTACGTTATAGGTGGATAATTTCAAAATAGTGAGAAAATTAAGTGATTGGTTTTAAGATAAATGGGAATCAATACTTCCCACTATCAAAATATTGGGCAACGAAATTTGCACCCATTCCTTAACAGGATGGATAAGGGAAAATAGGTATGAAGTCAGGTATTACCAAAAGCATATTGGCCATATTATGTTCAGCTGTTTTTGCAATTGTTGTTCATTCCATTATGCCTGCATCCGTAGATGTTGGACAATTGGATAGTACTTTGGTAACGATTTTAGGCTTTCCCAGCGTAGCACTAAGTTATTTTGTGATATTGTATACCCAGTGTACAATTGCTATAAGATATATCTGTAAAAAAACTAAAGTCTCAAATTTGCAGACGGGTATTCGTTTCGGCATTTCTTTTGCGTTAATTTATCTTTTTGGAATGCAAGAGGTTATCGTTGAATCATCGCCTTTTCCTACATATGGATTTCAATTTATAAAATATCAATTTTTTATAGGGATAGGAGATGCAATCCCTGTATTTGTGCTATGTATCGTTGTCGCGCTGTTTACAATAAAGAATAATGCTAAAGTGACAAAAGTTAAAAATATCAAAACGGTAGAAAGTTTATGTGCGGTTAGTATTATTGCAATAAGTTTTCTGATTGAGCGGACAGTTGGCTATGAAACAGGCATTATTCATAGCAGTTGCGATACACATACTGTTCCGTGTTATATTTGGACCGCTTTATTTGGTGTGATTTTCGGGTATGTTTATACGATATTATACCCTGTGTTATTTAGTGGTTGGAGATGGATTCATGTACCGATAAGGTTCATATTTACTATTGGCATAAACTGGATAATATTTAATAGTTTTATTGGATTAATAATGAAGGGCGAATTGTTACAAGTGCTTTTAAGAAGCGGTTTGGATGTTATTGTATTGTTTGTTGTTTCGTGTATCATAGGGAGATTTATTATCAAAAGGCACCATATATGTGATGAGTGATGTTGATGAATATTATGAAAATCAGGGTTATCAAGGGGCGGTACTATTCTTTTACAGGAGTAAATAATGATGACACATGCAATTAAACTAGAAACTGCTCGTTTTATCTTAAGACACATTGAGCCAGGCGATGTCGAGACCCTGCATGCTTATTGGTCGGATAATATAGTCACTGAATATATGAACACAACCTTTAAAACTCTTAAAGAAAGCCAAGAAATGATTGATCTCTTGAACAGCCTTCCGGAATCAAAAGAAGGCATGCGCTGGGCGATCGTCGATAAAAAATCTGGAGATGTTCTGGGAAGTTGTGGTTACCACAACGTGAAAGCTGAGCATCGACGCGCCGAAGTCGGTTATGAGTTGGGTCATAAATATTGGGACAAAGGTATTATGCAAGAAGTTATGAAAGTTGTGATAAAACATTGCTTTGATGATATAGGACTCAATCGTATTGAAGCTTTCGTTACTGCCGGGAACAAGCGATCTCTCCATACTCTTGAAAAACTCGGATTCAAAATAGAAGGCGAATTGCGAGAATATGAATTTGCTAAGGGTGATTTTCAAGACCAGATTGTTTTGGCTTTACTCCGTAAGGAATGGGGACAGACGAGTTCAACGTAATCAGAGCTTTTTGACTTTTAGGTTAGTCAGTATCATTGCAAATATGATTAAGGATCCTCCCAGCCACTGGAGAAAAGCAGGACGTTCACCTAATAAAGCAACCGAGAGGATAAGTGCCGTGAACGGCATCATACCAGAGAAAGCTGCTGCTGTAGATGCATCACAGCGTTTGATTCCCGCATACCAAAAAATGTAGCCCAGAGCGGTTACCGCGAGGCCGTACCATAGGAGGGCTAGCCATTCGCGGTTTCCCAGTGATAACAGGTGTAAGGCAGGATACTCGCCGTATGCCGGCAGCAGGCAAAGCAGCAGAGCCATTCCGATTACTATTGTGGTTTGCTGAAGGGGATCGGTTACTCCATCGATATTCAGATCAACCTTTATATTGCCCAGCCGGGACAGTACATTAAAGGTCGATTCACACATCGCCGCACAAAGTATTAACGCGTTTCCCAGAAGGTGTTCCAGGTATAATCCCTCCCCGGACAACGGCCAGCCTTGAATCAGTATGATGCCTGCGGCTGTGGTAGCAATACTCAGCATTCTTATCCCATCCATAGCTTCCTTTAGGAAAAGCCAGGCCATCAGAGCGGTTAATGAGGGTGTGGCTCCGGTGAGTATGCCGGCTTCACCTGCACTGGTCAGATTGACGCCTTTCAGCAGAAACACGCGAAATAAAAAAATTCCGCAGGCCGCCTGGAAAAGGAAAAGCAAATAGCTGCGTAGAGACAGCTTTTTCAGTTTATTAATTAAGCCGCGCCGTTCCAGTACCAGCAGCGGCAGCAGGGCTAGAAAAAGGCTGATAGCGGTTATAGTAAAGATGCCAAGCTTACCGGAGAGATATTTTGCGGTCACAACCGAGGAGCCAGCTAAGAAAAAGGCACCAAGCAAATACAGGCGGCCTATCCAGTGTCGCATAAGACTTACCCCTTTGTGTATTAGTTGACGGGTATTATTGTTGCTTTACGGGAACTTATGA
>CAZWPO010000077.1:0-2992 GCA_964635975.1 uncultured Syntrophomonas sp.
TGTTACAGCCAACCCAAAATGTCCGGCAACAGACGGCGTAAGTTGTCCGGAAGTTGACGTAAATAGTGGCCAAACATGTCCCCTTTTGGGGGAGGGAGAATTAAGCCAATTCTCCCTGAATGACTACCTTTACCATATGATCATCAATAATCCTTCGATTGTTCTGCGCTCCATAAAGAAGGCAATGAGTACAAACCTTGTTCACCATTCTTGCCGCCCCACTGGAAAACTTGAATATTTCATCAACGGCATTATCTGAGAAGATATCATGGTCAGTGCCTGCATAGGCTAAATGGCTTTTTACATATTCTCCAACCTGGGCACGATCCAAGTGGGGTAATTTACACTGTATATCAATCCGTTGCCTGATAGCTGCATATGATTGAAGTTTAAGTCTTTCCCAGAGCTCGCTCTGACCAACAAGGATTAATGTCATCGGACTCTGCGCATCCATTTTGAAATTAAGCAAGAACCGGACTTCTTCTAACATTTCCTTATCAAGAAGATGGGCTTCATCCATTATGACCACCGGCTGCAGGTGATGGATGCCTTGTAAAAGCTCAACTTCACGATGCAATTGCCTTTTGGCATCACCACGATAGAATTTGGCTTCACAGCCCAACTGTTCCAAAAGCCCTTTGTAAAAATGACGGGGTGTTAATTTAGAATCTGCCAGGTACATAACCATGAACTTTGATGTATCCAGGGTATCTTTGAAACGGCGTATGGTTGTGGTCTTGCCGGTGCCACAATCACCGGTTACAACTGCAAACAACTGACGCTTGGCTGCGTATTCAAGCCTTCCCATGATTTCTTCTAACATATGTGATTGATACAAGTGATCAGTGGGAATATCCCTTGAAAACGGGGTTTGAGATAAACCATAGTATTCCTCAAACATAGCTGCCCTCCTTTCGTACCGTACGGTAGGAGACAGCAGGTTTAGTATTTTCTTTTCGTTCTTGATTCTTTTTGGCCGCTGCATTTAGCAATCTGGACGATTGGGCAGGTGCTGGCAGCATATGTTCTGGTAGCTTGGGCCGTTTGCCGCTTCGTTCTCCAATAACTAGTGGTTTGGCCTTGAATATTTCATAGTTCTCATATTCGATTGTCAGTACGCTGATATCAGCCGGATCATAGATAACATCCACTTTGCTGCCGATAAAGTTAATCCCTACTTCGTACTTTTTCCCCTCGAAGCTGATGCAGCCAGCCTTGTCTACTTTTCGTTCTTCACAATGGAGGAAGGCACTGGCTATGGTTTCAGGATCAAGAAACTTCAAGGCTTTTCGGTCGCTGCGATAAGCAGTCTCGGGGCTAATATTATCATGTAAAGCTGAATGGGGCTTTCTTTGATAGCACTCCTCCAACCAGACCCCAAACAGTTGGTTTAACTTTTCAAGTGTTTGAGGTTTTTCCAGGGCGGCCTCAGCAAGAAATGAATCAACCACCCGGTTAAAACGTTCTACCTTGCCGGTTGCTTCAGGAGAATAGGGTTTGGCAAACAGTAATCGAATCCCCATTTTGGCACAGGCCCTGCTCATCCATTTATTCCGATACTGGCTGCCGTTATCGTAATATACTCTTTCCGGCACCCCGTACTTCATAATTGCCTTACGGAAACAGTCTTCTACAATGATCTGATCCAGGACTGGATAAAACTCACCATGCAGGATGAAACGGGTGGCATCGTCTACGAATATTACCAGATAAACCTGCTTCTTTTTTCCGTCCTTGCCTATGGGCAGATATGGTCCATATTTCAGGTCGGAATGCCAGAGCTGATTCCTGTATTTCTTCTGATACCGCCTAGCTGCCACGCCCGAATCGGCATAAAGGCGCATGTGCCTTGCACTGTAACCCCGCTCAGACATTTTCTCCTGCAGGGTACTGCGTTTAATCTCGCCTGGCAGCGTCAGTCCTTCCCACTCCAGGATCTGAATGATCTGACTGATACTGCGCCCTGGAACCTGGCGTCTTAGCAAAATAGCCTGCTCAAGAATACTTGCCGGGATGCTCTCACTTTGCCGCCTGCCTTTGCCTTTGGGTTTAAGGCCGATAAAACCTTCGGCCTTGTATTGACTTAAGTATCGGCGCAAGGTGCGCTCGGATATGCCGGTCTGTTCGCATATCCTGTCCTTAATTAGCCTGGCCTGAGCGCTGTCTAACCCCTCGCCCAGAAGCGGGGACAGCAGGTGCATTCGATGCGCTGCTATCTCTTCCGCCTTCTTCTGGTCTCTCATGCTGCTCCCTCCTTTGTTAGGTTTCAGCATGAGTCTACCGCTATGCTATTAAGGACAAAACGCCGAACGGGTATGTATCCATAAATTTAAGTTTGTCACTGGTTGGACAATTCTCGCCAGCCAGCCGGGGGCATCTCCCACATGCTGCCAGATCCTTTGGAGTTTGGACTTAAAAAGACCGGATTTATCTTCTGCACAATATCTGCCATATCTAATGCTAATTGATTCCAGACAGCTCTGAAAATAATCTGCCATTTCGCTAAACCAGGTCCGCCACTTCTTAATGGTGGATTCGTCAGCTACAACACTTCGGGAATCCCCATTTATGACTGCCTCGATACTCTCTGCTACATGGCGCTTGTAGGGCACCAAAAGGTCCGGCAGTTCATGATGAATCCGATTACACTCAGCACAGCTCAGTCTTCGTATGATTAAAAGGACCTTTTCCCCTGGGCCATTTATACAGCATCTTTTCCGGCTGCCAATTACTTTCAAAAGGCCGCTACAGCATGGACAAGAATTCTGCTCCAAACTCTTAACAAAAAACACCGGTTTCAGGGTTTAAAACCAGTTCATATTCTGATAAAATTACCATACCTTTTGGTGAGGACGCTTCTAGTGCTTTTGTTGCCTCAAGAGCACTTTTCATAGAGGCGTCTTTTCCTTTCCCTAAGATATGGTCATTATATCCATCAATTCTTGGTCAGGCAATTCCGTCAGCTTTTGGACTTATTAGGTTAGCTGAAACA
>CAZWPO010000078.1:0-2970 GCA_964635975.1 uncultured Syntrophomonas sp.
ATTTCTCGGTCAGGCAATTCCGTCAGCTTTTGGACCTTTTAGGTTAGCTAAAACAGTCACGAATATAGCATTATCCGATCCTTAGATATGATGAAGGCTTTGAACCAAATTGTAAAAAAATACTATATTACCGATGAAACAAACAAACTATGGAACTTTACGACCAGGCAGAGCCGAAAAACCTTTGCGGTTAAATTGATATCAAATGGCGCTTCAATTGAAGAGTTGGCTACTGCTCTTGGCCATTTGTGGTTGGAAACTGCAGCAGCCTTTTATGCTGAGATAGAGCGCATGAAAGTAGCTGATATGAACACGGAATTCTTCCGGCGCAAATTTGAGATTTTGTTTGGTGAAGAACAACTGGCCCGATTCAATGAACAGGAAAGAAAGCAGCTCTATCTTGACTTTTGCTTGGATTTTAGGCAGGTTGAGCTTGGTGTTTGTAGTCGCCATATCTCGCAAGGAATATGTGATAAAGCGGAATGCGCCACATGTAACTGCTTATGTACTGGCCCTGATTACCTTGACCAGTGGATCACTATGCGGGATCAGCAGCAACAACAGTTGAATCTCTTGTTGAATATCTATACTGCCAAAGGCTATAGGAATTATGATGAGTTCCCTGAGTTTAAGCGTATTTTACATCTGCGCAACTCGTATCAGGATGTTATAGATAAGATTACTGGCATAGTGAGGAATGGTAATGGGCGAAATATCTGACGGTGTAATTGGCAAATTTATTAAGGACATTCAGTTTAATCAATCCGAAGTTAATAAAAAGCAGCTTCGGGATATTCTTCCGTTTTATACCACCCGAAGTGATTTTGAGGATCTGACTTGGTATTTCGATAACGTCCAAAAGCCAGGTACGAAATTATCCAGGTATACTGCCTATTTTAGCAAGTGCCCTGAACTAAATCAGGAAGTGTTGAAATATTTTACGCTAACAATGCTGTCAGATAACTCTTATGATGCAGATACGGTTTGTAAAGCTACAAGAGATGTAAATAAATTTTTTCGGTACATAGAAGTTCAATACCCTTCGCTTTTATTGGGGCAAGTTAACCGAGCCATTATTTCTGAGTATGTTAGTTACATTGAGAAGAAATACAGCCTTGAATATAGAATTAAACTATATTATAATCTCGGTTATTTTTTTACGGTTATGCGTGATTTTTATGGTATGCCTGAGATGAATCCAATGCTTCCACAGAACCCTTTCCCACGCCTCAGAAGTAACATTGGTAGAAACAACAAAATGATTCCAGCCTATGTATCAGCCCAAATGGATGTCGCATTCAAAAACCCAGAAATACCCTTGGCTGTTCGTGTAGCGTATTGGGTTATGCGGAGTTTTCCTTCAAGGGTGTCTGAAATAACTGGGATGCCTATTGACTGTATCTTACCTGCCATGAGGCCAAGCTTTTATACACTTAGGATACCTACCTGGAAGCAGAATGGGGGTTATCTTCAATCAGAAAGCAGGCTGATGGAAATTAAAGATGAAGGTCATGGGGCTTTTCTTTTGGATCTGATAAAACAACAACAAACATTTGCGTTAGATAACCAGGTTGATGCCTTTGATAAAGACAAGAACCTGCTGTTGCTGTATAAAGTGCAATACATGACCGGACCAGACTCTTTTTATAGAAATAAAGTGGTGAAATTAATGGAGCGAAAACGGCCTGTTCTATTAAACCAAGCGTTAGTCCTGAAGAGCTTCAATAAGGTGTGCAACGATTTTAACATTACCGATGAAGGCGGCAAGCCGTACTTGTTTAAATCCCATCAACTAAGACATACTGGAATAACCGATAGAATCTATGAGGGATTCCGCTTAGAAGATGTCCGGGATATGACGAATCACAAAAATTATGCAATGTTGGTTAAAAGCTATATCCACATTAACAGGGACGCACTTCGTAAAAGGCAAGAGGAAATGTTTAAGCAGAAGGGCTTAAACTCAATGGAAAAGGTGCTTTTTAAAGGGATTATATTCACCTCTAAGGGGCAGGAAGAAAGGCTCTTGGATAACCCCAAGGCAAGCAGGATAGGCAACATCGGTGTGTGTTCTGACGCTACCAACTGTACAAATGGTCCGACGGAATGCCTGATGTGTTCCTATTTCATCCCCGATGCAGAACAACTGGATTATTTTGAAATGCAGGTAAATGAGTGGCAGCAAAAATCAAAGCTATTCAAAAAGAATCCTATTTGGTATGAACACGCAATTAATAACATTGCTGCATATCAATGCGCAGTTGATAAAATAAAAAAGGTCCTTACGCATTAACTTTGGTGAAACGGGGTTATAAATATGTCAAAGACACGCAGGAATATTCCAAAGGAATTGGCTGAAAAACAGAAACGTCAGCGCCAAGAAACTATTGAAAAAGTTCAAAAAGCAATTAACGAATTGACCGCAGAAGGGGCTGTTATCACAACAGCGAAACTTATAGATAGAACAGGATTAAGCCGAAGTACACTTAACAAACCTCATGCACAGCAGGTTTTAAAAGACAATCAAGTCGGGAAATTCAGATCACGAAAAGCTTTTGCATCCAATACAGCAATTGAAGACCGGTTGGCCCATATTGAAAAACAACTATCATCAGTGAAAATTAGCTTTGCGGAAGAGCAAAAAAAGCGTATCAGGCTTCAAGAAGAAAAGAAGGTTCTCAATAATAAATATCAGTTACTCCTGGGCAAATACCATAAAGTTGTACTTATGGCCAGAAATTATGGTGTCCCAATTGATTTTGATGAAGAAGGTCAGGATTATCTAAAATAAAGATATCCTTTCCGTCAGATATAATATCTTGTGGATATAGGCAATAGTCTATAGAGATCTCGTCTTTATAACCTTCATTGCTATAAACAGCTATCCTCTTTTTACACTATCAAGTATATAAAAAGTATTATTGTCTACAAAAAAACTTTTTTGGCAATCTAGTTCAGTTCCGTCTAATG
>CAZWPO010000079.1:0-2903 GCA_964635975.1 uncultured Syntrophomonas sp.
GTATTAAACAAAAATATCTGTATGGACAAATATGGCAGGCAGACTATGTTGCCATCGTTGACGAAAAGATTCGTCTTCTAAAAGACTCTAAGGATAAAATAAAGTGGCTTAAAGAAGACCAGATAACCGCAATTGGAGACAATTTTAATTCTTTGAGAGACAAAGTAATTTTTATGATATTAGTGTTTTGTGGCACCCGGATCGGAGAGACCTTAAGCATTATGTATCAGGACTATCAGAACAACCGGAGATTAGGCACCAACACAGTAATACCGTATCGGTCTAAGGGAGAGGTTGATGGTGAAGGCCGAGAAATAGTTCTTCCAGAAGTTATATGCGAAATGATTGACTCTTATATATTCACTGAAAGAAAAGCAGCCGAAGCCCAATCCAAAGAATACTTTACACCGGAGCTATTTGTAACTCTTCGCAAGGGGCCCCACCAAAGCCAAGCTATGTCATATTCTGCATATTACGGTATTTTTAAAAGAGCTGTTAAACGAGCTGGCCTAAATTCAGAATTATTCACAACCCATGATGGTAGGCGCACTAAGGTAATGTCTCTCCTGAAATACCAAAGTGAAAAAGGTGACCTTACTGATGAGATGATTCGCCAGATTATGGGATGGAAAAGTCCTTCCACAATCAATAGCTACAAAAACAATAAAGACATGGAGTACATTAAAGGAATTACATCCAAGTTGCCTGGTTTCAACGAGGAAAATTAGTTAGAGAAGAAGATGAAGGTTGATATGATAACATTCGCAAGAGTCAAAGGGAAAAAAGGGCTAAAGATAATTAACTATAAGGACCAGAGCGCCGTAATATCGTGGAATGTTATCAAAGGGGTAACAGAAGAAGTCCTTGAGGAAAACATAAGAGAGATTATAAGCTGCCTCTCCACAAAGACCTCATTGGTTTCTGTAATGGACTATATGAAGCCATACAATCTGGTGCTGATTCTGAAAACATTTTTTAGCGAAGAGATGGAATCATATCTTAGGCATTTCGTCGTGAAACAGTTTTTTACATTTAAAACTACCACCGTAAATATGATTCTATCCGAGGTGTTCGGGAGGAATATGCAACAATGCTATATGGATAGAGAGCCAATGGTACAGGAGCTGGTTAAAACAATTGAAACCATAATAGACGATGAATATGAGAACAAATTTGCATGTGGCGATTACTTAAAGTTTGACAGTAAATTTGATGTTAAATATAAAGGATACTACTCTTTAAAGTTCAAAGGCAAAAAAACCTCTATATCCTGGTGCTACTTTAATAATCAGGGCCTTTCCGAGTTGAAATCTGTCAAAATATTAGCCGAAATCATTGTGAGTCTTAAAGAAAAACTGGACAACAATGTGCCACTGCATGACTATTCAAAGCGGCTAGGTCCCACAAACCTTGTTGAACTGATGTTTAGCTTTTATCCTGAGGAAACTATACCTTACTTCAAACATTTTGCTGCGGAGTTCACGGATCGCCGGGAGAGAATTACCACAAACAAGCTCCTCAGGATAACAATTGACCCAAAGATTAAAGATTCATATAGGTTTTTATTAAAAAAAACAACAAATCATCATTTACGTGCGAAAATAGAAGTTGTTGTAATTGAAGAGTATTCACGACAATGTATTCTGTTTCCGCAATCAAATTTCAAAGAAATGACCCCAAATAATACAACTTGGAAATACTACTATGTTCAAGGACCTGCGCTCAAATGTATAGGGTATGATTTTTCTAGTATTGCAGTAGAAACAATACGCCACGAATACATGCTGTATTTCAGAGATGTCCTCCGCAATAGGATCGATCCTCCGGGAACCGGTAAATATTCCACCACCATTATAGGCATTTCTTCGTTGCTGAAAATCAACCCATCGATTAAACGGTTCTGTGATATCAGAAAAACAGATGTCCGCCTGTTAAAAACCTACCTTCAGACCTCGACCCGGTCAAAACTCGATGATACCCCACTCTCTGTGGGTACAATGAGCAGGATATTTCTTTATTTGGGAGATATCGTTGCGTTTCTTACAGAACACTACTTGTCACTTGCAAAGAAGGATCAACGGTATCAAAGATATGTCCCCAAACGCAACTATTTTCGTGATTTTAGGCTGGCTAATGTTGATAAGATGGTTAACAACACCGTTTCTATTCCTGACGTTGTTATGGATGAAATTAACAAGCATAAGGACGAAATTGGTGAGATATACAGCTTGATGTTCGATGTTTTCAACTGGACAGGTTTACGGGCAAAAGAGGTTGAGCTTCTGGAGGAAGATTGCGTCCGCTACGATGAAGAATATGATTTTTGGTACATAGTTGCAAGCTCGCCAAAAACCGTGAAGGCCAAGCGTAAAAAGGGGTTACCATCAAAGCGTATAGTTGCTGTACCCCGAGGTATTGCCAGGAGAATTAAAGTCCAAGAAGAGCACACTAAGCCTATTCGAGATAAGCACAAGACACCATACATATTTATTAAAGAATCTGCCGGTTTTGGTCACGTGTTACAGCCGCCGCATAATGTCCAGCGATAGACGGTATATTTTGTCCATAAATTGACGGATATGCTGACAAGAAGCTTTCCCCTTTTGGGGTAAGGGAGAATTAGTTTAACTCTCCCTCAATTACGAACTTCACCATACGATCATCAATAATCCTGCGTTGGTTCTGCGCCCCGTATATAAGACAGTGAGTGCAGAGCTTGTTAACCATCCTGGCCGCCCCGCTTGAAAACTTGAAGAGTTCATCTACGGCATCATCAGAGAAAATTTCATGGTCAGTCCCTGCATAGATAAGATGGCTCTTTACATAATCGCCGACCTGGGCGCGGTCCATAGGTACCGTCAACAATTTTTCGCAAATTAGTCAGCCGCTTGGCTACCGGTAAT
>CAZWPO010000080.1:0-2801 GCA_964635975.1 uncultured Syntrophomonas sp.
GTAATACTTAGATGAATAAATGCTTAATATTTTATGTTATTGAATACTCGGATTTACTGCTTTAAATGATTGCTCAAGAGAAGATCGTTCTTACTCAATGTAACAGTGTTGCAATATCTTCAGCCAAATTGTATTGTATTGTTGAATCCTGCAACTGCTTCTCCTGTTCTGGGTTGCTTATAAAGCCCAGCTCTAGCACAACAGTTGGAGCATCGGTTTTTCTAAGCACATAAAAACCTTTTACCCGAACCCCGCCATCGGGCCAGCCGGTGGCTGCGGCCAGCGCTGGAAGCAAAGCATTAGCTATCTTCTCAGCTTGCCCGCCGGGACCGCAGATCCAAGCTGAAATGTAGTCAGGGTCCGGGCTATCAAAAGCGTTGATGTGTATGGAAAGTACCAGGTCGCAACCGGCGTCGTTAAGCAATTCTACCCTATCTCGTAGAGATACAGCATCATCCTCCAGGCGGGTGAGTACTACAGAATGTCCGCGTTTTCTAAGTTTGTCGGCCAAAAGCAGGGAAATCTTAAGGGTAATATCCGCTTCCCGTGTGCCAGTTGGCCCTATTGCACCTGGATCAATTCCACCATGGCCGGGATCTATGCCAATAATCATCTTTTCTTCACTCCTCTCTAGAATTGTCCATAAATCGGATTGAACCCGGTACCAGATAGTAACCGATTCCGGTGCGGGTTGCTATTACCAAATGATTATCACTATGGCCCAGTTTGCGCCGTAAGTTGGAGATGTGAAAGCGCGGATTGCTGCAGCTGATGTCTATCGGGTCAACCTGATCAGATCAGCAGATACCAGGCGGCCTTCGCGCCGATAAAGCAGCGATAAAATACGCAATTCAGCTCCGGTTAAAAATTCATCGGTCGTCTTCCAGATATCTCCCCGTTCTAAATCAACCATTATTTCTTTAGGTTTTTGCCTCGGTTTAATCACTACGCCCCCCTCCATTTGTCTACTATGCCGGGAGAATTTCCCTATCATTTTCAAGCCCTCCCTTTATACCTGCTACGGGTTTTACCAGATTCATCTCGGAAACGCTCATAAATATAAGTTCCATGAGATGGACCGTTTTGACACTTTATACAACGGGGATTGCCACAGTGGACAAAACGCTTATAGGAGGATATGGATCGGCTACACTTAGTCGGACAGAAAAAATAAGGTCATGCTAGAATAATTCAAAGGAATGGTGATAGACATGACCCCAAAAAGAGAACGAAGACATTTTAGTGAAGAATTCAAAAAGCAATTGATTCAACTGTACAACTCAGGGAAGCCCAGGTCCGAGATCCTGCGGGAGTATGATCTGAACCCGTCGACTTTCGATAATTGGGCAAAACGCATTAATTCTACTGGCTCAACCAAAGAAAAAGACAACCGAACCCCTGAGCAGGTCGAACTTATCCGCCTGCGTAAAGAAAACCAGAGACTGAAGATGGAGAATGACGTTTTAAAGCAAGCAGCGCTGATATTCGCACAAAAGTAGATGTGATAAGGAGCAATGCCCATAAATACTCGATATCAGCGCTGTGCAAATGCATGGAGATTGCTCGCAGCACTTATTATTACGAAATAAGAGGCTTGCCTGATGAAAGCGAGCTTGAAAATAGAATCGAAGAAATCTTCAATGAAAATCGCAAGGTATACGGCAGTCGCAAAATACAGGCATCCTTGCGCAAGAAAGATCTTATAGTCTCCCGGCGTAGAATCTGCCGCATTATGAAAAAGCTCAAACTCGAATCGGCATATTCCAGGACCCGATACAAGGTGCTTGGAGGAAGTCAGAATGATTCGAATATTCCTAATGAACTAAACCGTCAGTTTGATAGAACAGAGAAATATGCAGCCATAGTCAGCGACCTTACTTATGTCCGGGTGAATTACCGTTGGAATTATATCTGCATCCTGTTCGATCTGTTTAACCGAGAAATCATAGGTTTCAGCGCCGGAGCAAGTAAAGATGCCATGCTGGTTTATGATGCGTTCGCTAGCGTAAAAGGTAACCTGGGAGATATTCAGATGTTCCATACTGATCGGGGCAGCGAGTTCAATAACCGTTTAATCGATGATATGTTGGAAACCTTCAATATCCGGCGCTCGCTTAGCCTAAAGGGGTGCCCCTATGATAATGCAGTGGCAGAGTCAACTTTTAAGATATTCAAATCGGAATTTGTTTTCGGCCGTAACTTTCACAGCCTGGCACAGTTAAGACTGGAATTGGCAGACTATGTTAATTGGTTTAATAATTTTCGAATTCACAGCTCGCTGGGTTATTTAAGTCCCGCTGAGTTTAAAGCGCAGACCTTATAAAAACTGTCCGAAAAACTGTTGCCATACCAATCATCATATGGATAAGTCAAGGGGACTCCAATCCCCGTAGTCTATTCCAATAAACATTGTCATCCTCCTTTCCTTTGGTTCTTTCAAAATTTTTTATCCTAGAAATGTTATTAAGTGGGCATACTTCTTTTATAAAAAGCTAATTAACTAATATTTTAAAAGGGCTAATACTTGGCCAAAAGGACGGCAATAGTTAATGAGAATGATGGAACTGCAGCAAGAGTTACTTTCATTAAGAATTAATGAATGGTACGACAAAGTCTTCTCCTGGCAATGGGCCTTTTTAGTCCTCCTACTTATAATCCCTTGGATCTTGTGGTGGAAAATCGTCGATCGCAATAGAATTACTGAAATTTTTGCGCTAGGATTAACAGTTTCTATAATTTCAGCACTACTTAATGGCAGCGGCCTGAACCTTTTACTTTGGTCTTATCCCTACCATTTGCTG
>CAZWPO010000081.1:0-2628 GCA_964635975.1 uncultured Syntrophomonas sp.
GCAGGGTGGGGTATGAGGGATCGGGTGCATCGCCGAAGTCTTCGGCCTGGACGATTGCAATTCTATAGTCTTCCACTTCGCCGTTTTCGGCATGGCCGTTGAAGGACAGTCCCTGGTTGGTGCAGATGCGGAAGCGGGCATAGGTGTTGCCCAGGGCAGCTGCTGCCGGGACAGTGAAAGTGAAGTTGTTGTTACCGCTGACGGTGACCTGGTCTGAGATGATCTTTTCCCCGGCATCGCTCCAGTCGCCGTCACTGTTGAAGTCTATCCATCCGGTGAGGAAGGCTCCCACATAGGTGGTGGTGATATTGCCGGTATAGGTCTGACCCTGTGCCAGTGAGGCGGGCAGGATGACGCCGTCCTCATCGTCGAGGTTGTTGTTGTCATCGCCATTGGCATTCACTGACTGGAATCCGTTGAGTTCCCTGTCTTTGAGGGGTCCCATGAACACTGTGGGCGGAGTATTGCCGTGTCTTGCCCCGTTTGAAGCCAGCAGGGTGGGATATGACGGGTCGGGAGCATCGCCGTAGTCGAGGGAGTCGGGCTGGATGACGAGCATATAGTCTTCGACCTCACCGTTGGGCGCGGCGGCCGTATCGGCCAGGTTGCCCATGGTGGCGTAGCGGAACCTCAGGTAGGTGGTGTCGGTGACCGCATTGGGCGGGATGTTGATCACCAGGGCGTTGGGTCCTGCGGCGAGGATCTGGTTGATGAAGACCTTTTCGCCGGCATCTCTCCAGTCGCCGTCGCAGTTGAAGTCCATCCAGGCGTTGAGGGGGCAGTTGCCGACGGAAGCGATGACGCTGATGTTCAGAGGTTGTCCTGCGATGGCCGGCCCTGCGAAGATCACGCCGTCTTCGTCATCGGGTATGCCGTTGTTGTCGTCGCCGTTGGCACCCGCGGTGGGCTGACCGTTGAACTCCATGTCTTTGAGGGCGCCCAGGAATACGCCCGGCACATTATTGCCGTGTCTGGCGCCGTTGGAGGCCATCAGGGTGGGATAGGAAGGATCGGGAGCGTCGCCGAAGTCGATGGCAGCGGGTTGGTTGGTGATCTTGAATGCGAAGTCGGTATGCAGATTGCCCTGCCAGATGTAAGGGGTCCAGTTGCCCTGCTGCCCGCCGGTGATGGTGCGGTAGGCGGCAGGACAAAGCGCCGGCAGGTGGTTGCGCGTAGCTTCCTGCCACTTCCACATGGCAGGGATGTTTGGATTATAGGATACTGAGGTGATGGTCAGCCAGTAGCGTGTTCCCTGCTGCTGCTGGAAGGGTTCTGTCAGGTCGTATGCGTAGGAATAGATCTGTTCTCCCTGGTTGTTGACCATGCCGGTAGCCAGCTGGTTTGCCTGGGCAAGTGTCACATTGGCGCTCCAGAGTTCCTGTCCGGTTGGCAGGCAGGTGTTGGGGTCATTGGCAAAGATACCCAGGTGGAAGTGGTGTATGCCGGAGCCCTGGGATTCATAGGTACCGTACCAGTGAATGTCGGTAACGATGCCCCCGTTGCAGAGCCAGTCGTCGGCTCCGGTGATTTGCTGGAGTTGTCCGCCGTTCATACCGTCGTGACAGTGCAGGGCGGTAAAGGAAGGATGGGGCGGCTGTATCCACTTATAGCCGGGGTTGGCTTTCAGGGAGTCGCTGTAGTCTTCCACTTCGCCTTCTGCGGCGGGCCCGTTGTATGAAAGTCCGCCGTTGGAGGTGACCCTGTACCGGAAGTAAGAGACATCGCTGACGGCTGTAGCCGGAACAAGGAAGTTCAGGATATTGTTGCCGGCGATCAGAGGCCGGGAAGCGAAGATTTGCTCGCCGGCGTCGGCCCAGTCGCCATCGCAGTTAAAGTCGGCCCATGCGTCGAGCATGCAGGCTGCCGAGGCGTTGACGGTGATGGCGGTGGGACTGCCGGTATTCATACCCCAGAGCAGGGTAACCCCGTCTTCATCGGGCAGTCCGTTCAGGTTGTCGCCCGTGGCTGCTGCATTTGGCTGACCGTCGGTCTCCCCGTCAATCAGGAGGCCCAGTCTCAGTCCGCTGATCACGTGACGTGCGCCGTTTGAAGCAAGCAGGGTGGGGTATGACGGGTCGGGCGCATCGCCGAAGTCCTCAGCCTGGACGATCTGCACCAGGTAGTCTTCCACTTCGCCGTTTTCGGCATATCCGTTGAAGGAAAGTCCCTGGTTGGTGCAGATGCGGAAGCGGGCATAGGTGTTGCCCAGGGCAGCTGCTGCCGGGACAGTGAAAGTGAAGTTGTTGTTACCGCTGACGGTGACCTGGTCTGAGATGATCTTTTCCCCGGCATCGCTCCAGTCGCCGTCACTGTTGAAGTCTATCCATCCGGTGAGGAAGGCTCCCACATAGGTGGTGGTGATATTGCCGGTATAGGTCTGACCCTGTGCCAGTGAGGCGGGCAGGATGACGCCGTCCTCATCGTCGAGGTTGTTGTTGTCATCGCCATTGGCATTCACTGACTGGAATCCGTTGAGTTCCCTGTCTTTGAGGGGTCCCATGAACACTGTGGGCGGAGTATTGCCGTGTCTTGCCCCGTTTGAAGCCAGCAGGGTGGGATATGACGGGTCGGGAGCATCGCCGTAGTCGAGGGAGTCGGGCTGGATGACGAGCATATAGTCTTCGACCT
>CAZWPO010000082.1:0-2621 GCA_964635975.1 uncultured Syntrophomonas sp.
AATATGCAGAGACACCTCAGTTTCCTTCTTTGTCATATTACAAACCTGAAAACAAGTTTGCCGGCAAGAACTATAAGGAGTTTGGTATATGAATATCATTAAGGACAACAAGATAGATATGCAGGTAATGAAAGATGCCATAAAAAGGCCGGAAATCTGGAAACCGAGCACCAGTAAGTTTTGGGATGATGAATATATTTCCTTACAAATGTTAAATTCTCATCTAGATCCAAAACTCGAAGCCGCCAGTAGAAACAGAGAACAAATAGACTCCGAAACCAAATTTATAATTAATTATACGGGCATGGATCGGGGCAAAAAGGTAATCGACCTGGGCTGCGGCCCCGGGCTTTATGTCAGGGAATTTGCCAAAACCGGGGCAATGGTTACCGGCATCGACTACTCCCCGAGGTCGATTAACTATGCCCTTGAGAACGTTGGAAATACTTATGAAAACGCAAACTTTATTTTTATGAACTACCTCGATCTGGACTATGAAGAGTCATTCGACATAGCGACGTTGATTTTTTATGACTTCTGCGTACTGAATATGAAGGACCAGAACCGGCTGCTTGCCAACATTCACCGGGCGCTCAAATCGGGCGGGGTTTTAGTATTTGATGTGGTTACAGAAAATCGGAGAACTTCAGACGCAACCAGTATTTTGGTATTCGAGAAGGGGGGCTTTTGGAGCCCTGAACCATATATAGAGATACTCAGAACCTCAGTTTACGAGGAACCGAAAACGGAAGGAATGCAGTACACGATAATAGCCGAAGACGGAGCAACCAGGGTGATCAGACTCTACCATAGATTGTTTGGATTAGAAGATATCACAAGTCTGCTTAACAACAATCACTTTGAGGTGGAAAAGATTTATAAGAATCTGCAGGGAGAGCTACTTGGCAAGGATTCAGAAACGTTTGGGATTATAGCTAGAAAGGTATAAAGACTAATCGCCTCTTCCCCTCTTGATAAAGGTTTGCGATCATTTTATTTTTCCCTGGTAGCACCTCAAAGGATTCGCACCTACCCCAATAATGCAGTATCCGCAGTCAATACAACGGGAGGAACGCTGTTTCCCCGCCTGAAACTTGTTTACGAGGGTGGGTTCTATGATGAAAGGCCTTGATAATGATACATAGTCAGCTTTCCCATCAACAATAGCCTTTTCTATGTCATCGAGATGCCTGAATCCACCAACCACAATTACCGGTATGTTCACTTGCTTTCTTATCGCCTGGGCCGCTTCAAGATTATAGTTGTGAATCGGCCTAGGCGACTTGAATACAAAGGGCATTATGATTCTGGCCATTTTCTTGCTTATAGCTGACTTATCCTTGAATCCCGGAATAAAATGGACTATCGCTTCCGATGGCGTCCGGCTGAATCGCACCGCATATGCTCCATCCTTAACTCCTCCGCAAGAGACTTCAATAGCATCTCCTCCAGCTATTGCAAACATCTGGGCAACTTTAACCGCTTCATCAATTCTCATGCCGTTTTTATCCCCATCGTAAGCGCTAAGCTTCATCCAAATAGGATATGAGCCCACTCTTTCCCTGCTCCCCAGCAGGATCTCGGAAATTATCCGAAACCGTCCTTCACTGCTGCCGCCCCACTGGTCTGTTCTCTGGTTGGTGGCCGGCGAGAGGAATTCACTGAGCAGGTATCCATGGGCAGCATGCAATTGCGCACCGTCAAAGCCTGCCTTCTTAGCCCGTTCTACGCTATTGATAAAGCTGTCAATAATCTCTTCGATCTCGCCACTGGTAAGCGCCCGCGCCGTATCAGGGGACAGCGAACATTTTAGAGCCGAAGGAGCCACTACTTCTTCTCCGGTGATCGAAGAGTTTGCTTGTCCGCCGCAGTGGGCTATTTGAGCTATAATGGGAACGCCGTAAGGTTTTATGGCCTGGTTCATCTTGCGATATGCTTCTATGTATTTATCATCGTCGATCATACACATCCGGCTGGTATATTTACCGTTGTTCTTTACGCCTAAAAAGCCTGTAATAATCGCTCCTACGCCGCCCCGGGCCAGTCTGACATATAAATTCGTTAACTTTTCTTGAGGAAAACCGTTCTCATCCCCCAGCCCTTCGTAAGTTGCAGAACGTATAATACGATTCTTCAGTACCATCCCTGCGATGGAACTCTGCTCAAAGACCTGCTCCATAGAAATTCCCCTCCTTATGACTAGGATTCAGTGACGAACAAGGTCCCCGCCAGACTGTTCCTCCTATAATGCTAAACCCAAAACATTTTAATATCTAGTAGTATTTGGTAGAATAGAGAAAGTTGGAGAAATTTGATGAAATATGCTAAATGCGTATGATATTATGATGCGATGCACTGAAACCTAAGAGTAAATATTTTCGTTACAGTACCTATTATCAAGGTTAACAGGAAATTGACAAGCGTATTGAGATTTGGACGAGACTGCACCAATATGATTAAGTAACTAATAAGCAAACATGTAAGGGAAAACTCAATTTTCAGGAAAGTCTTCGGTATTCCTCGACGTTACCAATATACCTTTAAATGTAGTGCTAGGGAGCTTTTATTTGATCATAGCCCATGTAGTTATACCGGTATTATGTGTGATTAGTGTTATTCTC
>CAZWPO010000083.1:0-2613 GCA_964635975.1 uncultured Syntrophomonas sp.
ATATCGTAGCTGTCGTTGAATATAGACTTATTTTAGGACGCAGGCTATGAGTTTTGCGGATATGATTTAATTGATGCTGAGTTATTCAACAAATCAGCCATGTAAACTGAGTAATTTGGCCGGCATTATATATGCAAAATACATTCTCATCCTTTCGGAGGAAGGAAAATTCTAGAAAGGGAAGTATTTTAGTAAATAATAACTTTGCTGCGGGGAGGGCATATAGTATTTAGCTGGATATATGCCGTAATGTGTTTGCAGAATTTCAAGGTAGGGGGCCATTAACTTGAAGAATTTTTCTAAGCTATCAGTCTTTGTTATTACACTTCTCTTTTTATTCTCAGTAGGTGGGCAGATTTTTGTAATGGCGTCTCAACAAGAAACGGATATACTGACAAGTGACTACTGGATACCGGACATAAGCAAAACCGATATATACGAACATTCTAATGGGGGTTCTCACGAAGGTGGCAACTACGCTTATTCTGGAGAAATGACTGTAGTCTGGTCAATGGATACGGATGGAAAATACAAAAGACACTATGATTTTTACGGTAGAGAAGACGATGGCTCTTTGTGTGATTATGGATCTCATGTCGATGATATCTATTCCCTTAAAGGTGACTCACTATATTGGGAACTGAATTCGGGAAGCCAAGAGCAAGCTGGTAGTTGGGATGAGTCAGTAATTTCTGGAGCGAGGATTGTTTTAAAACAAATACAACCTGGTCAAACATGGAATAATGTTTACACGACATCATTAGGTTTTACGAATGACTCTGGTGACCACTATACAGAGGATGTTACTTTCGTGGGCTTTGAAGATATTGTTTGCCTTAATACAAATCAAAAAGCTGCGCACATTAAAGTAAAAGGTTCATTCGTATCCGGTAAAGGTTCAAAATATGAGAATACTCACGATTTTTCAAAGGATTATTGGTTGGTTAAGGGTGTTGGGATAGTGAAGGCGGAAGAAATTGAGGTTGCTCATTACTCTAACAACAAAACGTCAACGTTCTATATTAAAGATGAACTAAAAGCTATTAAGCAAGGATCAGCTTATGTAAGTTTAACATCGCCAGATAGTGACAACGACGGATTCCATGACGATATTGATAGATTCCCAAATGATCCATATGTAACACCGGTAATACTAATCCATGGTAGGAATGATGATACAGAACGTTGTTTTGGTGCATACAACGAAGCAAGCTTAATGAATGATCAAAATAACGGTGAAGTTGCTGAAAACTACATAACCCCAACTTATCAGGAAATACGTGAAATTATTAAAGCTGATCCAAATAACATCAGCGTACCATATAATGTAGCGGATGTCTTGGAGGAAAAGGGTTACACAAAGAATACTACGCTATTTGCCTTTAGTTATCCAAATTGGAATATTGTGGGTTCTAATGCAGGACTACTGAATAGATATATTGATAATCTAATTGCCGAAAGAAAATCTAAAATAGAACAGTTTGAAAAAGAATACATAAATATAGATCCGAGCTATTATTCACTTTTTCCAACAAAGGACTTAAATTATTGTAAGTTCGATATAGTAGCCCATAGTATGGGCGGTTTGGTATCTAGATACTATATTGAAAACATTGAGGCTGAAAAACTCAAGAACGGAGAGCCAGAGAGAATAAGAAAGCTAATCACTATTGATACTCCGCATTGGGGAAGTGGTGAAGCCTGGTGGGCGTGGATTACTGACAGCGTTTTAAAACAGTTCCTCCCCTGTGATTCTGACTTGCGTCAAGATGCACCATTATTCGGTAAGAAATATGTTGGTTATCAAGCGGCGAAATATACAGCCACTGCTCTTGCGAACGATCATAGAGAAGTGAAGTATTATGCTATTGCCGGTTTTGATGTAATGGATCCGAGTTTTGGAACTTGGACCAGTATACCAAATTGCATTGTGACTATTGATCCAGATTCGGATTCTATCTTGATTACTGAAGAAATTTTTAAACAATTGCCATTTCAAAAGAGCATTTCTAATATGGTTGCATTTAGCTCGATAGGCAATTGGGAAGAAAACGGCGAGGGAGATGTTGTTGTTAATACTAGAAGTCAGATAGGATGGGGAAATACTAATCTGAGAACTTATCCAAATGAAAAAATCAAAATGGAAAAAGTAAGCATTAATATAGATTTTATCCGGGGTCATACCCTCAGTAATTTAAAAGGGCAATCAGTTCTACTGCATACTGAAAACCAACACAGAATGCCAGTCATTAATAGGGCTTATGAATATCTGAAAGAATAATAGGAAATGGTAAAAGTAATTGCTACCCGTCACTATCTGGCGGGTAACTTGTTTTTTTTATTTATTAAAAATAATGGTATGTTTAGGCGGCTGAGTAATTTCGGATATTCTCAATCTTGAAAATTTCTCATGCCGTTCCGGTCTCAATTCTAACTGAATCCAGTTCATTTTTTATTTGAACGAATTGCATTTCTAAATGAATATCACAATACAAATGATTCTTCAGGCATAAATCCCTTGACCTTTACGCAGCGTAAAGGTGTATAGTTTTTCTAATAGGAGGTAACGGTGTTGGAGTATACGGTGCAAAAGCTAGCAGGGATGGCAGGAAT
>CAZWPO010000084.1:0-2613 GCA_964635975.1 uncultured Syntrophomonas sp.
GCCTTGTCCGGATACATTCTATGCTCAAACCAAGTTAGCAGCGGAAAAAATTGTGTTTGCAGCCCAAGGTGCTGACGGCCGGGACATCGGGACCGTTCTTCGCCTCGGTGCTGTTTATGGCTCCCGTATCAAAGGTAACTACGAACGGTTGACAAAAGCTCTAGCTCGCCATCGCTTCATTCCCATTGGAAAAGGCCTCAATCGACGTACGCTGGTTTATGATAAAGATGTTGCCCAAGCAGCTGTGCTCGCTGTTTCTAATCCAGCGGCAGCCGGTCGTGTGTTCAATGTTACTGATGGTGAGTTTCATACTTTGCATGAAATTATTAAATCAATTTGTTTGGCACTTAACCGGAAACCACCCATGGTATCATTACCTCTGGGAATTTCCCGAAACATTGCCTGTCTGATAGAAAGGGTGGGACAATCTGCAGAACTAGATCTTCCAGCGTTATGTGCAATGATTGACAAGTACAATGATGACATTGCAGTGGAAGGAAATATAATTCAAAAAGAATTGGGATTTTCTCCTCAGTATGACTTGCAAAACGGCTGGAATGAAACTATTCGCGCGATGCATCTGGCGTAAAAATAAAAAATTATATTACCATGAAACGCATATTTGATGTTGTGCTGAGTCTTCTTCTGCTTTGTTTTTTCTCTGTCCCTATGATTCTAATTGCATTAATCGTTAAAATTACTTCCGAGGGGCCGGTTCTTTATTGGTCCGATCGGGTGGGAATTAATAATACAATATTCAAAATGCCCAAGTTTCGCACAATGTGTACGAACACCCCCCAAGTGGCCACACATCTGATGAAAAATCCTGTCATCTACTTAACAACGGTCGGATTATTCCTGAGAAAGTTCAGTTTGGATGAATTACCGCAGTTGTGGAGTGTCTTGACAGGCGACATGAGTTTTGTGGGGCCGCGTCCGGCACTGTTTAATCAAGATGATCTGATTAAACTGAGAACTGAAAAAGGTGTTTTTCGATTGACCCCGGGTGTAACAGGTTGGGCGCAAATTAACGGCCGGGATGATCTTCCTATTCCGGTAAAGGTTCTGTATGACGAATACTATATGCAGCACCAGTCATTTTTATTTGACCTGCAAATATTATGGAAAACGATATTTAAAGTGATAAAAAAGGAAGGGGTTAAACATTAGCTGATAATATGCATCATCAATTGAAAAATCTGAATTTTTATCTGGTGCTTTTTGGCGATGCGTTGCTTTTTTTGCTGGCCCATATTATCGCTTACTTGTTCCGCTTCGAATTTTCGCTGCCTCCTGATCGCCTGCATCAGATTCGCGAAGTTCTTGTTTGGCTTATACCTCTGAAGCTGATAGTCTTTTTTTTCTTTGGGCTTTATCGCGGTATGTGGCGCTATACCAGCGTCAGAGATTTCTGGCTTATAGCCCAGGCTACTTTTGTGTCTTCTCTGCTCGCAGTGGCTATTATGCTCTTCTTAAATCGATTTCAGGGCTATTCCCGGGCTGTATTTATTATTGATGGAGTATTGACTTTCCTGCTGATCGGCGGACTGCGGATGATGATACGATCGTACTTCATTCATTACGCAGGTTCCGGCAGGGATCCCGAATTCCCAACACAGATTCATTTTAAGAAGGCATTAATTATCGGCGCCGGGGATGCCGGGGAAAAAATATTGCGCGAAATTATCGGGAACTACCAGTTATCCTATGAAGTTATCGGTTTTGTTGATGACGATCCGTTAAAAAAAGGACGGTCAATTCATGGAGTTCCCGTTCTGGGAAACGTAGCTGAATTAAAGAAAGTTCTGGCGACCGAAGAAATTCAGGAAATCCTTGTGGCCGTTCCATCGGCCAGCGGTGACCAGATTCGCCGTATCGTAGAAGCATGTCAACGTTGTGCTGTTTCTTATAAAATTCTGCCGGGTATTGGCGAACTCATTGACGGCCGGGTCAGCGTTAAGGCCCTGCGGGACATCAGTTACGAAGACCTTTTGGGAAGAAAGCCGGTGCATTTGGATATCACGGGAATTCGTAACTATCTTGACGGAAAGACTGTATTGATAACCGGGTGCGGAGGATCAATAGGCTCCGAGCTTTGCCGGCAAGTGCTAAAATATCAACCTCATTCGATGATTTTATTGGATTCGAGTGAAGCAAATTTATTCAACATCCAAATGGAACTGCAAAATGAAAAATATTTTCGGTACTGTGAAGCGGTTCTCGGGCAGGTGCAAAATCAGTTGCTCATAAATGACATATTCGAGAAATATAAACCGCAGGTAGTGTTCCATGCCGCAGCCTACAAGCATGTTCCGATGCTGGAAAAGAATCCCTGGGAAGCTGTGCACAATAATATCATCGGCAGTCGCATGATTATGGAAATGTCGCTTAAACATAATGTGGAAAGATTTGTGCTGGTGTCCACCGATAAGGCCGTGCGTCCGACCAATGTAATGGGAACCAGCAAAAGGGTGACTGAGCTGATCATGCAGTCTCTGCAGGGCGGCAATACAAAATTCATGGCTGTTCGTTTTGGTAATGTTGTCGGCTCTTCCGGTTCGGTAATTCCTCTTTTCCGGCGGCAGATTGAACAGGGCGGGCCTGTAACTGTTA
>CAZWPO010000085.1:0-2599 GCA_964635975.1 uncultured Syntrophomonas sp.
TACCCCTTTGTGTATTAGTTGACGGGTATTATTGTTGCTTTACGGGAACTTATGATATATTCAAACACAGTAAAGTGGCTTACTAAAGGGCCAGTAAATTTTCAAATAGTAGGATCCAGTTGGAGGTTCTATGTGGGGGATACAACTACAGCGAAAGAGTAATTACTCACTAGCGCGGCAGATCTACCAGATTTTAAAGCAGCAAATGGTAGACGGCACCTTGAGTCCTGGGGAGCAGCTGCCTTCCACCAGAGAATTGTCCAGGCAGTTGGGCATAGCCCGTAATACTGCCTGTGAGGCTTATGATATGCTGTGTGCGGAAGGCTTTATTGAGACCCGCCAGGGAGCAGCGACCCGGGTGGCAGCTGGAGTCGTATTGGATAAAGCTTTACCGCCCCTTGAAAATCAGATAGGGCAAAGCCAGATGACTGAGTGGCGGGCTGATTTCCGGACTGGACAGCCGGACCTGAGACGTTTCCCTCGGCGGACATGGCTCCAGTCGTTGCGCAAAGCCATTGAGGAAGTACCGCTCGAATACTGGGGTTATTCGGGACCGGAGGGAATGCCCTCCCTGCGGGAAGAAATTGCTGCCTGGCTGCTTCGGAGCCGGGGGATGACGGTCCTGCCCAGTGACGTTTTTCTGACCGCTGGAGCCACACAGGCGCTAAGCTTGCTCAGTGATTTGCTTTATAAGCCGGGAGGAAGCCTGATTATAGAGGATCCCTGCCATAGCGGAATGGCTTCGGTCTTAAAGAATAAGAACCGCAGGATAATTCCCGTGCCGGTCGATGAGCAGGGCCTACAGACCAGTCACTTAAAAAGCCTGGGGGCCTATGCGGTCTATATAACACCATCGCATCAATTTCCTCTCGGCGGGATTCTTCCGGCCGACCGGCGTGCAGCTCTGATACGCATCGCCAGGGAAAATGAACAGTATATCATAGAGGACGATTATGATAGCGAATTTCGGTATACCGGCCCGCCAGTGGCTCCGCTATTTTCAATGGATCCACAGCGAGTCGTCTATGTGGGCACATTTAGTAAAATATTGTTTCCAGCCCTTCGCATCGGCTATGTGATCTTACCGCGTGCTTTACAGGAACGATGGAGAGAGCTGCGCACCTATGCTGATGTGCAGAATCCGCCCTTTGAACAGGCCGTTCTCCATGAGTTTTTGCGTACCCGAAGGCTGGATCGACATGTACGTACTATGAGTAAGCTGTACGCCCAGAGGAGGAATATATTGCTCATAGGCCTGAGCCGCATTTTTGCTAATGCCTTTAGGGCATGGGGTGACGCGGCGGGCCTCCACATCGCTTTGGAATTTCCGGGGTTTCGATTTGACGACGATTTTATCAGATATGCGCGGGAACAGAAAATCAATATTACGAACGTCGATTACCACAGCATCAACAAAGGCGTTCACCTGGATAAACTGCTTATGGGATATGGACACCTGGAACCTCAAGAGATCAACTCCGGATTGGAATTGTTCAAGAAACTATTCTAATTCTCTAATTTGTGAAAAATTATTGACATCATCTTTTGTATAACGATTCGATATTTTTAATAAAAAAACGAAAAGTAGCTTTGCTATTATGCAGATATAACTGAGGTGCGATAATGTTAAAAGAAATGAATCATATGAGATAATTTAACCGATGACCTGTCTCTTGAAGCAATTTCTGAATATTAGCAAATCGGTTTATTTAACCGGAGGGAGGATAAAAGCTTGGTGGGAAGATTAAAATTATCGCGGATGGTTTTCTTTGCCGTGTTAGCCCTGGTACTATGCGCTCTTCTAAGCGGTTGTCAAAATAAAGGGGATAGTAATGAACTGACATCGACCGGCCAGATGCAGGAACAGTCTGGTAGCGCGTCAACGGCCCCTGCTGTACCGCCACCCAGGCCGGATGATCATAAGGCTGATAAAAGTAATGATACTGTAAACGATAATAGTATTCTAAAAATAACCAGTCAGACTTGCAAGCAGGGGTTTGTTTTGAATCTTGTGCAGGAATTGAATGATGGTTCGAAAGTTGCCGATTGGAACTCGATAAAAAGACAGTATGACAAAAGTCTACCGGATCAACTTGGCCAGATAGGATTGGGCGACAAACAGGCGGCCTGGGTCACAGTAGAGAAGCGGGAATTCTGGGCGGGGGAACGGCATTATTTCATCCAGCGCTTTGACAATGGCAAGCCATCTGATTTCATGGCGCATGATCAGGTAGGAAATATCTATCTGGGTTCCTGGTATGACATAGATCTGCCGGTATTAATTATAGCACCAAGGGTACAATAACTTGTACCTTTCCCGACAAGGCGGCTGTGGATCCCATCCCATAAGAATAATAGCAATAGAGTTGCGGATTTGATACTTCGCTTCGTGATAGTTGGCAAAGATTTATGGCGTGGTCAAAACTTGAACAGCTTCAAGAAGTCATTTCTCTGGATAGTCCCTATGCCCGAACCTTATTAGGATTTTGGACCATTCAGATTACCAGTATATCCTCCCATTAAGCCCTGCCTACGGAATGATTTTTTGTGATTTAGCTTACCTACTAGAAAGAGTAAAGTAAATGGAAAAATAAAATAT
>CAZWPO010000086.1:0-2522 GCA_964635975.1 uncultured Syntrophomonas sp.
CACAATTTTTTCCGCTGCTAACTTGGTTTGAGCATAGAATGTATCCGGACAAGGCGGTGTATTTTCTGTCAATACCCGACCATTAGATTGACCGTAAACGGCAATTGTACTGAAGAATACGATACGTTTTACACCCGCTTGAACTGCCGCGTCAACTACAGTAGAAGTCCCACCTATGTTGATCCGTTCATACTTTCTCCGGAACTCCGGCGGTGGATCGACAATATGCAACAGAGCCGCAAGATGTATTACCGCATTGACACCCTGCATTGCGGCATGCACGGCAGCCGCATCGGTCACATCGCCAAGGCGTGTTTCCACGTCATCAGGCCAGATACCGGCCGGGACAGGATCAAGCGAAAGTGTGCGGATAGAATATCCGGCATCATGAAAGGCATTAACTACAAGCGGTCCCACAGCACCGGTAGCGCCTGTTACTAAAATTTTATTCATTCCAATCAATCTGGAAAAAGTCGGTTTCCCTTTGTGTTGTTAGCAGATGAATCCAGCATCCAGCTTTCCAATTTCGTCAGCAGCATCTCCCTTTCAAAATTCACCTCACAATAACGCAGGCCACATTTCCCCATCTCTTCTCTTTGCTTTTCCGGCATTTTATATAGGGTGATAATAGAATTGACCAGTGCATCGACATCCTCGGCCGGCGAAGACAATCCGGCACCGGCTTCCGCAACCAGCCGCCCCCCTTCACCGTCAAGAAGAGCTACGATAGGCTTTCCACAGGCCATGTATGATTGAATTTTCGCCGGAATTGTTATTGCAAAGACCGGATCTCTTTTCAATGTAACTAACATTACATCGGCTAGTGCAAAATAATGTGGCATTGTTTCCATTGGCTTCCTGCCCAGAAGATGCACCGATTTAGTGAGCCCTCTCTTTTCCACCTCCCGGTCAACCCAGGAACGCATTCGGCCATCCCCAAGGATAATCCATTGAATATCATTGTTATCTTTTAGTTTTTCAGCAGCAGAAAGAATTGTTCCGAAATCCTGTGCCGCACCGATATTCCCTGCAAACATGATACGGAAACCGGCCGGTAAGAAATTATTCTGCGCAAAACCATCCAGAGTTGTAACTGGTTTATAAACATTTTCAACACTATTGGGAAAATAAGTAATTCGTTCCGGATTAACGCCCTGATTTTCAATAAATGGTGAAAATGCCGGTGATTGGATCAGAATTCTATCACAATACTTATAAACAAAACGCACCACTTTACTTACAGCATTAAGAATCTTTTTGGAATTAACAGCTCCTGTAGCAGACAGGCTTTCCGGCCATATATCCTGCACCCAGAAAAAGAGGTTGATTTTCTTCAGCTTTTTCAAGACAATCGCTGGAATACCAACTGTTACAGGAGAGGGCTCATAGACGAACAACACATCAAAGCGCCCTCGGCAAATAAAAGGCGCCATTATGCTTGCAAAAAAAGCAAAGGATGCATAATTGAGCATCATCCGCATTGCACCTCCGTTGCCACGCGCAATTAAGGGAACACGTAATACTTTCATTCCGCAATAATCTTCAACATGACGGTGGAAAAAACCATATCCCGGATAGAAACGCCCTTGAGGATAATTCGGCAGACCAGTCAAGACAGTGACCTCGTGGCCTCTTTCTACCAGCCCCGCGGCCAGATCATTAATGCGAAAGTTTTCCGGCCAGAAATACTGAGAGACAATCAGAATCTTCATCTACAGTTGCTTTTTCCATACCGTCCTGTTTACATAATCGGTATAGCTAAGGATAATCCGCAGAACTTTTTGGGAAACGTTATCCGTGTCATAATCCGGCACCAACCTGAATGACCGCGGAATTGCTGTCCGCTGGCTGATAACGACATCTATTGAATCAACAACCATCCGCGGCTGCAAACCGCACATGATCAACGTACCTTCATCCATGCCTTCTGGTCGTTCATGAGCCTGCCTGATGGTCACTGCCGGAAAATTGAGGATGGAAGACTCTTCGGTGATAGTCCCACTGTCGGAAACAACGCAAAAGGCGTTCATTTGCAGCTTTACATAATCGAAAAACCCCAGCGGCTTGAGAAAGCGAATACGCCGGTCAAAGTTCCCACTTCCCATATCCTCCAGTCGTTTCCTGGTTCGCGGATGAGTGGAAAAAATGATAGGGAGGTCATATTTATCTGCAATAGCATTCAGGGAAGCGAGGAGATCAGCAAAATTTTCCCTGCTGTCCACATTCTCCTCGCGATGGGCACTGACGACAAAGTATTCTCTCTTCGTCACATTAAGTTTTTCCAGTACATCGGAGGAATCAATCTGCGGCATATAGTACCCCAGTACTTCTTTCATGGGAGAACCAGTTTTAATAACCGTTTCCGGTTTAATGCCTTCTGATAAAAGATAGCGGCGGGCATGTTCCGTATAAGGTAAGTTGATGTCACTTATGTGATCAATAATTTTACGATTGATTTCTTCCGGTACACGCTGATCGAAGCAACGGTTCCCGGCCTCCATGTGGAAAATGGGAATCTTGCG